>NZ_JAYFQD010000016.1:0-57580 GCF_034927365.1 Proteiniphilum sp. | reverse complement strand
ACTTCAACGGCTTCGAAGTGAATGATGAAAAGGGAATCAGGTGAAAATCCTGAACAGACCCGCTGCTGTAAGCTCCGCTTACGTGCCGGACAAATACCACAATTGCCACTGTTCCGATAAACCGGGATGGGAAGGCGTCCAGCACGGGAGTAAGTCAGAAGACCTGCCGAAATTCCAAAAATGTTTTATAGCTTTCGGGGAATAAAGCTGACTACATCAAGAGGAATTATTTTTATATCCGTTTCCAGATCATTTTTATATACCGGAAGGATATGCCTCTTTAGGTGCGCATTCCCCTTACCGATTCTATCATTATCATTACCCCATTCGATGGATAAACTTCGTCGGATATGGAATAAGCCATGATAGTAAAAATATAAAAATAATTTAGATATGGAAAATAACTACTATTCCGTAAAACAGGTCTATATCCTGCTTACTTTTGTGTTATCTCTATTCTTATTTGGAGGATGTTCTGATAAAGAGGATGCATTATCTATTCTTCCTCCGCAGATATCGGGCTTAGAAGATGAATATACCATACTCGAGGGCACGGAATTGGAGTTGTCGCCTCTCGTTACCAATAGCAATGAGACTGTATATACCTGGTTATTGGATGGTAAAGAGGTATCTGCCACATTGAAATATACTTTTCGTCCCTCTTCTCCCGGAATCTGTCGGTTGAAATTTAAGGCAAAGAATGAGGGAGGTGAAGCAATAAAGGAGATAACCGTATCGGTAGTGGCAAAAGGTGAACCACCTGTCATTTCACGCCTTGAAGAAAAATATAATATCACCGTGGAAACCGAATTAGAATTATTCCCGGTTGTAACTAGCGATAAGGAGGTAACCTATTCATGGATATTGGATGAAAAGGAGGTTGCCACAACTCCCAAATATCTGTTTAATCCTTCTTCGGCCGGAAAATACACTTTGTTATTAAAAGTGACCAATCAGGGAGGTACCACCGAAAAAACGGTTTCTATTCTTGTAAGTTCGAAACCCAGAACCGAACAGGCAGAAACCTACACCATTCTTTCTCTCGAAGCGCCAGATTATATAGGTGAAGAGATGGAAATCACATGGAAGGTAGTTAAATCACCCACCGAACTCTATCGCCTCTCATACACCGATAATAAAGGCTCTTTATTTGTCACTACCAAAGAAGGAGAGTACGATCTGATCGTTTCAGACGGGGAGATTGAAAGTGAAATCAAGGTTGTAGTGAAAAAGAAAACAGGAAAGCTGAGTGCCTATATTGCTAAAGTCTTCGATTACCTTCCCGCCCCTGGTCAGTTTGTAAATAAGCTCCCTGATTATCAGGAAGGAGATACCCAAGAAGATATGGTAAGGAAAGCCAATGAATGGTTAGTAGGTGAAGATGCATGGATGATTACTCTTGGAGGATGGGGTGGCTATGTGACCGTCGGTTTCGACCATACCATCGTGAATGTTCCCGGTAAACGGGATTTTAGGATCAACGGAAATGCTTTCGGGGCGGCAATAGGACGTCCCAACGCTCCTTTCGGCGGCAGTTGTGAACCGGGTATCGTGATGGTAGCCTATGACAAAAATAAGAATAGCAAGCCGGATGACGACGAGTGGTATGAAATCAAGGGAAGCAGTAATTTTTCAGCTGAAAAAGAACCCTGGTATGGTTTTGCCTGGGAAAACGGTAATGATACGAGAGTTTTCCGTGATTACCAGATGACCTACTATAAACCGGAAAAAGAAGCACCGGAAATAGCAGGACAGCCGGATAACCCGCTTGCCTTTGTTGCCATTCAGAATTATATCCGTTGGGAAGATAATAAAAATAACAGTGGATACAAAGTAAAGAACGTCTATCACCAACAAACTTACTATCCGGCCTGGATAAAGGAAAATAAACTGACATTTAAAGGAATACGCCTGCCGGAAAATGGGATCAATGAGGGAGAATTTGTGCCCGGCATCAACGAGGGAAATATCTATTTCGTCCTTTATGGTTTCAGGTACGGCTATGTGGATAACCATCCCAATGTACAGGATGGTTCAGCGATTGATATCGATTGGGCCATTGATAAAGAAGGTAATAAGGCAGACCTTCCCGGTATCGATTTCATAAAGATATACAATGGGGTGAATCAGGAAAACGGATGGTTAGGCGAGTCCTCTACCGAAGTGGAACGGGGTGAGGATCTGCACATGTTAGGAAAAAATATAGGAACAATTAAAGAGTAATTATATTTCTAAAAAATTAAAAATCAACAAAAATGAAAAAAGTAGTACATTATTTATTGGTAACACTGCTCAGTATTGGTGTTTTCAGTTGTGCTGACGAGTATGATGATAGCTTCCTGAAGGAAGAGATCGAGAATATTAAAAAAGATCTGGCTTCACTGAAAACCCAGGTGACATCTATACAAACACTTGTGGATGCGTTGAATAAGGGGAAAGTGATTACGAATATAGAAAAGAGTGACAAAGGACATAAGATCACTTTCAACGATGGCGCTTCGATAGAGGTTCTCAACGGTGAAAAAGCGCCGGTCATAGGAGTTCAGGAATCGGAAAGCGTCTATTACTGGACTATTACCACCGATGGGAAAACAGATTTCTTATTGGATAAAGAAGGCAAAAAGCTACCGGTATCAGGGAAAGAGGGAATAGATGGAGATCCAGGAAAAACACCACAGATGGCAATTGATGCTGATGGATACTGGACCGTCGATGGTATACGGATAAAAGATGCAAACGGTGACCTGGTGGAAGCAAAAGGCGACTCATTCTTTAAAGAAGTCAAAGAAGATGACAATACTGTCACGTTCGTCCTGGCAGATGGATCGACCATCATCATCCCCAAATCGGAAGGAACATTTATCGCATTTGAAAAAACGATAGTCATTTTCAATCCGGGACAAACTCAACAATTGAGATTTAATTATGCCAATGTGCAATCGTTGGAAATTATTTCACAACCGGCAGGATGGGCAACCAATATCCACCAACCCCAAAAATATGTCAACGTGGTTGCTCCGGCTAACGGCTATGGACTGGGTGAAATCAAACTGCAAGGGATAGACAAAAACGGGTTGACTTACGTTACCATTGTAAAAGTAGGTATTGCCGGTAAAGGGTATTCTGCTACAGGAGGAATCTTTATCCTCAACGAAGGAAATATGACCACTGAAAACGCTTCACTGATTTATATCACTCCAGACGAACAGGTACTTGAGAATGTATATAAGGCTGCCAATGGAACCCAATTGGGAAATGTCGGACAAGACCTGTTTATCCATAATAACAAGATTTACATCATTACCCAAAATGGCAAGACAAATCCCCTGGGTAGCGTATTTGAAAACGACGGGATGTTGGTGGTAGCCAATGCAGAAACATTAAAAAAGGAAGCTGCATATACCGATGAGCTTTCAAACTTATCCTGGCCTTCTCATATTGCAGTATTGGACGAAACCAATATCTTTATCCGCGATAATGCCGGCATTTATCGTTTTAATTCCGTTACCAAAGAATTACAATTGATTTCCGGCACGAAAGGCGCCATAAAGAATAGAATGGCAGTGGCAGACGGAAAAGTGTTTTTCTATGTCGGCAAGAATTTGTCGGTAATCGAAAAAGGTGCCGATGCTGTAAGCTACTCCATCGAAATGAGTGGAACCATCAGAGGTATTGAAAAATCAAAGGACGGCCATCTTTGGGTAGCCACTTCCGACAAGAAAATATCCAAGGTCAACAGTGTAGATTATTCAATCATTAAGACAAATGATCTCACGGTCGGAAATGTAGGTAACAGCTTTTTTGCTACGCCGGGGATTACGTCGAAAGGTGATACGTTGTATTACGGTACAGGCAATATGGCCATCTACCGTCATATCTTCAGCACGGGAGAAAGTAAGGAAATGATCAATGCCGTTACCGTTAAATCATTGGTGCCGGATGCCGGCATGGAGTATAACGGTATTGGAGTACATCCTGAAACTGGGAAAGTCTATATGAATACAATAAAAGGATATGGCTGGGATTTCACCATCAGCAACATAAGTATATTCGATTTCGACGATGAGGATGCAGAATCGGTATTGTATGACAATTACCGCAATCATACTCGTTTTCCGGCAGGTTTCTTCTTCCCGGCCAATTTTAAATAATGATTCAATAACAATTCACAATAACAGTATGGCTCTCCTTCGGGGAGAGTCGTACTGTTTGATCTTAATGATATAATTTTGTTCTATTCAAAAGAATAGACAATCTTACGAGGTTTTATGCCAAATTTTTGTTTTATATATACGCTCGCGACGAGTATACTCCTGCTTACTGCCGGAAATATTTATGCTCAGGATTTACCGAAAGATTCGGCCGCGATGGCTTTTGATCTCGACGA
This sequence comes from Proteiniphilum sp., assembly GCF_034927365.1. Lineage (GTDB taxonomy): Bacteria > Bacteroidota > Bacteroidia > Bacteroidales > Dysgonomonadaceae > Proteiniphilum. Next base: position 53,193 of record NZ_JAYFQD010000016.1, on the reverse strand, counting down.
GTTTGTGGTTTATGGTAGTCCTTTGATGAGAGAGGTGATCCCGGTACAGAAATTGTCGGGCGAACAACTCAAAAACCTGAGCGCTTTCTCTGTAGCAGACGCTATCCGTTATTTCTCGGGTGTACAACTCAAGGATTATGGCGGTATTGGCGGACTCAAAACAGTAAATGTAAGAAGTATGGGTACCCATCATGTGGGTGTGTTCTACGACGGTATCCAGTTGGGCAATGCACAGAATGGCCAGATCGATTTAGGGAAGTTTTCACTGGAAAATATCGAAGAGGTATCGCTTTACAACGGCCAGAAGAGCAATATCTTTCAACCCGGAAAAGACTTCGGTTCATCTGCCACGGTCTACCTGCGCTCACGCACGCCACGCTTTGGCGAAGGCAAAAATTATAACCTGAGAACGACCGTGAAAGGAGGTTCGTTCAATCTGGTCAACCCTTCCCTACTCTATGAATACAAAATCAACGATAACCTGAGTGTATCCATCAACGGCGAATATATCAAATCGTCAGGAAAATACAAATATCGCTATAAACGGGTCTTTCCCAATACCCGTGAGGTAATGTACGACACTACTGCCGTGCGCGAAAACGGTGATATCTACTCCACCCGTTGGGAAGCAGGCCTGTCCGGCACCATTCCCAAAGGTTACTGGAGGGTAAAGAGCTATTTTTACGATTCCGAAAGGGGGATACCCGGTGCCATCGTGAACAACAAGTGGAAGAACTCCCAACGGCAATGGGACCGCAGTTTTTTCACACAGGGAGTTTTCCAGAAAACGCTGACACCCAAATATGATATACTGATCAACGCCAAATATGCTTACGACCACATGCGTTATCTGAATCCGGATACCACGCTGATGCTGATCGACAACACGTTCGACCAAAAGGAAGCCTATATCTCTGCTGCCAACAGATATAGTATCACTAATAAATGGGACGCCGTACTGTCGACAGATTTTCAATACAATACGCTGACATCCGATTTGGCAGGATTCGTCTTCCCCAAACGACTTACTTCGCTGGTCGCCCTGGCAAGCGCCACCGACCTTGGTAAAGTGAAAATACAGGGAAGTATCCTGGCCACGTTTGTACGCGAACGGATCAACTCGGGCAATACCGCTGCCGATGAGGGAGCAAAGGCGGCTCCCGACAAGAAGGAATTCACGCCGGCTTTCTTCCTGTCATACAAACCGTTCAAAACCCAGAATTTCAATCTACGTGCTTTCTACAAGCATATTTTCAGGATGCCGACCTTCAACGACCTCTATTATACCGATATCGGCAATATCAACCTGAAACCCGAATATACCTATCAATACAACGTGGGATTCCAATACGAGAAAGATTACTCGTACAAATTTATAAAGCAATGGCACCTGCAGGCCGATGCCTACTATAACGAGGTGACCGACAAAATCGTGGCTGTACCCAAAGGGAGTGGCCAATACCGCTGGATGATGATGAACCTCGGTTATGTGGAGATAAGGGGTGTGGACATGGCCGCATCAATACTCTCGGAGCCGGTGAAGGATTTGATGCTCAATATCAGGCTGACCTATACCTACCAGAAGGCGCAGGACTTCACGCCGCGCCCGGGTGAGATACTGAAGAGAAGTACCTGGGGCGGGCAAATATATTATATCCCCTGGCACAACGGCTCCTTGATTGCCAGCATCGATTACAAAAACTGGCTACTCAATTACAGCTTCATCTACGTGGGTGAACGTTATCACTCTCCGGCCAATATTCCGGCAGAATATGAACAGCCTTGGTACACCAACGATATGACCATTACACGGAAACTGAAGTACAAGTCCGTGAACCTTCGGCTGAGTGCTGAAATCAACAATATCTTCAGCCAGGACTATGATGTGGTACTCAACTACCCGATGCCGAAACGGAATTATAAACTTGCACTAACGGTTGAATTATGAGGAGGAAGAAGTTAGAAGCTGGAATTTTTTTGGGTATAAGAGGCTTTGCCGTTACTCTCTCGCTGCTTCTCCTATTATTCTCCGGTTGTCGTGGCGATGTGGAGATGATTCTCTCGGAAGACATCGCGGTGGGCAATCCCGAGATTATTAAAGGATACAAGGGTTTCTACCTGCTCAACGAAGGAAATATGGGTAGCAACAAGGCGACCCTCGATTATTATAACTTCGCCACGGGGATATACACGAAAAATATTTATGCCGAAAGAAACCCGCATGTACCCAAGGAGATGGGAGACGTGGGCAATGATATCGGTATCTACGGTGGAAAGCTCTATGCTGTCATCAACGTCTCCAATAAGGTGGAAGTGATGGATGTGGAAACGACAAAACGGATTGGTCAGATTGAAATCCCCAACTGCCGTTTTATCAAGTTTCACCAAGGATATGCCTATGTCACTTCGTATGCCGGACCGGTAGTCATCGACCCCAATTATGAACAAAAGGGATTCGTGGCAAAAATCAATACCGCCACGCTGAAGGAGGTCGACCGCTGCATAGTGGGCTTCCAACCCGACGAACTTGAGATTGTAGGCGGAAAGATATATGTGGCCAATTCGGGAGGATATATGGGTGCAGGGGACACGAAGGGTTACGAACGTACCGTCTCGGTAATCGATATCGTCTCGTTCAAGGAGGAGAAGCGTATAGACGTGGCCTATAACCTGGAACGTATCAAGGCCGACAGCCGGGGTAACCTGTGGGTGAGCTCCCGTGGCGACTACAAAGGCCTTCCCGCACGACTCTTCTTCATCGATAGTGAAAAAGGAATGGTGACCGATACCATTCCCATCGCTGCGACCAACTACTGGATAGACGACAACTTGCTGTATGTCTATGGTACCGAATGGAGTTACATCACCAATAGCTGGGAGATTTCCTACAGCATCGTGGATACACGTACCCGGAAGATCATTACCCGTAACATCATTACCGACGGTACCGACAAGGAGATCGAGAAACCCTATGGCATCATGGTACATCCCGAGACAAAGGATATCTTTATCACCGATGCCGGCAACTATGTCACTCCAGGGGCACTTTATTGCTACGACAAGAATGGTAAACGAAAATGGGGTGTACAGGCCGGGAACATCCCGGGGCACTTTGCGTTGCATCCGATTTATGATTGATTTCTTTAGATACAAGAGCCAAGAACCAGGATGTAAGACAGGAGATAGAATAGACGTGAGAAAGAATACTAAAATGAGGCGTATGGAATGGAAAATATTTTTAATCATACTTTTGCTGGCCACTATTTTTGCCTGCAATCCGAACGATGACCCGATCAATGATATTGCCCCGGAGGACAAAGAGGAAAATATTGTGCAATTAAAATTGTCTGGCTCCGACAAAGAAATAAATATATTTGACATAACGATATTTAAGGTACGGCCGGATAAATCTGCAACCCTTCTGGATATAATGGATTCTTGCGATTCCATTGTGTGGTATATATCTGATCTTCAGGGAAGTTTTAATATTTATCAACCTAATTCTTTCATATTCCAATGGGGGCACAATTTCTTCCTGCCGGGAGAATATAAAACTTATCTATTGGCTTATAAAGACAAGAAGGTCGTCTATGGGGATACGGTATCGATAAATGTGGCCAACAACAAGGATTTTCTTGGATACAACTGGAAAGATATAAAGGGGCCCATAGGATCCAGTACAGGCTACATGGACGTTTTGTCGGACATAGAACTTGCGACATACCAATCTGTTTATAACAATGTTCCTTCCGTTCGATTTTTCGTTTGGAATGACTCCGAAGAAAATAGTGATAAAGTTCTTTCGGGTTATATCAATAAATTGTATGGTACTCCCATGTATAAGAAAGAAGAGGGAGAATCGCTTCTGGATAAATATAATGAACTGTTTAACTATAGAGAAGAGGGAGCAATTCCTGAAATCATCTGGATAACCCCTGCATCCCGTATCGTATTGTTAAAGGTTCCGCACAGGCTTGATTGGCGTGAGTATGAAATTTATGCTGAACCGAATATATAAATTAGATAAACCAACAAGTGAAATTATTTAAGTATACAAGTCTTTCTCTACTCTTTCTTCTTTTATTGAGCAGATGTGCCAAAGAGAATGAAGGAATGGTTCCTCCAATCATTTCCGGTCTGGATTCAGAGTATTTAGTTGCGGTGAACGAAGAGCTGAAATTGATTCCTATAATTACAAATGATAAAGATGTTACCTATTCCTGGATATTCAACCAAAAAGAGGTGGCCAATACAAAAGCATATAGGTTTAAAGCCCCTTCAACGCCAGGCAACTATAACTTGAGACTGAAAGTTACCAATGAAAGAGGGGTTGATGAACAATCTATATCGGTAACGGTAGCTTTTCTCACCAGAATATCCACTGGTATATGCACTCTTTTACAGTTGGACACGTCCGGAAAATTCTCAGGAAAAAATAATATTACGTGGACCGTCCTAAAATCTTTTGACAACTTATACCGTCTTGCATATACCCACACCGAAAAACCTATATTCACTTCTGCACAAACCGGAGAATATATTGTAAAAGCAAGTAAAGCAGAATTGGAGCATCTGTTCTTGATAACAGTGAATGACATGCCTACCCAAACACCTTACATCTCGCAGGTATTTGACTTCCTTCCTGCGCCCGGACAGTTTGTGAATGAACTACCTCGTTATGCTAAAGGTGATACCCACAAAGATATGGTAAGGAAAGCGGGGGAATCCCTGATAGGGAGGGATGCCAATATGGTATCCCTGGGCGGTTGGGGAGGTTATGTGACTTTTGGCTTCGACCATACTATTGTAAACGTACCGGATAGACGAGACTTCAGGATATCAGGCAATGCATTTGCTGCCTCTTCTAATCCTGATCCTAAAGCTTCTTTCGGCGGAAGCTGCGAACCGGGTATTGTCATGGTGGCATATGATAAAAACAAAAATGGAAAACCTGACGAGGACGAATGGTATGAAATAAAGGGAAGCGCCAATTTCACAGTAGAAAAAGAAACATGGTACCCGAAAGCAGTCGACAACAAAAACGATACAAATACAATTCGGGATTATGAGATGACTTATTACAGGCCCAAATTTGAAACTCCCGAGCAAGCCGGGGAAATAGATAATCCGGACAGCTTTGTAACTATCCAAAATTATATACGCTGGACTAATAACAAAGGACAGGAAGGGTATAAGGTTAAGAATGTATATCATTCACAAAGCTATTATCCGGCATGGATAACAGACGACCAGCTTACTTACCGGGGAATCCGTCTGGCTCAGAATGGAATCGATGAAAGTAATTCCGGGAGTTATTATGTCCTTTATGCTTTTGGTTACGGGTATGTGGATAATTATCCCAATACCCATGATAATAGCGGTATAGATATTGACTGGGCAATCGACAAACAAGGTAAGAAGGCTGACTTACCCGGTATTGATTTCGTAAAAGTATATAACGGCATTGACCAGGAAAACGGATGGTTGGGCGAATGCTCTACCGAAGTGGGTCGCGGCGAAGACCTCCATCTCTTAGGAATCAATATTGGGACTATCAATAAGTAAAAATCTATTAATCATAATTTATTAATAACTAACTCAAAATGATGTCAAAAAACAAAATAATCCTTCGTTACAGCGTGATAACGCTGTTGATCCTGCTAGCCGCTTTGAGCCGGCTAATCCCCCACCCTGCCAACTTCGCACCCATAGGCGGGATGGCGCTCTTCGGAGCGGCTTATTATAGTCGCCGTGTGTGGGCATTTGTGATTCCCGTCGTTTCAATGTGGATCAGCGATCTGCTGTTAAACAATGTAATGTATGCCGAATACTTCGACAGCTTCGTATGGTTTTATAGCGGTGCATGGTTCACCTATGGCGCGTTTATCCTGATCGCGCTGATGGGAACATTTACCCTGCAGAAAATAAAGGTGCCGAACCTCTTCTTCTCTGCCTTGGGGGCATCCGTTATCTTCTTTCTGATATCGAACTTCGGCGTATGGTTCTCCGGCACCATGTACCCGAAAGATTTCAGCGGATTGATCGCTTGCTATACAGCCGGAATACCGTTCTTCAAAAATACGGTGATGGGAGATCTGTTCTACACGGCTCTCCTTTTCGGTGCATTCGAACTGAGCGTACGCCGCTTCCCAATACTGAAAAAGGTCGACGCCTGACAGCGAATCTCCCGTTTTATCCTTAAACAGGGATAACACATAAAAACCGGAGAACATATTAAAGTGATACTTTGGCTGTTCTCTGGTTCTGTTTTTGTTATTGTCTTCCATTCGGTCGGGAGTATCGAACACGTTGTCTTCAGGGATCGGTATAATTCAGAGCCCTTTCAATAATAACTGAATAATCGTTTCATTAAGCATATCCTTTGAGCGTATGTTGAATATTATTTTTATTGAAGTACTGACGGATCAACGTACTTTTACCAACACCCAAAAATCCAATGATACCCATAATATCTCCTTAAGTGACTTTCAGGCTGACATTTTTCAGCATAGTGAAAGGCCCTTTTGTCTTATAAAATGTTTTAGAAATACGTCTGATTGAAATCATATCTCTCTCCCTTTTCTTTTTCCCGCATTTCTATTGACAATAGGTGCTACTACCCAATTATAGACATAACACCCCAGGCAAATATTGAAAACAGCTTCCAGTATCGCACAAGCAATTAATATTCCTCCTGTGACATAGACTGCTGCCAGATAGTGGTAGTAAAGGAATATCGCAATACTCAATGAAAACACTAATCCCAGGCCAGCCGCAAATCTTTTGGGTGGAGCAAAAATAGGTTTCGGCGTTAACCCAAATGCCCTCGTTAATCCTTTGGCGATTATAGCCAGTGGTGAAGGTATACGTGTAAAAGCCCTCAAAGCAAAATCGGCGGCTAAAAAGAGCGCCGGCCATATCCAACCTGTCACTAATGTGAACAATGTGAGAAAAATCACCTGTGCGGCAACAAGCCTCACAACTTTTTCATTTACATGATTTTTGGAAGTAATCTTTTTATTCATACGATTTTATATTAATATATTCTTTAATCACCCATTAATATTGAAATTGAAACTATAGAGCCAATTTTTGGACAAACAAGCAACACTTACTCTCCGCTGCTTCAGACAGTTTATCTCCCCTTAGATTTTTTCAATAATTCAAAGACGTCAACAGAGCAAAGAAAACTTTTATCCTCATTTGATTAATTTTTTATAATCTATTACTTTAAACTTATTCTACCATTCAATATCATTAGCTTCATCTCCTTTAATTCAGACAACGGGGACAGGTATGTTCTTTTCTCCCTCCTTCTTATCTGAGTATTTTGTCAGGATCAAAGATAAAGCACCGTCACTCGTGATATTGTGGGTCGTACCGAAACTATCCAATAAAGCGAAGATAGTTATCATCAGGGCAATCCCCTCTTCACCTATTCCCAATACAGCCTGTATTAACCCGAGAGAAGCGAAGAGTGTTCCTCCGGGCAGTCCCGGAGCGGCCACGCCAAAAACAGCAAGAAGCGGGATAAATAGAACTACCCTTTCAATTCCCGGCATTGTTCCGGTTAACAGATAAGATACTGCTAATCCTAAAAAAACGATATCCAAAACAGAACCGGGAAAATGAATATTACCCAATAACGGAATAGAAAAATCCCTTACTTCCGGCTTTAGCACAGGGCTTTTCCGGGTTTCTTCTATGGCCACCCCCAGACTTGCTGCCGACGATTGAGAACCTAAAGCTGTCAACACAACCGGTCCATAATATCTGAGCACATGCCACGGATTCTTCCCCGAATAAATTCCCGCCGAAGTGTACAGAAAGGTAAGCCAGACAATATGGCAAAGAATTGTAATCAGAATAATCAATAGAAAAACAGGTAACCTGGATATTAAATCTCCTTCGTATGCAAAAATAGTAAAATTTGCAGCAATAAAAAATGGCAGAAGTGGTATCAATACTCTTTTAACCATTACAAATACGATATCCTGAAATTCGTACAAAGCATTCTCTATTTTCCGGGAGTTTGTGATGAGTATACCTATCCCTACGAGGAAAGCCAATAAAAGTGCACTCAATACCGGCATCAGAGGCGGAATATCCAAACGGAATATCATTTCCGGAAGCACTTTCGAGGTTTCATTATTCGGAGTAATATTGAGCAATGGTATGGTATTGTAACCAACTAAAGCTGCCAATGTAGAACTACCCACACATGACAAGTAGGACAAAACGAGCGACAAAGACAACAGTTTGGAGGCATTACTCTTTAAACGGGTTATGGCAGGAGTAATAAATCCGAAAACAATCAGGGGGATCAGGAAAAAGATGATCTGTCCCAAAATATATTTTATCGGAAGGACGACGGCAATTGCTCCTTCTGTGGCGAACCGACCTATCACCAATCCGGTAATTACTCCCAGGAATAAACGAAGACTTGTATTTGAAAAAATTCTTTTCATACCATAAATTGGTTATTTTACAGTTAATCTGTGAATGAATGCAGGTATTGCACTGCAAATTGGGTCATTGCTCCCACACCATATTGTAGTGCATCCTCATCGAGATCGAAACGGTCATTGTGATGTTCCGCACCACTTCCCAGATCCTTGTTTCCAATCCCTACAAAAAGAAAAACGGTAGGTGCCAACTGACTATACTTGGCAAATGTTTCCGACGCATACCAGATATAATCCTCACCTGAGATTACCTTATCGGGATAAATCTCTTTTACGGCTTCACGGGTAAATTCAGCCAGGACTGTATCGTTCACTACTGGATCCAGGACAATCCCCATGTTATCATGGAAGATGATAGAACATTGATGCGCCCTCGCTGTGTTTTCACTTACCTCCCGCAGGATGGAGAAGCCCTTTTTACCTTCATTGAGATCGAAGAAACGGATAGTTCCCCCAATAAAAACCGAATTGGGAATTACATTATATATCTCTCCTCCCTGTATTTGCGTAATACCCAATGTAAGGACTTTGGTAATATCCCTCTGATTGTTCCATGCACTTGCAATGCCGGTCAGTATATTGGCGGCCGCAAACACAGGATTGACGGAAAGATCAGGACGGGAAGCATGCCCACCTTTTCCTACAACATCAAATGCTACCGTCCCGGTTCCGGCCATCACCGGGCCTTCCTGAATAAAAAGCTGACCCGTATTTAAGTTCGATTTGAGATGATTTCCATAAATAGCATCAATCTCCAAAGGACGTAAAGCCTCTACCATTGCGTCTATACCCGAGTTAGTCTCTTCACCCTCTTCAAAAATAAATACTATCTTGCCCCTAAGCTGATGTTGCAGGCTGTGAAGAACTTTTGCAGCACCGAGTAAGATAGCCATGTGTCCATCGTGCCCGCAAGCATGCGATACACCTTCATTTTTCGAGATCCATTTCTTCTTTTGATTCAGGTTCAAAGGATTTTCAGCTATAGGCAATGCATCAATATCTGTACGCAACCCGATGGTTTTTCCGGGGCGTTTCGTGTCTAAAACAGCATAAAATCCCGTTCCAGGAATTGTTATCACGGGTAATCCCAATTTAATCATTTCTTCCTGAAGGAAACGGCTTGTTTCAAGTTCTTCACCTGATAATTCCGGGTGCTCGTGTAAATAACCTCTTGTTTGCCTGAGATAACTATCTACTGATCGGACTTGTTCAAGAATAGCTTCCCTGGAAACCGTTTCTTGTCCCGACAATGAAAATATGCAAAAAACATAACCTGACAACAATAATATACCTGATCTTCTTTTTTTTATCATAAATTTATTTTTTATTAAAGGTATTGTGTCCTTCCGGCCATACAGCCAGAAATAAACCCCACTTGTAATCGGGATCAAAATGTGTTCGCCATAACCCGTCGTAAAAATGTTGTAGCGAAATAATGATATAGCCGTCCTGATGATGGTCGGTGGTATCATATGGATCTGCCAATATAAGTACATCATCGGCCGTATAGGGAGTTCCCATCGTATCATAACCAATGATGACCTGCCAATGGCCGCTCCATGTATCGGTACCGACAATCACGGGAATACCCCGTTGAAGGTATTCTTCGAAAAAATTCTCAGTTATCGTTTCCGGACACGGTTCTTGAAAATCATATGTTGACACATAGTCAAAACCTCCTATTCGGTCAAAAATATTGATCATATGCCTCAAATAAGTGGTGTCCTGTCGTGTGCCCCTCAATTGCTGCAGTTGATTCTCGTTATATCCGTTGCGCTTACCGTAATGCTCCAGCACCATAAGAGCGCAAGCCGGGCCACAGGTCACCTCGGAGGCCTGTGGGACTGTTTTGAATCGTTCGATCAAAGTAAGGGTTCCTCCGCTCTTCTCATTGTAAAAATCAACGTGCATGTAATATGGCGAATTCTTTATATCAAAAACTCTTTCATACTTGGCCGCTCCCTCCAGGGTTAATCCGGGATCATGAGGAATTGTCCGTGTGATGCGGACAGGGCCATTACACCCTGTCCACGACATCAGCAAGTAGCAGGTTATAATAACCAACCCCAGTAACGGAACAACCATCTTATTCATACCTATCGAACCTGAATTTTCAAGAAATACCGGCATATTTTTAATATAATATCCTATCAGTTGGCAACCGGGTCACCATAACCCGGATTCTGAGGACGAATTCCCAAGTCTTCAAAGTTGGATCCCTGAGGAATAGGAAAACGATAATTACGCCCCTTTACATTCTCGTATTTACCCCGCAAATGCTTGTGGTATCTTGCAAATACAGCTCCGACCCTATGTTCTATTCCATTTACGGTCACAATATTATCCGGGTCTGCAAATTTCTCATCGTAATATGTATAAGTAGGGACTAAAGTAAGAACAGTAGAAATAAGATTTTTCCAACGGGTAAGATTGAGCCAACGATGTTGTTCATACTGAAACTCATACTCCCACTCATCTTGTACATCTTTGAGTGTGACAGAAGCAATATTATGACTGGTATCTCCAAAAGCTCTTTTTCTAATCTGGTTAATGAGTCTGGTTGCCTCAGCATTGCCTTTACCAAGCTGGACCAACGCTTCAGCTTTGGTAATCAGCACTTCCGCATAGCGAATTTCAATCCTGTCCACATCGTTTGTCAACTGGGTAAGATAAGCGGAATTGGTATAACTCCTGTCAACACCTTTTCCATTACGGGGTAGTGAATAGGGCCACTGATATAGATGTAGGGAATCTGTAACAGGATCTCTTAATTCAGTCAATACGGAGAATGCTTTGCGTGGATCATCATCACTCCACCAATCGTAGGTGTGGACAGGTTGAATATGCGCAGGTTCCTTTTCATTCCATGGATCATGATTTGCACAGTGTGTCTGATGATTGCCTTGCTGGTCGATGCCGTCACCGTCGTGATGGATAGTGAAAATTTGCTCGGGACCTTTGCTCTCATTGGCCCGTCCCCATAAATTACGGAAATCCGGCAGAAGGCTGTAAAGATTACTGTTTATCACTTTGTCGGCATATACAACGGCAGAGTCGAGGAGATCCCGGTTATAGGAAACGGTCGGATCCGTCCTGTTATTCGCAATAGCAGCTACCTGCTGCTGTGTAAGCGGATTATTCCCCCAGGCCAGATAAACGCGGGCTAAAAGTGCGTTTGCCGCACCTTTTGCAGGATTGGTTGGTTTTGTGAGCCCATTTCCCGCCGGTAGTACGGTAGCGGCTTCTTTCAGGTCTTTTACGATTTGTGTATACACATCGTCGATAGAACTACGTCTTTTAGCGTCTCCACCGGTTTCCAGAAGAAGAGGCACCTCTCCCCAAAGTTGTACCAAATAAGAGTAATACAAGGCACGCTGAAATTTAGCCTGGGCAATTGCCTGATCCTTACCTTTCTCACTGATCTGATCAGAATTGTTTATTTTATTAATAGCATCGTTTACAATACCTATTGATTTGTATAATGCATTGAATGTTTTCCGCGGATACAAATTGGTATGTTCGATTTTGATCTGCGCGGCAAAAGTACAATCGTCATCTTCTTTTCCCAGAAAACTTGTATAACCGTCTACCGGGGTATCGATCAGGGAGGTAAAGGTAGAACTGAGTGTTTGATATGGCCTCCATGCAGAATTAATCAGAGCAAGTGCTGCATTATCATCTATGTTCTCGCCTTCAATGATATTTCCTCCCTGTTTATCATCACATGCCGCAAAACCCAATACGAGGATTACAGCTAAAATAACATGAATAAAATAATTCTTTTTCATTTTTTCTAAATTTTAATTGTTCGTAAATAATACTGTTTAGTTGTATTTATTAATAAATATTCAGTCCAAAACCAACGGAGAATGTCCTTGCCGAAGGATATGCCCCAACATCAATTCCGTTAGCTACCTCAGGGTCATAACCTTTGTAAGCTGTTATAGTAAAGAGATTTTCCGCAGAAAGGAATATCCTGACACCCGCCCGTAAATTCTTTACTTTCGGTATATTATATCCGATGGTGAGATTCTTCATCCGAAAATATGAAGCGTCTTCCACGTGCCGGTTATCGATGAATTTCATTTGATATCCTGCAGAAATACGGGGTATTTCATTTGAAGGATTATCGGGAGTCCAGGCATCGAGAAGAGCCGCGGATAAGTTGTAGCTTGAAGTGGCACGTTCAAGGTTCCGGCGAAGAGAATTGACCACTTCATTGCCTTGTGAACCCTGGAAGGATGCAAAAAAATCGAAATTGCGATAAATAAGAGAAGATGACAATCCGTAAATAAAGTCAGGATGAATACTTCCGAGAATAACCCGGTCATTCAAATCAATACTTCCATCCTTTTGAATATCGACAAATTTGACATCACCAGGTTGCGGAGTTGATCCATTGACTAATGGCAATTGTGAGATATCTTCACCAGATTGCACAATTCCATCGAAAATAAATCCGTAGAACGATCCGAAAGACTCTCCAACTTTCAATATCTGTTCGCTGTATTGTCCTGACAAGATACGGTCATCATCTCCCAGGGCGGTTACCGCATTGATATTCCGGGCAATATTGGCAGAGATATCCCATCTCAGTTTTCCCTTGTCAATTAAAATGGCATTCACGCCAAATTCAACTCCTTTATTTTGGACATTCCCAATATTTACCATTTGTTTATCTACTCCGGAACCAAGTGGTGCAGGCTTCTCAAGTAACAAGTTATAAGTATTCTTATGATACAGGTCGAGAGAGAAATTAAGATGATCCTCCATTAATCCTCCGTCAAGCCCGAGATTATATTGAGTTGTCGTTTCCCATGTGAGATCAGGATTACCCAAATTATCCATTTGGTATACGGTTTGTCCGTTATACTTCTGTGCCCTGAAAATTTGAGCGAACAAATAGTCTCCTATTTCGGTATTCCCGACCCCGCCTGCAGATAGACGTAATTTTAAAGTACTGAACAAAGACTGTTCCTGAAGAAATTTCTCCTTATCGATGTTCCAGGAAACCCCTATGGAAGGGAAATACCCCCAACGTTTTCCGGGTGCAAAACGATCCGAATAATCGGCACGGAAAGTGGCTGTCAGATTATATTTTTCCTGTAGAGTATAATTCAATCTTGTAATAATAGAATGCAGTTGGGATGCAAAAATTCCGTTTAGTGTCGGAGTTTGCACCTGACCGTCACCCAGGTTGTTGTGTTTCAGGGTTTCATTGGTAAAATGACTGGCCCGGTTTATCAAATAGTTTTCATGTACATGCTGATATGTATAGCCTCCAAGAAAATTAATAAAATGGCTGTCATTGAACTGCCTGGAATAATCAATTGTTGCATCGGCTTGCCATATCTCATGCTGTTTCTTACCGATAGACCCGACCCCCACTTCATTAAGGCCGAGAGCTGATGTAGATGGCGCGAAAAAGTTTTGAGTAATGGAACTCTGGTCTGTGGACAAATTAAGTTTTGCCACAAGACCGTTACGGATTGTATAAAGAGCATATACATTCGCCAAAATCGAATTGTTAATAGATTCGGCTACGCTATTGTTCAAATCGGAAACGGGATTTGCCTGTCGTCCGTTCAGTGAAAAGTGAGAGCTTTCCCATGGATTCAAGTAATTGTAACTCCCATCTGCATTATAAATTGGAACTGTTGGCGGCATGAATAAGGCATAGGTCAGCGAGTTTGTTATGCCGTCTCCGAAAGGTGAAGAGTTGTAATTTACCTCCTTCGAAGTTGTCAGGCTGTTCTGGTTACTTTTACCGAACGTGGTACTTGTTCCTATAGTCAGGTTTTGGTATATATCGCGGTCGATTTTTATATGTATATTGTAGCGACGGAATCCGGAGTTAATAATGATTCCGGACTGGTCAATAAAATTGCCGGAGAGCAGATACCTTGTTTTCTCATCTCCGCCACTTACCGAAATATCGTGATTTTGTCTGAATCCTGTTTGCAAAACAGCATCCTGCCAATCATAACCATGTCCGATTTGGGCAAGTTGTTCCCCGGTAATATTTCCTTTATTCCCAAAATAATCTATTTGCACTCTTGCCCATTGTGTCGCATCCATAAGACGTAAATGCCTGGAGGGTATACTCCATCCGGTCGTCAGCGTATAGTTGATAATATTCTTATCCCGACGTCCTTTTTTTGTCGTAACAATGATTACTCCATTTGCACCGCGTGAACCAAAGATAGCAGTGGCCGACACATCTTTCAAAACTGAGATTGATTCAATGGTTGCCGGATTTATAGCAGCCAGAGGATTTATACTGCTCTCTACCGCCACTTCACCTCCTCCTGCACCTGCATTTGTTGAACGAGGATAGACAATAATCCCGTCGATCACATACAAGGGGTCGTTACTTGCATTAATAGAATTTCCACCACGGATACGTATACTTGACGCAGCTCCCGGTTGACCGGAACTTTGTGTAACATTCACACCTGCAACGGCACCACCCAGCAATGCGTCGAGGGAGGGAGCTGTATTGTATTCAAGATATTGTTTTGATACTGAACCTACAGCCCCGGTCAACTCCCTCCTTCTCTGTGTTCCGTAACCAATAACTACTACTTCATCGAGATTCTCGGCAGTTTCCATCAATACTACTCGAATCTCCTTTCCCGCTTCATAAACATCAGTATCTACCTCCTCATACCCTAAGAAACTTACAGTGAGGGTTGCCGGTAGAGTGTTTTCTAAGGTTAAATGAAATTTTCCATCAATTCCTGTCACAACACCCACGGTAGTAGATTTCACCACAACCGTAGCCCCGATAACCGGGAGATTATCCTTATCCACCACCATTCCGTCAAGAATAACCTGCCCATGAACGCAGCAAGCCAATAATAACCCAATAAAAGAAACGGAAACACGTTTACTCTTTTTCATCCTGTTTTTTATCAATTATTTGTTCAAACCTAAATTCAATCTAAAAAAAAACTCCACCGAAAGCCGTTCGGTGGAGTTTTTACATACCTGCTGTTTTACTCTTGCTATTCCACACGACGGCGCCTGCGCGTTCTGCACATACACATACACATGACCATAGATATACCATCTCCTGTTACCGCGTTAGATGCGGAAGAGATCATCGTAGAATAGTGAATATTTCTTCTTGTTGACATTTGCAATATAAAAAAATCGGATATACTTAAATATAAAAAAGCCCTCCCGATATGTATCGGAAGGGCTTCTATATTCTATTATTTACCAAATATCTTAGCTTATCCGACACATCATTGCTCGAACATCATACACATAGGGCAACACATTGCTCCAAATGCATTAAAGTTCCTGTTGATATGTCGAATAGAAATATGATTCATTTTAACCTGAAATTTTACAAAAGTTCATCCTTTTAAAGGAGGATTTGCAAAAGTAGCATGAATTTATAGTAACTTCAAAATGAAAAACAATCTTTTAACTTTAATTATGTAATTACGCCTATAAATTTTTAAGATCAATCATATTTAATAAATTGATGGCCGAAATCAAAGAAGAAAAAGAATGAATGTCTATAATTTTTTATACTTTTATACGGTCTGTTGGTATATGTCCACTCAAAAAGTAATACAATGGAAAAAAATTGCCCCCGCTGCGGAAATAAATTTGAATGTAGGCCTAATGATATTTTCTCGTGCGAATGCGCCGATATCTATATTCCGCCTAACCTGGCATTCCAGATCGATTCTATGTATAGCGAATGTATTTGCACTAAATGTTTGAGAGAAATGATAAAAGAGTTTCATCAATCGAGAACTGAAGGGAACAAACAAGCAAAAAACCAAAATACTGTCACAGAATAATAATTTTTATAACCAAAACAATATTGCGGTTGCGAATTCAGTATAAGGAGATAATTGAACCTTTTAATCCCTATTCCATTTCAACTAAATATGATTATATTTACCCTTAATACCTGAAGCAAAAGACAATCCCCTTTTACAAGCTGGAATTATAATCTTGAAAAATTTGTATTATAATTTACAAAAAGGAAAACTTTTTGATTTAAAATAAGATTAAAGTTTTCCATTTATATAAACTTCATCAATATATCATAGAAAATAAATTACTTTTTATGGTACCAATTTTATTTTTTTATTCGATATTTGTTGGACATTTTGGTGTTCCGGATGGGAGACCTCTCAATCGGAATGAAAAGGGAATCAGGTGTAAGTCCTGAACAGATCCCGCTGCTGTAAACTCATTCAAGTGTTTTTGCAATTCTTTTTGCCACTTTTATCTATCTGTAAAGGGAAGGCTGCCGAAACAGAGTAAGTCAGAAGACCTGCCAAAATGGGAAATAAATTTTCTTTCGGGTGTACAAAGAAAATGTTTATTGTGGAAATTTCGGATAATTCTATTGGATATTTATTTATCAAACGCATGACAGGATATGTCATGTATATATAGACTATTTAATAACATATAAAGCAGATCAAAATGAGAAAAATTGTCAAATTTGAAAAAGAAGATTGCAATCCGTGCGTTATGGTATCGCGATTCCTTGAAGATAAAAACATTGCATTTGAAGTAGTCAATCCGTTTAATAGCCCTGAATTGGCGATGAAGCATAAAGTGCGATCGGTTCCCACCACTATCCTGATCGACGGGAGCGAAGAATTGGTGCGTATTATAGGCTACGACCCGGAGAAACTCAATACAATGGTAGCGCAACTATGACAATCTATTACGACAGCAGGACGGGCAATGTGGAGCGTTTTGTACGCAAGATAGAAGCTAAAACCGGATGGCAATGCCTGAAGATAGCGGATCATCTGGTCGCATCAACTCCCGGCCACCTGATTACCTATACGACCATGATAGGTCATGTGCCGGAAACCACTGAGCGCTTTATGCAGGAAAACCGCTCCTCTATTCTATCTGTTTCATCGAGCGGAAATATGAACTGGGGTACCAACTTCGGTCTGGCAGCCGACAAGACCTCGGCAAGATATGGAATACCGATACTGCTGAAGTTCGAACTGTCGGGATTGGAACGGGATGTAATTGCCTTTATCGAGAGAGTGAATACTTATCACTTTTAATTCTTCACTCTTAATTTTTAATTTATAAAAAAAAGTCTTGGTTCTTGGCTCTTGAATCTTGATTCTAAAAGAAAAAAAATGAAAGTAAAAAACTGGATATTACTCAACAATCAGGTAATGGTGAAAAAGGACGATGAGTTTCAGTTCGAGAAGGACAAAGAGGCTGTACGTTCCTATTTTCTCGAATATGTGAACAAAAACACCGTCTTCTTTTATACGCTGAAAGAAAAGATAGATTACCTGATCGAAAACAACTATTACGAGAATTTGCTGGAATGGTATTCCTTTGAAGATATCAAACAGGTGTATGATTTGATGTATGAAAAAAAATTCCGTTTCCCCTCTTATATCAGCGCGTTCAAATTCTTCCAGAACTATGCCTTGCGGGACGATAGCGGTGAGAAATTCCTGGAAAGGTACGAAGACCGATTAGCCTGTGCGGCACTCTATCTCGGGCGGGGTGATATAAACCAGGCGATGGAATATGCCGAATTGTTTATCAACCAGGAATACCAACCCGCCACACCCACTTTCCTAAACGCCGGTAAAAAACGATCGGGAGAACTGGTTTCCTGTTTCCTTGACGAAATAGGTGACAGCCTGAACGGGATCGGCTACGCAATCAACTCTTCGATGAAACTTTCCTCTATCGGCGGCGGTGTTTCACTCAACCTCTCCAAGCTGCGCGGACGTTCGGAAGCGATAAAAGGGGTGGAGGGACGTGCCAGCGGCGTATTGCCGGTGATGAAGCTTTTAGAGGATGTCTTCTCCTATGCCAATCAACTGGGACAACGGCCCGGTGCCGGAGCGGTCTACCTGAATGTATTCCACTCCGATATCGAGGAATTCCTCGATTGCAAGAAGATCAACGTGGACGAGAAAGTACGTATCAAATCCCTCTCCATCGGTGTGGTGGTGCCTGACAAGTTTATGGAGCTTGCCGAAAAGGATGAACCGTTCTATGTGTTTTATCCGCATACCGTCTATCAGGCGTACGGACAGTACCTCGACGATATGGATATCAATAAGATGTACACCGAACTGATCGATAACCCCAAAGTAAGGAAGAAAAGGCTCAATGCCCGACTGCTGCTGGTAAAGATCGCACAGACACAAAAAGAGAGCGGATATCCCTATCTTTTCTTCAAGGACAATGCCAACCGCGAGCACGCGCTGAAAGATATCGGTGAAGTGAAATTCTCCAACCTCTGCACCGAGATCATGCAGTTGTCGGAAGTATCGGAGATCAACGATTATTACGAGGAGGATGTGATCCGCCGGGGTATTTCCTGTAATCTAGGGTCGCTGAATATCGTGACCGTAATGGATAACAAACGGATCAAGGAAGCGGTGAAAACTGCCATCAGCTCGCTGACGGTCGTTTCGGATATCTCCAATATCGATATTGTCCCTTCCATCAAAAAGGCCAACGAGGAGCTGCACAGCGTAGGATTGGGAGCGATGAATCTGCACGGGTTGTTTGCCAAGAATTTTATCTCGTACGAAAGTACCGAAGCACTCGACTTCTGCAACGTCTTTTTCATGATGATGAATTTCTACTCGCTGGAGCGTTCCATGGAGATAGCCCGTGAAAAAGGAATTATCTTCAAGGATTTCGATAAATCGGAATATGCCAAAGGAACCTATTTCGATAAGTATACCGAAAAGGATTATCTGCCTAAAACCGATAAGGTGAAAGCGTTGTTTGAAGGAATTGAAATCCCGGGAATCGAAGAGTGGAACAACCTGAAGGAACAGGTGATGCAACACGGCCTGTATCATGCCTACCGGTTGGCAATAGCACCCAACCAATCGACCTCTTACATTATGAGTTCTACCGCTTCGGTAATGCCTGTAGTGGATACGATTGAGGTACGTGAATATGGCGATAGTACATCATTTTATCCGATGCCTTACCTCACCAATGACAATTACTTTTTTTACAAGTCGGCGTATGATATGGACCAGATGAAAGTGATAAGGCTGATCTCGGTGATCCAGCGTCATGTGGACCAGGGTATATCGACCATACTACATACCAAGAGCAGTCATACTACCCGCGATCTGGCACGGTATTATATCTACGCCCATAAAGCGGGATTGAAATCATTGTATTATACGCGGACAAGGAAAACAACAGTTGAAGACTGTATCTCCTGCTCGGTATAACTATCAGTAGTATGTACTCGACCAAATCGTTCGACAAATGATATTTTGTGACCAGTCGGATACATATTCCAAAAGTGTTCACAAAATAAAAACAACAATTATAAAAAACAAGCATAAATCAACGGCCAGCATTAATTAGTAAAGACCCCTTGCATCCTAACAATAGGAATGAAAAGTCTTGTGTCTTGGCTCTTGATTCTTGGCTCTAATATTTATTCATAATGAAACAATTTAAAGCCGTCAACTGGAATACTCCCGAGAATGACTACGTGGAGATGTTCTGGGAACAAAACCTGAAACAGTTCTGGATCGATACCGAATATATCCCCTCGAAAGATATCGACTCCTGGAAATCGCTTTCACCCGAACTGCGTGAAGCCTATAAAAAAGCATTGGGAGGACTGACTCTGCTCGACACCCTGCAGAGCCATACCGGCATGCCCAAAGTGATCGATAATATCGAGGGATTGCAAAACAAGTCGGTACTTTCCTATATGTGTATGATGGAAGCTATCCATGCCAAATCCTATTCGACCATCTTCACCACCGTGGCTTCTACCACCGAGATTGATGCTATTTTCGAATGGGCATCCACTAACGAGCAGCTACAATTCAAAGCTAAAACCATCGACAGCTATTACCGGAAACTCGACAAGGATAATGTATCCCAGGAAGAGATATACATGGCATTGGTCGCTTCGGTGATGCTTGAAACATTCCTCTTCTACAGCGGTTTCTTCCTTCCCTTATGGTTGGCCGGGCAAGGACAGATGGTGGCCAGTTGCGATATCATAAAAAAAATCATCGCCGACGAATCGATCCACGGAGTATTTGTAGGGTTGCTTGCACAGGAGATTTTCAACACTTTCAACGAAAAGAAAAAGGAAAAACTGAAAGCCGAACTACTCTCCCTGATGGATATACTTTATGACAACGAGATGAAGTATACTGATCATGTTTACAGCGATGTAGGCCTCGGAGCCGAAGTAAAGGAATATATCCGGTACAACGGTAACAAGGCGTTGATGAACCTCGGCTTCGAACCGCGTTACGAAATCAATGAAGTGAACCCGATCGTATTGAACGGTCTGAATGTGGAAACAACACAACACGATTTCTTCTCCAAAAAATCGACCAATTACGAAAAGACCCTTGAGGTGGTACATCTTCACGACGATGATTTCAACATGAAAAAAGAATTGGAGATGGAGATTTGATGTTATTCATCTATTTTTCCCTATCTTTGACGCGTAAAAGTTCTTTTTATCATTTCTTCAACCAGTAAGGTGCCCCCTAAAAAGGGATAATAGGGAACCACGTGAAAATCGTGGACTGTCGCGCAACTGTAAGCACGGTCAATGTTTCCGCCTGTTAAATATCCACTGCCCCGACAGATCGGGATGGGAAGGATGGCGGAAATCGTGCAAGTCAGGAGACCTGCCTTAATTCGGATTGACAATGCTTCGCGATAAAAGTATATGGTCAGGCTCATTCGTTTCTCCCTGTGTATAAGGGAAGAAATATCCCTGCTTTACTCCATCCTTTTTATCGGTCGTTGCATTGCGAAAGTTCGGAAAAGAGCTTTTAGCTTCATGGGTTATTCACTTTAAAAAGTTAAAAGCGATGCAAACTAACATTCTTGGTTACCCGCGGATCGGTAACCGGCGCGAACTGAAAAAAGCCTGCGAAAGCTTCTGGGCAGGTAATATCACCGAAAATGAACTACTGAAAACCGGAGCAGCAATCAGACAGCAAAATTGGACGTTGCAGAAAAAGGCGGGCATAGACCTTATCCCTTCAAACGACTTCTCTTTCTACGATCAGGTACTGGATACTACACTAACGATTGGCGCCATCCCTCCCCGTTATGCTTCACTGCAAAACGACAGGCTGGCACTTTATTTTGCCATGGCGCGCGGTTACCAGCGGGATGGCATGGATATCACTGCGATGGAAATGACCAAATGGTTCGACACCAATTATCACTATATTGTTCCCGAATTTACCAAAACTCAACACTTCTCCCTGTTTTACAATAAGGCGCTTGAAGAGTACCGGGAAGGGAAAGCACAGGGCATCGAAACCAAGCCGGTATTACTGGGTCCTGTCTCCTATCTCTTATCAGGTAAGGAAAAAGAAGAGGGATTCCATCGAACCGATTTGTTAGATCGGTTGCTGCCCATATATATCGAAATGCTCAAAGAATTAGAAGAAGCAGGAGCGGCATGGGTGCAACTCGACGAGCCTTTCCTGACGACGGATATCGACGAACAAACAAAAAGGGCATATACCGAAGCTTACTCAGCCATACGGAAAGCCTGTCCCGGTCTAAAATTGTTGATTGTAACCTATTTTGAAGGATTAAGGGATAACACCGCACTGGCAGTACAATTACCGGTGGATGCGCTGCATATCGACTTGGTACGTGCACCGTTTCAACTGGATGATGTATTGTCACAACTCCCGGAGGACAAGATCCTTTCATTAGGTGTGGTGGACGGTCGCAATATCTGGAAAAACGATTTCGACCAGTCATTGACCATGATCGGCAAAGCGATCAACAAACTCGGGGAAGGACGGGTGATGATCGCCGGTTCATCGTCGTTCCTGCACGTACCGTACGACCTTGATCTGGAAGCGAACGAAAAGGCTCTTACCCCCGAAATAAAACAGTGGATGGCCTTCGCCCGGCAGAAAGTGGAAGAACTGGCCCTGTTAAAGAAGCTGGCGAAAGGAGATCCATCCGTTAGGGATGCTTTGGAAACGAACAGGCGGGTAATGAATGATAAAGGTACCTCTTCGCTGATTCACAACAAAAGAGTAGAAGAACGATGCGCTACCGTACCGGACGATGATACCAAACGGAAAAGTCCGTTTTCAGAAAGGAAAAGTATACAGCAGCAGGTGTTACACCTCCCCTCCTATCCTACTACCACCATCGGTTCTTTCCCGCAGACAAAAGAGGTACGCTCCTGGCGGGCAAAATTCAAAAAAGGAGAACTGTCGGCAGAAGAATATGACCTATTGCTGAAAGCAGAGACCAGGAGGACCATCGAATGGCAGGAAAGGATCGGCCTGGATGTACTGGTACATGGTGAATTCGAACGGAACGACATGGTGGAGTATTTCGGCGAGCAACTCGATGGCTTCGTCTTTACGCAAAACGGTTGGGTACAGAGTTACGGTTCACGGTGTGTGAAACCGCCCGTTATATACGGCGACGTGTCCCGCTCCCACCCTATGACTCTCTATTGGACAAATTATGCGCAGTCGATTACGTCCAGACCGGTGAAAGGGATGCTCACCGGGCCGGTCACGATCCTGCAGTGGTCGTTTGTAAGAAATGACCAGGAACGTTCCAAGACCTGCCTGCAGATAGCATTGGCCATCCGTGATGAAGTGCGCGACCTCGAACAGGCCGGCATCAGGGTCATCCAAATCGACGAGCCAGCAATTAGGGAAGGGTTGCCGATCCGGAAAAACGACTGGAAAGACTATCTGGATTGGGCGGTAAAGGCGTTCTGTATTGCTTCGACGGGTGTGGAAGACAAAACCCAGATCCATACACATATGTGTTACTCCGAATTCAACGATATCATCGAACATATCGCCCTTATGGATGCCGACGTGATTACCATCGAATGTTCCCGTTCGCAGATGGAACTACTGGATGCCTTTGTCCGCTTCAGCTATCCGAACGATATCGGTCCCGGTGTATATGATATCCACTCACCACGGGTACCAGGTGTAGAAGAGATTGTAGATTTGCTCAGGAAAGCTGCCCGGGTTATTCCACAGGAGCAGCTATGGGTCAACCCCGACTGTGGATTGAAAACACGAGGCTGGAAAGAGACGGAAGAGTCGCTGATCACGATGGTGAAAGCAGCCCGGCAAATGCGGGAAGAACAGGCACGAGATTAACTTTGAATTATTAAAAATCTATGGAGTGGTTTCATTCGCTTCTTTTCGAGGAGGGTATTGCCCATACCATCCTCTTGTACGCGTTGATTATTTCCGGGGGAATAGCGTTGGGGAAAATCAAAATATTCGGTATTTCACTGGGAGTGACATTCGTATTATTCGTAGGTTTGTTTGTGGGACATCTGGGATTTGACGCAAACCATGAAATCGTGCATTTCATCCGGGAGTTCGGACTGATACTGTTTATCTTTTCCATCGGACTGCAAGTAGGTCCCGGTTTTTTCTCCTCCTTCAAAAAAGGAGGGATGAAGATGAATCTGCTGGCTGTATCGGTGGTATTACTCGGTGTGGGGGTCGCAATCGGACTCTATTATATCCTGGATGGAAGTGTATCGATGCCGATGATGGTCGGTATCCTGTCAGGGGCTGTCACCAATACGCCCGGTCTTGGGGCGGCACAGGAGACCCTGCGGCAGTTGTCGGAGTCGGGCGTGATCGGCGAAGCTCCCCAGATAGCTTTGGGATACGCCGTAGCATATCCCTTGGGGGTGACAGGCATCATCTTATCACTAATCGTAATCCGGCTTGTTTTCAGGATCGACCTGAAGAAAGAAAATCAAAGGATCAAGGAAACCAATGATGCACAATCAGAAAAGATTGAATTCCTGACCATCAGACTGATGAATAAACATTTCGACGGAAAAAAACTGCACGATATCAAACGGCTGGTCGAACGAAGTTTTATCGTATCGCGGATGATGCGGGAAGGGAACTTCTCGGTTCCTCTCGGAAACACCCTATTGAAACAGGGGGATATCCTTTTTGTGATCACCTCCAGTGCGGCAGCCGAAGCGGTCACTGCATTCCTGGGAGAATTAACTGAACTCGACTGGAAAGAATCGGATAAGATACTGATATCACGCCGGATCGTCATCACCCAGAACAACATCAACGGAAAAACGGTGGGCGACCTGCATCTGCGCTCCATCCTGGGCACCAATATCACGCGTGTCCATCGTGCAGGTATTGATCTGTTGGCTACGCCGGATCTGGTGCTGCAGGTAGGCGACAAGGTGACGGTAGTAGGCGAAGCGGATGCCATCAAAAAGGTGGAAGACCTGCTGGGTAATACCCTGAAACGGTTGGATCATCCCAATGTCACTACCATTTTCATAGGAATCGTGTTGGGAGTACTGGCTGGGAGTATTCCTTTCGCCATCCCCGGTATCCCGATGCCGGTCAGGTTAGGCCTGGCCGGTGGTCCGCTGGTCGTGGCCATCCTTCTGGGGCGGTTTGGCTATAAGATCGGGCTGATCACTTACACGACCCTGAGTGCCAACCTGATGTTAAGGGAAATCGGTATTTCACTTTTCCTGGCAAGCGTGGGACTTGCTGCAGGAGGAAAATTTGTGGAGACAGCCATTTCCGCAGACGGACTGTTGTGGGTTGCCTGCGGTTTTGTAATCACCACGCTGCCACTGTTGATCACCGGAATTATCGGTAAAAAAATATTCGGTATGGATTATTTCACTTTGATAGGATTACTGTCAGGAAGCATGACCGATCCACCGGCACTGGCCTATTCCAATTCCATATCGGAAAATGATGCCCCGGCAGTAGCCTACTCTACTGTCTATCCACTGACAATGTTCTTCCGTGTGATTTCGGCGCAGATACTGATTCTTTTGTTCATATAAAGGTGAATGTGCGGCCTAAATAGAGAGCTTATGCATTTTTCGTGAACCACCCACAATGCACAAGTAGCGTTAAAATGAGAACAAATAGAGTAAAAGTTTGTTTGAACTATACTCCATTAGAGATAACGAGAATTAAGAGTTAGGGGGATTATTGTTTTTCAATTGGCACAGCTAGTTTTTATTTCCGAGTCTAAAAGTCTCGGTTGCTGATTCTTGATTCTGAAAGATTGTAAGGTTTAACTCCATTTATACAACAATGATACAAAAAATTTTGATAGCCAACCGGGGCGAGATTGCCGTACGTGTGATGCGTACCTGTAAGGAGATGGGCATTCGTACTGTGGCTGTCTATTCTGAGGCTGACCGTACTTCAAAGCATGTCTCTTATGCCGATGAAGCGGTATGCATCGGCCTGGCCTCTTCGCAAGAGAGTTATCTGAATGCCGATAAGATCATCAAAACAGCGAAACAGTTCAAGGCGGACGCCATTCATCCCGGTTATGGGTTCCTGAGTGAAAACGCCGATTTTGCACGCCGCTGTAAAGAAGAAGGCATCATCTTTATCGGGCCCTCGGCTGAGAGCATAGAGGCGATGGGCGATAAGATATCGGCACGTCGTACAATGATAAAAGCCAAAGTTCCTGTCGTACCCGGGACATCGGAAGACCTGAAGCCGAGGGATCTGTTCCGTGTCTGCCGGAAAATAGGGTTTCCCGTGATTATCAAAGCAACAGCGGGCGGAGGCGGAAAAGGTATGCGTTTAGTATATGAAGAGAAGCAGCTACAGGCAGCCTATGACTCTGCCAAATCGGAAGCAAGGGCTTCGTTCGGGAACGATTCGGTCTATATCGAAAAGTATATCGAATCGCCCCACCATATCGAGATACAGTTTTTAGGCGATTCGCATGGGAACGTGATACACCTGTTCGACCGCGAATGTTCGGTACAGCGTCGTCACCAGAAGATCGTAGAGGAAAGCCCCTCCCCTTTTATCGATGACAAAACCCGTCTGGCAATGGGCGCTATCGCCGTAAAGGCTGCCAAATCCATCGGGTACGTAGGTGCCGGCACCATTGAGTTTCTGGTGGATGGAGAGATGAACTTCTATTTTCTGGAGATGAATACCCGTCTGCAGGTAGAGCATCCCATTACCGAAGAAGTGCTGGGCGTGGATCTTGTAAAAGAACAGATACATATTGCCAATGGGAAAAGGCTCCGTTTACGACAAAAACAACTGCACCAGCGCGGACATGCCATCGAATGCCGTATATGTGCCGAAGACCCGGAAAACAACTTCGCTCCGTCTCCCGGTATCATCCGACATATCCAGACCCCTGAAGGGATAGGTGTGCGGGTGGATAGTTTTATCTATGACGGTTACGAAATTCCGGTTTATTACGACTCGATGCTCGGCAAGCTGATCGTCTGGGCAACCAGCCGCGTCTATGCACTGGAACGGATGCGCCGCGTGCTATATGAATACAAGATCACAGGGGTAAAGACCAATATCGATTACCTGCGACGTATCATGGATACGCGTGACTTCGTAAAAGGGAATTATACCACGCACTTTATCGAGGACAACAGCAAGAAGTTGCAGGAATCTACCGTCAACGACAATGAAATTGAAGATATGGCCATCATCGCTGCCTATATCGATTATATAGTAAATAACAACGATGCGCCTTCTTCATCACCCGCCGATAACCTTCCTATAAGCCGGTGGCGTGCGTTCGGCAAACAAAAGGGCGTTTTGAGGATATAAGGAGGAATAGATATGAAAGCAAAAATAGACAACAGGACCTGTGAGGTGGAGCTGATCTCCAAAGATGGAAACAGGGTCGAGATCTCACTGGACGGGAAGATATACGATATCGACGTGGTGATGTCGGAGAACGGATTCTGCTCTATCCTCCACGAAGGAAGATCCTACAATGCCGAATCGGTACGTCATTCGGAAGGTAAATATACGATTACGACAAATTTCCGATATTTCGATATCGAACTCTCCAATCCCCAGAAGAAATATTTAAGAGGACGAAGATCTGCAGAGGAAGAGGTGCAGGAAACCATTACCTCCCCAATGCCGGGAAAGATCATAAAAGTAATGGTCTCGGAAGGGATGGAGGTAAAGCAGGGCGATCCGCTCATCGTGGTGGAAGCCATGAAGATGCAGAGCACCTACACGGCCGCCCAGAATGCCATCGTGGAGAAGATCCACGTAGGAGAAGGCGATTCCGTGGCGCGTGGTCAATTACTGATATCCTTTAAAACCAACTAAAAACAGCAATGATGACATTAGAAGAAATATATCAGGCCTTCGAGGAAAAGAATAAAGCTGCCGAATTGGGTGGCGGGGAAAAGGCAATCGAAAAACAGAAGCAAGCC
Source organism: Proteiniphilum sp. (assembly GCF_034927365.1). Lineage (GTDB taxonomy): Bacteria > Bacteroidota > Bacteroidia > Bacteroidales > Dysgonomonadaceae > Proteiniphilum. The sequence continues at coordinate 25,491 of NZ_JAYFQD010000016.1, read as the reverse complement.
GGTAAACAAACTGCCCGTGAGAGGATAGACATGTTGTTGGATGACAATACGTTTGTCGAAATCGATAAATTTGTGGTTCACGAATGCCACAACTACGGCATGCAAAACAAACGGATTGATGGCGACGGTGTAGTGGCCGGTTACGGAAAAATAGACGGGCGACTGGTATATGTCTACGCCTACGATTTCACGGTATTCGGTGGTTCACTGAGCCGTACCAATGCCAATAAGATTGTCAAAGTACAGAAGCTGGCAATGAAGAACGGTGCTCCTATCGTCGCATTGAACGATTCGGGCGGAGCCCGTATCCAGGAAGGAGTGGTCGCCCTTAGCGGTTATTCCGATATCTTCTATCAGAATATCAAGGCTTCGGGTGTGGTGCCCCAGATCTCCGCTATCCTGGGGCCATGTGCCGGTGGTGCGTGCTATTCCCCTGCCCTTACCGATTTCATCTTTATGGTGAAGGAAAAAAGTTATATGTTTGTCACCGGCCCGGATGTAGTCAAAACGGTCACACACGAAGAGTTGACCAAGGAAGAGCTGGGAGGGGCAAATACCCATGCATCCAAAAGCGGGGTGGCACATTTTGTGGGCGAAGATGAGGAGGAAACACTGATGATGATCCGCGAATTGCTGAGTTTTCTCCCTTCCAACAATATGGAAGATCCTCCGGTAGTGCCTACCAACGATAGCATTAACCGGGAATCCCCCGAACTACAGAAGCTCATCCCCGATGATCCCAATATCCCCTATAATATGAAAGAACTGATTGAAGAGGTGGTGGATGAGAATTACTTCTTCGAGATCATGCCGCAATTCGCGCAGAATATCATAGTGGGATTTGCCCGCATGGGCGGCCGTTCGGTCGGTATCGTGGCCAATCAACCGGCTTACCTCGCCGGCGTACTGGATATCGATGCGTCCGACAAAGCAGCACGGTTTATCCGTTTCTGCGACTGCTTCGATATACCGATCATTACCTTTGAGGATGTGCCGGGCTTCCTTCCCGGACGTGACCAGGAGCACAGCGGTATCATCCGGCACGGAGCCAAGATCGTCTTCGCTTATGTGGAAGCCACCGTCCCGAAAATAACGCTGATTACCCGTAAAGCCTATGGCGGTGCCTATATCGTGATGTCGTCCAAAGAGACGGGAGCAGACGTTAACCTGGCCTATCCGAATGCGGAAATCGCGGTGATGGGTGCCGCAGGTGCGGTGAACGTGCTCTATCGTTCCTCCAATGAAGAGGAACGCCAGAACGCGCTGAACGAATACACCGAACTGTTTTCCAATCCATACCGGGCTGCAGAAAAAGGATATATCGATGAGATTATCCTGCCGAAAGATACCCGCTACAAACTCATCCAGGCATTGGAAATGACAGCCAATAAGACGGAGACCAATCCGCCAAAAAAACACGGGAATATTCCGCTATAAAAATTTTCGTATTCAAAAGAATACCCTACCTTTGTACTCAGTTTTGGTGTTATTCATTTCAACGGCTTCGAAATGAATGATGAAAAGGGAATCAGGTGTAAATCCTGAACAGACCCGCTGCTGTAAGCTCCGCTTACGTGCCGGACAAATACCTCAATGCCACTGTTCCGATAAACAGGAATGGGAAGGCGTCCGGACACGGGAGTAAGTCAGAAGACCTGCCAGAATTAAAATATGTTTTATAGCTTTCGGGGATTAGAGCTTACAACATCGAGAGGAATCATTCCTTTATCCATTCGTGATCATTTTATATTCCGGAAGAATGTAACCTCTTCATGTGTGCACTTTTCGCGCAAAGCTGTTTATTAGCAAATAATAATCGGCGAAATGAAGTTTTTCACTATAGTCAGAATCGGTTTTGTTGCCATTGTTCTTTTTGCGTTCAATCCGGTCGCCGGGCAAGATACCGACTCCATTACCACCTATTCGTTGGAAGAATTCGTCGTGTCGGCACGACGGATTCAAATGGATGTGATTCCGGTACAAACCCTTTCGGGGCAACTCCTGGAGAATCTGAGCGCCCACTCGGTAGCCGATGCACTGCGTTATTTCTCAGGTGTGCAACTCAAGGATTACGGAGGGATCGGTGGACTCAAGACAGTGAATGTGAGAAGTATGGGAAGCCAGCATGTAGGGGTATTCTATGACGGCATAGAGATTGACAACCCGCAAAACGGCGTAGTTGATTTGGGTCGCTATTCCCTTGATAACATCGAAGCCGTTTCACTTTATAACGGTCAGAAAAGTGCCATATTTCAGCCGGCCAAAGATTATGCCTCTGCCAGCTCTATCTATATGGATACCAGAATCCCTGCATTCGAAAGTAAAAAAAACCGGAATCTCAAATTTACCTTCAAAACGGGATCTTTTGGTCTAATTAACCCTTCAATTTATTTAGAACAAAAACTTTCGAATAAAGTATCCTCTTCACTTAATCTGGATTATACCAACTCTTCGGGAAAATACAAATTCAGATATAAAGTAGACAATAAATCAGATGACTGGGGCGGATATGACACAACCGCTGTCCGGCAAAATGGTGATATCCAATTGTTCAGGTTGGAACAGGCACTTTTCGGTAAGATAAAGGATGGAGAATGGAAAACCCGTCTCTATTTTTATACTTCGGAACGGGGATATCCGGGTGCTATCGTCAAGGAAGAACCGGGACGGTTCAAACATGAAGACCGCCAAAAAGACCGGAATATCTTCTTGCAAACATCCGTAAGAAAACGTATCACCGACTTCTATTCGGCCAAATTATCGGGAAAGTACGCCTACGATTACCTTTATTATGAATCCGATACCTTGATACAAAAGCTGCGCAACAAGTATACGCTGCATGATTTTTATATCTCGTCGGCCAATCTGTTCGAAATTCTATCCTTCTGGACAGCCAATACCTCTGCAGATTTTCAATGGAATAAAATGAATTCGGATATAACTGAATTTATCTATCCGCAACGGTGGTCGGGTTGGATCGCGGCAGCCACTTCATTTGATCTTCGCAGATTGCAAATACAGGCAAGTCTTTTAGGAAATCTTGTACATGAAACGACCCGCGAACATAAACAGGATATTCAGCGGGACTGGAGAAAAATAACGCCTACCGTGATGGCTTCATGGCAACCGTTTGAAGATAATGAACTTTTCCTGAGGGCTTTTTATAAGGATATATTCCGGATGCCGACATTTGCAGAGATGCATTTGGCATATATGGGAAGCCTTTCATCCTACCTGAAACCGGAATTCACGAAACAATACAATGTCGGCATGGTATATTCTAAAAATATTACCCCATCATTTTATCTGCAAGGACAGGTGGACACCTATTATAATGAGGTGACCGATAAACTGCTGGCCGTACCCGGCGGGGTGAATTTCCGGTGGACGATGATGAATGTGGGATTCGTAAAGATAAAAGGAACAGATATATCACTCTCGACAACAAACAGGCTTAGTAAAGACCTGACTGTTGATACGCAACTGACATATACATGGCAGAAAGCGCAGGATTACACACCAATAAGTGTAGAGAGTGACACAATCACCTATAAGGGGCAAATCGCTTATATCCCGACACATAGCGGATCGGCAATTATAAGCTCAACTTACCGATTTTGGAGCCTGACCTATAGTTTTATTTATACCGGAGAACGGTTTACCGGGAGCGCCAATATCCCGCGCAATGGATTACAACCCTGGTATACAAGTGATTTAGGGTTTGGAAGATCATTCCGATGGAATAATGCAGCTATGAAAGCGACACTGGAAGTGAACAACCTCTTTAATCAGGCATACGATGTGGTGTTGAACTATCCGATGCCGGGGACAAATGTGAAATTTATATTCAATATTACGATATGACGCAGAATACATTCAAATTTTTATTCCTGTTGCTGATTGTCGGGACAGTTCTCTTTGCTTCCTGCCGTGGAGAAGAGGAACAAATACTCCCGCCGGTTATAACACCTCTTGAACCGGTTGTACCGGAGAATGATTCGACCGTTACAGAAGGAGATCCGAATATTGTCGGAAATGATCGAATCAAAGGTTTCTTCTTACTGAATGAAGCCAATATGGGATCCAACAAAGCCTCCATTGATTATTTCGACCGGAAAACCGGTAAGTATTGCCAGAACATCTATCCCTATCTTAATCCAAATATTGCCCATGAATTGGGAGACGTTGGCAACGATATTCAGATTTACGGGAGTAAACTCTATGCAGTCATCAATGTTTCCGGATATGTGGAAGTGATGGATGTCAACACGGCGAGACATGTCAATTCATTGACCATTCCCAACTGCCGTTATATTACTTTTGACAAGGGATATGCCTATGTGAGCTCATATAATGGTCCGGTAAAGATCGAACCGGATGCGCCACTTGGTTGTGTTGTAAAGATCGATACGACCACCATGCGGGAAGTCGGAAGAGTGACCGTAGGATATCAACCCGAAGAGATGGTAATCAGGGATAACAAGCTTTATGTAGCCAATTCGGGAGGCTATCGTGTTCCTAATTACGACAATACGGTATCGGCGATAGATCTGGATAGATTCGAGGAAATAAAGAAGATAACTGTCGGCATCAATCTCCATCGCCTCGAATTAGACAGCGACGGCAATATCTATGCCAGTTCGCGCGGTGATTACAAGACCATCTCTTCCAACACTTATATTATCGGCAAAAACGATCTGGTCAGCAAGGTGATGAACCTGCCCTGCTCCGAAATGACGGCAATGGGTGATTCCATCTATATGTACAGCGTGGAATGGAGCCATATAACACAGAAGAATACCATTACCTACGCCATTGTCAATACGAAAACCCAAACCGTGGTATCCCGCAACTTTATTACCGATGGAACCGATAAGCAGATCGTTGTTCCTTATGGTCTTGCCATCCATCCTGAAACATGGGATATATACATAACCGACGCGAGAGATTATGTCAGTCCGGGCGTATTGTATTGTTTCGACCGGAATGGTAAACGTAAATGGTCGGTGGTGACGGGAGATATACCCTCAAGTATGGCATTTACCAAAAAACGACTAACAAGCCTGGTATTGGATTAATTCAATCCTTTTTGTCACTATTGCTACATATTAAATCATATTACTTTAAGAAAGTATTTATCTATCAATAAAATAAATCAGTTTATGAACTATTTTTTCAAATTAAGAAATGTATTGTGGCTTTTCGTATGCCTCACTGCCTTTTTCTCCTGTTCGGATGATGATCCTGCCGAACTGGTAAAACCGCAGGTCTCATTCTCCTCCGAAACTGGAGAATACAAAGTAAAGGCCGGTAAATCAATTACACTGGAGCCTGTTGTTGAAAATGCTGTTAATCCCGTTTATTCATGGAAATTAGACGGCAAAATTATCTCAACGGATAAAACGTATGAATTTTCAACAGACAAACAAGGAGAGTATTTTATCACTTTTCGTGTCGATGCCGAGAATGGATTTGACGAAAAGCAAGTGAAAATTTCTGTCCTCGATAAACTGCCGCCTCAGATTAATTTAAAGCAATCTTTTGCCGGTTTTGTGAATGAAGATGTGGAAATAGCACCTGAAATAGAAAATCCCGAAGGTGTAACTTACGAGTGGTTGTTAAACGGTAAAGTGATAGGAAAAGATCCTGTTTTGAAATTCAATCAAAATGAAGTTGCCAGCTATCAGCTGATTTTATCGGCAACCAACGAAGACGGTATTGTGATGGCGGCTACCAGTGTTGTCTTGTTAATAAAACCCGAACCGGCACTCTTTTTCGATGACGGAAAATACCGTACTGCGGAAAACCGCAAGGTTCGCCTTAGCGTGCCCTTCGGACGCAGTTTGGTATTAGCTCCCGTAAAGGTGATCATAAGCGATAAAGCCACTTATCAATGGAGTGTTGACGGAGCCGTACAATCGGGTGTTACAAAAGATATATTTACTTTCAAACCTGCTGAACAAAAAACATACAAGATAAAGGTCACTGCAACCGATGGGGAAAAAATTGTAAGCGGTGAAGTTGACGTGGAGTGTGTTAAGCCCGAAGGTGCCTATTATCGTCCGGCTACAGCGACGAGCATGGTAGTAACCAATCAATCTTTCGGTTTTGTGCAGGCACCGGGACAATTTGTATCGATTACTGTGGGAACTACTGAGGTTCAACAGACACAAAAAGCAACTGATGCTATCAAAGTGAATACCGGCGGTTGGTGTTTTTCGCTCGGTGCATTTGGCGGATACGTGATTATGGGATTCGACCACAGCGTGGATAATGTTCCTGATGTTGCCGACCTTGAAATTAATGGAAACGCTTTCGTGGGATGGAGTGAGCCGGGAATTATATATGTTATGCAGGACGAAAACGGTAATGGATTGCCCGACGATATGTGGTACGAACTCAAAGGAAGCGTGTACGGTACAAAACAACATATAGCCCGTTATGCGCTCACCTATTTCCGTCCTAAAGGCAACGAAATATTCTGGGTGGATAACCTGGGTAATACAGGAGCCGGTTCCGCATTGAGTGGAGGTATCACCAAATATCCCAATTTTGTTCCGGGAGACCGGGTTACATTCGTCGGTACTTGTTTGCAGTCAACCATGAACGAAGGTGGAATCATTACGAATCCGGGATACGATTGGGGATATGTGGATAATGTCAACTCCCGAACCGGTTTTTATATCGAGGATGCGGTACAGGCCGACGGTACGCCGGCAAACCTGAAATACATCGACTTTGTGAAAGTCCATACCGGAATGAATGTAGATGCCAAAATTCTTGGGGAGGTTTCCACTGAGACAAGTGCGGCTTTCGACTTACATTTAAAAAATAAGTAACAGCTAAAATGAAGTAAGAAATGAAAATAATAAAACATCTTTTAATAATACTCCTGACTGTTTGCTTTTTTGCTTGCAGTGAAGACGACAACCTCTTCTCAGGTACGGATAATTACATAAAACAGTTTACCATAACACAGGGAAACGATAAATATTTCGGTGTTTTTGAAGGCGACAGCGTTATTGTATACTTTAAAAACGGAGTGTACAGCCAGGGCATGGAAGCAACTATTGAGTTAAGTGAGAATGCTAAAATCTTTCCCAATCCGCAAGAAGTCGGCAATTGGCTGGAAGAACAGCAGTTTGTAGTAACGTCTTACAATGGTACCCGCCGTACTTACCGCTATATTCCCAAAATCGGGGAAGTCAATCATTCGGGTGATGTGGTATTAAGAACTCAGGAAGAAGTGGATGCTTTTGCCGGTTCGGGTATTACAGTTATATCCGGTAATTTGATCATTGGAAATTTGTCGGGACAGGATTCCATATCATCCACAGAAGGTTTTAGAAATCTAAAAAAAGTTGATTATGATATCACAATAAATTCCTGTTATAATGGAGAGAATTTAACGTTGGAAAACCTTGAAGAGGTTGGAAGTATTAAAAGAAACAGTTCGAATAAGATTACTCAAATTGTGCTGCCCAATCTGAAAAGAATTAATCTTTCTGCAAATTTCGGTTCAGTATATGAGTTGGAAGTCCCTAATTTGGAAATCGTAGGTAAAGATTTTACAGTTGGTAACCTCTCCCAGATGTATTGCACACTGGCTTTCCCTAACCTGAAAAAAGTGGACGGTACATTGACAATAAACAACACCAATTTCCTTATCAGTATGTTTACTTTGCCAAAATTGGAGGAAGCAGGAAGTTTGACATTATCGTTTTACACCTATAACATGGGGTTCCCGATGCTACAAAAAGTTACGGGTGCAATAAATATTAGCAATAATAATATGTTGGCACTCGACCTGCCAAAATTAAAAACAGTAGGCAACATTTCACTTTCCGGAAGTAATCTTGTGAAATTGAACATGTCCAAACTCGAAGAAACGGGCAATATCAGTTTTACAAACCTGAAAATAAAAGAGTTGGATTTCTCCCTGCTGCAAACAGCAGCCAACATAACGCTGTCAGGAATTGAGAATATCAACGAATTGGCTTTTCCCGTATTGAAAAAAGCTCAGAATTTTTCGTTATCAAAACCAACGAATTTAAAAACGTTGGATTTAGGTGCTTCCGAAATAGGCGGTTTGACTCTTTCCGATTTCCAATCTATTTCAATAAAAGGAACCGGTAAGATGACCGGTACCTTATATCTGAGCGGTACAGCCTTGTCTTGTAAAATAACCGGGATAAAAGAGATAGGAGCAATCACATCTTATACATCGGCGCCCTATTTGGAGTGTGCGGGATTGGAGCAGGTAAACGGTAATGTGTATGTACAGCATTATGAGAAAATGCTTTTCCCTGATTTAAAGAAAATAACAGGAAGTTTAACGTTTCAGTGCTATTATGCTCAAGATACGACGGATAGTCATGTGACCTTTGCTAAGCTGGAAACCGTAGGTGGAGCGCTCTCCGTATCGGGAAGCAATGACGGGCTTACACATCTGAATATGTTTTCTTCACTCAAGTCGGCACAGTCAATAGCGGTGACCAATCTGAAAAAATTAGTGGATTACACCGGTTTAAAAAATGTCATTCATTCTATCACCGATAAAAACTGGAGAGCCACGGGTAACGCTTATAATCCCACTTATCAGGATTTACTGAATGGAAAATGGACTAATCAATAAGAAACAGGTTAAAAATAAATATGATGAATAAATTTAAAATAGCCCTTTTTGCCATACTTGTTGGTTTTATAATGGCAGCATGTAGTGAAGAAGACACCGATTTTCAGGGTTCCGACAACATTATTGCATCATTTGCGCTGGAACAACAAGGAGGTGCAAAGTATTATGCAACAATCACGGCAGACAGTATTATCATCTATGTCTCGAAAAACGTCTCACTGGCAGGGGTTGTACCCCGAATAACCGTGAGCGAAAATGCGACGGTGACTCCCGATCCTGTTTCCGTCACCAATTGGGAAAAGGATATGGAATTTACGGTGAAAGCATTTAACGGTACACAAAAAACATATAAATATACTGTCATAAAACAGGATTTGAATTTTAAAGGGAATGTAACTTTATTGACACAAGCCGATGTGGAAGAATTTGCCATATCGGGAGTATCTATGGTAGATGGAGTGTTGAATATCGGTACATCTGTGGTAGACGATACCATCAAATCGCTTAAATCCTTAAGTCATTTGACATCGGTAAAATATAATTTAAATATCGGTTCCTATTTTGGAGGTAATAGTCTGGAGGGATTGGAAAATCTTGAGAATGCGGCTTCAGTTAGTATCGGAACCAACCGTAGCTATAAAATGGACAGCTTGAAGCAGATTTCATTACCGTCTCTCAAAAAAGTAAATAATGACTTGAGCCTGAATGCCCCATCTGCCAAGATAATAGACCTGCCTTTATTGGAGTTTGTAGGGGGAGCTCTTTCTTGTAATGTGGATTCGGTTTATACATTCAAAACTCCTGTTCTAAAGACTATTGGAGGAGAATTCAGAGTGTGGTATTCCAAAAATCTCAAAAAGCTGGATATGCCCTCGCTCAAAGAGATGTATGCTTTAGTGTTTGCAGATAACAAAATCCTGGCTGAGATGAATTTCCCCGCTTTAACAAAGATGGTAGACCGTTTTTATATAGGCTCAACAGCTACATTGAAAACAATCAATGCTCCGTTATTGGAAATATGTGGTGGATTGGATATTTCAGCTTCAAGCACAGAGTCTGTAGATTTTGGTTCATTACGTTTATCAACAGGCAGGGTATATATTTATTCGTTGACGGGAGATGTAAATTTATCCTCGTTGGAAGAAGTAACAAGTGATGTATATTTACCTACAAATGCCAATAATTTACAATTGGGAGCCTTAACTAAGGTTGACGGTGCAATGAGCATTACTGCCAGCAAGGATGCCGAGGCCTTGGTGGGTTTTGAGAAATTGGCATCAGTGGGGAAAACCCTGTCTATTAATGGGAATGATAAAATATCCGGATTTTCTGGCTTGAATTCTTTGACGAATGTAGAAAGATTAGAAATACTAGGTTTCACAAAACTGAAAGATCTTACAGGTTTGTCGTCTCTGGAATCTGTTAATATTCTGTATATGAGAAATGTAAGCATGGCAAATATTGATACGAATACTTTTCCTGCTTCCCTGAAAAATGTATCCAAAATAGAAATTTGGCAAATGCCGTTGGAAAAACTGGATATCCGCAATTTACAAGTAAAAAATGTTGTATTGGAATATATGCAACAACAGGAAATCGAACTTATAGGAGATGGTTCTACTTTGGACGAATTATATATAGAGGCTTGTAAAAAAGTGGAGTGTACGGGTGTGGATGAAGTGAAATCATTAAGATTCTGGAGTAACGGGGCTTATGGATTGGATATTGTATGTACGGGTGTGAAGAAAGTGAGCGGGAATGCTGATTTGTATCATGGGGCATCTACACTTACCTTGCCAGATCTTAAAGAAGTTACCGGACAATTGAAACTATCATTTCCTACTAAACTACCTGCCCTTACATCGGCAGGAGAAATTTTGGGCAACGGTTCTACATGGGATAACGAATTGCCGGCAATTGAAACAGTGTCGGGAAATTTCACTATGCCTACAGGGTATGGCGCTTATTCCCTTGAAAAGATAGGTATGCCCAAATTAACCCGTGTGGATGGGAAGTTTACAATTAAAGGGTATAACAGTACAGCAGCATATCAAAACACAAAACTACAGAACCTGGATGACTTGTCAGCTCTTATAAAAGTAGGATCCATACAGATTCAGAACAATCAGGCTTTAACAGATTATAGTGGATTAAAAAATGTAATTGGTTCATTGGCAACTGGTGCTGATTGGGTTACAAACAATAATGGGTATAATCCTACTTATCAGGATATGATAGACGGTAAATATACTAAACCTTAATAAGATAATGGCATTGCAAGACAATAGTTGAAACGTTGTTTCAACTATTGTCTTGCAATATTTTTTACAGAAAATATCAAAAAGGAAAACTCCACTTTTTTTTCTTCAACGTAAATTACACTTTATAAAATATAACTATATATTATACAGATATTTAAAACAAATCATAAATATTGTTGATAACTTTTTTGGAAAACTTTATATTTTATTTTATAGAATAAGTTATCTTTGTTTTTGCATTTGGTTTTTGTTCGCACATACTAAAAATCGGCTGCGAATAAAATGAAAAGGGAATGCCGTGAAAGTCGGCAACAGTTCCCGCTGCTGTAAGCTTTATCAAGGACCTTTGCGCAATACTCATATCCACTGGTTAAACCCTTTCCTGTGAAAGGGGTGACAAATGGCCGGGAAGGACGCGCAAAAGGAGAGTAAGTCAGAAGACCTGCCAGATGCTGCACTTTTTGATCTCTTTCGGGTAAAAAGAGGGTCGAAATTGGATGATTTTCTATATCAAAAGCCAACCCAGCTTCACGAAGAATAATTCATCGTCCATTCCCGGCGACCATCTCCCGTATCGAAAAAAGTGTATCGGTATTGACACAATAGTTCAAACACTGAAAAAATATATTCGTATGGGAAACTTAGTGCTACAAATCGTGAAACGGGACGGTAAACGTGTCCCCTTCTCCATTAAAAAAATTGAAAATGCTATCGCAAAAGCATTCCTGTCGGTAGGTGCGTTCGCCACCGAGGATGACTTCATCTCCATCCTCTCCCGACTCCATATCTCCGACGGGATGAGTGTGGAAGAGATCCAGAACCAGGTAGAAACAGCATTGATGGCTGAGAAATATTTTGCCGTGGCCAAATCTTATATGCTTTACCGCCAGAAGCATACCGAGACCCGTGAGATCCGCGACAACCTGAACTTCCTGATAAACTATTGCGATGCACAAAACGCCGCTACAGGAAGTAAATTTGACGCCAATGCCAATGTGGAGAAAAAGAATATTGCCACGTTGATCGGTGAACTACCCAAGAAAAGTTTTATCGACCTGAACCGCAGGATGATCACCGACCGGCTGAAAGAGATGTACGGGAAGGAACTGGCGGACAAATATATCAGCCTGCTGAACCAGCATTTCATCTACAAGAACGACGAAACCAGCCTGGCCAACTACTGCGCCAGCATCACCATGTACCCGTGGTTGCTGAACGGTACCCTTACTATCGGCGGTAACTCTACCCCACCAACCAACCTGAAATCCTTCTGTGGCGGGTTCGTCAATATGGTATTTATTGTGTCAAGCATGCTGAGCGGTGCCTGCGCCACACCCGAGTTCCTGATGTACCTGGATTACTTTATCCGCAAGGAATATGGCGATGACTACTTCACAAGAAGCGGAGACGTGGTGGATCTCTCGAAACGGCAACGTATCCTCGACAAGGTGATCAACGACTGTTTCGAACAGATTGTCTACTCCATCAACCAGCCGACGGGCGCACGTAATTTCCAGGCTGTCTTCTGGAATATCTCCTACTACGACAGGTTCTATTTCGAAAGCATCTTTGGCGAATTTAAGTTCCCCGACGGTACAGCACCCCAATGGGAATCACTCAACTGGCTCCAGAAACGCTTTATGAAGTGGTTCAACAAGGAACGCACCAAGACCGTGCTGACATTTCCGGTAGAGACGATGGCACTTCTGACCAGGGAGGATGATGTAATGGATAAAGAGTATGGTGATCTCACTGCCGAGATGTATGCCGAAGGACACTCCTTCTTTACTTATATGAGCGACAATGCCGATTCACTGGCGAGCTGCTGTCGCCTGCGTAATGAGATACAGGACAACGGCTTCAGTTACACCCTCGGTGCCGGAGGCGTTTCCACCGGTTCGAAAAGCGTGCTGACCATCAACCTGAATCGTTGCATCCAGTTCGCGAAACGTACGGGACAATCCTACACGGTATTCCTCGAAGAGGTGGTCGACCTGACACACAAGGTACAAACCGCCTATAACGAAAACCTGAAAATGTTCCAGCAGAAGGGGATGCTACCGCTGTTTGATGCCGGATTTATCAATATCAGCCGCCAATACCTGACTATCGGTATAAACGGATTGGTAGAAGCAGCCGAATCGATGGGTATCGAGATTAACCATAATCTCCGTTATGTGGATTTTGTACAGGAGATCTTGGGTATTATAGAAAGGTATAACAAAAAATACCGGACGAAAGAGCTGATGTTCAACTGCGAGATGATTCCTGCCGAGAACGTGGGTGTGAAACATGCCAAATGGGACAAGGAAGACGGCTTTTCTGTTCCGCGCGATTGCTATAACAGCTACTTCTACCGGGTGGAAGACACCACACTCAATGTAATTGATAAATTCCGCCTTCACGGACGTGATTACATCGAGCACCTCACCGGCGGTTCGGCCCTCCACATGAATCTCGAAGAACATCTCTCGAAATCACAATACCGGCAATTGCTGCGTGTGGCAGCCACTGAAGGATGTAATTACTTCACCTTTAATATTCCCAATACGGTATGCAACGATTGCGGCCATATCGATAAGCGCTACCTGAAACAGTGCCCGAAATGTGCTTCCAAGAACCTGGATTATCTTACCCGCATCATCGGTTACCTGAAACGGGTAAGTAATTTCTCTATGCCCCGACAGGCGGAAGCATCCATCCGTTATTACGGGAAACTGGAATCGGAAAAAGAGAAGGTGGTTCATTGATGGATCGGAGTCTGTTCATCAACAAAGGTTTTACATCAAAAAAGGCTTTGATAAGCCCTCAGCAAACAAACTGTCTCCATGTTGAAATTTGTCGATTATGATATTGTCTTTCAGGAAATCCCGGATGAAGTAACGCTGGCGATCAACCTATCAAACTGCCCATACAGCTGTAAGGGATGCCACAGCCCCCACTTGCAGCAGGATATAGGTACAGCGCTGAATGAGTCTGCATTGGCCGGTCTACTGCAATCATACGGGAAGGCAATCACCTGTTTATGTTTTATGGGTGGCGATGCCGATACCGGTCAACTATATCAGTTGGCGTATTTTGTCAGGGAAAGTTGTGGAGGAAAAATAAAAACGGCATGGTACTCGGGAAACGACAGGATACCCGACAACTGCAAGGCTTATTTCGATTTCGTGAAAACCGGCCCCTATGTCGAAATGCTCGGAGGATTGAACAAAAGTACCTCCAACCAACGACTGTACCGGATCGAGAATGGCGATATTACCGATATTACATACCGGATGCAAACTGCCGTCGAAAGTTCAACTCAATAGGATATCACCGGGCAGAAATAAAAATTATTCCCGAAAGGGATATAAACTCTCTACATTAATTTATTATTTTGACAAGAAAGGCATTCCAAGTGATTGGCGTGCCTTTCGCTTATACAGGAGGCTGTTTTGGAAAATTTATTGGATAAAATCCAAAAGAATAGTCTATCTTTGTACTGAATTTTGGTGTTCCAATAACAAAGTCTTGTTATCTGAATGAAAAGGGAATCAGGTGAAAATCCTGAACAGACCCGCTGCTGTAAGCTCCGCTTGCGTGCCGGACAAATACCACAATTGCCACTGTTTCGATAAAAGAAATGGGAAGGCGTCCGGACACAGGAGTAAGTCAGAAGACCTGCCGAAATTCCAAGAATGTTTTATAGCTTTCGGGGAATAAAGCTTGACAAGAATTCGAAGAAAATTTTCATATTCCCCTTTTAGATTTTTTATCGTCGATTGATTATACCAACAAATCTCATTCGGTAAGGATCATTGCGACTGAGAGTCATGCGACAGGTATTGATGAAGATTTATAGGAAGATTGTTTTTTTACTGCTTACGATTGTCGTTTCTACGTATGGGGTATATGCACAGGAATCGATCGACACTCTGAAGCTACCGGAAGTGATGATCACGGAGAGGTATAACAACCGGGAGATCCGTTCTTCGGCTCCAGTGCAGATATTGTCCGGGGACCAGATCCGCTACCTGCACACGTTGCAGTTGTCGGATGCGGTGAAGCATTTCTCGGGCGTGACCATCAAGGACTACGGCGGTATCGGGGGATTAAAGACCATCTCGGTACGGAGCCTCGGCGCTCATCATACGGCAGTGACCTACAATGGCGTGACTATTACCAACGTACAGACCGGCCAGATCGATATAGGCCGCTTCTCTCTCGATAACGTGGAACAGGTTTCACTATATACCGGTCAGAACGACCAAATCTTTATGCCGGCCACCGCTTTCGCCTCGGCTTCCTCACTCGTGATCCAGAACATAAAACCCCAATTTGACAAGGGTGAACGGATAAACGGAAAAGCATCCGTCAAAGCAGGTTCGTTCGGATTGTTCAATCCTTCGCTGTCCACCAATATCCGACTGAGCAACAGGCTGGCAATCACTTATGCCGCTGAGTGGCTGACGTCGAAAGGCGAATATCCGTACCTGTTGCACTATGGGAACAAGGGTGACAGCACCTCCCTGGAAAGAAGGAATAATACCGATGTGGACAACCTCCGGCTTGAGGGAGCACTTTTTGCCGACTTCTCAGCCAACACCAAAGGCGACCTGCGTGCCTATTATTACCAGTCGGAACGGGGGCTACCGGGTGCCACCATCTTTTACAATACAAAGAATTACTCGCAGCAGCGGTTGTGGGACCGCACTTTCTTCGTCCAGGGAAACATGGAGCATATCTTCTCCCGGAAATGGATAGTGAAAGGCAATGCCAAATATAACCGGGGTTATCTGCGCTATCTCGATCCCGCCTACCAAGGCGCCGGAGGAAAATACGAGGATATTTTTAATCAACAGGAGACCTATGGAGGAGTGTCTGTTCTTTATAGGGCTTTTGAACGGCTCTCGTTCTCGGCATCAAGCGATTTGTCGTCCGCCACGATGCATGCCGAACGGAAGAATTTTACTACCCCTACCCGACTCACTTCACGATCAGTGATGGCGGCCAAATGGATAGGTGAACAGGTGATGGCCACGACCAACCTGCTATATACCCATACATTCGAATCTGCCCGGAATGGTGAAGCAGCCGACAACAGGAGCAAGCTGTCACCTTATTTCAGTATCTCGGTAAAACCTTTCGCTGAGACCGATCTGCATCTACGGGCCTTTTATAAAAACAGCTTCCGTCTGCCCACTTTCAACGATCTCTATTACCCTGCCGTAGGTACGCGCGACCTGAAACCCGAAGATACCCACCAGCTGAATGCCGGTATCACCTATGCTTCACTATTGGAGAACAACAGCGATTCCCGTTTTAGCGTCACCTTGGATGCTTACCGCAATCAGGTAAAAAACAAGATCGTGGCTTATCCCGGCAGTAACCTGCACGTATGGACAATGGTAAACGTGGGAAAGGTAATCATCACCGGCATGGATCTCTCCGCGGAGGGGATCTTCTCACTGAAGGATCAGGTTCAGCTATTTTTGGGCGGGAATTATACATTTCAATCGGCACTCGACATGAGCGATCCGTCAAAAAGTACCTACAAGCACCAGATAGCTTATACGCCACGCCATTCCGGCTCGGGTCGGGCCGTGTTGCAACTGCCTTGGTTGGATGTAGGCTACACGCTGTTGTGGAGCGGTGAGAGATATTCCAATAACTACAATGGCAAAGAATTTCGGATGAAAGGATACAGCGATCATGCCTTATCGGTCTCGAGGGATTTCCCCACCTGTTTCGGCAGTATCGACCTGCAACTGGAGGCGCTGAACCTGTTGGATAAGAATTACGAAATCGTACGCAATTACCCCATGCCGGGACGCTCTTTCAGAATAAATGCATCTTTTACATTTTAATAGTATATACAATGAATAGAAAAAAACTCTTTTTGTACATGTTGCTTCTCGCGACGCTGTTTATCTCGGCTTGTTCCGATGATGATAATCCCATTGATGATGGAATTCGTTCGACGAAAGCCTTGCTGATCCTCAGCGAGGGAAAATGGAATGAGAATAATAGTACCCTTTCCCGGTATGATCTGGTGGAGAAGAAACTGGACAAAGATTATTTCCTGACGGTAAACAAGAGGGGACTGGGAGATACAGGCAACGATATGATCCAGTATGGCTCCAAAATATATGTAGTTGTCAATGTCTCTTCCACCATTGAAGTACTGGATGCGGCTACCGGCAAATCCATCCGGCAGATTGATATGAAAAAGGAGGATGGAAAAGCAAAGGAACCCCGGCAGGTTGTCTCCCATAAAGGTAAGGTATACGTGACTTCGTATGATCAAACCGTCACCCGTATCGATACCGTCTCCCTTGCAATCGACGGCTCGGTGAAGGTAGGCATGAATCCCGAAGACATCATCATTAAAAATAACAAGCTATACGTCGCCAATTCCGGATTCAGTTATGACAACACGGTATCGGTCATCGATATAGAAAGTTTCAAGGAAGAGAAGAAAATTGAAGTCGGCTCAAACCCGGTCAACCTGGGAGTCGACAGCCAGGGTGATGTGTATATCGCCTTGATGGGAACCTATGGGGACAATCCTGAAGCGCCGTCATTCAAACGGATAGACAGTAAGACCGAAGAAGTGAAGACTATTGGTACGGTAAAATCTCCCGGCCGCTTTGTGATATATAATAACAAGGCCTATATCATCAACGGCACGGACAAAACGGTAACGGTATATGATTGTCTGGAAGAGAAAGTTGAATCCGATAATTTTATAAAGGACGATACAAAAATAACAAGCTTTCCCTACAGCATTGCCGTGGATGAGAAATCGGGTGAATTCTTTATCTCCGAAACCGATTATGTCACACCGGGCACAGTATACTGCTTTAATAAGGAAGGAAAGTTACAATACAGGATCTCCTCGGTAGGTATCAATCCTACGGCTGTCATCACTCTCCGATAATCGGCAACATAGTATTATAAAAAAGCCACGCGATAACGTGGCTTTTTTACACTTGTTTATAAGGCATCCCAGACGATGGTGTACCTTTTGTTTTAAGTCGGAAGTCTTTTTATAAAGAGGTTAAAGGCTTCCTTTTATTCGACCGAAAAAGTCTCTTCCACTTTAGAAGTGGATATCCTTTTACTGTTGTCTTTGCGTTTCAGATAGAAAATCTCTGTCTCATCTTTTGAGTCACGTACCACCTCTATCAATTCGAAACCCTCTTTACTCAACATATTCAGTACGGCGATCATACCATTAAAAGAGACCACCCTCCGGCGGTTATCGGTAATCTGGGGAATACGTCCACCCTGTCCATAATCGACCCTCACCGTGATTTTCGAGCTTAACAACGGTCCTGAATCCGACCATACCCGGATATAATCAGCATCCAATTCGCTGATACGCTTCTCATTCACAAACTGTGCGTTAGCCAGCGATACACTTCCCAACAGGAAGAATAGCGGAAGTAAAAATTTTATTTTCATAATTTCAAAAATTAGAGTCAAGACTCATAGACTTATAGACTTATAGAACCAAGATTTATAGACTTATAGAACCAAGATTTATAGACTTTTAGAACCAAGACTTATAGACTTTTAGGATTTATCAATCTCGTTATTCTCATTGGCACATTGGCACATTAGAATCATTAATCCAGTTTCAGTACTGCCAGGAATGCTTTCTGCGGAACTTCCACATTACCGACCTGTTTCATTCGTTTCTTTCCCTCTTTCTGCTTTTCGAGCAGTTTACGCTTACGGGAGATATCACCACCGTAGCATTTTGCAGTTACATCTTTCCGAACAGCCTTCACTGTTTCGCGGGCAATAATCTTCGCCCCGATAGCTGCCTGGATAGCGATATCAAACTGCTGACGGGGAATCAGCTCTTTCAATTTCTCACACATTCGCCGCCCGAAACTCTGGGCATTATCGATATGGGTCAGCGTGGAGAGTGCATCCACCTGTTCTCCGTTCAGCAATATATCCAGCTTTACCAGCTTCGATGGGCGATAGTCATGGATATGATAATCGAACGAGGCATATCCCTTGGAAATGCTCTTCAACTTATCATAGAAATCAATCACGATCTCGCCGAGCGGCAAATCATAAATGATTTCTACCCTGTCGCCGGAAACATATTCCTGTTTGATCAGCACTCCCCTCTTCCCGAGACAGAGTGTCATGATAGGACCTATATAGGTGGTGTTGGTGATGACCGATGCACGGATAAAAGGCTCTTCGATACTTTCGATCAGCGTGAGATCGGGTAATCCACCCGGATTGTGCACCTCTTTCATATTCCCTTTCTTGTCGTATACCTTGTAGGAAACATTGGGAACCGTAGTGATCACATCCATATTGAACTCCCGCTCCAACCGTTCCTGAACGATCTCCATATGAAGGAGACCAAGAAAACCGCACCGGAAGCCGAAACCCAGCGCTACCGACGATTCGGGCTGGAAAGTGAGCGATGCATCGTTGAGTTGCAACTTTTCGAGGGATGAACGGAGATTTTCAAAGTCTTCGCTCTCGATGGGATAGACGCCGGCAAAGACCATCGGCTTCACCTCTTCAAACCCTTCGATTGCCTTCGATGCAGGCTGTTTTACATGGGTGATGGTATCTCCTACCTTCACCTCTTTCGATGTCTTGATACCGGATATGATATAGCCTACATTGCCACAGCCTACCTCCTCTTTCGGTATCATATTCAGTCGCAGAATACCCACCTCGTCGGCATCGTACTCTTTGCCTGTATTGATGAATTTCACCATATCTCCTTTCCGCAGGGTACCGTTCACGATCTTATAATAGGCGATGATACCACGGAAGGAATTGAACACAGAGTCGAAGATAAGCGCCTGCAACGGTGCGTCGGGATCTCCCTGTGGAGCCGGTACCCGTTCGATGATCGCACGGAGGATCTCTTCGATACCAATCCCTGTCTTGCCGCTCGCCCGGATGATATCTTCACGGGGAACACCGAGAAGTTGGACGATCTGATCTTCCACCTCATCGGGCATGGCACTCTCCAGGTCGATCTTGTTGAGGATGGGGATAATCTCCAGGTCATGCTCGATGGCCATATAGACATTCGATATGGTCTGCGCCTGGATACCCTGTGCCGCATCGACCACCAGCAAAGCGCCTTCACAGGCGGCAATGGAACGTGACACTTCGTATGAGAAGTCCACATGCCCCGGCGTATCGATCAGGTTGAAGGTATATTTCTCCCCTTGATATTCATAATCCATCTGTATCGCATGGCTTTTGATCGTGATGCCCCGTTCCCTCTCCAAGTCCATATTGTCGAGCACCTGCGCCTGCAGGTCCTTTCCCTCTACGGTCTTGGTGAACTCCAGCAGACGGTCGGCCAGCGTACTTTTACCGTGGTCTATATGTGCAATAATACAAAAATTGCGTATATTCTTCATCTAACTTTCTTCTTACTCTAAATTTTTCGGGAATTCAAACCTTCCCACTATCCCACTTTCCCACCGTCTCACTTTAAAAATCAGCATTATTCGGTGTTCTGGGGAACGGGATCACGTCGCGGATATTGGCCATGCCGGTAATAAACAACATCAGCCGTTCAAACCCAAGGCCAAAACCCGAGTGAGGAGCAGTACCGAACTTGCGCGTTTCGAGGTACCACCAGATTGGATCGGTATGCATGCCGGTCTCCTCTATCCTGTTCATCAGTTTATCATAATCCGCTTCACGTTCCGATCCGCCAATAATTTCACCAATCTTCGGGAATAGTACATCCATCGCACGTACGGTTTTTCCGTCTTCGTTCTGCTTCATATAGAACGATTTGATCTCCCTCGGATAATCGGTCAGGATCACCGGCCGTTTGAAATGCTTCTCTACAAGGTAACGTTCATGTTCCGACTGCAGGTCCGTTCCCCAGTGTACGGGAAATTCGAACTTTTGCCCCGATTCTTCGAGTATCTTTACCCCTTCAGTATAGGTCAGGCGCACAAAATCGTTTTCCACCACGAAATTCAGACGGTCTACCAGTTCTTCATCGTACATCTTGGCCAAAAACTCGATATCCTCCCTACAATGCTCCAATGCATAGCGGATAAGATATTTTAAAAAATCTTCCGCCAGATCCATATTGTCATGGATATCATAGAAAGCCACTTCCGGTTCAATCATCCAGAACTCTGCCAGGTGGCGGGGGGTGTTGGAATTCTCAGCACGGAAGGTGGGACCAAATGTATAAATTGCTCCCAGGGCCATAGCTCCCAACTCTCCTTCAAGCTGTCCGGAGACAGTCAGGTTAGTCTGGCGTCCGAAAAAGTCCTGTGAGAAATCCACCTTTCCCTCTTGTGTGCGCGGCGGATTTTCTATATCGAAGGTAGATACCTCGAACATCGAACCCGCTCCCTCTGCATCTGAGGCTGTGATAATAGGCGTATGGAAATAATAAAATCCCTTGTCATTGAAATATTTATGGATAGCATACGACATATGGTGCCTCATCCTGAAAATAGCTCCGAAAGTATTAGTGCGGGGACGAAGATGCGCTATTTCACGCAGGAACTCCAATGAATGTCCTTTCTTTTGTAACGGATAGACAGCGGGATCGGCTGATCCGTACACTTCTATCCCAGTTGCGTGTATTTCCACAGCCTGTCCCTGTCCCTGCGACTCCACCAATTCTCCGTTTACATTGATACAGGCTCCTGTGGTAATAGGCCGAAGTAATTCTTCATCAAAATTGGCTATATCAATAACTATCTGAATATTATTAATCGTGGATCCGTCATTCAGAGCGACAAAACCGACGTTCTTGTTTCCTCTGCGGGTACGCACCCACCCTTTCACATTGACTTCTTCACCGAAATTTGTAAGCTTTAAAGCTTCTGAAATTTTTGTTCGTTTTAGTTGTTTCATAAACTATATACTTCAATATCGCAGGCAATTCGCATTCATCACACCTCTTCGAAGAACGATCATGCTACCCTTCATACGATTAAATTGGCCTAATAAATATTCAACCTGTTCCCGCACGAAACCGCACGGGAACAGGAATTGTTGTTGTTTTATTTGTTATCGACGGTAACTCTCCCGCCTGGGGAAATCCGTTCGTTAATCAAATGCTCCCATTCGAAGCATATTCACCTCTTGTTCTGTAAGATAGCGCCATTTTCCGCGTGATAGTTTTTTCTTGGTCAGTCCCGCGAAATAGACCCTGTCGAGTTTCATCACCCTGTAGCCTAATTTTTCAAAAATACGGCGGATAATACGATTCCTACCGGAATGGATCTCAATACCTACCTGGGTGAGGTCTTCTTCCGACACATAACTGATCGCATCGGCGTGGATCTCACCATCTTCCAGTTCGATACCGTCGGCGATCATCTGCATATGCTCCATCGCTACCGGCTTATCAAGCCATACCTGATAGATTTTCCGTTTTTCGTACTTCGGATGTGTTAATTTTGATGCCAGGTCGCCGTCGTTCGTCAGCAGCAATACACCTGTGGTAGCCCTGTCGAGTCGTCCCACCGGATAAATCCTTTCCGATGCGGCGCTTTTTACCAGTTCCATCACCGTCTTGCGGTTTTCAGGATCGTCGGTGGTAGTGACGAAACCTTTCGGCTTGTTCAGCAATACATACACTTTGCTCTCGAGCTGTATCGGCTGGTTGTGGAAAACCACCTGATCAGCACGGGTGATCTTGGTACCCAGTTCCGTCACGACCTCTCCGTTTACTTTCACAACACCGGCCTGGATGAACTCATCGGCTTCACGGCGTGAGCATACTCCGGCATTGGCCAGGTATTTGTTCAGACGGATAGGTGCATTGGGATCTGCATTTTCTTTGTACTTAACCTGCTTGAACGGCTTTTTCTTCTTCAGCTTTTTCACCGGCTTGGCAGGCTTACCCGGTCTTCCCGGTCCGGCTGACGGCTGGTTACCCCAACCACGGTTATTATTATAACCTCCGCCTCCAGTAACCCTTTGTGGCGACTGAGGACGTTCACCTACGCGGGGGCGCCTTTTTCTCATGCCTCCTTCGCCATTCCCACCGTAATTGTCCTGACGGGAATCCCTGTTGTAATTAGGGTTGTAGGAGGATCTTTCCTGATGGTACGACCTATCCTGGTTATAGGATGACCTATCTGAATTATAAGACTGCCTATCCTGATTATAGGATGGCCTGTCTTGATTATACGATGGTCTGTCCTGGTTATAGGATGATCTATCCGAATAATAACCATCTTGGGATGATCTCCGATCATTACTCCAATTTCTGTTTGAGGAAGCGTGTCTCTCATTGTTCGCGCTGTGATAACTCCGCCTTGGGCGCGACTCTTCATTGTTTGTTGTCATTGTTGCATTTACTTTTGATTTACATAATGAAACCTCACGGTTTTTTCTTTTTTAAAATCGCATTTTTTCGAATTACTACCGCCCGGCTAACATGACCGGGTCTGGATTTCTTCCAATTATTATTTACTGTGCACTTAAATTCCTGTATAATTTTGAGGTGTGATCTCCTTCAATTCCCGCTTTATCTGTTCACTCACATCCAAATCGTCAATAAATTCCGAAATGCTTTCCCGGGTGATACGCGTATTGGTTCGTGTCAAAGCTTTCAATGCTTCATAGGGTTTCGGATATCCTTCGCGTCTCAGAATGGTCTGGATCCCTTCGGCAACCACTGCCCAATTATTCTCCAGATCGCGTTCTATTGTCTCCCTGTTTAATAACAACTTAAGTAGCCCTTTTGTTGTACTTTTTATTGCAATTAATCCATGTGCCATGGGAATGCCTATATTCCTGATGACTGTCGAGTCGGTCAGGTCGCGTTGCAACCGCGAAACGGGCAACTTTGCAGCCAGATATTCCAACAGCGCGTTGGCGATCCCCAGGTTTCCTTCAGCATTCTCGAAATCGATCGGGTTCACCTTGTGAGGCATGGCCGAAGAACCGACTTCTCCTTCTTTGATCTTCTGCTTGAAGTACTCCATCGATATATATTGCCATATATCCCTGGTGAAGTCAATCAGTATAGTGTGGATACGCTTCATGGCGTCGAATGATGCCGCGAAAGCGTCATAATTGGAGATCTGTGTTGTATACTCTTCCCTGCACAGGTTGAGCTTCTCCTGCAGAAAACGATTCCCGAACAGCTTCCAGTCGATATGGGGATAAGCCACCCGGTGTGCGTTGAAGTTACCGGTCGCCCCGCCGAATTTCGCTTTTGCCGGAATATTTTTGAGTACTTCAATTTGTCCGGTCAACCTGTACGAAAAGACCTTCATCTCTTTTCCCAGTCGTGTGGGTGAGGCAGGCTGCCCGTGCGTACGCGCCAGCATGGGAATATCTTTCCACTCATCTGCCAACCCGTCGATCAGGGAGGCCAGTTTTTCCAGTTCGGGGATATATACCTTTTGCAGTGCATCACGCCACATCATCGGCGTGGCGGTATTATTGATATCCTGCGATGTCAATCCGAAGTGAATAAATTCTTTATAATCGGCCAGTTGAAGCGCGTCAAATTTCTCTTTCAGAAAATATTCCACCGCCTTTACATCGTGATTGGTGGTTTTCTCAATCTCTTTGATCTGTTGGGCATCCTCTTCACTGAAATCAAGATACACTTTCCTTAGCTGTTCGAAGATGGCCTCATTATTGAATGGAAGAATCCCTTCTTCACAAAGAGAGATAAAATAATCGATCTCCACATGTACCCGATATCGGATGAGTGCATACTCCGAAAAGAATGCATCCAGACCTGCGGTCTTATCCCTATATCGTCCGTCGATGGGTGAAATGGCTGTCAGTTGGTCTAAGTTCATTGTAATTTGGCTCGTGTTGCTTATCGAAAACATCCATTTATGAATGGTGGAAAATCACTTTTCTACACATCCACCAGAACCTTTTTAATTCTGTGTTATCTTGAAAAAAATACCACTTTTTGATAATGTATTCAATACCCTCGTTTTGATGATACAAAAATAGCGATAATAATAGACCCGTGAAAATTTTTATAAAAAATATTCGCAAAAAGTTTTGCAGGAAAATAAAAACAACCTATCTTTGCATCGCTTTTCAGAAAAGCAACCTCCACAAAGGTGGTAAGGATGACAAAACAAATTCGGGCGTTTAGCTCAGCTGGTTCAGAGCATCTGCCTTACAAGCAGAGGGTCGGCGGTTCGAATCCGTCAACGCCCACCAAGACATAAAATTGGTGGAAGTCAACAAAAGACAGAAACTTCAATTCAGAGACAAGGATCCTGTTGGTCAGTAGATTAACAGGATTTTTCTTTTTACATAGTGGACACGGTAGGACAAGAAGAGACATAAAGAGACAGTGGGTTCGTGTGCAAATCGTGTGCAAAAAACAACCTCAAATTCTGTACACGAATAGAGAAATAATCAGCTGGAATTAAGTGTCTTACAAAGACCTAACTTGGCGTTTTCAGGGCGACAAATCCTTTAACGATAAACTATAATTTTGTCGAATTAAAAGGAGAAAAAATGAAAAGTACCTATCGTGTTCTGTTCTACATTAGAAAAACAAGACCTAACAAAGACGGTTTAGTAACAATTGCAATCCGTATTACGATTGATGGAGAATCTATTGAGTTTAATCCAAAGTTGTTT
>NZ_JAYFQD010000029.1:0-50631 GCF_034927365.1 Proteiniphilum sp. | reverse complement strand
GACACCGAGACATTGAGCGAATCGATTTTTCCACGCATGGGAATCTTGATTCGCTTTGTCGCATGATTTAGCCAGAAACTGGTCAACCCTTCCGCTTCGGTACCCATCACAATGGCAGAGGGACTACTGAAATCAATGTTTTGGTAAAATTCCGCAGCTTGCAACTCCGCGGCATAAATGGCAATCCCGTGTTCCTGCAGCCAGTTAAATGCCTCTTCTGAGGTACAGACAGCAGTCTGCATGGTGAACAATCCACCCACGCCTGAACGGATCACATGGGGGTTATACAGGTCGGTCTGCGGATCGCAGACTATCACGGCATCGACTGCCGCCGCATCGGCGGTACGCAGTACGGCACCCAGGTTACCCGGTTTCTCCACCGATTCGAGAAGAATCAGGAAAGGATTTTTCGAAAGTTGAATGTCTGTCAGCTTGTGCGATTTGGGTTTCAGCAATGCCACGATCCCGTCAGAGTTTTCCCGGTAAGCAATCTTTGCGAACACACCTTGAGATACCGGAAAGTGAGCCTCTTCGGGAATAGAGTCCAACACATCCGGATATTTCGTTTTGTTGAACATTTCCCTACATACATAAACAGCTTCCACGTGGTAGCCACTCTGCAAAGCCAAGGAAAGTTCACGGGCACCCTCGCTCACGAAAAGCTGCTGCTCCTTCCTCTCTTTACTTTTCGAGAGTTTCATGATATGCTTGACGGCCGGATTTTGCAGACTGGTGATCATCTCTTTTCAGAGTTCGGTTTGATTATCTTTTTTCAACAGAAAGTTGTCGATTGCCTCCTTGAAGGATTTTTTCGGCAGGGCACCCATCGCCACCTGCGGTTGTTCGTTCATCGGAATAAAAAGAAACATGGGAATGCTCTGTACTCCAAACATGCGTGCCAGTTCAGGTTCTTTGTCCACATCAATCTTATAGACATAGATGTCATCACCATATTCTGCAGCCAGATCTGACAAAATGGGGGACGTGATTCTGCAGGGTCCGCACCAGGTGGCATAAAAGTCTACAATGGCCGGCTTGTCACCGTTATACTTCCAGGCTTCCGGATTGTTTTCATAATTGAACACCTTCTCCAGAAAGGTTGCTTTGGTCAACTCAATCGGTTTTACGCTGTTCTTACTTTGCGGTTCTGAAGCTGATACGCTGAAGCATGTGATCAGTGCAATAAACAGTATCGTAGAAATTCTCATTGTGGGTAATCTTTACAGTGTGATTTTTAATTTGCCGGATAAATATCCTGTTATTTAATCGCGAATATTACAACAACAATGTATGGACGAAAGTTCTACGGTATCGTTTAAAACACCTTCCGGTCTTTGTACTTAATCGCTTTGGTGCCTGGCACACCGAACTCTCTTGCCGAAACATTTTCAAGGGCAACTTTCCATATCTTTACATTCTTCACCGAGGGTGTCGAGTAATTAAACTCCCTGTCGGAATACTGCCGCATAATGATATGCAATGCCTCCACCTTTTGGTCATACTCTTCCTCGAAAGCCACTTTCCCGTGACAAATCACACTCTCTGCCCGCATCCGGTAGCTGCAGGCTACCTCCTCATCCTGCCATACCAGCTTCGGATCGGTACAGAAGGTGATGCAGACCTGCGGGTTATTCTCCAGGATGGAAATGGAGCGACCCTCCTGTGCGGAATGGAGATAGATGATCTCATCCTCGTATCCGAAATTCATTGGCAACACATAGGGAATACCCTGCTCATCGGCCATGCCAACATAGCAGAGAGGACAGGTACGAATCAATGCTTCGATGCGATGTAACTCCTCCACAGAAACAGTTCTCATAACACAAACAAGTATAATTAAACACTATTTTCCAGTATCTTACAGTTCTTTCTCGGTAGTTGTGGGACCGTCGACGGTAAGTAAACCCTGATCATCGATCTGCACCTCATCGATAAAAACGACCCGTTCATCACCCGTTTGCCGGGTGCGCCCATGATAAACAGCATACATTTTCTGATCGTTCTTCGACCAAAAGATCATGTTGTGCCCGGTTCCGGTCACTTCGCCCCCCTTGCCTGTGTTCTTTTCCAACACGGGATTATTCGCGGCTTTCACGAAAGGGCCCAGCGGGTCATCGGAAACGGCATATCCCACGGCATAATGCTCACCTCCAAAGAAGTTGGCTGAGTACATCATGTATATCTTACCCTCGTACGGGAAGGCAAAAGAACCTTCCGTCCAGCGGCGGTTCACCTCTCCGGCTGTGACGGAACGACTTTCCCACTCTGTTTGCGGATCATCCATCGTCGTGGGCGGCTGCAACAGCAACACAGGCTCCCCGATCACAGCAGTGAAATCGTCTGATATCTCCACCCCATATACCCAGCTTTCTTCTATTTCTTTATAAAGATTCTGTTCCCGTGCCCATTGTGCGACCTCACTCTCTACCGGATGCTTGTAACAACAGCGGGAGTAATAAAGGTAGGTCTTTCCGTCATGCTGCAGGATGTTTGCATCGATGATGGGATAACCCGGGTCCAACAGCGGCTTATCGGATATCTCCAGGAAGGGGCCAGTAGGCTTGTCGGCAACTGCCACGCCAATGCGAAAGTTTTCCAGTTCTCCGGTGGGATTTTCTTTCCAGTCGGCACTGAAAAACATGTAGTATTTCCCGTTTGTTTCATACACTTCAGGGGCCCAGTAATTCTTCACGGTCCAGGAATCCGGTTGATTTCCGGAGTAAACCTCTCCTTCGGGATGCCAGTCCACCAGATTATCGGAGCTGTAAGCAACAAAACCCTTCGCTGTTCCTCCCGTACCATACATGTAATATTTGCCGTCGGCAGCGGAAAGGATGAACGGATCGCCAAAGGCAACGGATAAGGGATTGGAATATGTAATGGGATTGGATACACTCTTTTCCGAGCGGTTCGTACATCCTGCAAAAATAATGCCCATTAGAAGAAACAACAAGGATCGGTATATTTTTCTTGTGATCATATAATTGATTTGAAGTGTGCCTTCAGCACAAAGATAAATAAAAAAAGGAAAAACCATTGTCAGATTCTTCCTTTCTATGTTCAATCAACGGGAAGCTGATTTCACTTCACCTTGTCCACAATGGCCTTAAAAGCTTCGGGATGGTTCATTGCCAGGTCGGCAAGCACCTTGCGGTTGATTTCAATTTCATTTTTGTGCAACGCACCCATCAGGCGGGAATAAGACATTCCGTTTTCGCGGGCCGCAGCATTGATACGCTGGATCCAGAGTGCACGGAAATTGCGCTTTTTGTTTTTGCGGTCACGATAGGCGTAGGTCAAACCTTTCTCCCACGTGTTTTTGGCTACGGTCCACACATTCTTGCGGGCACCGATATAGCCTCTTGTAAGTTTCAGAACTTTTTTTCTGCGGTTGCGCGAGGCAACATGATTGACTGATCTTGGCATAATGTTACTTGTTTTGAATGATAGCGTCCCTGTCGTGCAGAGCCCTTGGTGGCATACATCCTGTTACTAAATCTCTTTTTTGGAAACTCATCCGGGTGTGAATTACTTCATTCCCAGCAGCGTCTTTACACTGTTTAAGTCAGATTTGTGAACCAGACCAGTTTGTGTCAGATTTCTCTTTTGCTTTTTGGTCTTCTTCGTCAAGATATGACTCTTATAAGCATGTTTCCTCTTGATTTTTCCTGTTCCGGTAAGGGCGAACCTCTTTTTGGCACCGGAATTAGTCTTCATTTTTGGCATTTTGCTCTCTTTGAATTTGTTATTATTATTGATCCTTTTCGCCGTTACCCAGCGAAAAAGTTTGCAAAAGTAATGATTTTATTCTCTCCTCACAAGTAATTCCCCGATTTTTTATCTGCATAACAACAGCACATACAGTTATTATGCAGTTTTTATAATCATAACTACTGTAAATACTATATTTAAACACAATCCATAACTTACCCGTTCAGAGAAAATATCTGCGTCATCAATCTCCACTTCTCATGCGACGCCTGTCCGGGTACTGACACCTGATATTTCGACATGTATGCTTCCCACTCCGCCTGACGCGGTAATGTAGCCAACCGGGCATTGTCTTTTTCCCAATTGAAATCGTCGGTGGTATCCATAATCATGAACAGACGGTTACCGAGCAGGAAAATCTGCATATCCAGAATTCCCACACTACGGATACCTTCCTTAATTTCATCCCATACATGCTTATGCTCTTCCACATAAGATGATATCAGTTGGGGATCATCATACAAATCGAGGGTTTGACAATATCGTTTCATCGGCTTGCAATTTATTGGCTTATATAATCGGGATTCATATAGCCCAACACCGGGATAACCATTTTCCCGAAATGGGTACAATTATGACCTTGAGACCTGAAATCCTTTTCGGGACAGTTCCATATCTACAAATCGGGATTTTTCGTTCAACGGATTTTCATTCAATATTTTCCGGATGCGCAGTACCGCTTCTTCATCCTTCGCCACCATGTAGAGGTATCCGCCGCCACCGGCTCCCGGCAGTTTATATCCGAGCGTGTAATCTTTCACCAAATCGATAATCTTTTCCACCTCCGGGGGATTCGTACCTTTATCGATTGTTTTCTTCTGCTCCCATGTTTTCATGATCAGCTGGCCATACCTTTCAAAATTCCCCCGTTGGATACAATTTGCCATATCTATCGCATGCACTTTCATATCATGCAGAATGGAAAGGTGCGGGGCGGAATTAAGAAACATCCCCCTTACAATCTCAGCGAGAATATTCTTTGCCATTCGGGTGATACCCGTATAATACAACAGATGGAGAGGTTTATAAGCGGGGTCGGTAAACAGAAAATCGGGAAGCCAACTGATCTGCGGTGTCTGTACGAACCCACGTCCCGACTCCAACAGTTTTACACCATGAAAGATCCCTCCATACTGGTCCTGCCATCCGCCACCGCTGGTCAATAATTGTTCTAATATCAACGTATTTGTACTGATATCCTGCTTGTTCCATTGCAGCCCGCAGAAATCATTCAGTGCCCCCAGTACGGTAGAAGCAAGGATAGAACTTGTTCCCAATCCCGATCCGGCCGGTATGGCCGCCAGCAAGGTCAGCTCAATACCCGCACCAAACACCTGCAACTGTTCGGTCAATGTATTCCAACGATCCGCGGAAAATTCCGGAAGAAACCCACACAGTGCCAGTGCTGCTTTCGGAATGGAAAAAGGTGATCCCAACTGATGGAAAGCTCTCAACTGGTCAAATGTTTCCACTACTTCTGTCGCACCCATATCAATCGACCGCAATAGGATCCGGTATTCTTTAGAAGGTTTCACGTAGACCTGTAAAGGTGGCTGGCCGTTTAATTCTATCGCCACGTTTACCACGTTTCCTCCTGAGTAGAGCGAGAAAGGTGGGGTATCCGTCCACCCACCCGCCAGGTCGATCCTCACCGGACTTCTACCCCATATGATCTGATCGGGGAATGCTGACAGTTGTGGGGATCGTTTTTTATCTGACAACGCCTCAATCATCCCGTTCCGCAAGAGGGAGAAAGCCTCTTTCTCTTCCTGCTCCGCTTCCGTAGTCTTCCCACGAAACGCCAAAAGGCGCGACCGGAACATCCGGTTATGGATACGCTGCATCTCATCTGCATCCTGTGGTAACAATGCCGGTGGATCCAGGTCCATACGATGGTACTCTTCTGCTACATCACTCAGGTCTAATTGATAAAATACACTCTTTTCGTAGTTCTTTTCCAGCATCTTGTAATTCGAGCGCCGGAATTCCTCACGTTGTGCATATAACCTCTCCATGGACGCTCTCTCCATCAGTTCATCCGCAGAAAGACGCTCCGACTCAAGCCAGAGTCTTTTGCCTTCCTCCGACAGGCCGTCACCGATCATCCATTTGAGCACCACTTCTATCTCTTCCAACTGCTCGAGACGGGGAAATAACTTACAATACTGGATATCTCCCGTATCTCCCGACAACACAGTTGTGTCTAATCCCCGCTCCTGCAACCATTCCATTACAGGTTGTCCCATCCAGAACGTCTGCGGATCATCCATACTTCCTCTGGAATGGTCATCCATTCCGTAGGGTCGTACGGCAAATGAGCGGCCATCCACAGGTACTATATCAATACACACTCCAACCGGCACATTCAACTGCCAGTCATTCTCCGGCACCCCGGTAATCACACTGTCTGCCTCAACGACCCATTTATCACCAAGACTGGCATTTTCAATCCAGATATTCCGGTTTTTTTCGTTAAACTGAAAGTCGAGGAGTGCATTTTGGGTGAAGATCGCAGGGTTCGGTTTAATTTTGCGATGTATGATCAGCCGCTGGTCGAACACCTTATTCTGCAACGCCAGGGTAGAGGTAATCATCTCACGACTAGTACCGTAATGGTAAAATTCACCACCCGGCAAAGGTAGTATTTTTACAGAGAGTTGGTTGATTTCATAGTCTGTCTTCTTCGGATGAGTACCCAATGCCAGGCCGAAGTCACTATACAGGTCGTAGAATTCCAGCGATCCCCCTTTCCCGTACGACCGCTCTCTAAGCAATCGTACTGCCCGGTCGCTTAGTAACCACATACCGATATCCATCAGCATCAAATGTGATCGCGACAGTTCCTCCAACTCTTGTAAGGAAGGCTTCTGCATCACCCGGTCCAACCGATCCGGCGTCTCCCTGCGGGCGGCAAACACGCCGTGACGGGTTGCCTGGGACGAATCCACCCATAGCCCGTAACACACCACATCGGCCTCCGGTATCTCCTGCAAAGGTTCTTCGGTACGGATCAGCACATCTCCACTCGCGATAAATGTCCGCAATGAATCCGGTGCCTGCTTCAAGATTTGCTCATATAGTGGAAGTTGTAATGAAATCAGGTCCTGGTGTAACTTTTGTCCCCGTGCCCAGCGAAATACCGGCATCGGCAGTTCTGTCTTGCCTGTTACGGCATATGAGGGAAGTCGGCGGCTCTGTCCACCCGCATGGACCAGTATCCGTTTTTCATTGGAAAGCCATGCAACGAAATCTGTTCCGGGATTTTCATTCCGGTAACATTCCTCCAATAACCATGTTGTTCCACTCCCCGAACCCAGTCGTTTCTCTTTTGGGTCGGAAGTACAAAACCACTCTTTCTCACTCTTGCGATGGAGTGAGTAATAATTTTTTGTAGCGTTAGGAGGAAGTGAAAGGAGTTTTTTCATTGTAACTCTATATATGAAGTTCAGATTTTTCTACCCACAAAGCACATGCTCTATGAGTATCCGGCAAAAATAATAAAAACAATTGGATATCGAGAATCACGCGACTCTCAATGATTTAGAGGAATAGAATAAGATTATTTCGATTAAAACATTGAACAAGAGGGAGAAGCAGTTTATTCTCCCTCTTTGTTTTCTTTTTTAACACTAGATCCCTTTTTCGGGGAGAGCATAATCGACATACGCTTACCTTCCATGATAGGCATATATTCTACTTTGGCATACTCTTCCAGATCATTGGCAAAACGCAACAACAATACCTCACCCTGCTCTTTGAACAGAATAGAGCGTCCTTTGAAGAATACAAACGCCTTTACCTTTGAGCCCTCGCTCAGAAAGTTCATGGCGTGCTTCAACTTAAAGTTGTAATCGTGATCATCGGTTTGCGGTCCGAAACGGATCTCCTTTACCGTTACCTTTACCGATTTCGCCTTTTGCTCTTTTAATTTTTTCTTTTGCTGGTATACAAATTTCTGGTAATCGATTACCCTGCAGACAGGCGGTTTTGCCGTAGGAGCTATCTCCACGAGGTCTAATTCCTGTTGCTCGGCAATTTTCAATGCCTCTCTCGTGGGATAGATGCCTTCCTGCACATTGTCACCTACTAACCGGACTTCCGGTACCCGGATACGCTCATTGATCCGGTGTTGCTCTTTTGAGTCTTTTCTCATTCAAAAACGTTTACGTTTAATATTCTCTTTTTTTTTAATTTAGACGTTAGAAATTAGAACTAGAAAATTGGAAATCGGAAGTCAAGAAGTCAAGAAGTTTGAAATCATGAATTGCAAATCGACGTAGTCAAATCTTACATCCTAAATCTTACGATTTATCATTTCTTCCACTTCACGTGAAATTTCTTCGGCAAATGTAAGCAATTTTACCGAACCTTTATCTTCCCCACCCTGTTTTCTTACCGAAACTTCTTCATTTTCTATCTCTTTCTCTCCTACAATCAACAAGTAAGGAATGCGCTTCAATTCATTATCGCGGATCTTACGGCCTACCTTTTCATTACGGTCGTCCACCTCAGCACGGATATCGAATTTCTTCAATGTTTTCACCACGTCAAAAGCATAGTCGTTGAATTTTTCGCTGACGGGAAGTACCACCACCTGGGTAGGTGTGAGCCATAACGGGAATTTACCGGCAGTATGTTCGATAAGTACCGCCACGAAGCGTTCCATTGATCCGAATGGTGCACGGTGAATCATCACGGGGCGGTGCTTCTGGTTGTCCGCACCGGTATATTCCAGTTCAAACCGCTCGGGCAGGTTGTAATCCACCTGAATGGTTCCCAACTGCCAGCGTCGACCCAAGGCATCTTTCACCATAAAATCAAGTTTAGGTCCATAGAAGGCAGCCTCTCCCAATTCCACTCTCGCCGGTAATCCTTTCTCTTCACAAGCCTCTACGATGGACCGTTCCGCTTTTTCCCAATTGTCATCCGAACCAATATATTTCTCTTTATCGTTAGGATCCCGGAGGGATATCTGAGCCTCAAAATTTTCAAAATTCAGTGCCTTAAAAATGATGAAGATAATATCCATCACTTTCAGGAATTCATTCTTCACCTGATCAGGGGTACAGAAGATATGCGCATCGTCCTGCGTGAAACCCCGTACACGGGTCAACCCGTGCAATTCGCCGCTCTGCTCATAGCGATAGACCGTGCCGAATTCTGCCAACCGTAACGGCAGTTCTTTATAAGAACGGGGGAAAGCCTTGTATATCTCGCAGTGATGGGGACAATTCATCGGTTTCAGCAGAAATTCTTCCCCTTCTTCCGGGGTCTTGATCGGCTGGAACGAATCTTTTCCATATTTGGCATAGTGCCCCGATGTCACATAAAGTTGCTTATGACCGATATGGGGCGTAATCACCTGTTCATAATCGAATTCGCGCTGTATTTTTTTCAGGAAATCCTCCAGGCGAAGACGTAATTGCGTTCCTTTAGGCAACCACAGGGGAAGCCCTGCCCCCACAGTCTGTGAGAAATGAAAGAGTTGGAGCTCCTTGCCGATCTTGCGGTGATCCCGTTTTTTAGCTTCTTCCAGTAACACCAGATACTCATCGAGCATCTTCTTCTTGGGAAAGGTGATACCGTAAAGCCTTGTCAACTGGGGACGTTTCTCATCGCCACGCCAGTAAGCACCAGCAGCCGACAATATTTTTACAGCCTTGATATAGGAGGTATTGGGAAGGTGTGGACCGCGGCACAAGTCGGTAAAACAGCCCTGGGTATAGGTGGTAATAGTACCGTCTTCCAGTTCATTGATCAGTTCTACCTTGTAATTTTCGTTCCGTCCGGAGAACATACTGATTGCATCGGTTTTAGAGATACTTTTACGCACAATCTCTTCCTTGGCAGCGATCAACTCCATCATTTTGTTCTCGATAGCAGGAAAATCGGCCTCTTTGATGGTCACTCCTTCGCCCGGATCCACATCATAGTAGAAACCGTTCTCAATAGCCGGCCCAATACCGAATTTTATTCCGGGATAAAGTATCTGCAACGCTTCCGCCATCAGGTGAGCTGACGAATGCCAGTAGGCATGTTTACCCTCTTCATCGTCCCATTTCAATAATCTGACAGAGGCGTCTTGTTCAATGGGCCTTGTCAGGTCCCACGTCACACCGTCCACGCTGGCAGCAAGTACTTCCTGCGCCAACCGCGGACTGATGCTATTAGCTATCTCTATTCCTGTTACTCCTTTTTCATATTCCCTGACTGATCCATCGGGAAATGTAATCTTTATCATATTCTTACTAATAATCAATTTCAGTTTGCACTAGACAATTTGAGTCGCCTACGCTCCTTTGTCTGCAATTGAGTCGCCTACGCTCCTTTATCTGCAATTGAGTCGCCTACGCTCCTTTATCTGCAATTGAGTCGCCTACGCTCCTTTATCTGCAATTGAGTCGCCTACGCTCCTCGATTTCCAATTCTCGCAACGGAATTGTTTTAAGAGTACAAAAATAGTGATTTTGTGTTATGTAAAGAAAAAAAGGAGAGTTATCTTTACAGAATACTACTTTTTCGTTTCTTTCTTCTTCTCGCTCTTCTTTGCCGGTTGCTCTACCACCGGTTTTGCCTCAACCACTTCCAGTTTCACCTTCTCAAAAGCAGCCTGCAATTTTTTCGGATCGGTACGGTCAGTACGGTATTTAACCTGTACCGTACTTCCATCCTCGCCATAAGTAATCTCAGTCACCCCTTTTTCAAATGCAATATTGTTATCGATCTTTCTCTTGCAATTCGGACAGATCACTTCATTGAGCTTGAACTCAACCACTTCCTGTTTTTTTTCCTTCTTTTCTTGTTTCTGAGCGAATCCAACGCCTGTAGACAAGGCTATCACTGTAAATAATACTATTAACTTCTTCATATCATTTTGTTTCAATTGTTTATACTTATAATTCTTCTAATCATTAAATTATTCAAATTCATTAGTCATTTTCATATTAACATCAGCAAATCAATCTATCTCAATCAACAAATCATCACATCAGTACCTAGGTATATTATACCTCAGACCGGCGTATATCTTTCTTCCGTGTACAGGTCCCCACACCATGGTGGCATCGAAATTCTCGCTGCGGGGATTGGCCGCATCGATAATCGGGTTTTTCTGCCGGAAGTCGAACAGGTTTTCCACCCCCAAATATACAGAGAAATTCCGGAAGAACTTGGTTATTTGTCCGTTTACAATGGTAAAAGGATCAAATCGTTCCTCCCACAAAGGGTTGTTGACATCGGCTGTAGGCATACGGCCACCTCCATTGAACTGACCGGTCAGATCGAACTGCCATTTTCTCAGCGGAGTCTGATACGAAGCTGTAATCAGGCCTTTATAGTCGTTCATCAACGGTTTGGAGAGAAAACGGTTTTCGCCTGTAGCCGGGTTAATATAATCAGACATGGAGCATGTGTAACGATAGGCCGCAGTGAATGTAAAACCGGTAAAGAAGGAATAGCTTGCTTCTATCTGAGCACTGTTGGAATAAGATCTCCCATCATCCAGATTATAAAAACTGATAGCATGTGGATCACTATCTACATCCACCACCACCTGGTTGATGAAGCGGGTATGATAATATTCACCCGTCAGAGTTATTTCCTTGTCACCCAGCGGAATATAAACGGTTGCATTTACACCTGTATTCCATGCCTCTTCCTGACGGAGGTCATCAGCTATAGTGATCTCTCGGGAACTGGCCAGCAGATAATTATTTTCCGCAAGGATATTGGCAGTACGGAATCCCTTACCGATAGAGCCGCGAAGATGTAACCACTCGACAGGATTGTATTTAAGATGGAGCCGTGGAGTCACAAAAAAGCCATAGCGACTACTATAATCCGCCCGAATCCCCCCTAATACAATGAACTTATTATCAAGATTGAAAGTGTACTGTGCATAAGCGCCGGTAACAGTCTCGTCCCTGTCGAAGGGCGTTGTACGCAACATCTCATCAAAGCCGTCGTAGTTAAGACTAAGTCCCGTACTGAGATTGTGCCTTGCAGAGAAATCCTTCTCATAGAGCAGGCTCACATAGAGGTTCTTCTGATTTACATCGTAGACTGTCTTATCGTACAGCGACTTCTGGTCGTGTACCGATCCCGACGCAATCACCGCCACGCTCTCCGCCAGCTCATCCGCTCTCATCACGTAAGCCTGCTTGGTATAGAACTCTCCACGGTTTGTATTCAACGAGATCCGGTAGGGATCGTCGAATGAGTGGTGGGAGATATCCTGTCCTCCTTCACGCTCTTCATTGATATACTTGACTCCGTATTGTGCCACATATTTCCCTACTTCGTGATTCCAGCGGTTCATCAGATTGAATTGTCTCGTTTTAGGATAGTCCAGAAAACCATCCTCATTACGATCATGAGGATGTTGGTCATTCGAATAGTGAACAAAAAGGGCGGACTTAAGATTTTCATTCAGATGGACGCTTGCATCCGCATTAGCTTCCATCCTCAGGGCATCGCTTCCGAAAAGATTCAACGAGAATTTATCCATCGTCTGCGGCTTCTTGTATTCCACATTGATTTGCCCGGCAAGCGCTTCATAGCCGTTCTTCACCGACGAAGTACCTTTGGATACATAAATGCCCTCCATCCATGCGCCGGGGATATAATCCATGCCAAAGGGTGAAGCCACACCACGGAAATTAGGATAATTTTCCGTCAGCATCTGCACATAAGTGCCTGCCAGCCCCAAGAGTTTGATCTGTTTGGCTCCGGTAGCAGCATCACTGTATGCTACATCCACGGAGGGATTGGTTTCAAAGCTCTCACCCAGATTACAACAGGCAGCACGATGAATTTCACCCAATGTGATTTTTTGTGTCTGTACAACGGCCGACCGCTGGGTTACCGTTCCCGGTGCACGTTTGGTGATCACCACTTCATCAAGTATTTGTGTATCCTCTTTCAGATACACCTTCAATTCCTCATTCACATCATCGATGTGCAGACTTTGGGGTTCGTATCCTGTATATGTGATAATAAGATATTCATGCTCGCCACCTGCTTCAATCTCAAAGTAGCCGTTGGCGTCGGAGACAACACCTTTCTTTGATTTTTCCCAGTAGATATTTGCTCCGATCACCGGCTCTTTTTGTTCGTCAAAAATATAGCCCCGTATTTTATTGCCTGCCATCAACGGAAAGGTGACGACAGATATAAATAAGTATAATATAATCTTTTGCATTAGTGATATAATTAGTAGATGTGTCGCCCGGATTATCTCCTGGCAATATATAATATTTTTTATGTCCGGAAGAGCATACAAAATGCCCTCACCTCTTTTTACCTGGAGGTAAGAAAAAATCCACTAAATTATAAGGAGAGTAAGTAAAGAAAAATAATCCTCTTTACTCAGATCGGGAGGTTTCTGCGATTGTTGTTCCCAACGGGAGACTGGCGAGAGATATGCAATCATATCGGTCAATTGTTCCATCGGGGAAAAAAAGATATAATTAAGGTCGATAACTTTGGGTTGTAACTCTATCCGATTCCCCTGAGACGACTGCCAGTCGAATTCGATCCTATCCACACTGCATTCCCCATGGGTGTGGCTGACAGATTGATCGCAATTATGATCATCATGATGGGAAAGGAGACAACTTTCATGATGATGAGGGTGTACTTCACAACATTCCTGTTCCACAGCAATGCTTCTACTATCTGCACGGCAATTACCGCAGCAATAGAAATAGGTATTTACCCCCGATCCTCCATAAGAGATGAGAACGGAAAGGAATATACTCAATAATATGAAAGCGTTTCGCTGCATAACGTCATAAAGATAGAAAACTTTTTCGACAAGCAATATACATGTAAACGGGGAAAACTATTATTGCATTCGTTTTATAATACTATACGACTGTATGATACCCAGTTCACCGGCTTTACGAAGATCATCAAGCCCATCCCGCGTCTCACCAATGGACAGTCTCGCTATACCCCGGTTGAAATAGGCTTCAGCAAACTGAGGTTCTATTTCGATCGCTTTTGTATAATCAGCAATGGCTGCACGGTAATCTTTTTCCAGACTATAAACCTCCGCACGATTGTAATAGGCATACATAAAATTGGGCTTCAGACGGATAATCTTTTCATATTCCCTCAAGATCTCCTCATATTCTATCGATTTGGTGGAGATCTCCGGTAACCGGGGTTTACCCGCAACTCCACTGCCAGGCAAGGTGATATCTACTCCGGCATTTCTATCTATCATTACCGGATCAGCCTTCAGATGGTCATATTCAATCTGTTTGGAACGGATAACCGCCCGCCCAAAATGCGCAACCAACAGGTCAGGATCCAACTCGATGGCCTTTTCCATATCCTTCAAGGCACTCTCATAGTCTTGTACAAGCATGAAATCCATGCCTCTTCCAAAATAGAATGAAGGATTAGCCGGTTCTCTTTCAATCCTGGCGGAATAATTATCGATGGAACGAAAATGGGTTTGTACCTGAAGTTCATTCAGCGGTGCTTCCTTGTTAGTTATCTTAAGTAACCAGGAAAGGTCAAGGCCTCTGTTCGATTGATCGATCGCCTCGGAATAATAAACGGGACGACGTACTTCTAAATCACGCTCGTAATAGGTTAATACGAAGCGTGGCTCAAGCTCAATCGGGGCATTAAGATTCTGCACACGGCCTCTGCTTTGGCGTTGGTATTTTGTTTTCTCCGATTCACCCTTATCAGCGACCACCAGGAGATTAAACTTCTCAATATCACGGTCGGTCTGTTCACGGGTATCTTTATTTTCTGATTTCTCCCCGGCCTGTTTAAAAGGCTCAGGATTGACAGTTGCCACTTTGTGCGCTTTCGATTCTTCAGCCCGTGCCAGTTTATAATCCTGTTCAGCACCACGTAGATCATTCAATTCACGCTTTAACTGTGAACGCATATAATAACCACTAAAAAAATCGGGGTGCTCTTCCAATACAATATTGAGGTCTTTCAGAGCACTGCTTTTATCACCGATTTCGTTGTACAACACACCCCTGTTCAGATAAGCGATGGTATTTTCAGGATCCAATTCAATCACCTTGTCGAAGTCCTGTATCGCCCTATTATTGTCGGCTACCTGCGCACGCAACAATCCCCTGTTGAAACGGGCAATAAGATTATTTTCGTCCATCTCTATCACCTTGTCGTAATCGGCCATCGCACCCCGTAGATCGTTCAAATGGTACTTCACCAATCCCCGGTTAATATAGTTTCCTTCAAAATAGGGATCTAACCTGATCGCTTCATCCAGATCGGCAAGAGCCCTGTTGAAGTCTTTCTGTTGAAAATGAAGTAATCCACGAGCTGAAAAAGTCTGTGCTGTATATGGATCTTTCTCTATTGCAGTGTTGAGGTCGGTCATCGCTTTAGTGGTATCCTTCATCTCGATATACATCTGTGAGCGGGCAAGATATCCGGCGGTATAATCGGGGAAACGTTGCAATAGCACACCAAAAAATTTCTCTGCCACATCATACTGCTTCAACTCAATATTCACAATCCCCATATTGACCAGCGTGAGCCTGTCCTCCGGATAGAACTCAAGGCTTCGCATGTAATCAGTGGCAGCCTCCTCGAATTTATCCTGATTCTGGCGTGCAGCGCCACGAAGTTGATACGCAGCCGTATAGTAAGGATTACGCTCCAGGCAATTGGTAGCATCTGCTTCGGCTCCTTTAAAATCATCGAGCATAAATTTAGCCACGGCTCTGAAATAATATGGATCCGCCAGATAAGATTTCGCAGTAATCACCTGATTGAAATACTGTATTGCCAGCACATAATCTTCGAAATACAACGCATTCCTTCCGATCATCATCACTCGGTCGGTATTGACCTGTGTCGACGCCGGGATCGATACAAGTAGAATAAAGGCTGCAATGATCGTTTTCTTCATCTTTAATACTTTCAATGTGCGAATATATGGATTTTTCAGGATATATACTCTATAATTCGACTTCCATTATCCATTTCCCGTATAGACAGCCTGACAGTGCTCTCCGGTAATATTTGTTCTATCAGTTCCGGCCACTCGATAAAGCAGGTATGACCACTGTAAAAATAGTCTTCATAACCGAAGTCG
The DNA here is from genome assembly GCF_034927365.1 of Proteiniphilum sp. Classification (GTDB taxonomy): domain Bacteria; phylum Bacteroidota; class Bacteroidia; order Bacteroidales; family Dysgonomonadaceae; genus Proteiniphilum. Next base: position 34,766 of record NZ_JAYFQD010000029.1, on the reverse strand, counting down.
AATACCTCTTCAAGTTTGTGGATACGGTAAAAATCAAAATGATAGATCGGTTCTCCATCTCCGCCATTGTATTCGTTGATAATGGCAAACGTGGGGCTGGCCACAGTTTCCCACACCCCAAGTTCTTTACATACCGCTTTGATAAATGTAGTTTTCCCGGCGCCCATTCCACCGTAAAAAGCGAAAACAGTGTTGTCACCCATCTGGTCAATGAATTCCCGTGCAGCCGCTTGAAGCGAGTCTAAGTCATTTATTTTGATTTGCATCGTGTTGTTATGTTGAATCTGAATTGTTAAACAGGTGAATCGTTGAATCGTTGAATTGGAAAGGAGAGATTCACAAATGCCAATTTTTCACTTTTCATTTTTAATTCTTCATTCTTCATTTACAAAGTCTTGGCTCTTGGCTTTAACACAACTACCGGTACCATCATTTCTTCCATAGAAACACCTCCATGCTGGAATGTATCTCCATAATAGGATTGATAATGATGGCTATTATTCGGATAGACAAAAAAATCATCCTTCAATGCAAAAATATAACGCGTAGTCATATTGGGAGCAGGAAGTCCGGCATTCTCCGGATGGATGATATCGAACAAATCTTTGGGATTATACCCCAGGTTTTTACCCAACTTGTAACGGAGGTTTACCCCTGTCTCTCTGTCTCCAACCACCTTCACTCCGTTTCTTACCCGTATGGATCCGTGATCGGTAGTAAGGACGAGCTTATAACCTTTTCCAGCGATCTTTTCTAATAATGCAGGCAAAGGAGAATGTTTGAACCACGACCGCGTGAGTGAACGGTATGCCGACTCATCTGCGGCCAACTCCCTGATCATCGCAGACTCTGTACGTGCGTGAGAAAGAAAGTCGATAAAATTGAATACCAACACGTTTAAGTCATATTTTCCCAATTCCTGGAAACGGCTGACTAACTTTTCCCCTTCCTGATTCCGGTTGATCTTATGATAAGAGATGCGATAGTTTCTTTTATTCCTCTCCAGATGCGACTTTATAAATAATTCTTCATTCAGGTTCTTCCCTTCCTCTTCCGATTCCTCCACCCAGTAATCGGGAAATAATTCTGACAACTGTTTCGGCATCAGTCCCGAGAAAATGGCATTCCTTGCATAGGGCGTTGCCGTAGGAAGGATGGAGAAATAGATCTCTTCCCTGTAATTAAAAAACTCATCGACAATATCTTTCACCACTTGCCATTGGTCAAATCGGAAATTATCTATCAGGATAAAAAAGAGTTTCTCTCCTTTATCAACAAAAGGGAAAACAAATCGTTCAAACAGGTCGGTGCTCATCACGGGACGATCGCCGTCAACGTGGTTACGGCCCTCTATAATCCAGCGTTCATAATTTCCCTTTATAAATCTGGAAAAAAGTCGATTAGCCTCTTCCTTTTGCATTGCCAGCATCTCTCGCATCTGATGTTGGGTCCTATCGAGCTTCAATTCCCACGACACCAGCTTTTTATATACAGATATCCAATCGTCCGCTGTACGACAATTCTCTATCTCGCTGATTAAAGGGTTGAACAACTCCCGGTATTCCTGCGTAACCACTTCCACTAGGCGTTCCTCCTGCTCAAGGATTTTCTTGATGCTCATCAGCACCTGGCTGGGATTGACCGGCTTAATAAGATAATCGGTAATCTTCCTGCCGATGGCCCGATTCATGATCCCTTCATCTTCGCTTTTGGTTACCATCACTACCGGCATCTCGGGATAAGATATATGGAGTTCCGTGAGGGTTTCCAGACCGGAGAGGCCCGGCATCTGTTCGTCAAGGAAAACAATATCAAATCGTTTTGAACGGCACAGCTCAATGGCGTCACGACCATTATTGACACACTGCATCACATACCCTTTCTCTTCCAGAAAAAGGATATACGGTTTCAGAAGATCGATTTCATCATCCACCCAGAGCAGTTCTGCTTTGATCATTCGTTTCGAATCGTTTCAATCTACTCAACAAATGTATCCATTTCCGCTGTATCTCACAATTTTTTTACTTTTTTTGGGGACTTCCCCACCGGGATAATTTTCCCCACCTAATAATATTGCAAAAAAGATACCTAAGGCGATATTATTTTGGCATATTCAGGATTATCGGCACTAGTAGGACATTTCGTTTGATTGTTAAAGAGTTTAATTCTTTTTTACACTATAAAGATAAAGATTATATTTGTAGGGAATTAACAAAAAAAGGGAAACTATTTTTGGATAACTATCCCATTGACAGAAATAGATTGCGTAACAAATTCTGAAACAGAGCCAAACATATAATTAATTAAACTCATACAAAATGCAGACGACAAAACTATCAATTGTTATTCTACTGACATTTTTGGCAGTAGGTTGCGGACAACAATCAGACAAAATTTTCAACGGAAAGGACCTATCCAACTGGAATCTGGTAGTCGAAAACAACAGTGTCCCGGGAGATCAGGTATTCTCGGTGAAAGATGGAGTGATTTCGATAAAAGGCGAACCGTTTGGTTACATGTACACAAAAGAAAAATATGCCAATTTTACGCTCGAACTGGAATATCGTTGGGGAGGAGAAGCAAGCAACAGTGGTGTCTTTATCCTGATCGAAGATCCCGCGAATCCGTTTCCCAAAGGGGTAGAATGCCAACTGATGGCTGGAAATGCCGGTGATTTCGTACTACTCAACGGCTCCGACCTGAACGAATATACTCTTCCAGAAGGTGTGACTGAGCGTCCCAAATTCCCGGTGATCCAAAAGAAACAACCGTCGAATGAGAAACCCGCCGGAGAATGGAACAAAATTCGAATCACGGTGAAAGACGGTGCCATTTCAGTCTTTGTCAACGATACGCTGCAGAATGAAGCCACAAGCAAGGTAAAAGAAGGTTATATAGGTCTGCAGAGTGAAGGAAAGGAAGTACAGTTCCGTAATATTGTGCTCAAGGAAGCGTGAGAAAGTGGACAGGTGGATAGGTGGGAAAGTGGGAAAGAAACAACGGCACAAAAACTAACTATTTTATTATGATAGACTTATCCGATTCAACGAGGCAGTTTATTGATCTGGAAGAGAAATACGGAGCACATAACTATCATCCCCTACCGGTTGTGTTATCCCGAGGGAAAGGATGTTATGTCTGGGATGTGGACGGAAAGAGATATTTTGATTTCCTGTCTGCCTATTCTGCGGTGAATCAAGGTCATTGTCATCCCAGGATCGTGGGAGCGTTGAAAGAGCAGGCCGAGAAACTTTGCCTTACTTCCCGTGCCTTTTATAACGATACGCTGGGACCTTATGAACAATTTATTCATGATTATTTCGGTTATGATAAGATACTACCGATGAATAGTGGGGCCGAAGGGGTAGAAACAGCGTTGAAACTGGCCCGGAAGTGGGGTTATCAGAGGAAAGGCATTCCGGAAGAGAAGGCACTTATTATAACATGCGAAGGAAACTTTCACGGAAGAACCATCACCATCGTTTCCGTTTCCACCGATCCCGAAGCCCGTGCCGATTACGGGCCCTATACACCTGGTTTCGAAGTGATCCCCTATAACGATCCCGAAGCCCTCGCTTCTGTTCTAGCAGAGAAAGCGGACTCTATTGCCGGATTCCTGGTAGAGCCTATCCAGGGTGAAGCAGGCGTGAATGTACCCAACGACGGTTACCTAAGAACCTGCTTTGAACTCTGTAAAAAGCACAACGTCCTGTTCATTGCCGATGAGGTGCAGACCGGTATTGCACGTACAGGGCGGAAGCTCTGCTGTGATCATGAAGGGATCCGTCCCGACATCGTCATCCTCGGGAAAGCTATCTCCGGAGGTGTACTTCCTGTCTCGGCTGTCCTGGCCGACGACGCGATCATGCTCACCATCCGGTCCGGTCAACACGGTTCCACTTTCGGCGGATTCCCTCTGGCTTGCAAGGTAGCCACCGCTGCACTGGAGGTGGTGGAAGAGGAGAAATTGGCAGAGAAAGCCGAACACTTAGGTAACTTCTTCAGAGAAGAAATGAAGCTGTTTGAAAATCCTTTTATCAGGCAAATCAGGGGTAAGGGATTGCTAAATGCCATCGTGATAGAACCATATAATGGCAGACAAGCATGGGATGTCTGTCTGAAGATGGCTGAAAATGGTCTTCTGGCAAAACCGACCCATGACCATATTATCCGTTTTGCTCCGCCATTGGTGATTACCCAAGAGGAGTTGAAAGAAGCGATCGATATCATCAAAAAGTCAATTAAATCTCTGGAAAGTGATTAGGTGATAGGAAGTTGATGTGATGATGTGCTAATATGCCAATGAAATGTTTGTTGAACTGTTGAATTGGTAAACTGTTGAATTGGAAAGGAGAGGCTCACAAAGGCTAATTTTTCACTTTTCATTTTTAATTCTTCATTTACAAAGTCTTATGTCTTAGTTCTAAAAATCTTGGTTCTAAAAATCTTGGTTCTATAAATCTTGGTTCTAAAAGTCTTGGTTCTAAAAGTCTTGGTTCTATAAGTCTTGGTTCTATAAGTCTTGATTCTAAAAGTCTACTTTATGCAGACAACATCCAAAATATTGATGGTCCGTCCTTTCAGGTTTGTTTTCAACGAGGAGACCGCACAGAATAACTATTTTCAGCAACCGACGGATCCGGGGTCAGTGGCTTTTAAAGCACTTGAAGAATTTGACGGGTTCGTGAACCAGCTTCGCGGCAAGGATGTAGACGTAACGATCGTACAGGACACTGCTGATCCACCGACGCCTGATTCCATTTTCCCCAACAACTGGTTCTCGTCGCATTTCTCAGGTGAGTTGGTCCTTTATCCGATGTTCGCAGAAAATAGACGTCAGGAAAGAAAACCACAAGTAATGGAGTTGCTGACCAGGAAAATGAATCATCGTAAAGTGATTGATCTTACCCATTGGGAAAAAGAGGGAGAATTTCTGGAAGGAACCGGAAGTATGGTACTCGACCGGGATAAACGGATCGCCTATTGCTGCCGTTCTCCCCGCACCTCGGAGAAAGTGTTGGTCGAGTTCTGCGCGCGATTGAACTACGATGCTGTGGTATTTGATGCTACCGACAGAAATGGTAACCTTATCTACCATACCAATGTGATGATGAGTGTGGGTAACCAGGTAGCGGTTATCTGTCTTGAATCGATAAAGAATGATGATGAAAGGCGCAAAGTAGTTTCCAGGCTCACCACCACCGGAAAAATCATTGTCGATATCACATTGGATCAGGTTGAACAGTTCGTCGGAAACATGCTCGAAATAAAAAGCCGGAACGGACACCCTGTGATGGTGATGTCCGCTTCTGCCCGAAATGCCCTGACAGCTGTACAGGAAAAGGTCATATCGACCTACAATACTATTTTGGCAGCTCCGTTATCGACTATCGAGTTGAACGGTGGAGGGTCTGCACGCTGCATGCTGGCAGAAATTTTTTATTAGAGTAGAAATTTAACATTATTGTTTACTCTGTATACGAAACAATTTCATTATATAATTCGTTATGTAGTTACAGAGTTAAAACCTGTATTGAATATATCGAGTGCTAAAAAATCTTTTGAACTATATTTTCAACCCTATTAATCAAAAAAAACTATGTCATTCAGCTCAGAATTAAAAGAATTCTTAATGCGCGGCAGCGTGGTCGACATGGCCGTAGGTATTGTGATTGGCGGCGCTTTCGGAAAGATCGTCACCTCTTTCGTGAACGATGTCCTTATGCCCCCCCTCGCATTGATCTCCGACCAGGGTCAATTCACAGACCTGAAGCTGGTCTTAAGGGAAGCGGTAATACAGGGAACGGAAGTAGTCACACCCGCTGTCACATGGAATTACGGCGCTTTCATTCAATCAATTGTCGACTTTCTGATCATCGGCACTGCCATCTTTTTGGTAATTAAAGGAATGAATTCCATGAAACGGAAAAAAGAGGAAGTTCCTGCACCCCCAGCCGAACCGTCCAAGGAAGAGTCGTTATTGACCGAAATCCGCGATTTGCTGAAGAATAAATAATCCCAAAAGGAACACCGGCACTCCATTGACCGGAGCAAATCACTCACGACATTCACCCTCCCATCGAATAACTGGTTACTGGATTTCCGGAAGGTATTTCCAGTAACGGGTGGGCATGTGTTGCCGTTGCAGTTTGAGGTTGATACGTTCCTTGATGGTGATGCTCTGAAAATACTCTTTCCACATTTGCTGGAAAAAGGCTTCCTCTTCGGACACCTTTTCATTGTTGAGCTTGCCCGATTTCAATTCTATAAAGTCTTTCCGGGAAAACGATATCTCCTGTACCGTGTGCGTATCATAGTATAACCCACTGTTCCGAATGGTATCGTAGATGATCCAGGGTTGATCGGCATAACGAGATCTGAAATGAGGCACGATCAGAGAAAGTACATTATAACGCGGTGAAACAGGAGCGAACCAAATCCCGTCCGCCGTCTCCTGAAAACGGATAAACTGGACCAGTTTCCGGGCATCAGTGCCTACCTGTTGTGCGATATCCTTGATACGAAGCACATCATCATCACCGAAATTCATCTCTATCCCTTTCGGATGATCTATATTCTTTCGGATATACCTAAACAGTAACATCGTTGTCTCGGGTAATTCCGACAGCCAGACACTCAGCATCATATTCTGTGCAAACTTCGACAGTTTTTTCTCCAGGCCTTTCCATACCCTCTCCGATTTATCCTTTTCTGTAACCACATAATACTGCTCATCTATAAACAGCGGCTTCTGATCAGAAGCCGAAAGGATCAGATCCGGAAATTTCTTCTGCTCATACGCGAAAAAAACGCATGAAAGCAAGCCATCGAATGTTTTATCATATTCAAAGACAACCATTTTGTAAGATTAGAGAACCAAGAATCAAGACTTATAGAACCAAGACTTTTAGAATCAAGATTTATAGAGCCAAGACTTTTAGAACCAAGACTTTTAGAACCAAGACTTTTAGAACCAAGACTTTTAGAATCAAGACTTATAGAACCAAGACATAAGACTTTGTAAATGAAGAATTAAAAATGAAAAGTGAAAAATTGGCCTTTGTGAGTCTCTCCTTTCCAATTCAACAGTTTAACAGTTCAACAGTTCAACAAATATTTCATTGGCACATTGACTCATTAATCACTCTCCCCAATCAATAGAATACTGTAACAACTCTGTCGCATTTTTTTTCTGCTTTTGTGATACCTGACGCCGCACATATTGCGGTGTAAGCTCATTTACGGTCTGCATAGGCAACTCACGACATACGATAAAGTAGCGGGCGCGTTTCATCACCACACCTATCTTCTTAAGCTGCTCTGAAGTCAATCTACCGTAACGTCGTGAGGTAATGATCAACTTGGCAGATTTCACACCAATACCTGGCACACGAAGGATCATCTCGTAGGACGCCGTGTTGACATCTATCGGGAAGAATTCGGGATGGCGAAGCGCCCACCCCATTTTCGGATCTATATCCAACTCCAGATCAGGATGTGTATCATCTACCAGTTCAGATGCCTTAAACTCGTAGAACCGCATCAGCCAATCGGCCTGATACAATCGGTTCTCACGTACCAACGGAGGTTTGGTCAACATGGGCAGACGGCTGTCACCGGAGTTTACGGGAATATAACCCGAATAATAAACCCGTTTGAAAGAAGGGCGCTTATACAATGCCGATGCAAGAGAAAGTATCTGCTTATCATTATCGGGAGTAGCACCGATAATTACCTGGGTACTTTGCCCTGCCGGTACAAATTTTGGAGCCGAGCGGAATTTTTTACGGTCTTCTGCACTTTCCAACATCCCCTGCTGGATAAACCGCATAGGAGCGAACACACTCGGATAATTCTTCTCCGGGGCAAGTAATTTCAGATTCTCTTCGGATGGAATTTCAAGGTTCACACTCATGCGATCGACCAGTATCCCTGCTTGCGAGATCAACTCGCTACTCGCTCCCGGAATGGATTTCATATGGATATATCCATTGAAACGATGCACCTCCCGTAACAACTTCACTACCCGGATCATCCGCTCCATCGTGTAATCGGGATTACGCATCACGCCGGAACTGAGAAACAGCCCTTCAATATAGTTTCTCCTGTAAAATTCTATCGTCAGTTCTGCCAGTTCCTCTGCAGTGAAAGCAGCACGCTTCATGTCGTTACTCCGGCGATTGCCACAATAGGCGCAATCGTAGATACAGTGGTTGGTAAGCAGTATCTTGAATAATGAAATGCAACGCCCGTCGGGAGTGAAGCTGTGACATATGCCCCACCCTGCAGCCGTACCAATCCCTCCCTTCACGTTGTTACGCGAGGTACCGCTCGAAGCGCAAGATACATCGTACTTGGCAGCATCGGCAAGGATTTTCAGTTTCTCGAGCGTCTTTTCGTTCATCGTAAATCACAATACATTCAAGTATCTTTCCCTGTAAATATCTGTCGGAACCCGGGAGTTGAGGTGTATGTGAGGCACACCTGCTTCTGTCCGGTTACAAAGGAAAGAAATAGAAATCAGATTGACGAATTTAAAATCTTAAAAAATACAGCTTTGTCGATAAGTTATTAAAATGCTGATTTTCAGGTAAAATAAACTTATGAATTAAAAAAACACTATTTTTGTAACCGATTCGTAGAAGTGACTGTCCTATAAATGTAAACAATTTATTATTCACTTTTTACATTAAAAAATTATGGAAGATATTTTGGTCCCGATCGTTGCAATTGTCAGTGCCTTTGGATTTCCGGTTGTCCTTCTCTGGGTAATATTAGAAATAAGAAAAATCAATTTGCGGAACAGAGAACGAATGTCACTCATTTCACAAGGAATTATTCCCGAAGAAGAAATACGACAAAAAAGGAATCCCAATAGATTCGTGTCACTTCGGAACGGAATCGTCCTTATCGGTATAGCGATAGGAATCCTTGTAGGATTCGCCGTCACCGAAGGAATGAGCCTGACAGATGAAAAAGCGTTCTGGATTTATTCGGCATCCATTTTACTTTTCCTTGGAATCGGCTATCTGGTCTATTTCTTCACCACAAGAAACATGAAAATGGTAACTGAAACGACCGACTTACTTCAGGAATAATCCCCGTGTGATGGACGAACAATTGTATGTGAAGCAGGTACTCTCAGGCAATACTTCCGTATTCAGCTACTTTGTCGAAACCTATCAGGAGATGGCAATCACCATCGCCTACCGGATTTGCGGCAACATGCAGGATGCGGAAGATGTCGTGCAGGAAAGTTTCGTGAAGGCATACCGCAATTTACACAGTTTCCGCGCCGACAGCAAATTCTCCACGTGGCTCTATCGCATCGTATATAATACGGCGGTGACACTCACAAAATCAAAAATGTGGACAAGCTTCCACGAAACAGATATGGAAAATGCAGCCCATCTATCCGCCAACCCGATAGATATCAACATAGAAAATAGTGAACAGAAGGAAATGGTAGGAGAGATCCTGCAAAAAATGCCCAAAGGCGATGCGTTGCTGCTTACATTGTATTATATGGAAGACAATCCGGTCAAGGATATTGCGAAAATAACGGGATTGAACGAATCCAATGTGAAAGTGAAATTATTCAGAGCAAGAAAGTTATTCAAGGAGATGCTCGTTCGACACTATGGACAAACCGTAGAGGATCAACTTCTGGCATCTTCCTAAAAAAGAAATCAATTATGGCAGAGAAGAAAAATATACAAACAGAAGAGGATGTCATTCGGCAAATGATGCAATCCTCAAAAATTCAGGCTCCCGAGAACCTGAAATACCGCATCATACAACAAATTGAAACCGAAAAAACGCTCATACCACAAAAAAAGAAACGGGCCACGTCCAAAGGAGATACACTGATAGATTTCAGAAGTATTTTCGGAACCATGTACGGGTTGCTTTTCGTGTTCTCACTGCTGACGATTGTCTTCGCCGGAAAAGAAGCGATCCTCTCTTCCCAATACATATTTACAGCACTCCTTATCGTGATGACCCTCTCCTCTTTCTGGGCGCTTACACGATTGGACACCTATTTGAGACGAAAGAAAAAAACGAAATAAACGGATATATTGGGATTATTCCTTCATCAATATCTCACGTGCTTTCCCCAGAATCTCGGATGATTCGGCAGGCGGGTAGTGCAGGTCGAGCGATTTGAACAGTTCAAGGATGATATCACCAACCGCCACCCGGGCAAAATATTTCTTGTCGGCAGGAATCACATACCATGGCGCATATGAGGTGGATGTCTTCTCCAGCATCTCTTCGAAAGCTTTTTCATACTCATTCCACTGAGTGCGGGCCTGCAGGTCGGCAGAACTGAACTTCCAGTTCTTGTCCGGTTCGTCGATACGGGAAAGAAAACGCTCTTTCTGTTCTTCTTTCGACACATTCAAAAAGAATTTAAGAATGCGCATCCCATTCCGATGAAGGTGCTTTTCAATCGCATTGATATCTTCGTAACGACCATCCCAAAACTGTTGATCGATTTTTTCTACTGAATCGTATCCCGGAATACGCTCGTTGAGTATCCATTGGGGATTCACCTTGGTAGCCAGTACATTTTCATAATGAGAACGGTTGAAGATCTCAATCATCCCACGTTGAGGCAATGCGATGTAATGACGCCAGAAATAATCGTGCTCCAGCTCATTCTTGGTCGGGGTCTTAAAACTGTGTACCCTGCACCCTTGCGGATTAATACCCGACATCACGTGACGGATGACACCGTCTTTCCCGGCGGCATCACGTGCCTGCAAAATGATCAGCAGTGAATAACGATCATCGGCATAGAACAACTCCTGGTATCTCCTCAACTCTTCAATGTTCTGTTCTATTTCTTCTTTGCCCGTTTTTTTGGTATACCCTCCATCTTCACTGGTAGGGAAATCTTTCAGGTTGACTTTCTGGCCCTCCCTGATCATCAACCTTAAATAATCGTATTTCATTGCTTTTTCATTTTATTGGTTTACAAGTTATCCCACATGTATATCAATAATAGGAATTTCCTTACATTATTGGGGAAATACGGGGTTCTCTTACACCGGAAGGCCGACCCTACACCTTTGGGAATACCCAAGGCTTCCTGTAGGATGGTTTTAAATATTTATTGGCTTCGGGCTGGTTGAACGATTTCTTAACATCGTCATACTGAAGTGTAACACCCTTTATACGTGAAGCGATATTGCCTAAATGCGCATATTTAGCAGATAAACTCCCGGTTTCAATAGGACAAGCTGTTTTTTTATCTCCGTTCTTCACGCAACTCAAAAAGTTTGTCACATGATCCTTATGATCCTGGTAGTCTGCTTTTACCGTTTTTGAAGCTATTTTATCTCTTTCAGGATATACCTGCCAGTCATCCCTGTTGGCGACCAATGTTCCATTGGTGCCTATAAAAGCGATACCATAGTTCTTACCATAGGGTCCCGATTCAATCCCGGCATTGTTCTCCCAGGTAAGCATAAAATCATCGAACTTATATTGTACCGATTGGGTGTCAAAAGTTTCATGTGCTCCTTCCGGAAACAGGAAATTACCACCACTCCCCTGTATACTGTTCGGCATCGAATTGATATTCATCGCCCATAGTACCATATCGAGCAAATGTACTCCCCAGTCTGTCATCAATCCGCCACCATAATCCCAGAACATCCTCCAAAGGCCATGAAAACGGTTTTTATTGAACGTACGATCAGGAGCAGGGCCTAACCACCTCTGGAAATCTACCCCTTCCGGGACTTCCGAGTCGGGCACACGGTTTGGAATAGCAGCATAATTGAAATTGGCCCATACATGCACACGTCCGATTCGGCCCAATATCCCCGAATGCAGATAATCCACCATCTCCTTCCACAAACGGGCACTTCGCTGTTGCTGTCCCACCTGTACAATCCTGTCGTACTTTTGGGCTGCAGCTACCATCACGTCGCACTCTGCAATAGAATTACTGATGGGTTTCTCCACATAGACATGCTTACCGGCCTTACAGGTATCCACAAACTGGAGGCAGTGCCAGTGATCGGGAGTTCCGATAATGACAGCATCCACATCTTTGCGATCGAGTATATGACGGTAGTCATTATACAGGTCGAACTTTGTTTGCTGCATACCGGAGAGTTCCTTGCCTCGCGAATCAAGCACGGATTTGTCGATATCACATAAAGCAACGCATTGTACCTCTTTATGTGGCATGAAATCCATCAGGTTAGACCACCCCATACCCCGGCATCCGATCAATGCCACATTCATTTTATCATTAGCTGAAACACCGGAAATCGCCGATTTCAGATAGGCTGGTATAGAAAGGCCGGCTACAGCTACATAGGATGATTTCTTAATAAATGACCGTCTTGTCAGCTCCATACAATATAAATTTAAAGTATCAGGAATATGATGGAAACGGGAGTTTTAATCCGGTTTCAACAGATCGTTATAACGCTTGTCGTCGCCAATAATCTTCAACCCCTCCTTAAAGATATCGCTTTCATCATTAATGATGTGATAAAATGCGGAGGAATCGTATAGATCGCGGGCAATCAACGCTTTTAGCTGTAAAAATATCAGCTTTTTAGAAGAGGCGAATTGTTCTTCATTCCATTCAATTTTCTCCTCGGCAGCAAGTTTTTTCAGTTTAGAAGTCATTGCTTCCGGGATCTGATAATTCTTATTAAATGCAAGAATATCGGGATATTTCGTCAACAACTCCTGACGGTTATTATCCACTTCGGCTATCGCCGCCTTATAGATCACATTCAACCCGTTCAGCTTGGCATGTAACAAGCTTCCTCTCGTGGTATCGATCGGCACAAAATAATCAGGCATAATTCCTCCGCCGCCGTATACCGTACGTTTATTTACCAAAGTGGTATATTTAAGGGAATCGGGAAAATGAATACTGTCGGCCTGGAAGAGTTCTCCATGATTATAACGGTTGATGAAATCCATGTTGTATGACTCCTGATCACCGTTTTCGTATGGCTTCTGGATACTTCTGCCGGTAGGTGTATAATACCTTGCCACCGTCAGACGGATCATCGTACCGTCAGGAAGTCCCAATTGCCGTTGTACCAATCCTTTTCCAAATGTCCTTCTCCCTACGATCACTCCCCTGTCCCAATCCTGAACTGCTCCGGCGAGTATCTCGCTTGCCGACGCCGAATACTCATTGACCAGGATCGCCAGTTTTCCTCCTTTGAGTTCATCCCCTCCGGTAGCGTTCATCGTGAATCGGGGTTGGTTCTTTCCTTCCGTATAGACGATCAGCTTATCTTCACCCAGGAACTCATCCGCTATTTCATTGGCTGTCTGAAGGATACCGCCTCCATTATCTGTCAAATCCAGGATAAGGTGCTTCATACCCTGCGACCGGAGTTCCTGTGTTGCCTGCCGGAACTCATCTGCTGAACTGATTCCGAACCGGCTGAGACGAATATATCCTATATCATTGGTCACCATATAGGAAGCATCAATACTGGTAATGGGGATTTTGTCACGGATAATGCGGAAAGACATTAATTCCGGCACGCCGCGGCGAAGCACTTTGATATCCACCACCGTCCCTTTGGGACCTCGAAGCATCGACACTATATCCTGATTGTTCTTCTTCACCCCCGCGATAAGCGTATCATTCACATAAATAAACTTATCTCCCGGCATAATACCCACCTTCTGCGACGGCCCACCGGAGATGACCTCCATCACGTAAAGTGTATCGGTGAGCATGTTGAACGAAATACCAATCCCGTCAAAATTTCCCTGCAACGGCTCGTTCATCGCCTTCACCTCCTCCTTGGTCAGGTAGGTAGAATGCGGATCCAACTCTTTGAGCATGCCTCGTATAGCCGCTTCAGTCAATCCCTGCGTATCTACATCGTCCACATACAATCCCTGAATAAGCTGGAGGGTTCGCTCTAATTTAACACCATCGGAGGAAGGCCTGAATTGAGCATAAACACATCCGGTTAAAAACAGTGTACCTAAAACAATCGGTATTATTCTTTTTAGCATTTTTATTATTATTGTAGGGTTAGTCCTTTCGGTAGAAATTCACTTACATCGTATCCGTAATGCAGCAGTTCCCTCACATGTGATGAACTGACATGGGTCAGGGCCGGTTCGGTAAATAGTACAAACGTCTCAATTCCCGAAATAGTTCGGTTCATGTCGGCAATCGTCTTCTCATATTCGAAATCGATTACTGAACGGATACCACGCAGGATGTATTGTGCTCCCATTTTTTTCGCGAATTCTATCGTCAGCGAGTCATAACTTTCCACGCTTACACGCGGTTCGTCCCGATAGAGTTTCCGGATCATCTGGAGCCTTCGATCCAGAGGAAAGTATGATTTCTTTGCCTCATTCACTCCGATGGCGATCACAATCCGGTCCATCAGGGATAATCCCCTTCTTACCAACGACTCATGACCGATAGTGAAAGGGTCGAACGTTCCGGGGAACAGGGCAATTTTTTTTTCGGATGTATCCATTTTAATTCAGTTGTTATTCGGTTGTTACTATTGAATAAGATGCGAAGTATGAATAACGGCGAAGCCGAATAACTATCGAATAACGCGAAGCCGAATTATGCAACTTCATCCTCCTCTACCACCAGGTTCTCAATAATGAAAGATTGACGTTCCGGCGTATTCTTACCCATATAGAACTCAAGCAACTCCTTCAGGAGATCCTCTTTCCGCATGGTTACCCTGTCGAGGCGGATATCTTCACCGATAAAATTGCGGAATTCGTCGGGTGATATCTCTCCCAACCCTTTGAAACGGGTTATTTCCGGGTTCGGGCCAAGCTCCTCGATAGCGCTGAGCCGTTCCTCTTCGGTGTAGCAGTATAGAGTTTTCTTCTTGTTACGCACCCTGAAGAGCGGTGTTTGAAGAATATACACATGCCCCTTTTTGATCAGGTCGGGGAAGAACTGCAGGAAAAAAGTAAGGAGCAACAGGCGTATATGCATTCCGTCGGTATCGGCATCGGTGGCAATGATCACCCTATTGTACCGCAAGCCGTCCATATTTTCTTCGATATTGAGAGCAGCCTGCAGAAGATTGAACTCTTCATTCTCATAAACGATCTTCTTTGTCAGGCCAAAGCAGTTCAATGGTTTTCCCCTCAGGCTGAATACCGCCTGCAGGTTCGGGTCGCGGCTCTTTGTGATGGAACCGCTGGCTGAATCCCCCTCGGTGATGAAGATAGATGTCCTGTCCCTGTCGTCCCCTTTTGAATCGTTATAATGGATACGGCAATCCCTCAGTTTCTTATTATGAAGATTCGCTTTCTTTGCCCGTTCACGTGCTAATTTGGTAACACCCGCGATCGCTTTACGCTCTTTCTCCGAATCGAGGATCTTTTTCTGCAATGCCTCTGCCGCATCGCCATGTTTGTGCAGGTAATTATCGAGTTCCTTCTTGAGGAAGTCGTTGATATGTTTGCTCACCGAGATGCCGTTGGGTGTCATCTCTTTCGATCCCAGTTTGGTTTTTGTCTGCGACTCGAAGACCGGCTCTTCCACCTTGATACTGATAGCCGCCACCATCCCGTTACGGATATCGGAATATTCGAAATTCTTGTTATAGAACTCTTTGATCACACGTGCCGTCGCCTCACGGAAAGCGGCAAGGTGTGTTCCTCCCTGCGTAGTATGTTGTCCGTTAACAAACGAGTAGTACTCCTCACCATATTGGTTGGTGTGGGTGATGGCCACCTCTATATCCTCGCCGAAAAGATGAATGATCGGGTAGAGTTCTTCGGAGGTAAGATTTTCGTTCAACAGATCTTCCAACCCGTTTTTCGAACTGAATTTCTTGTTATTGAAAACGATAGTCAACCCGATATTCAGGAAGACATAATTCTTGAGCAATGGCTCTATATGCTCATCTCGGTAATGATATTCACCAAATATCTCCATGTCGGGTGTAAAGGTCACATAGGTTCCGTTTGCACTGGTGGTCGGCACAATCCCTCCGTCATTCAGGATCACACCCTGTACGAATTCCACACCTTTCATCTGCCCATCCCGGAAACACTCCATCGCGAAGGAAGAAGAGAGTGCGTTGACAGCTTTGATACCCACACCATTCAATCCCACCGATTTTTTAAATGCTTTGGAATCGTATTTGGCTCCGGTATTCATCCTGGAACAGACATCCTTCACCTTTCCCAGAGGGACACCACGGCCATAGTCGCGAACTGATACCCTCCCGTTCTCGATGGTCACTTCAATGGTCTTTCCGTATCCCATCATGAATTCATCGATAGCATTGTCGAGAACTTCTTTCAGGAGAACATAGATACCATCGTCGTATGACGAGCCGTCACCCAGCTTCCCGATATACATCCCGGGCCGCCGGCGAATATGTTCCTGCCACTCTAATGTGACAATATTCTCTTCTTGATAATTATTTTCAACTAATTGTACTCCTTTTTCTACTTCGTTCACTTCTCTCTCCTCTTCTCTCTATAAATTTTTGATAAAAGCTCTCCGTCTTTTGTGTTGTTTTGTTTCCAGACCGTTCCACATGGAGTGCACTTTATTGTTTATCTCCAGTTCGGGATTGCTCTCGGCATATTCAAAGCCCAACCGGTTGGCTGCGGGAATAAATTCGTTGAACATCAAGGCATTCAAACCTTTCCCCTGGTATTCCGGATCAACAGCGACCATTAATAGGTCGAGCACATTGGTCCCCTTTCCTTTTAACGCCTTATACAGGTGATACCACCCTGAAGGGACAAATCGTCCCTTTGCCTTCTGTAATGCCCTGGCAATACTCGGCAGGCCTATACCCACTCCCACCAGTTTATTGTCTTCCTGGCGGATCACCAATGTGAGGAAATCCAGGCGAAGCATCGGGATATACATATCCACGTAATAGTCTATCTGCCGCTCGGTTAGCTCCACATATCCGTAAAGATCCTTATAGGCACGGTTGATCAGTTTGAAAATATCTCTCGCATAAGGCAATACATCCTTCTTACTTTCGATATGCTTCACATCAAGTCCGGAACGCCTTTTCACAATCTCCGAAGCTCGTAGGAACCGCTCGGGCATCTCCCTGGGGATGGTAATGAGAAATTCCACCCAGTCCTGATCTTTCACATATCCCATTCGTTCCATGTGGTCCACATAATAGGGATAATTGTATATGGTAGAAAGTGTACCGATCTGGTCGAAACCCTCTACCAGCATCCCCTCATGATCGAGGTCGGTAAAACCGAGAGGTCCATGCATCTTCTCCATCCCCCTCGACCGTGCCCAACTTTCCGCGGCACCAAAAAGAGCATCCACCACCTCGTCGTCATCAATAAAATCGACAAAACCGAAACGGGCATTCTTTTCGTTCCATCGCTCATTCGCCTTGTGATTGATGAACACTCCGATCCTGCCTACTATCTTATCGTCACGATAAGCCAGGAAATAGTTGGCATCACAATGATCGAATGCCGGATTTTTACTCGGACTGAGCGTGGCCCTCTCATCGTAGATCAACGGGGGAACAAAATATTCGTTCCCTTCATAGAGATCTATACCGAATTGGATGAATTTCTTCAAATCCTCTTTCGTTCTAACTTTATTGATTATAACTGACATGTTTTGCTTTCTGTAAATATGATTTTCACACCAATGGCAAAGATAGTGATTTTTTTATTGAATGATCAACAGGATTTTTATTCTTTCAATTTCTCCTTATATATCATCCATCTGTCGACTACGTCACGTACATAATTGATTGTTTCATCCGCTCTGAAATAACCGTTTTTACAAACCGGATCCCTATAATACTGCTCCAGGCGTTTCAACTGAAGATAACGCTCCACATTACCTTCCCACGCCTCCTTGTCCCCTCCATATTTTTCGGTGAGCGCCATGGCATCAGAGACATGGCCTATCCCTCCATTATAGGCCGCCAGAGCCATCTTCACTCTCTCATCAGGATTATCGATAAATCGAAATTTATGAAGCAGATTTTTCATGTATTTCGCACCTATGCTTATATTTTTTTCAGGATCAAGGATCTGGTCCCCCTCTGCACCGAATGATGCGGCCGTAGCCGGCATCAATCCCATTAAGCCTGTAGCACCTGCCCATGATTGACCTTCAGTCTCGAACCTGGATTCCTGGTAGGAGATGGAGGCAAGCAGTCGCCAGTCAATCTCCGACTCTTTCCCGTAACGCTTGAAATAGGAGTCGAAAGGAGAAAGGGTTCCATGACCCGAGATTTCTCTGAAAGAGAGCCTGTCTGCATCGGAATATCCCTTTGTCTCTTCAAAATAGCGTTTGATGATCCGCATGAAAGCCGGTTCGGCAGTCCGGTTCTCAATCCAACTGTCCAGCGAATCGGCAAGCAGCGGCGTATCTTTTCTGACTACCCATGATGAACGCTGGTCGAAGCTTACCGGGAGGTCCACATTCAAATTGCCGAAATAGGTATGATTAAGCATTGCCACGTCATCATCGGCTACCGTATAGGCAATCTCTCCACGGGAGACCATCCGGATCAGGTCTTCCACCGCAATCGTATCGCTGTCGATCACGTCGATAAGGATACCTCCTCCCAACTCATCATTCAGGTTGTTCATTCTGTCGAGGTATTTCGATTCGTTGATCACCGTCACTTTCTTGCCGATCAATCCCGTCACGTCGGTCAACAGGGCATCCCCCCTCTCTGCACGTTGCACCAGCACCTGATGCGATATCTGCTCAAGACCACAATAGCGGATGGAATCCTTCAACGCATTGGTAACCGGCATACTGTAAGCAATCAGATCGGCTTTCCTGTCCTGCAGCATCTGCAACATCACGCTTGTATTTCCGGCAACGATGATCTCGGGAAACAACCCGTGATGCTTACAGAAGTCGCGGATCATATCGTAATGATATCCCATGGGTTGATCCCGGTACAGGAAATAGGAAGTGGAGGCATTAAGGGTCAGCACACGCAAGGTATCTGCCTGTAAAATCTGTGGAAAGTCGTATGTCCCCTCTTGCCTGTTCCATTTTCCACACGACAGGCACAAGAAGGAGAGAAGCAGTGAAAACAATAATACTTTGTTCATAGCTCGTTTCGCACCGAGTCTTAAGTTAAAATCGCGACAAATATAGTGAAAGCCAGGAGAAATACAAAGCTTGCTTTAGTATTTCCGAGGCGCATCCTATATTATGGAAATATAGTGAAAGCTGAGGATAAGCCAAACATGTTTGAGTTTATCCGAGACGCATCCTATTTTCCATCGTCATAAGTCCATTTTAATCAACTCAGCATCCATCCACACATCTATATATCAACAATATAAACAATACATTCTCATTTTTCTCTTTACGGTTATGCTAATATGTTACATAAAGAAGACAATTTTATGATTATTTTAGACATACTCCGCCTAATCGTTACAGATAATAGATTAATTTTGCTGATCAATTATCTTAATTGAAAAGCAGTTAAGAATAACATAATTGTTACGGATAGCAAAACACCTGTGCTGATTGTAAAACTCATTTATTTTCAAATCATGAAATATTACAGACCACTAAAGAGTAGAAAAAGGAGAACCTCTAAAGAAATCGAAGAAGCAGTTTTTAATGCAACAGAACAACTGGTGATAGAAAAAGGCTTCAATAATGTGGCGATTACTGAAATCATGAAATTATCTGCTGTCCAACCACATGTCTTATACAGATATTTTACCAATATAGAAGAAGTCTACGACAAGTTTATACGACACTACGATTACTGGCTTCATGATATTGTAGAATATAGGATAGATGAAAAAGATCCAGTATCTTCTGCAAAAACCACTTTAACAGAGTTGATTAATTCATTATATGAAAACCGTGTAATGCAGGAAATTCTAATATGGGAAGTATCCAATAAAAATAAACTTACTTGCAGGAATGCATTGAACCGCGAAATCAATTCGCTACCCCTATATGACTTCTTCAGAAATAACTTGCCCACCACGGTCAACATCAATGCACTGATATCAATATTGATAGGTGGTATATATTATCTCATATTAAGACGGGATCGATCTTCATTCTGCGGTATCGATTTCAATTCAGATAGCGGCAGATTATTATTAATCGAAATTGTCAACCAAATCATCGATAATCTCTACAATAATGGCGAAACCAATGAAATGGAAAAAGTCGCGAAAAGGCTATTGGAAGAGGGGGTGGACGAAGAGATTATATCAAGATCAACAAGATTGTCTAAACAAGCAATAAAGAGACTGAATAGAGTTAATTAATATTAAATACAACACTATTACCATTCTTATTATTGTATAATAAAAGTTATATCTTACATTTGCCATTGTAACACAAGAATTGATTTTTTTAAGTTGATTCAAATTCTATTTATTCATTTGTATTACCTGTAGCACATATTTCTATTCTCTAATTTAAGCTAAAAACATCATGAAAAAGATCTTCTTTCTGGCTCTATTGCTGATGCCTATTCTAACCACTAATGGACAACAGCAATTATCCTATTCGTACGATATCGCGGGGAATCGCATCAGTCGTACAATTATTGTGGGCGCTTACAACAGCACTGCGGGAAGTGTGCATCAGGATACGACCCGCATCTACCTGGATTCTATTGAGGGTAGACAACTTGCCATCAATGCCTACAGTACACAACCCTGGCTCACAATCGCCGTGGAGGAATATGATTCCTCACTCAAGGGAGAATACTCACTTTTTGACAAGAAAGGACTATTGCTCGCAAAGGAAAAGATTTGTGGCTTTTTCACAAGGTAGAAGTTCTATGTGGAATTTGAAAATATTTTTTCAAGATACAATACTAATGACAACTTTAACATTGATAAACTATGGGACAGTATCGAAAAAAGATTACGTCTTATTGAAAAGTAAGGAGAAATATACTTTTACTTTTAATATAGCTTTCAAAACATTAATTCGAGAGAACTTCTCAAATTTTGTTAATGTTAATGCTGATTATGGCCAATATTCTTTAAGGTTGGTTTATACAGATCCTTTTCTCGCTCAAAAAGGAGCGTTTAGAGGAAACGTAGAAAGTAACGTGATAAGGTTGATATATAAAGATAGTTGAATAATATGAAAATATATCCGCCTTATAAACGAGAATGATGATGCTATCTTATCCCTTATTAATTAGAGAGATATGAAGATAAAGATAAGAATACGGTAATCTTTGGAGACAAGATATACTCTGACTTTGAATACTTTGGTAATGAAAGAAAACAAAAGCAGCATATTGAAATGTTGATTCCCGTCAAGGCTGTCAAGGGGTAGTCCGAACAGGAAAGACAGAGTAGCAAAGCCTACAATGACCTGTTCTCCACGGCCGTTTCAAAAGTCAGACAACCCATAGAATCATTCTTCAACTGACTGAATGAAGAAACAACTATTCAAAGAGCGCAAAAAGTAAGATCCACCAAAGGATTACTTATACATACGATGGGGAAAATCGCCATCGCGTTTATTTATCTAATTTTTTAAATACTGATTCGCATTAATATATAAAAATAACTGAGATGGACAATAATAATTATAATTATAATTATTTAATTCAGGTCCTTAATATTCTAGCTGCTTCATTTAAGGATCAGATTAAAGTATTTCCTGATTTTGTGGTAATTCCAGATGAGATTGCTTTGTTGTTCGATGATATCTATTTATCGATAGATAGTTTAAAGAAGAATGGATTTGTTTCTGCTGAGTTAGCTTTGATATTGGAAAAAATAGATTACTGTTTGGATTCTATGTCTGGTAACAAGTCAAAATGGGATCTCCAATCATTGAAGAATGACTCTGAATGGGAAGAAATTCGAAATCTTGCAAAATCTTCTTTGAATATATTGAATATTCATGCAGATAAGCCAGTGATTGATTTTGTCAAATGGATAAAATAAGTAATTTGCAGGAGAATTATAAAGAAATACCAACTATCAAAGAAAGATAAAAAAAGTATTAACAGGAGCTCAATAAAGCCACTAATAAAAACATCGTCATGAAAAGAATTAAATCCTCCTTTGAGCGATATTTCAGATAAAACAGATTAATTCAACTGTAATCTCGTGTATATGCCGAATAGGAAAATCCGTTTAACTGCAGCTACCCTGCCGGTAGTGATGGTGATATCAGTCCTGATGTTGCTTGTGGTACTTTTTGTGTACTCATTATGGGACATGAACTTGCTTTACTATTCATCCTACCATTATAAAAGGCAACAGCAGGAGAACCTGAATTCGGCCATTATATTGTATAGCAACGACAGTACTTTCCTGAGGGAGCATAACGAAGAGAAAACATTCCGTCTATTCGAGACAGACAGCTCTTCCACCGTTAGATTCCTATCTAAACAGTGGGGATTATATGAAGCCTTACATGTCTCATCCCATAATGGCAATTTTTCTTCAACTCAGCTATTGGGTAAAAAACAGGAGTGTGACCATAAGGCTGCACTATGGTTGTGCGACAGGAACCGGGCTTTGTCCCTATCCGGTGGAACAGAAATCAGAGGGAAAATTTATATCCCCCTTAATGGCATCAACTACACCCAAATCGATGGTGATTATTATAGAGGCGAGGAAATACCTTACACCCGTCTGGGTATTGCCGATGCCCAATTGCCTCCCATCGATTCCACCTCCCTGGTAATTCCGGAGAGCCTGAAAGAATACCGTGAGCAATCTGATGAACTACCCACAACTACTCAAACCTACTATAGTTTTCTTGAACCGACAAGATTCTTTAGCACGATAGAAAACCCGGACGAGATCGTATTGCGGGGAAATGCAGTTCTTTTCGCAGACGAGTTAAAGATATCGGCTTCATCCAAAATCAACGAGGCTATCATCATCGCACGGAAGGTGACTATTGAAGAGGGGTTTACGGGAAGCATGCAGATTTTTTGCAGTGACTCGGTGATGATTCAAGAGAATGTCATCCTTCAGTATCCGTCGGGCATATACCTTAAGGCTGAAATTGACTACCCCTTTGTTTCCTTGTCCGACAACAGTGAAATGAACGGGTACGTGATCATCCTGGGAAGGATAAGGGACGAAGAGTTGTTGTTCCCAAGTTACAGGCAATCCGATAAATCCCTGCTCAGGGGTTTATTGTATGTGGACGGCACCACCAATATCCGTGGTGAAATCTCCGGAGCGGTCTACCTGAAAGACTGTTTTTTCTCGTCCAATATGAATGTCTACGCAGGAACCTTATACAATACCCGCATATCCCGTAACGACAATATTGCCTACCCGGTTTTCCTATCGGGAAAGTACACCCGTAAAGAAATAAAAACAATTTATTGATAACGATATGAAGAATAAAAAGATCACCACATACCTGTTGCTGGCGGCATCCATCATAATCTGGGGAACCATCACATGGAGAGTGATTAAGGCTTTTAAAAAGGAAGATGTGACCGTAGGGGCAATACAACCCCGCCCTATTGTCCAGAAACCCGACAGTGCGGTATTACTGCTAAACTATCAGGATCCTTTCTTGAAAGATGCCGGGATTACAGCAGCATCAAAGGAAGAAGAGTTCAACAGTCCCGAGATCGATCTTCCACCTCAGGAACCGGAACTGGTACAAGGCCCCGCCTTCAAGTTCAAGGGTATGCTGACAGCGGGAAAGAAATCCTATGGTCTATTGGACCTGGCAGGAGAAACAATAATGGTGAGCGCAAAGGAAAAAATCGGAGATTTTTATATTGTGAGCATCACCTCCGAAAAAATTATTGTACGCCGCCAGGGGTTGGACATGGAGCTGTTCGCAGAATAAACGTCACCGCTATGAAACAACTGGATCAAAAACTACAGGCAACCTCTTTGCTGGAGACGATTGTCTCGTCCATCATCTTTATGATCATATTCATCATTGCCATGCATTCCATGACCAACCTCCTCGTACATGAAAACAGGCAACCAGGTTATCTTATTGTCGAGAACGACATGAAAAAGTGCAGGAGCCTGATCGAGAAAGAAGGTATTGACAAGAATGTCAATGAACGATACTTCTCTTTTCCATGGGGCAAAGTCAGGGTATCAGTCTCTCCCTATAAAGACAATATTCTTTTGATCCATATGGCATCTGAAATTGAAAACGGACAATCGATCGGGTACCACTTTCTATATGCAAACGAATAAGATATGAGTAAAAATCGGAACATAATAAGAAAACGGTTAAAGGCAAATACATTGGTGGAACTGTTACTCACCATGATTATTTCGGGTATCATTTTCCTGCTGGTTTTCGACGGAGTTGATATCATCAGGAGATTCAGCCATATGGTAAATAACCGTATCTCTACCAACCAGACTGTGTTGTACAGCCACCAGTTCATGGAACACCTCGTGGAAAATGCAGACAGTATAGTTAAAAGAGGTAACAAGCTTCTTTTTTACCGGGAAAGTACCGTGTCCGATTCGGTTGCTATCGGGGACTCCTTTTTTATCCTGGAAACTCCGGGGCTCACAGATACCTTGTTTGCCGGTTATATCAATTACGGGACCTCTCCAACGCCTGATAATACGAATCATATCGACTCCATTTTTATACATTGTGCCATAAACACGAGGGATTCCATCTGGCTGGAGTACGGGCTACCATCCAACCGTTACGCTTATTTAAACAGTATTGAAGACTATGAAGACTTCCGGTAAATTAAATCGTTTTACAGATAAGAAGAAATATCTCTTCTTCTCCCAATTACACTCCCTTTTGAAATCGGGATTGAGTTTCAGCCGTTCTTTCGAGTTGCTCATCGAGAATGGAAGCGAAAATGAATCCGGAATATTACAAAGTGTATATAATGACATAATATCGGGTAATGCACTCTGGACTGCCTTACAAAAGAGCGGGAATTTTTCCGACCTCGATTGTGGGGTAATCAGGATTGGGGAAGAAACCGGCAGGCTCGACCAGTCTCTGGAGTTTCTGAATAATTATTATAACAAGAAAAACGAACAGCGGCGGATACTGACAGGCGCATTGAGCTATCCGCTGATTATTCTGGTGGTAGCTGCCCTGGTAGTTACATTCATGATCCTTGTCGTGGTCCCGATGTTCGAGCAGGTCTATTCCCGCATGGGAGGGGAACTACCCCAAATAACCCGTTTCATTATCAGGCTATCCGGCTCCGCCCCTGCCTTTTTTACCATTATCGCCATTCTTATTATCCTGTTCTTTACTGTGAGGCATTTTTATGGGAAAAGTGAAAAATACCGGCGAACAAGCGCTAAGATATTGCTCAAACTTCCTTACCTGGGCGATCTTTTCAGGATGTATTACCAGTCCCAGTTTTGTCAGCTTATGCACCTGTTGATCAGTTCCAATATCCCCCTGTTAAGATCATTGCAGATGCTGGAAGATATCATCTGTTTTTATCCATTCAGTGTCTCCTTCGGCAATATTGCGAAAAAAATCATAGAGGGAGGCTCGTTCGGAGAAAATCTTGCCATCTATGAAAATATCTACAGCAAAAAACTGGTTGCCCTGATAAAAGTGGGGGAAGAAACCAATACGCTGGACAAGATGCTTTTTCAGCAAGCGACTGATATCACTGCAGAACTGGAGTACAAGCTAAAGCAACTGGGCAATGTGTTGGAACCGCTGTTGATATTGGGTATCGGGATACTCGTGGCCTTTATCCTTATCGCGATGTATGTTCCCATGTTCAAACTTGGGCAAACGATACACTGATTTTGCCTACAACAATTACAAATCAATGACATTCAAATCTATATAAATGATTCAAATGGATTTGAATCATTTATACATAAGTAATTATTATTACTTATCAATATATTGATTAGTTATATTTAGTTAATTATAGATGCATTATTTGTTCAATAAAAATTATATATTACTTTTGCTCTCGTTATAAACGCATAGATATTTTTCAATAGATCTATTTCCGTATATAGTTAATATATCAATTATAAATCACAATTAAAAATTAATCATCATGAAAAGGATTCTATTCTGGCCTCTAGTTATTGGCTTGCTTTAATTATAAAGACAATAATAATAGTCTTTATCTATAATTAATTGACAATGCCTCGATCATGCATAATATGATCCGTTCATAAAAACACGCTCTTTTTATTTTATCAATGAACAAACAAATCGATTAAAATCATGAGAAAAATATTTCCATGTATTTCCTCTTATCGTCTCTAATAGATAAGGTCTTATTTGACAACTAAAATTCAATAGACTACTTAAACAAACCAAATTATAAAAGCAGATGAAAAAATTAGTACATTTATTCGGGTTGTTGTTATGTTTCCACATACATGGGCAATCACAAGAGCAGTTTATGTCTACAGAATATTTAATGAAGTTAGACAAAGTTATAGCAAGCCCTCATGTGAATGCATTTCAAAAGTATGCTTATTATCCGGTCTCACCGAGTACCGGAACAACCAACATACAAATTCCTGTTTTTACAGTAAAACAAGGGGAACTTACACATGACATTTCGTTTGACTACCATACCGGAGGTATAAAAGTGAACGATGCTTCTACTCCGGTGGGATTGGGGTGGTTACTTAACGCTGGTGGAATAATAAGTCGTAGTCAACAAGGAGCAAGGGAAGATGAAGACAACATGAATGGCTATTTAATCAAAAAAAATTCCATTCCCACACAAAGCTATTTGAATACTATCAGATCCTCCAGTGAATATAGTCAGGAAAGAAAAGATTTCTTTTATTTCTGCAAAAATATTGTAGGAACTCAAAATCAAACCCTAAGAGGACCCGGGATAGATTTGGAACCTGATTTATTTAGCTATAACTTTCAAGGAAGGTCGGGCGTTTTTTATTTTTCAAATTCGGGAAAAATCGTCACTGAAAATATTGAAGCTTTAAAAATCAACTATATGCCTAACAATGGTTTTCAGATTACAGACGAAAGAGGGATTATATATCTTTTTGAAGGAAAACAGCAAACATCATATAAAAGCAATAACCAAACTAATCTTCTTTCAGGTCATAATTTATATTTATTCCATAATTCATCTGGAACTCTTCCCTCTGATGCATCACAGTTGTTAAGTGGCAATATCGGTTTTTGGTATTATTTGGGAAATAATACTGTTCCTTATCCTGCTACCAGTTCAAATCCCTCTACCAGTGCATGGTATCTAACCAGAATTATTCACCCTAATTCCCAAGATACTATTCACTTTGAATACAAGCATATAAATTATACCTCTCAACAATACTTTATGCAAAATAAAGAAGTAGTATATGGGCACATGTCTTTAAATCACAGCAACACTCCATATGACATAAACCTGATCGAAAATAGTTTTTACAACGAGATTGCAGATTGCTTATTAACTAAAATAAGATATAAATCAGGAGAAGTTGTTTTTAGTTATGTGCAGGATCGAATTGACAGTAACTGTAAAGATCGGCTTTTCTCTATCACTTGTAAAAATAAAAATGGGGAAAATGCATTTATCATTGAATTAGATAATAATAAGTATTTTAGCGCAAATTTTGGGACTTATAATTCCGATAACAAAGTAAACAAAAGACTAAAACTGGAAAAAATACTGTTTAAAAATAATTCCAATACGCTCTCAAATACATACGAATTTGGATATAATGAAACTTCGTTGCCTCCTATCAATTCCAAATCTGTAGATTATTGGGGATATTTCAACGGGAAAAATAATACTTCACTTATTCCAAAAATAACGATTAAAGATAAAGGTGTTACCTATGGTAATGCTAACAGAACCGCCGATGAGAACTGCATGAAAGCTTTCATACTTGAAAAAATAATTTATCCAGGTAAAGGAATGGCTCTTATAGACTATTCTTGTCATAAAGTACACAATTCACATTCTAAAATATATGTAACCAATGTGGGAGGATTAAGAATCAATGAGATGAGATTGTATCCTAATTTTCAAGATATGTCAGACTATACGGTAAAAAAATTTGAATATAGCTATAACGGTGCATCTGGTATAGGAAGAAATATTTCAAATGTTGGAGCGGAGTTTAATTTTCAATTTATGAACAGATTCGGAAATAAAGGAGAGGTATACACTAAATCATTTGTTATCAACTCCTGGCCGGTTAATACAATAAATTTACCTGATTTCTCAAATGCTGTGTATGACAAAGTTATAGAAACAGACATGAGTATGACTGGAGAGAACTTAGGCAGGAAAGAAACGATCTTCGATATGGGTGCTTTACCCGATGTTTTTTATGATTCCTATACTTCTGGAGATCTGGTTTTATTAAATATCTACGATTATTATGATCCGGAAAAATTAACCTTCAGAGCTCAAAATTCATATGCTAATGCATTTTTTGTCCCTGTTAAAACATTTTATCCGTTGCGTAGCCGTCCATACTTATTAAAAGAAACTATCTATAATAATAATAACTTGAAAATACAGGAAACTATAAAAGAATATAGTATTAGAACGGATGAGATTGAACATGTAAAGGGGTTTTATGTCTCAAGTTATAATGAATATGTTGAAAGCAATGCTGGTGGAAATGAAGATATGTATTATTACCCTTTCAAATACTATTATTTCCTGTATGAAATTCCTATACAGAAAAGAGAATTGATATCCCGATCAGACTTTTCATTAACGGCAAATGGTACACTTCACACTAAAACTACATTTGAATATGATAATGTAAACGGTTTGTTACGTAAATCTACCTTTAAAAATTCCGATGGAAAAACGATTAGTCAAGAAAATTGGTACCCGTTTGATTATTCTCCTGCGATTCCAGTGATTGGAGTATTAAAGAATAAGCATATTTTGACTCCACCCATTATGCAACTTAAAAGATCGGATGAAAAGATAGTTGAAGGTATTATAACAGAGTTGAATGAATATGCAGAACCAATCACTTTTTTTACAAAAAAAAATAGTAGTATAGATATTGTCTTCAACCCCAATACGATAATCCAAGTCGCAGAATTTTTGAAAGAAACAGAGATTAAAAATATAAACGGAAGAATAGTTGAGAAAAAATTAAAAGACGATATACCTGTCGTTTATTTATGGAGCTATTCTAATGAATATCCTATTGCGGAAATTGAAAATGCTTCTTATTCACACGTCGAAACAGCATTAGGAGGTGCAAATGCTGTCGCAGCTTTCGCCAATAAAGTAAGTCCATCAATAGGAGAGATAAAAACTTTTCTAGCTCCTCTATCAAATAATTCTAACACTAAAAATGCATTAATAAATTACTATACCTATAAGCCTTTGATTGGTATGACGAGTAAAACGGAACCCAATGGTATCACGACCTTTTACGAATATGATAGTTTTGGACGTCTACAGTACATTAAGGATCACAATGGAAAGATTATAGAAAAATATGACTATCACTACAAACAATAAATTTATCCTATGAAAGCGACAATAAATATTCAGCCTAGCGGCAACATGAGATTCATCATTTTGATATGTTTTCTCTTTTTTACAGGACTTTTGAAAATATATGCCCAATGCAATTTAAGTGCTTATCCCAATATACTCACTTTCTCGGCAATTAATGAAACCAAGAGCATATCCATATCCAACGCATCAGGTTGTCCTTTTAGGGTTGGAGCTCCTGCTTTTCTAGAGAGCAATATATCCGGAAATAATCTATATGTGAAATTATCAGACAATTATTCCGGAATGCCCGGCACGACTGTCACTGTAGAAATACTTCTGTTACATCAATCTTCAGGGACAATATTACTAAAAATTCCTGTAGAGATTTCTCTGGCTCCATCAGTAGTACCGCTTTCCGGAGGAAGTATAAGTTGCAGTACCACCAGTATTGTATCCGGCAATTCCCCGGGAACAATCGGCAATTCATCCAGCCCTTCCGGGGGAACAGGTAGTTATACTTATCAGTGGCAACAATCTATTAATAACGGTTCCACTTGGACAAATATTTCGGGAGCCACAGGCCTTACCTATTCTTGCCCAGTCTTAACTATCACTACTTCTTTCAGACGTAGTGTAACAAGCGGTTCCCAGACATCCTATTCCAATACTGTAAAGATTACAGTTGAAGGCCCGGTTACTTTAAGCCCTTCTTCCAACCGGAATTATATCCTTACGCAAACGATGCTTGACAATACTGGAAACTTGTCGTTCAATAAAATCGACTACTACGACGGCCTGGGACGTCCCAGCGAAATGGTTATGCATAATGCGTCTCCGGGGCAGAAAGATATAGTCACCTTGCAAGAATACGACGAGGTAGGCAGACTCCTCAATTCTTATATCCCTTCCCCTGTTAGTACTGCTAACGGCTCCTATGTAGAAAAAACCACATTCAAAGCCAAATCTAACAGTTTTCACGGTGATGCTTATGCGTATGAAAAAACCGTTTATGAAGCCTCCCCCCTTGACAGGATCACCGATAAGTATGGTGCCGGGGCAGCGTGGCATACGGGCGAGAAACGGGTTACGACTAATCATTTTGTTAATAGCTCGTCAGAAGAACTCTCATGTGCCCTGTATGCAGTAGCTTCCTCGAATTCACTTCAGCGCAAGGGACTTTATGCTGCAGGAGAACTCTCCGTAACAAAAACCACCGGAGAAGATGGTCATGTAACCTACATATTCACCGACAAGCTCGGTCAGGTTATCCTTGAACGTATGATGAACGGAACAAAAAGGAACGACACCTACTATGTATATGACGAGTTCGGTAATCTTTCCTATATATTGCCTCCGGCAGCTTCTGACGCACTCGGAACAAACACTATATGGGAGGATACAGACATGACATTGAGAAATTTTGCCTACGTTTATAAATATGACGAGTTCAGACATTGCATTCAAAAGCGTCTTCCAGGCTGCGATCCCGTAGAGATACGTTACGATAAGGCCAACCGTCTGATTTTTTCGCAGGATGGCGTTCAGCGTGAAAAAAACCAATGGACTTTTTTCTTCTATGATACATTGGGTCGTGAGGTAGTAACCGGGATATGGGAATCTTCTACAATTGCGAACGTGATGAATATGGTGGTAAAGACAGACTATAATTCTGGCTCCACTGGCACCAAACTTGGTGGATATACTGTGAACCTGACTCTACCGGCAACAGTAAGGCTGATGAAGGTGCACTATTACGACGATTACCGTTTCCGGAGGATACAGACAGCACTCTCGGACACTACAAAACTGAAATGTATCACCCTTGCGGGCTATGACAGCGCATATCCAAACAACTCCGCACCCAATGGCAGGGGAATGTTGACCGGGATACGTATCCACCGATTGGACGACCCCACCAGATACACTATCTCCGCACTATATTACGACAGCCGTTCAAGGGTGGTACAGTCCCATACTTCCAACCACTTTGAAGGTTTCGAAGATAAATACTTCGCTTATACTTTTACCGGAAAAGTCAAACAACACCGGCAGATACATTCGGCACCGGGCAAAACCACTTACACCGAAACTTATACTTACTATTACGGGACTCCACAGACAAATCCATCTGAACGGTTACTGTCGTTAAGGCACCAGGTGAACAGTGCATCTGAAGTCACCCTTGCCGAGTATGACTACGATGAGATTGGACGGCTAAAGACGAAAAAACTAGCAAACGAAACCTCCACCTATCATTATAATGTACGTAGTTGGCTGACACAGATTGCCGGGACAAAGTTCAACCAAACAATGACCTATAATGCGGCAGTCAACGGGGTTACTCCCGCCAAGGCATTATACAATGGCAATATCAGCGCCATGAAATGGAAATCGGGCCATGAAACCACCGAACGGGGCTATAAGTTCACTTACGACAGCCTGAACCGCCTTACCGCTGCCACCTATGGTGAGGGTACAGGATTTACTACGAATCCGAACCGTTTCAACGAGAACATCACATATAACGACAAGATGGGCAATATAAAAACGCTACAGCGGCGGGGAAAGATCGCAGAAAACGGATACGATTTAATGGACAACTTCACTTATAGCTACACGGGAAACCAGCTCACAAAAGTTACGGATGCGGTCACAACCCCGATTGCCTATCAGGCTGCCTTCCATTTTGTGGACAGGGCGAATACCTCCATAGAGTACGAGTATAATAAAAATGGAAACCTAAAGAAAGATTTAAACAGAAATATCACCTCAATAACATATAATGAATTAAATTTGCCAAGCGTCATCACCTTTTCGGATAACAAATCCATTACCTATGGCTATGATGCCGCAGGAAGTAAGCTAAGCGTAGCTTACCTGTCCGATGGTGTGACCTCGAGGATGGATTATGTGGGCAACAAGGTTTACAATAATGGCACATTGAGTACACTCCTGACGGAGGAGGGATATATAGAACCCGGTACAACTCCCACCTATCACTACTACCTGAAGGATCACCAGGGAAATAACCGGGTCGTGATCAGCCAGACGGGCACGGTGGAGGAGGTGAACCATTACTACCCCTTCGGTGGACTGTTCGGTGAGGGGCTGCAGAACTCGAACCAACGCTACAAGTACAACGGCAAGGAATTCGACCATAAGTACGACCTGGACATGTATGATTACGGTGCCCGGCATTACGACCCCGCCCTTGGAAGGTGGTTTACAGTTGACCCATTGGCAGAGAAATACTATTCTTCTAGTCCGTATGTGTATTGCGGAAATAATCCGGTAAGGTTTATCGATCCGAATGGAATGTGGTATGGAGACCCTCCATCAAATTGGCTGATACCCTCACGTCCGAAATATGAGTATGGGAACAATTTATTAACGAATAGTCTGACTTTCGCCAATAATGTTTCAGCGGATATCCTGAACTCGGGCATTTCAATTATCAATACACCCATAAACGCCGCTCAAACACTCTATAAAGAAGGTGTTGGTGGATTGGTGAACTCCGAAATAACAGGACTTAAAAATGCAGGGAATGCAATTGCCGACGAAGTAAGCTATACTTTAACGACTCCTTTGGGTGAACAATTGCAAGGGTTTAAAGATCCCGCGACGTGGGAAGCGGGTGTTGCATTTGGAGCAACATTATTCACCGGTGGCGTTGCAGCCAATTTAGGCAAGGGGGCAACTGTTGCAAATAGTGCTACAACTGCTAAGGGGGTAATGAACCCTAATAAAATTCATTTTATGCAGAGCAGTATTAAGAATACCACAGGTAATTATACAGTTCTTGGAAATGCAGAAGCTTTGGCAAATGGTAGTTTAAATCCAAATGTTCTTAGGATGAATGTATGGAAAGATGCAAACGGTAAAGTATGGACACTGGACCATAGACGATTAGGTGCTTTTAGATTGTCAGGATTACAAGAAGCACCAATTCAATGGGCAAATCCAAGTGGGCAAATGTGGAAAATGACAACTACAAATGGTGGTACGTCTATTAAGCTTAAGCTTGGTGGAGATAATAGTATGATTATTAAATAAAAAATGTTATGATAGATTTTAATAAAAAAATAAATGAGATTAACAGTAAAGAAGACTTTGTCAACTTTGTTGAAATATTGGTTGCCGATTTGAATAGCAATCCAAACGAGTGGGTTAATAAAAATTTATCAGAATATTTGGAAGGGATCGCAAGTTGGACGGAAGATATGGAAGGTTATTATCAAAATAATAATATTCCAGTTCCTGAAAATGTAAATTGGAAAGTCTTTGCAAATATTTTGATGGCAGCTAAAATGTATGAATAGATAGAATTGTCGTTAAGGGGGACTTAGTTCTTTCAATGTCTTTAAAGAGGTGGTTGTCGACAAGAATGGCGATGTCAAGCAGGCGGCTGGTTTTGCTGGCGTTGCTATATCAGGAGTTCAATTTTTTCACGCCAATACATTAGAGGGAAAACTTGAACACGGACTTGATGTTTTTATGGGAGGAATGGGTTTTGTTCCTGTTGTTGGGTCGGGTATTTCTTTGTATTGGTCATTTGGTGGAAAGCAGTTGCATTA
This sequence comes from Proteiniphilum sp., assembly GCF_034927365.1. Taxonomy (GTDB): domain Bacteria; phylum Bacteroidota; class Bacteroidia; order Bacteroidales; family Dysgonomonadaceae; genus Proteiniphilum. The sequence continues at coordinate 796 of NZ_JAYFQD010000029.1, read as the reverse complement.
CAAGTGGGTTGATGGAGTTTTGGTGCCACAAATGGAAATGGGAATACTTGGACTTCCCGCAACAATGCCTTTTAAATAATACAATTATGAAAACCTTATTTGATTATTTATATTACAGGACCTCAAAATTTTATGAAGATTGGGGTGAGAAAAACGGGTATATTGCGGGGAGCGTAGTTGTTACTACAAGCTTTGGTTTTATATTTCTATCTCTTTGTATTTTTGCTTTTTACTTGTTTGATAAGAAAATCAATCTTAATATCATATGGGCAGTTATAATATCTTTTTGTATTTTAAGTTTATTTTTTATCAATAAAAGAAAATTTGCCGAATTAACAAAAAAATACAGAGACGAAAAACACTGCAAGTTAAAAGGTTGGTTAGTGTTCGCATACATTATTGGTTCTGTAGCATTATTTTTTGTTTCATTGGCTTTATGCGGTTATTGGGTTAACGTAAAAATATGAGTATATTTTTTACTTTCTTGGGGGAGGATTTATTTATTTTGTGGCTTTGCCACAAAATAAATAAATTTAATGCTATTTTTATCTGTTTGGGGATATTTTTAATCCTGAAAAACACCGTAATGGTGCGGTATAGTACGTTGAATGCCGACACATATTATTTGTATAATCCGGCCGGACAACTGCGCTATGTGCTTCCTCCCTCGGCGGCAGACGCCCTGGTTGCCTTCAACTTTTATGATCTCTCCAATGACGCTATAAGCAAATATACCTATTTCTACCAATATGATGCAAGAGGCAATTGTATCCAAAAGAAGCTTCCCGCGTGTGAA
>NZ_JAYFQD010000030.1:0-25510 GCF_034927365.1 Proteiniphilum sp. | reverse complement strand
TGTCCAAAGCCTGGGCAATCTCACCGATACTCTTCTCATCTTTGGCAATGGAAAGTGAATCTTCCAACCGCTTTATGGCATCACGCACCTTGTATTTTTCCAACACTTCTCGATATGCTTCTTCCACGGTTATTGAACCTTCGGCTTTTGGGATCATACGTGTGTCTTGATCAATATATACGGTTATCTCATCGCCGTCCTCCACATCCATAATCGCTTGGACTGGTCCCTTTTTGGAGAAGGTTAACCATGTGAGATAAAAATCTTCATTTTCGGTAAAAATGTGTTTAAGGGAGAAAACTTCTTTTCCTTTTTCAAGGTAGCAGGAATCCAGAAAACAGTATTCGCTTCCAACAAGAGCGACCCAATATACATATTGCGGCTCATCTGTCAACAAGTTGTCGATATAAACCGTTATTTTCACGGGGGCTTTATCGTCTGCCAATAATGGGGATATACAAAAGAAGAAACTTAAGCCGGCTAAAATAAAAAATTTAATCATATCAAATATTCGTTATAAATTTAAAATACAGATATAGGGCAATAATTTCAAAGTCGAAAGGTATTTTACCTCTTACTTCCTTCAGAATCCACTTTTCGTCGTGTCTTCTTATACCCCAGCGCACCAAAAAGATTGGAAGGAGAAACTCCTTCCAATCTTCGAACTCAGATCATGAACAAGTAACACTTACATAGCCTTCCGTCCCATGCGCTTCCTTTATCCTCTCCACGGCGTCATCTGGAGAAGTTGCGCATGCAACTCCCGTAAAAGTCGCTCCTGATTCTCCAACCGTTACACAAGTGTACAGCAACTCTCCGTCGTAACAGTAAGGACTCTCAACACCTCCACTGCCACCACTTCCTCCAGTACCACCACTACCTCCGGCACCACCGCTACCACCATAGATAGCTTTCATTTCACTGTTTTCTAATACTACTGCGTTTTGCAGTTTGATTTTGCTTAGCTTCTTCATATTATTATATGTTTTAGAAGTGCAGCAGGTTAATACTGATCTCCTTGACTGCTGCGCCCAAAGATACCAGTTTTTATACCACTATCAAATTCCGTCACCTGTAAAATACCGGATATCTTCAATTTTAGAGTTATCCGGAAGTTTATAACCATCCACCAATATCGTAGGAGTAGCTCTCAATCCGGATTTTTCCTTCCATTGTTTGTGTGAATCAAATTCCCTGATCACTTCCTCCATTTCAATATCCACTGGATGTAACCTGAAAAATTCTTCTTTGTCGAACTTTCCTTTCTCAAACCATTCGTCATAAACCATCTTACTCTCTCCGTTCTTCTGGAAATAGGCGCCGATAAGGTATTTATTGGAGACTTCCAGTTCTTCATTGAAAGAGGAGAAGATATACTGTACACAGATATTCCCATTCTGTTCCAATAACTTATTGATTCTTTCATGCATCCGGGAGCAGGGATTACAATGAGGATTGGAAAAGACTGTTATCAATAGATTGGAGTCGGGATTTCCCAATAAAATCCGAGAGGTATCTTTGGACACTTCATAATGCGGTTGCTTTTTTAGCAATGCTTTAAACACATCCTCGTCTGCCTTTATACTGTTTATCTCATACCGGATGTTATCCGTATTCCGGCTTTTGGATATAACAGGGGCAAGTATATTGATGGTTAGAATGGAGATCAAATAGATACTGCCAGTAAATAACAAATCCAATAAATTAATAGCGAAAGATTGAAAATGGCCAAATCCCATACCGATAATAAATATAGCCCATAAAAGAAGCATAACGGTCAAACATAAAGGACACCATTGTTTTGCCTTGAATTTCTGATACCAGATACTCCAAAAGCTATAGAACAAGGACAATACATTAAAAAGAAGTAAAGAGGGGACCAACAAGGGGAAAAAGCAGAGGATGACCAAATTAGAGACAAAATATCCCAACCCGGCCTCGCTCCATCCTATCACTCCCAAAAACTTTGCCGCGTCCGATTCCAGAATATTGTTACAATCGTTATGCTTGAATAGGAAACATAACTTGTCAGCATAATCACTATGAATATGCAGTTGCTTTAAAACCAGCAAGTATCCAATATAACCACCTATGATATTGATTGCAAGCAACGACAGGATTCCGAGTTGTGTATATCCCTTATTGGAAATGAAAGCAACAGTGAAAAGAAAGACAATCGCCGAAACAAGAATTATTTTCTGCAAGGTACTAAACAACTCTTTTCTTGCATGCAATTCGTAATCCGGCTCCTTTGAATTATTATCTGGTTCTGCAATCAGGACATATCCTGTCCACATCTTGAAAAACTCCTCGAGTGGAATGTTTGCTTTTTGGCTTCTTCCTATAAACCGGATATCATTGTCCCCGATTGTTTCCACAACCACAAAATCATCACCTGTATGGGCTATAAAAGGAGGATAGAGAGAATGTATCCCATCCTTATCCGATATCTTTACGCCCATGTTCTCAACGCCATAGTCTGTCAACATGGATGATAATCCATACAGATTATACTTATGCGGGTGTTCATTGAAATATTGACGGGAAAAAGACCTCGTATGTTTCACACCCGCCAAGTGAAGAAAAGTTATAAGGACATTATCCATCATTGGGGATAAATTCATTCAAAACTACTAAAAACAACGATTTACCCTATTCTCTCAGGAGCGGAAGTAGGTTGCCCATTTTTGTTTATTCTTATACGATAGGCTACCCCATCAATAATGACCGTAATATATTCATCGTCATCATCACCTCCTATAATCGAGGCCAGTTCCTTTTGTGATATTACTTGAAAACGGCTAGATGTAAAGTGTTTCTTTTTCATTCTGTTTTTATTTTATAAGATTAGTAGATCGTTCCTAGTATTAGTCGCAAAAATATAGGCTTTTCCACAGAAAAAACCTATTTTTTTCTAATATTTTCTATCCAGACTCTCCGAAATCACCTAATCAAAAAATTAGAATGGGGTCTGATTTTAAAAAATAGTTGACGGAAAATTCTTTAATCTCCAATAAAAAAATTATATTTGCAACACAATAAATTCCTAATAAGTATGAAAAAACGCTTAACAATATCCGCCATAATGGTATTGTTCCTATTGATAGCTTCACAATTAGTATGGATCGGACAAGTAGCTGAACGGGATAAAAGCCGGTTTAAAGATGAGGTAGGCAACTCAATCAGGGATATTGTTAAATATCAATGCGCCAAGCAAACATTCGATTTATTGGGGGCAAATGTAAACTCTCCAAATATTACCTTAGAAAGAGTAGATATTGATTCCCTACATACCAATGAAAAAATATATGGTAATATTGATACTAAAAAAACCGATACTGATTTACCCCTATCCCACTTCCTGGAGGCAGCTATAACCGAAAGACTATTCGATAATAACACATTAAATTTACAAACCGTAGATACGCTATTTCAAAACAAATTCCCTTATACTACCGAACTTTCGGCTTATAGTTTCGAGATGCAGGAAAAGAGCATAACCACAGACTCATTATATAGCGGAACAAAGGCCATAAAACAATTGAATGATACTACAAAAGGTATATATATTACCATGCCATTAGGGACAAGTGGTAATTACCGGTTCATCTCACATTTTATCTTTAAACCGACAACAGCCACACAACGAATGACAATACTTGTCATTATATCAGCCGTAGCCGTTGTGGCTGTGGCGATTATCTTTTTCGTACTGCTATATCAATTGCAGCAACAGTTGTACAGATTGCAATTTCAGGAAAAGAGGGCAAGGGGTATTGTACACGATTTAAAATCACCACTAAATTATGTCTTCTCCATACTCGACCTGCTTGAGTTAACTGAAAAAAGCAGCAATAAGATAACGGAAGGAAAATCACGTATAAAACAACTGATCAGTAATATTGAACGCATGCTCTCTGAGGTAGAGTTTAATGGAAAAAAAAGTGCTACCCTGAAACCAGGCTTTTACGATTTGACCCAGTATTGCCGCGAATTATCGAACGATTTGGGGGCAATCCACAACGAGAAAGCCATCACAATAACAACCGAAATCGCTCCGGACGCCAGTATAATTTTTGTAGATCCTTTCTATTTTAACAGTTGCCTGCGTAATCTGTTGGAAAATGCCATTAAATATTCTGACAATACTCCCGTCATTACAATAACCGCCAAAAAAGAAAAAAATAATATAGTAATCGCTATTGCCGACCGGGGACAGGGTATTCCTAAAAAGGAACAACGTAAGATCTTCGACGATTTTTACAGATCTCCGCACCAATCTACCGAGAAGGGACACGGCATTGGTCTGTCCACAGTACAACAGATCGTGAAAGCGCATCGCGGCAAAATCAAATTAAAGAGTGAAGAAGATAAGGGTTCTGTTTTTATGATTATCATTCCCCATAAAATCAAATAAAAATATAATATGGATCTATTAAGAGTTATTTTGGTAGATGATGACCTCGAGTTTGGTAATATAATTTGTACAGGGCTTACCATTTTAGGATATAAAGTACATTTTCAAACTTCGCTGGCCGGTATTGAGGAAGTCATCAAACAGTTTTCTCCCTCAATCATCGTACTGGACGTAGAAATTGGTGAAGAAAATAGCATTAAAAAAGCAAAGGAACTTATTTCGCTCTTCCCTTCGATCCCCATCCTGTTTGTGTCTTCACATAAAGATATCTCTTATATCACTGAAGGAATCGAAGCTGGTGCAGTAAATTACCTGGAAAAACCTTTTGAGTTGATAGTACTGAGCACCTATATCAAACGATTTGCCAGTAAAGATTTGGTCTCAAAAAAGATATCGATTGGGAACTATTCATTAAATACAGATACAAACCAATTATTTTATAATGATTTATTGTTTGAAAAGATCACACCGTTAGAGAGAAACGCATTGGTATTATTTTGGAAAAACAAAAATAAACCAGTCACAATAGAACTATTGTCAAGAGATTTATGGGGAAGAGAATACTCCTCCGAATTGGATCCCAAGATACACAATCTGATCTCCAGGTTACGTAAACTTTTGAAGAGAGATGAACACGTCGTAAGAATCATTACCGTAAAGAACGAAGGGTATCAATTGTCTATTTTATAATCATTAGTCGTTATCTCTAAATATCAACCTGAGTGAATTGTTTTTGATGACGTAGTTCCAGATCCAGTTGATAATCACGACCAGTTTATTTAGTTCTGAGGATCAATAAACACAAAACATTATTTGCGACTTCACTTGTATAATACCTACACATAAAATCAGTGAAAACGTTTTTCATTCAGATTGATACCCAGCTATTTCAAGGGCTTTTTCTAAAACGGCATCACGTCCTATTTTTACATCTTCGGGAGTATCCTCAACATACACGTCCGGAGCTATTCCCATGCGATAAAAGTAATGATCGACACCCATCGTGCTCAGCGCTTTCATGCCAGTGAAAATTGCCTCCCTGCCCGATGGCAGATTAATCACGTTAATCCGTCCGTTGCAACCTCCCGTGTTTGAGCCAACAAAAAAGCCTAATTCTCTATACCGCACATTATCAAGTGTCTCCTCAAGGTTGCTAACCATATTTGGTCCTATTAGGAATATATTTTTCATGTTTGGCTCACTGCGGGGTAAGGAACGGAGCGTATCCTCAATGACAGGGGTCCGGGGACATGCAACTTCCGGCGTAATATATCTATTGTTGTATTTTAGTTCTGTTTCCGGATGTAATAGAGGAATCATATAGCGAAATAAAAAACGGGAGCCGCCTCTGGCATCAACAATCACGGTTTGATGCGATTCCCTCTCGTCAAGTAATTGTTGCACTTCATCGAAATCACTCATGCTTGTATTGATGTAGAGCACATTGCTGTCAAGCCAACGGCTTGATTTATCCTGGCACCGGAAAGGGGATGAATAATAGAGCTCTCTGTATTTGGACGAAGTCACAGCACTTGTTCGCATGGTCAGGATTTCGTTGTCCCGCAAAACTTCCATTGTTATTTTACCGGGAGCCATGCTATAATGGGACCACCATCCATGCGCGGCCACGGCGGCTTGGTAATGTTTCCCGCCTGAAACAATTTCCTCAAAAGATGCAAAGTCCCTCAACGCGTCAGCACCGTTTATTTTCAGGATGACGTCCCCCCTTTGGAAAGAAGGGTCCATCGCATCCACGACAACTATCCGGTCATTAATCTTTCTCACGAACAGTGGCAGGTATTTCTCGTCGCTGTTGTTCCCGTTGGTTTCAACGACGCGTGCATGTGCGTCTTCCAATTTTGCCATCATCCGCCTTAGCGGTCTCGCATCGTATGATTTATCGCAGGAGGATATCGCCGACAGGGTATTTATCAATTCATTGCCCCAGTTTACAGGCACCTCGGACAGATAAGGGCTGAAATATTCTATCACATTCCACGCCACCATCGCGTCCGCCCACATATTGATACTTTCGGGCACGGACGCCGTTGCGATTTCCATTTGCGATTTCAGGTTCGATAAGGCGCCGCGGTCACTTGCCGGGAATGTTTGCCCTTTTGTGCCGTGCAGAGCCAGCGGAACGTGCACATACAACCCTTCTGCCAATTTCCGGGATTTGTAGTCGCCAAAACTGGCGTGTTCCTCAAAAAGCAGGTTTTTTGTTTGAAAGCAAACACCTTTTTCAGTAGCAGTATATTCATATAGGTGCGTGTGCATATTTTTCACGTCAAAATCCCCACCCGCAATAGGCATGCTGATTGTTTTGCCTTGTGATATATCTTCTATAACCATCATGTCCACACAAAATGATCCCTCGCCCTCTGTGTGTACACCCCAATATATACTTGAATTGCTAACAGGACGAACCTGCAATCCGCATTCATATTCTTCCCATTCCCCGGTGTTCACGAGCGGTTTCAACGCGGTGTCGGCACAAAAGGTGATGTAAGCGTCATCCTCGTCGGTCAGCCTGAGGAATATCTTGAGATCGTCGGATAGTGTTGTTTTCTTGATCCGGGCTTTTAGCCTTAATTCGTGCCCTTTGTAATCTTCGGCGGGGAAGTAAGAATATATCGCGACCCTGCTTACATTGCGAGTTTGAACCGGACGGTTTATCCTTTTGCTTACATAGTAGTTGCTCCATATGCCCAGGTCAACTCCATGGTGCTGCCACGCCACCAGGTGTATCCCGCTTGTGTCGGGCGGAGTTATAAAGGATTGATTTGAGGGGATTGAGTCTTCCGAAAAGAGAATGCCGGGTGCAATTGGATTGAAGAGTGCCTCCAATGTCTTTTTCAAGTCATCCACAGAACGGCTTCCGGTTACCTGCGACGCGCCATACCGGGCAAACCGGTTCCAATCAATTTCTTGCGCCTCATCCGAAGGATGAAACCAGCGAACAAGCCCATAGGTGTATGCGAAAGCCGTAAGGTTTTCGACTTTTCGTGTACCTGTGTTGTTGCAAGCACCGAGCGCGATAGAAAAAATGGCAAAGATAAATGCTAATCGTCTCATTTTTGGCTTTTATTTTATGAAGGATGACTATTATATTTTAGCAAAATCTTCATGGAAAATACGATTAGTGCTTTCATCATAAAATTTTAATTGATTGTCATAGTCATATGTTCAGAAAGCAAAAATGTTATTATCCAAACATTTTAATATTCCATGTAAAACTTCATTAATAATGGATTATCGTCCGGATCTCTTTTACTTTGCATCATGTCAAACTTATCTTTTAATTCAGGATATTTCAATTTTGACTTGCTTACATTTGAGAAAACAAGCTCTTCTTTTCCTTCCTCAACCATATCCAAAGGCGTAATAGGATCTGTTTCTCTTAGAAGACTCCTTATAGAAGTATTTTTACCACCATCTATATCATTCAAAATAACTGTAGAATGATAGGAAGACTCTCCGGTATTTATATCAAATTTATACAAGAAACCACTCACACTTCTTAGTGATCCATCATTAATAAACATGAGTTCCAGATAAATGCAATCATCGTTAATCAACATGCTATTTATTAGAATTTTTCCGACTTTCGCAAGATCCACCCTTCGATTATCAAAAATATCATCAACAGGGTATTTTCTTGTACCCAAATCAATGATGGCATAAGGCTCAATCCCCTTTTCCACATCGACAGAATATAAAGTGTCATTATAAAATGTTTTATAATAAAAACCATCGTCATTCCTTGAAATAGTTCGTAGGCCGTTTATATTCACTGAAAACCTATTATAAACACCTTCCATGTCGTTAGCCAACGCATGTTTTATTTTTTTATTCCTGTAGTCATATACAATCAGTTCAAAGGGCTGACAAGCTTGTTCTTTTGGCATAAAACTTGCCGTAAAAATAGCATACTGATTATCAATATACACCAATCGTAAAGAATAAAAGCAGTTGGAAAATGTAGGATATTCAGGATCATCAACAAATTGTAAATCGCCTAAATAATCTCCATTGAAATTATAACTTAAAAGGGAAGACGATCTATTTGGAGATTTTACATATACAATATTATTGTCCTTGTCTATAGCCTCATTCACTTGTACATATTCTCCGGGGCCTTGTCCCTTTCTACCTATCTGACGGAGAAATTTACCTGTATTCGCATCAAATTGAAGAATAGAAAATAAGTCAACCATAAATAAAAAATCTCCATATATAATCCCAGACCTGTCATAAGGTAAAAGACAGTCCGGTGTTGTTTCCAGTTGGACATACCCTATACTATCTACGAATTCAGATAATAGCATTGGTTTCAGTGAAGAGAAATCAGGTTTATCTATCTTCAGGCAGTACAATGGGGGAGTATCTTTGTTGTCTACCCGATCAGCATTATGGCAGGATAATAAACCAAACAGCAGAAATAAGATATAAATGTATTTCATTAGTAATGTTATTTTAGTTTAGCAATAAACAGCACATTATTGTCATCTTCATCCAGAGATTTAAGCATTTCCTCCAGTTTTTTACGGTCTTGAGTAGAACAGTCTCTTTTCGCCAGACGAGTTTCGATATGCTTGATAAGTTGCCAAGGCTCAAACATCTGATAGAACCAACCTTTATTGTAGCTGAAAGAGGGTCCATCGATATTCCCGAAGAAATCATTAATCACTCTAATATAACTGGATGTCTGTTTCTTTTTATTTACGGCAATCACTCCACTACCGTAAACAAATGCCAGATAAAAATCCGGTATCTCGTTGTAAATATGCCACGGCAATTCTTCTTTCCTTTCAAAATCTACAGTAAACTTTGGATAAAGCTTATGTACCACGTCTATTTTGATAGCACAAGGGAACAGGTAGCTGCTCGTCACAAAGATATATAAAATTTATATAGAATAGTATTTCCCTATATTCCTTTATGAAAAAGCCGCATATGTAGTTTCATGTATTATTATTTTCTCAATATAAAAATTATTCGTCATTGTCTTTGAGTATCAACCTGAGTGAATTGTTTTTGGTGACGTAATTCCAGGCCCAGTTGATAAAGACGACCAGTTTATTGCGTACGCTCAGGATAAGCATCAGGTGAAGGAACATCCATACCAGCCATGCGAAGCGGCCTTTGAACTTCACGAAGGGAAGGTCTACTACCGCCTTGTTACGCCCGACAGTGGCCATAGTACCCAGGTTACGGTATTCATACGGTTTCAGGTCGGCTTCTCCTTTTTCGATCTTCTGCAGGTTCTTCGCCAGATTCTTGCCCTGTCCGATCGCCACATTGGCCAACTGCGGATGTCCCTTGGGATACTTCTCAGTCTCCATATAAGCCACGTCACCCACAGCAAACACATCCTGCAGCCCCTCTACCCTATTGGTCCGGTCCACCCTGATCCTGCCGTTGGGCAGCACCGAATCAGCGGGAATTCCTCCGATGACATTACCGGTCACACCCGCCGACCAAATGACGTTGCCGGAAGGAATAACTTCCCCGTTATTGAGGGTTACCGTCTCTCCATCGTAGTCCTTCACGATGGTGCCGGTCTTCACGATCACACCCATCGAACGGAGATAGTCTTCCGAATATTTCTGTGCGAAACTGCTCATATTGGAAAGTGTATGGCCGCTTCCCTCCAGGAGATAAACCTGCACCTTTTCGGAGTCGATATTGGGATAGTCCTTCGGCAATATCTCCCGGGTCATCTCGGCAAAAGCACCTGCCAGCTCCACGCCGGTAGCTCCCCCTCCCACGATGACGATATTGTATAACCCCTCTTTCTTTTCAGCATAGAGCAGCTTCTCAAAATTATAGAGGATAGCATTCCGCACATTGATGGCCTGATAGGTGGATTTCAACACAAGGGCGTTCTCCTCTACCTGTGTATTGCCGTAGAAGTTGGTACGCGTACCGGTGGCAACCACCAGATAATCATAGGGAAAACGACCGACGGAGGTCTCCACATACTTCTCATCTCCATTGACGGAGTAGACATTGGCAAGACGGATACGGACATCCCTTCTCTTCTGGAATATTTTTCTGATGGGAAACGAAACGGTGGAAGGTTCAATCTGCGAGGCAGCCACCTGATAGAATAGCGGAGGAAACTGATGATGGTTGATCTTATCGATCACGATGATATCAAATTTCCCCTTTTTCAAATGATTGACGAATTGCAATCCGCCAAAACCACAACCTATAACAACAATCTTTTTCATACAAATAATAAACAGTTGTCGCTATAAAAAGTTGAATGCGGAAGGGGTAAAAAAGCAAAAAAGCGCTACAAATCACTTGCGGCGCTTTTCTTTAATGTTTAACATTTTAAAAATCACAGCTTCGCTGCAAATACATGATCGACTGAGTGTTTTAGGTCTCCGTCTTCATGACAATGTACCCACAGCGTTTCTTGTTAAAGGAAAGGCTTACTGCCCTTCCTCTGTCTTTTCTTCTGCTTCACCGGCAGGAGCTTCTTCAGCTTGTGGCTGTTCAGCTACTACCTCATCAGCGCTCACTTCGGCAACGGGTTCAGCTACTTCTGCCTCTACAGTTTCAGTAGCGGGAACTTCTGTTTCTTCAACGGATTTTACCTCCTTGGCTTTCTTGGCCTTGGGTGCGTCGGTAGCAGCTACAGCAACGGCATCTCCGGATGCTTTTCTGCGTGAGCGACGGGTTTTGGCTTTCTTAGCCTTACCTTCTCCCAACATGTTTTCGTTGAAATCAACCAGTTCGATGAAGCACATGGCAGCGTTGTCACCCAAACGGAATCCGGTCTTGATGATACGGGTGTATCCTCCGGGACGGTCGGCCACTTTCTGCGACACGGTCTGGAACAATTCCGTAACGGCTGTCTTACTCTGCAGCAGGCTGAACACTTCGCGGCGTGAATGGGTAGTATCCTCCTTGCTCTTGGTGATGAGGGGTTCTACGTATTTTCTCAATTCCTTGGCTTTGGGAACCGTAGTAAAGATGCGCTTGTGCAGGATGAGCGAACTGGCCATATTGGATAACATGGCAGAACGGTGCGCAGTTTTACGTCCCAAATGATTATTTTTCTTATTATGTCTCATTGCAGTTTTTAGTCTTTATCTAATTTGTACTTCGATATATCCATGCCGAACGTAAGCTTCAGGCTATTGAGCAGTTCATCGAGCTCAGTAAGCGATTTCTTTCCGAAGTTACGGAATTTAAGCAGGTCGTTCTTGTTGTGTGAAACCAATTGTCCGAGTGTTTCCACGTCAGCTGCTTTCAGGCAGTTGAGTGCCCTTACCGACAGGTTAAGGTCAGACAATTTACGTTTCAGAAGTTGACGCATGTGGAGTACTTCTTCATCGAACTCCTCGATGCTTTCGGCATCCGATGTCTCCAGCATGATCTTGTTCTCGTCGGAAAACAATACAAAGTGCTGGATCAATATCTTTGCCGCTTCTTTCAACGCCTCCTTGGGTTGGATGGATCCATCGGTCGTAATCTCGATGGTGAGTTTCTCGTAGTCCGTCTTCTGTTCGATGCGGTAATCTTCTACTTCAAAACTTACGTTACGGATCGGAGTGTAAATAGAGTCGATCACAAGGGTTTGCACATCGTCCGACGAGATCAGTTCGCGATTTTCGTCGGCAGGCACATAACCACGCCCTTTATTGATAGTCAACTCCAGGCGCAGATCTGCTTTCTTGTTCATATGGCAGATCTCCAACTCGGGATTCAGTACTTCGAAACCGGTTAGCAGTTTACCAATATCTCCGGCCTTAAACACTTCCGTTCCCGAAATAGCGATGCTTACCTTCTCCGTCTCAAATTCTTCCACTATCCTTTTGAACCGTACTTTCTTCAGATTAAGGATAATACCTGTTACATCTTCTATAACGCCGGGAATGGTCGCAAATTCATGATCCACGCCCTCAATCTTCACCGATGTAATAGCGAATCCTTCCAGCGAAGAGAGTAGGATGCGGCGCAAGGCGTTGCCTATGGTAATGCCGTATCCCGGTTCCAGCGGGCGGAATTCAAATTTACCGGAGAACGCGTCCTCCTGTAACATGATTACCTTATCGGGTTTTTGGAATGCTAATATTGCCATGAAATTATTGTTTGGAATATAATTCTACGATGAGTTGTTCTTTGATGTTTTCCGGAATGTCGGCTCTTTCAGGTATGTGCAGTACTTTACCGCTTATAGTGCCTTTATCCCATTCCAGCCAGGGATATTTGCTGTGGTTGAATCCTGCCAATGCATTGGCTACAATCAACAACGATTTTGATTTTTCCCTTACACTCACTACGTCACCGGGTTTTACTGTATAAGAGGGGATATTTACGATTTTTCCGTTCACAACAATGTGACGGTGTGTCACCAACTGGCGGGCTCCTGCTCTTGTAGGAGAGATACCAAGACGATAGACGATATTATCGAGGCGCGATTCCAATAATTGCAACAATACCTCACCGGTAACACCGCGGCTGCGTACTGCTTTCTCGAAGGTAAGGCGGAACTGTTTTTCCAGTACGCCATAGGTATATTTTGCACGTTGTTTTTCACGCAACTGGATACCATATTCAGAGGTTTTCCTCCTGCGTGAATTTCCGTGCTGTCCCGGGGGATAGTTCTTCTTGGAAAGAACTTTATCGGGGCCGAAAATGGGTTCGCCGAATTTACGGGCGATTTTTGATTTTGGACCGGTATATCTAGCCATTTTACAAATTAAACTTTAAAACTGAAGCCTAAACTGTGCAGCCGCGATTACAGAGAAGTTGTAGTGTAATCAATCACAGCTCAAGTTTCAAGATAAATGAAACTTAAATTATTTTTCAACACATTGCACTATTTGAGTCGCCTTCGCTCCTCGATTTTCAATTCTCGCCATGGCATAATACAAGCAAGCTTGTTTTCTGTTCATTTGGCTTAACGAAATAGTTTGATTAAACTTACACTTTTCTTTGTTTGGGCGGACGGCAACCGTTGTGGGGAAGCGGAGTCACATCCACGATCTCAGTCACTTCGATGCCTGCACCATGAATAGTTCTGATAGCCGACTCACGTCCGTTACCGGGACCCTTTACATAAGCTTTCACTTTACGTAATCCCAAATCGAATGCAACCTTGGAGCAGTCCTGTGCAACCATCTGCGCTGCATAGGGAGTATTCTTTTTAGAGCTTCTGAAACCCATTTTTCCGGCAGATGACCAACTGATCACTTCACCGTTTTCATTGGTCAACGAAACAATGATATTGTTGAATGAGGATGAGATATGCGCTTGTCCGATCGCGCTCACTTTCACATTTCTCTTTTTTGCTGCAACTGTTCTTTTTGCCATGTTACCTATCTGTTATTTAGTAGCTTTTTTCTTGTTAGCAACGGTCTTCTTTCTTCCCTTACGGGTACGGGCGTTGTTTTTGGTGCTTTGTCCGCGTACGGGTAAACCGATACGGTGGCGAATACCGCGATAGCAACCAATATCCATCAGTCGTTTGATATTCAATTGCACCTCTGAACGAAGATCTCCCTCCACTTTAAATTCGGTAGAGATAATCTCACGGATACGAGCTGCCTGGTCATCGGTCCAGTCTTTCACTTTGATGTTCTTGTCAACTTCTGCTTTTGTCAGAATGGTGTTCGCTGCGCTGCGGCCAATGCCATAGATATACGTGAGCGCTACTTCACCCCTTTTATTTTGCGGCAGATCGACACCTACAATTCTTATTGCCATATATTACTTTATAGTTATTTTGATTATTACCTTTATTCTATCCCTGGCGTTGTTTGAACTTGGGATTCTTTTTGTTGATAATATACAAACGACCTTTTCTTCTCACAATTTTGCAGTCGGCCGTACGCTTTTTTAATGATGCTCTTACCTTCATACGATTAAATCTGTTTATCTTTCAGACCTTTATCACTCCCGAACGGCTCCTTCGCCAAATCGCGACTACAAAGATCAGAAAATTATCTATATTTTTATTCTTTTTTTACACTGTTTCAGGTTTGAAAGGCGAATTTACATATTTTTCACTACAATATGTACATTTTTGTGGTCTTGGGAGAATATCATCCTCACACCTAACCACCTTATCACCTCACCACCTGTCCACTTATTTATATCTGAACGAGATTCTCCCTTTCGAAAGATCATAAGGCGACATTTCCACTCTCACCCTGTCTCCGGGAAGAATGCGAATATAGTGCATCCTCATCTTACCGGAGATATGGGCGGTTATTTCATGTCCGTTTTCCAATTCCACGCGGAACATCGCATTGGATAATGCTTCGATAATTGTTCCGTCTTGTTCTATCGCTGCCTGTTTAGCCATGAATGAATATTCCGTTTTTAGTTATTTTCCTGAATAAATTCGAATGTTGATAAGATATCGGCTTTCCCGTGACGGATGGCGACGGTGTGTTCGAAATGAGCCGATGGTTTGTGGTCTTTGGTCCGTACTGTCCATCCGTCATTTTCAAAAATCACCTTCTTGCCTCCCATATTGATCATCGGTTCGATCGCGATACACATACCGTTCTTGATAAACGGTCCGATTCCGCGCCGTCCATAGTTTGGAACTTCGGGCGCTTCGTGCATCTCTCTCCCGATTCCATGACCAACCAGTTCGCGTACCACGGAATAACCGTGCTTTTCGCACCAGGTTTGTACAGCCGAACCGATATCTCCTATCCTGTTCCCTTCTTTTGCCTGCTCGATACCTTTGTAGAGTGACTCCTTCGTGGTACGCAGAAGTGCTTTCACCTCTTCGCTTACTTCTCCCACACAGAAGGTGTAGGCAGAATCGCCACAGAAGCCACGCAATTTAGTACCGCAATCGACCGATATGACATCGCCCTCCAGCAGCGGCCTGTCATTGGGAATCCCGTGCACCACGTTTTCATTTACCGAAGTACAGATTGAATTGGGAAACCCGCCATAACCGAGAAAAGTTGGAACTGCGCCATGATCCCTGATGAATTCTTCCGCGATCTTATCGAGTTGCAGCGTGGTGATCCCCGGCCTGATGTGTTTCGACAACTCTCCGAGTGTCATCCCCACCAGCCGGTTCGCTTCACGCATGAATTCGATCTCTTCGTCGCTCTTCAATATGATCACTTTGCTATTCATCTATTATTCAGATAACTTTGCCTTTTAGTAAGCAGCGATGGATCCTGTACGTCCTTTTATCCTGGCTCCCGATTTTAGGAAACCGTCATAATGACGCATCAGCAAGTGACTTTCGATCTGTTGTAATGTATCGAGCACCACACCGACAAGGATCAGCAACGATGTACCTCCAAAGAAGTGGGCAAACTGGGAATTGATACCCATCAAACCTGCAAAAGCGGGCAAGATGGCGACTATGGCAAGGAAGAATGATCCGGGCAGCGTAATCCTCGACATGATAGTATCGATATACTCCGCAGTTCTTTTTCCCGGCTTCACTCCCGGTATAAAACCGTTATTACGTTTCAAATCTTCCGACATCTGCACCGAATTCACAGTGATAGCTGTATAAAAGTAGGTGAAAGCGATGATCAGCAGGGCGAAGATTAAATTATACGAAAAACTGGTATAATCCATCAACGAAGCGAAAAATCCCGCACCTTCACGTACAGAGAACTGAGCGATAGTGATGGGTATAAACATAATCGCCTGTGCGAAGATGATAGGCATCACGTTGGCGGCATTTACCTTCAGCGGGATATATTGTCTCACACCTCCGTACTGTTTGTTACCTACAATCCGTTTTGCATACTGTACGGGCACTTTCCTTACACCCTGTACCAGCATGATTGCGGCTGCCGTCACAGCAACGAGGAACAATAATTCCAGCAAGAGGAGGATCAATCCCCCCGGAGCGTCGATCAACCGGTCATATTCAGCCACCAGGGCATGAGGCAGACGGGCGATGATACCGATGAGAATGATAAACGAGATACCGTTTCCTACTCCCTTATCGGTGATACGTTCTCCCAACCATAACACGAACATGCTACCACCGGCAAGGATGACCGTGGATGGTAATACCCAATCCCAGAAGCCTCCGGGGATGGCGTTGCCTACGGCTCCATATAGATAAGCCGGTCCCTGTATCAACAGAATCGCCACCGTAAGGTAACGGGTGTACTGGTTTATCTTCGTACGTCCGCTTTCACCTTCGCGTTGCATTTTCTGGAAAGCAGGAACAGCAATACCCAACAACTGCATCACGATGGAGGCAGAGATATAGGGCATGATCCCCAGCGCGAAGATAGACGCGTTGGCAAAGGCTCCTCCGGAAAACATGTCGAGAAGGCTTAATAAACCCGTACTGGCGTTTGCCCGCAAAGCGAGCAATTGTTCGGGGTTAATTCCAGGTAGCACAACGAACGAGCCGAACCGGTAAATAGCGACAAAACCTATGGTGATAATAAGCCTTTTTCTAAGGTCTTCTATCTTCCATATATTCTTTATTGTTTGTACGAATCCCCTTTCATTAGAGTTTTACTGCGGTTCCACCTGCAGAAGTAATGGCTTCTTCAGCCGTTTTGGAGAAGGCATGGGCCGACACTTCCAATTTAGCTGACAAAGTACCTCTGCCGAGAATTTTCACTGAATGCTTGCGGGAAATAAGTCCGGCTTCCATCAACACTTCAGGATTGATTTGGGTAAGGTTCTTAGCCTCAGCCAATGCCTGCAATGTTTCCAGATTGATGGCCCTGTATTCCACTCTTTTCAGGGGCTTGAATCCGAATTTGGGTAAGCGACGCTGCAAAGGCATCTGTCCCCCTTCGAAACCGACTTTCTTTGAGTAACCCGCTCTTGATTTCTGTCCTTTATGTCCTTTGGTAGAAGTTCCTCCTTTTCCCGATCCGGGGCCGCGGCCAATGCGTTTGCGGGTTGTGGTAGAACCTTCAGCCGGTTTTAAATTCGATAAATCCATTGTATATTGTCTTTATTTGTTTGTTATACACTAATTGCCAAGAGTCATCCGTCAAGAACCAAGACTATTAGAACCAAGAGCCAAGACTGATAGAGCCAAGACTTCTAAACTTCTTCATTTCGGACTTCTTGTTTATTACTCTTACCGACACATTTTCAATTGTCAATTTTCAATTATGGTTACCAGATGCTGTACCTTACGTACAAGTCCACGGATAGAGGGAGTATCTTCATGCTCCACTACACGCTGCATTTTGGTCAGTCCCAAAGCATCTAACGTTTTCTTCTGATCTTTAGGAGCTCCAATTCTGCTCTTTGTCTGTTTGATTTTTATTGTAGCCATTTCAGATTCCTTTTTATCCGTTAAACACTTTTTCCAAACTCACTCCCCTATTCTGGGCCACCGTGATGGGATCTCTCAACTCGGTCAACGCAGCAATTGTTGCTTTGACGAGGTTATGAGGATTGGATGATCCTTTCGATTTTGCCAACACGTCGGTGATACCCACACTTTCCAATACGGCACGCATAGCACCCCCTGCTTTTACTCCGGTACCGGTAACGGCCGGTTTGAGGAATACTTCAGCACCACCAAAATGGGCGATCTGCTCATGCGGAATAGTTCCTTTATAAACCGGAACTTTGATGAGATTTTTCTTGGCAGCTTCCACACCCTTGGCGATAGCCGTAGTTACTTCACCTGCTTTACCCAGACCCCAGCCAATGATGCCGTCTTCGTTTCCTACCACAACCATCGCGGCGAATGTGAACGTACGTCCCCCTTTTGTCACTTTGGTGGTACGGTTGATTGCCACTAAACGGTCTTTCAGTTCAATATCGTTGGTCGTTTTTACCTTATTTATTACTCCTGCCATGATCGTTAAAATTTAAGTCCGCCTTTACGGGCAGCGTCTGCCAATTCTTTAATACGTCCGTGATAAAGGTAACCGTTTCTGTCGAACGTCACCAACTCTACTCCGGCTTCCCTCGCATTCTGAGCAATCAGTTCACCCACTTTGGCTGCAATCTCTTTCTTGGGAAGTTTATCTTCCATCTTCAAAGAGGATGCCGATGCCAATGTCTTACCGGTGGTATCGTCGATCACTTGGGCATAGATCTGCTTATTGCTTCTGAATACCGAGAGGCGTGGTCTCTCGGGAGTACCGTGTACTTTACCCCGTACACGGGTTTTTATCTTTAATCTTCTTTCGTTCTTTGTCAACATAGTGAATTCAGTTTACATGTTATTTAGATGACGTCTTACCGGATTTGCGACGTATCTGTTCACCTACGAAGCGTACACCTTTTCCTTTGTACGGTTCCGGTTTACGGAATGAACGGATCTTGGCACATACCTGGCCCAGTAATTGCTTGTCACAAGACTCCAGAATAATAAGCGGATTCTTGTTCCTCTCCATCTTGGTTTCAACCTTGATCTCGTCGGGCAACTGCATGAAAATACTATGAGTATATCCCAATGATAATTCCAGTACCTGACCGTTGTTGGTTACACGATAACCTACACCCACGAGTTCCAGTTCCTTGCGGAAACCTTGTGAAACACCGATCACCATATTGTTCAATAAAGAGCGGTAGAGACCATGCAACGAACGGTTTTCCCTCTCGTCATCAGGACGTTCAATAGTAAGCACACCGTCGTTGAGTTCGATCTTCATGTTGCCACTCACTTGCTGAGTCAGCTCCCCTTTCGGGCCTTTCAGCGTAATCAAATTATCTTCTCCTACAGTCACTGCAACTCCTGCAGGTACCGTGATGGGTAATTTTCCTATTCTAGACATACTATCTCTCCTTCAAATTAATAAACGTAACATAATACTTCCCCACCCACTTTCTGTTCGCGGGCTTCTTTATCGGTCATTACTCCATTTGAAGTAGACAGTATGGCAATACCCAAACCGTTGAGCACGCGGGGCATATCCTTGTATCCCACATAGCGGCGCAAACCGGGACTGGAAACTCGTTCCAGTTTCTTGATTGCATTTACCTTGTTTACCGGATCGTATTTCAAGGCAATCATGATGCTGCCTTGGGGACCGTCCTCTACGAACTTGTAGTTCAGTATGTATCCCTTTTCGAAAAGTATCTTAGTGATATCTTTCTTTAGATTTGATGCGGGAACCTCTACCACTCTGTGCTTTGCCATGATGGCATTTCTGAGCCGCGTCAAATAATCTGCTATTGGATCTGTCATATATTAAAATTTTAAATTGATCCCGACCACCGGGACAATATTTATTCAATTGAAAATGGAAAATTGAAAATGGAAAATTATCTTTTCATTTAATGGATAATCGACTGCTGATAATAGGCAGGCTTTAACACCTTCCCACTTTCCCACCTTATCTCCTTTCCACTTATTTTACCAGCTTGCCTTCTTCACCCCGGGGATTAACCCTTTGGATGCCATTTCGCGGAACTGGATACGTGAGATGCCAAACTGGCGCATATATCCTTTAGGGCGGCCGGTGAGCTTGCAGCGGTTGTGCAGGCGTACCGATGAGGCATTCTTAGGTATGGATTGAAGTGCTTCGTAATTGCCTTCAGCCAGGTATTTTTCTCTCTTCTCGGCGTAACGGGCAACCATCTTGGCTCTCTTCACCTCGCGGGCTTTCATTGATTCTTTTGCCATTATCTACTGAATATTTTTTTGTTCTGTTTTAAAAGGTAATCCGAATTCTCTCAGAAGTGCGTATCCCTCTTCGTCGGTAGCTGCCGTGGTCACGAATGTAATATTCATTCCCAACAGGCGGGAGATATTATCGATATTGATCTCCGGGAAGATGATCTGCTCTTCAATACCCAGCGTGTAGTTGCCTCTTCCGTCGAGTTTGGCATTGATTCCCTTGAAGTCACGGATACGGGGTAGTGCCACACGTACCAATCTTTCGAGGAATTCATACATCTTGTCGTGACGCAATGTTACGCGTACGCCGATGGGCATTTTCCTACGCAGTTTGAAATTGGAGATGTCCTTACGGGAAACAGTAGCGACTGCTTTCTGTCCGGTGATGGTAGTCAGCTCGTTGATCGCCGTCTCGATAATTTTCTTGTCGGCCACAGCGATACCCAATCCCTGGTTAATCACGATCTTCTCGAGCCTGGGAGCCTGCATTACAGTGGAGTAATTGAACTCTTTCACCAGCGCAGGAACAATACGCTCTTTATAATCCTTTTTTAAGCTTACTTCGTATGTTGTAGTACTCATTTAATCTCCTCCCCAGATTTTTTAGCGTAACGAACCAATTTGCCTTTACTGTTTTCTTTCCGTCCAACGCGGGTAGGTTTACCGGTTTTAGGATCAACCGGATTCAGGTTTGAGATGTGCACGGATGCCTCTTTCTTCTCAATCCCTCCATTCGGATTCTGGGCGTTGGGTTTTGTATGTTTCGATACCATGTTTACGCCTTCTACCACGGCGCGGTTCTTTTTTACCAGAACCTCAAGCACGCGGCCGGTCTTTCCTTTGTCTTCGCCGGAATTGACATAAACCGTATCGCCTTTCTTTATATGTAATTTACTCATTGCCTGTGATTGATTAATAGATTATAATACTTCGGGAGCCAGAGATACGATTTTCATGTTCGTAGCGCGCAATTCACGGGCAACCGGCCCGAAAATACGGCTTGCTCTTAACTCTCCGGCATTGTTCAAAAGTACGCAGGCATTGTCGTCGAAGCGGATATATGAACCGTCGGCACGACGGATTTCCTTTTTCGTACGGACAATGATCGCTTTTGATACAGAGCCTTTCTTAATATCACTCGAAGGGATTGTGCTCTTGATAGCTACAACAATCACATCCCCTACCGATGCATAACGTCTGCCGGTACCACCCAGCACACGGATACAGAGCGCTTCCTTGGCTCCACTGTTGTCGGTTACTGTTAATCTTGATTCTTGTTGTATCATCTTACTTGGCCCTTTCCATTACTTCAATCACTCTCCATCTCTTTGTCTTACTCAAAGGACGCGTTTCCATTATACGCACTGTATCACCGATGTTACAGTCATTCTTCTCGTCATGGGCGTGAAATTTCTTCGTTTTATTAACGAACTTCCCATATATAGGGTGTTTTTCTTTCCATTTTACAGCAACGGTGACGGTTTTATCCATTTTATTGCTGAAAACGACCCCGATTCTTTCTTTCCTTAAATTTCTCGTTTCCATTCTGTCAATTATTGATCTTTTTTCATCTCTCTTGCACGCAGTTCCGTATGGATACGGGCAATATTCCTGCGCTTGTCCTTTAATGAGCCTGAATTGTCGAGAGGAGTAATGGTGTGGTTGATACGCAACTGTGTGAGTGCAATCACTTCAGCATCCAATCTTTCTCTCAGGTCTTTATCGGATAGTTCTCTTAATTCTTCTTGTTTCTTCATCTCGGCTTACGATTTTTGCTCATAATTATAATCTCTTCTCACCACGAATTTAGTGGTAACCGGCAATTTCTGAGCCGCTAAACGCAAAGCCTCCTTGGCCACATCAAAAGGAACACCTTCTATTTCAAAGATGATTCTTCCCGGGGTAACAGGCGCTACGTATCCTTCAGGATTACCTTTACCCTTACCCATACGCACTTCGGCAGGCTTTTTAGTGATAGGCTTATCGGGGAAAATACGTACCCAAACCTGTCCCTGACGTTGCATGTAGCGTGTTACGGCAATACGTGCAGCCTCAATCTGGCTCCCGGTAATCCATTTAGATTCCAGTGATTTAATCCCGAAAGAGCCAAACGCCAGCTGGTTGCCACGTCCGGCAATACCTTTCATACGGCCTTTCTGCTGTCTTCTGAATTTCGTTTTCTTTGGCTGTAACATATTCTCTTCAATTAAGCATTGTTTTTATTTCTTCTGCGTCTGCCACCACGGCCACCACCTTCGTTGCGATTGCCACCACGGTTACCACCGCCGCTATTGCCGCCGCGATTTTCCTTGGATGTGGCGAATGAAGGAGCAAGGTCTTTCTTGCCATATATTTCACCACGGCAAATCCATACTTTAATCCCGATAATACCCACCTTGGTGAGCGCTTCTGCCTGTGCGTAATCGATGTCGGCACGGAAAGTGTGCAGAGGAGTTCTTCCTTCCTTATACATTTCCGAACGGGCCATTTCAGCGCCGTTCAAACGACCTGATACCTGAATCTTGATCCCTTCGGCTCCCATCCGCATGGTGGAAGCGATGGCCATCTTCACGGCGCGACGATATGCGATCTTGCCTTCGATCTGGCGAGCCACGTTGTTAGCAACGATGACAGCGTCGAGTTCCGGTTTCTTGATCTCGAATATATTGATCTGGATATCTTTATCGGTGATCTTCATCAACTCTTCTTTCAACTTGTCGACCTCCTGGCCTCCCTTACCGATAATGATACCGGGGCGGGCCGTACAAATTGTGATCGTCACGAGTTTCAATGTTCTTTCAATGACGATGCGGGATACACTTGCTTTGGCAAGACGGGTATTCAAATATTGGCGGATCTTGCTATCTTCCAGCAAAATGTCGCCATAATTATTTCCGCCGTACCAGTTAGAGTCCCATCCCTTGATGATCCCTAAACGATTTGCTATCGGATTTACGTTTTGTCCCATCTTATTAATTTTGTTCTTGTTCTTCTTTTTTGAATGTATCTACCACGATCGTCACGTGATTGGAGCGTTTGCGGATCCTGTATCCGCGCCCCTGCGGTGCAGGACGAAGACGCTTCAGCGTAGTGCCTTCATCCACGGATATGGTCTTAATATAAAGTTCACCGGTTTCGGCTTTACGTTCGTTTTTCTGTTCCCAGTTAGCGATGGCCGACAGCAACAGTTTTTCAACCTTGCTCGACGCTTCCTTATTGGAGAATTTCAAAACACCCAATGCCTTGAACACTTCCATGCCACGCACCATATCTGCTACATAACGCATCTTACGGGGCGAACTGGGAACGTTTTTCAACACCGCGAAAGAAATCTCTTTACGCTCTTCTTTTCTTCGGTCGGCTGATATTTTTTTTCTAGCACTCATCTCTTTTTCTGTTTTTTATTTCGTTAAGCGCCCTGATCTTATTTCTTACGGTTACCTGCGTGACCGCGGAATGTGCGGGTTACGGCAAATTCGCCAAGCTTGTGCCCCACCATATTTTCAGTCACATACACGGGAATGAATTTATTTCCGTTGTGTACAGCGATAGTGTGTCCCACAAAATCAGGTGATATCATCGAAGCACGCGCCCATGTCTTGATCACGGCTTTCTTGCCGCTCTCATTCATGGCGTTCACTTTTTTCTCTAATTTCAGATTGATATACGGACCCTTTTTTAATGATCTGCTCATAGTTATTTATTAATTAATCAGATTACTTCTTTTTTCTTCTCTCTACGATGTATTTCGAAGAATGTTTTTTAGGCGCTCTTGTTTTCAAGCCCTTTGAATATAAGCCCTTGGCTGATCTGGGATGACCTCCCGACGCGCGACCTTCGCCACCACCCATCGGGTGATCGACCGGGTTTTTCACCACACCACGGGTGCGGGGACGACGTCCGAGCCAACGAGAACGGCCGGCTTTACCTGATTGTTCCAGAGCATGGTCCGAATTACCAACACTTCCAATAGTAGCTTTACATGCCGACAAAATTTTGCGAACTTCACCGGAAGGCATTTTGATAATGGCATAATTCTCTTCACGAGACACCAATTGTGCAAATGTTCCGGCAGAGCGTGCCATCTTTGCCCCTTGTCCCGGACGCAATTCAATGTTATGAATTACCGTACCGATGGGAATAACCGACAAGGGTAGTGCATTTCCAACTTCAGGAGCCGCTGACGGCCCCGACATCACTGTGGTTCCTACTTCAAGGCCGTTGGGCGCAAGGATGTACGCTTTCACTCCGTCGGCATAATACAACAACGCGATGCGTGCCGAACGGTTAGGATCATACTCTATGCTTTTTACTACGGCCGGGATACCATCTTTCGTTCTCTTGAAATCGATAACCCTGAAACGCCTTTTGTGTCCGCCACCAATATACCCCACGGTCATCTTACCCTGGTTATTGCGGCCGCCCGACGCTCTCTTACCAACTACAAGAGATTTTTCCGGTACACTTGCAGTGATCTTTTCAAATGAACCGATAATCTTGTGTCTTTGCCCCGGTGTTGTGGGCTTTAATTTACGTATTGCCATTATTTTTTAGATATTGCTAAATAAATCGATTGTTTCACCTTTCTTCAAGGTGACGATTGCTTTCTTGTATGATGAGGTACGTCCATTGACAACGCCAGATTTTGTGTACCGGCTTCTCAGTTTACCATCATACTTCATCGTATTCACGCTTTCCACTTTTACGTTATACAGCGCTTAAACGGCATTTTTAATTTCAACCTTATTAGCAGAAGGCTCCACAATAAAACCGTAACGGTTTTCGAATTTGTCCGTTATAGCGGTTTGCTTTTCTGTGAATATGGGTTTTACTATTACACTCAGTTCGTATCTCCTTATGCTTTAAACAGGGTATCAATGACAGCTACCGATGATTCCATCATCACCAGACCGGCGCAATCCATAATTTTGTATGTATTTATGTCAGAAGCTGTTATCACATTGATACCGCCCAAATTTCGGGCCGACAAATATACGTTTTTATTTTGATTCGGCAAAACGAAAAGTAGCTTTTTATCAGTGAGTTGCAGATTTTTTGTCAACTCTACAAATTGCCTGGTCTTAGGGGTATCGAAAGAAAAATCTTCCACCACTACAATGGCATTATTCTTTGCTTTCAATGAAAGAGCCGATTTACGTGCCAACGCTTTCACTTTCTTGTTTACCTTGAAGTTGTAATCGCGTGGTTTAGGACCGAATGCACGACCTCCACCTACCAACACGGGTGAATTGATGTCACCCCGACGGGCACCACCACTCCCTTTCTGACGGATCAGCTTGCGTGTACTGCCTGCGATTTCGCTTCTTTCTTTCGATTTATGCGTACCCTGACGCCGGTTGGCCATGTATTGCTTCACATCCAACCAAATAACATGATCATTGGGTTCAATCCCGAAAATGGAATCGTCGAGTGTCACCTTCTTGTCTGTTACCTCTCCTTTGATATTATATACGCTTAATTCCATTTTATTTCTCTATTGCTACGATTGAACCTTTGCTTCCCGGAAT
>NZ_JAYFQD010000024.1:0-1642 GCF_034927365.1 Proteiniphilum sp. | reverse complement strand
AGAGGAAGAGGAAGATGACAAGCCAACATGGGGTGAGGTCTATGATTTTATGCGGAGGGCTATTAAAGCCAATCCGGGTATTGTAGTAAAATAAACACGAATATGAATATGAAAAGGATAGCTATATTATTGAGTTTCTTCGTTGTTTTCATCTCTTGTGCCAATAAGGTAAAAGTAGAAGAAAAAGGAAAACAGCAGGTGCAGGTAGCAGTAGATTCTGTATTGGAAAAAGAAGAAGAGGAAGCAGAAGGACATATTTCGGGTGGAGAAGAGCCTTATTATCCTAAAACAGAAGAGGCATTAAAACGCTGCCAGAGAAGGGTACGGGAAGAAGGTGATGCGATCAGTTATTGGGGATTAGAGGTCTACTACGAAAAAAACCCTCATTTGGAGAATGAAATGATAGGGTATACAGAAATAATGATAAAGAAGAAAAAAAGAAATGAACCATATATAATGAATTACTATGAATACATAAAAAAAAGTAACTCTGGAAAAAAAAACGAATTAATGAATCGTGCAATCAAATACATGAAGGAAATGTTGAAGCGCGAAGAAGAGTTAGAAGGTGAGGGGGACTTTTATTATATTCTTACAAGATATGTTTTATCCAATATTTACAAAGAAGGAACTTATGTACCCCGGGATACTGTAATTGCCGAGTATCTGGATGCCGGAGGGAATAATCTGGATTCCATTATTCGGGTTCGTCAGGTCAGGCAAGTAAAAAAAGGAAGCCTTCCATAATAGGACAGGGTAAACCCGGCCGAACGGCTGGACTCGGTCACGCACCAGTTGAACACGGCATCGAAAGTCACCCTCGCCCGCTACAGCTATGATGAGCCTGGAAGGGTAAGGACGAAAACCCTCGCCAGGGAAACCTCCTCCTACCTCTATAATATCCGCGGCTGGCTCACACAGGTTACCGGCACGAAATTCAACCAGACGCTCACCTATAATGCCCCCATGAACGGGGTCACACCCGCCAAGGCCCTATATAAGAATAAATTGATAAACTAGCCAGATGAAAAAGTATTATATCGCTTTAATAGTATTAGTTGCCTGTATTGCAATTTACTGCGTATACTATAGGGACAGAACTCCCGGGGAAGACGAGTTCTCGCTGTTTGTTTACATGTACGGATCGGGAGTAGAAACCGAGAGATTGCAGCTATATCATAATGATGTTCCGATATTCAACAGGAAGTTTAAACTGAAAACATATGATAATGACCCGCGAATGATATTCGTATCCAATCTTAAAAAGGGGGAGTTGACGAATCTGAGATTCAAATTGGAGGACCGCTTAAGAAATGGACACAAATTCTTGAAAGATATCGATTCCACCTTCTCCATATCGACAGTGGATCCGGACTCAATCTGGATTTCATACGCAACGTTCTTAGGATTGAGTATATCGGATATCTCGCCATTGACTGAATTCAAAAAGCAGGACAATGAGTTTGCCCTGTTCGTATACCTGCATCCTCCATATACTTCGGAGGAAATGCAGGTATATCATAACGACACGCTATTGTATGATGGTAAAATCAGATCATTGTATTATGATCCTTATCTAATGTTTGTATCCAATGTCAAAAAAGGAGAGATGACCCGTTTGAGGTTGAAATCGGTGGATGTG
>NZ_JAYFQD010000025.1:0-4357 GCF_034927365.1 Proteiniphilum sp. | reverse complement strand
GAAACAGTCCTTCTTTTAAAAGATGAATGGTTTTATGAATGAGATGGATTAAGGAAATGAAAAGATATTTTATTGTTGTGTCATCAGTTAGAATTTCCGTAGGATAAAGGTGAAAGATTTGAACAGGAATATAACCTCCATTACATATAATGAACTAAATTTGCCAAGCGTCATCACCTTCTCGGGTAACAGGAGCATCACCTACGGTTATGACGCGGCGGGAAACAAGCTGAGCGTGGCTTACCTGTCCGATGGGGAGCCCACGAAGATGGAGTATGCGGGAAACAGGGTGTACAATAACAACATGATGACAACGCTCCTTACCGACGAGGGGTATATTGATACCGGCACAACACCCGCCTACCACTACCACCTGAAGGACCACCAGGGCAACAACCGGGTGGTGGTCAACCAGGCCGGGACGGTGGAGGAGGTGAACCACTACTATCCATTCGGGGGAGTGTTCTCCGAACTGGCGCGGCCATCCATCCAGCGTTACAAGTACAACGGAAAGGAACTCGACCGCAAGTTCGACCTGGACATGCTCGATTACGGGGCGAGGCATTACGATCCTGCACTGGGAAGGTGGTTCACGGTGGATCCCATGGCGGAAGCTAAACCTGGATTAACCTTATACCATTATTGTTCAAATAATCCTATCAATAAAATTGATATCGGAGGTAACTGGGATGTACGTGTGCATGTACATAAAAATAGAGAGACTTTTGGATATGGCTTTTTATATGTAACAGATAATAAAGGAAATATCGTATTCAGAGCAACTGTTGGCGTCGAAGGGAGCAATCATAAACTAAACAGCTTCAATCATAGGGATCGTACCCGAACTTATGCAGATACACCAACTGGGACTTATGAAATATTAGGATGGTCTAATAGGCTAACTGAAATTGATAGAGGAGCATATGGCCCGAATGATGTGCTTGAATTAAATTATATTGAAGGAGAGGCTCTTAGATTGCGCAATGGTATACATTTACACGGAGGAAGACAAGAAGGTTATGGCGGTAAGGGGAAAGGATCAATGTTAAAAAGGACACATGGTTGTATTAGAATTTATGATGAAGATATATTGGAAATAAAAAAAATAACTGCAAATTTAGAAATTAATGATCCTGAAGAAAAGGGCAATTATTTTTACGTTATAGGTGACCTGATAGAGGTGGATACAGGGTACAAGTATCCTAGAATTTTTGTACCTGGAAGCAACAATAAGAAAAAAAATAATGAAGATGAAGATAAAGATAATAGCTATTTTGATTTGCAGAACTGGATAAGAAGGGCGTTAAGACAAAATCCAAATATAAAAGTTTATAGTAAATAAATTAAATGTTATGAAGTACATAATTAAAATATGCATTTTGTTTATCATTGTTTTTCACAATGTTCAAATTACAAAAATGGAAGGGCTAACTCTTCAAGCAAGGAATATGTCTCAATACTTGAAAGGAACTCAAATTGAAAGAATTGATTATGATACAACACTGGTCATATTCGATTCTCTTTCATGTGCTGAAAAAAATAAGTTTATCGAAAGAAATAAGAAGAAAATAAAATCAAATATTTTATTTTATATCGAAAAATATCCTACTATAAATAATATTGATTCGCTTTTTAATATATTAGTATCCTGCAGGATAGATTCTCTAGAAAATAAAGAAATACTTTCATTTAAAGTATTTCTTATAACACATATAGTAGAAAAAAAGAATCTTGACGGATATGTCGGTGAATTTGTGGCAGATATGTATTATAATCTTTTTATTAATCATCCTGGTTATTTTTACCAATATCTTGATTTTCTTGATAAAAAGAATAAGGGCTACATTAAGAAGTCCATCTTGACTGATGTAGCCAATGGTTGTGATTTTAATTATATAGATGAAGTAACCTTAAAAAAGATTTTTGATTCTCATAGACTCAAGCTTAGTAATAAGAAGAAGCAAATCAAAACTGTTGAAACATTTTTGAAACATAATCTATGAGATATATTGATCCAAATGGTGAAAGTTTTGGAGATTACTATAATATGGATAGTATATGGATGGGGAATGACGGCATAACAAACCAAGGAGGAGAAAATGAAAAATTATCAATCACAATTTCGGCCATTATATGTAATTCTTATATTTATCTTCATGCATAATTGTAAGATTTTAGGGCAAATAGAATTTATTCCGGATACTACAATAAATTCAATAATATCATTATGTGATATTTCATCTTCCTTTCTATTCAATTCAGATCTTGATACTAATGCAATTATACGTGATGGAGAGTTGGATTTTTTTAAAGAAGAACAACCTTTCGTGTTGTTTTTGAATTCATCAAAGACTGAGTATTTGTTGGCTATTATTCACGAAGGAACATGGGATTTTTATTTTTCCGAATTTAAGGTTGGTGTAATATCTAATGGTATATTACAGAAGATTAATATTCCACATATTGTAACACAATACCAAAATTTTCACACAGAAAATAATATTCATATAGGCATGCCTGTTGAAACATTGGAAAAACTGAAAGGTATGAAATATATTCGTACAGGCAATAAAATTAAGTATTGTCATAATAGTTTGGATTCTGAATTTATGGAATATGGAGAGTGTGAATATTATTTTGAATGTGAATTGATTAATAATAAGATTTCTAAATTCAGATTTGGCTATACTCCCATATAAATTATAATGGGAACGGGAGATTACAAACTTTGGGAGAATATTGTGGGGGAAAGAGATGCGGGAAGTGGTATTTTTTTACAGAGACAGGGCATTTGTGGTTTGTCTTCAAGGATTTTTCAAAAAATACATTTCCAATTACCAATGAAGGTGAAGATAAATCATATATCACTGATTATAAGTGTTATACAGTATTCTATTACCCGAACGGCAACAAGCAGGATGAGGGGTTGCTTTTGTGGAGTGAAGGCGAAGCCCCTGAATCTGATTTTTCAGTTGAGTACGGAGAATGGAAATGCTACGATGAAGATGGAAGACTTACTAGAACAAAAGTTTTCAAGTGACCATATGAATGGACAAAACTCAACCGGACACCGGTCTGTTTGTAGGTATTCCTATATACAATAGAAAATTTGAATCGACATCTTTTTATGAACCATGTACCATGTTCGTATCCAATCTTGAAAAGGAAAGGTGACAAATCTGTGTTTCAAATTGGTGGATGGCGGCAGAGGTGGATCCAAAATAAGGGATATGGACTCGATTTTCTTCATGAAGTGGAAATCGGGCGACGAGACCACCGAGCGGGGCTACAACTTCTCCTACGACGGCCTGGACCGCCTCACCGCCGCAACCTATGGTGAGGGTACGGCCATCACGACCAATCTGAACCGGTTCAACGAAACCGTCACCTATAACGACAAGATGGGGAATATCGGCACACTGCAGCGGCGGGGGAACCTGAACGGGGTGGACAGTTACGGGCTGATGGACAACCTCACCTGCACCTACGCGGGGAACCGGCTCACAAAGGTCACCGACGCAGTCACTACGCCCATCACCTACCAGGGAGCCTTCCATTTCGTGGACAGGGCCAATGTCGCAAACGAGTACACCTATGACTACAATGGAAATTTAACGAAAGATTTGAACAGGAATATAACCTCCATTACATATAATGAACTAAATTTGCCGAATGTGATCACCTTCTCCGGCAACAGGAGCATCATCTACGGTTATGACGCGGCGGGAAACAAGCTGAGCGTGGCCTACCTGTCCGACGGGGAGCCCACGAAGATGGAGTATGCGGGAAACAGGGTGTACAATAACAACATGATGACAACGCTCCTTACCGACGAGGGGTATATTGACACCGGCACCACGCCCGTCTACCACTACTACCTGAAGGACCACCAGGGCAACAACCGGGTGGTGGTCAACCAGGCCGGCACGGTGGAGGAGGTGAACCACTACTATCCATTCGGGGGAGTGTTCTCCGAACTGGCGCGGCCATCCATCCAACGCTACAAGTACAACGGAAAGGAACTCGACCGCAAGTTCGACCTGGACATGTATGATTACGGGGCGAGGCATTACGATCCTGCACTGGGAAGGTGGTTCACGGTGGATCCCATGGGGGAGAAGTATTTATCTTTCAGTCCCTATGTGTATGTGGGAAATAATCCTGTTAATATTACCGATCCGAATGGGATGGACTGGAACATTACCAGGAGAACGGACAGTCTTGGGAATGATCATTATGATATTACCGTGAATGGAGTTTTATATAACAATTCTTATAGTCGCAACATCAATATGGAGAAGTTACTCAATGCAATAGTAAACAATGTGAATAATACGTTTACTTTTTCAGGTGATGG
>NZ_JAYFQD010000018.1:0-138426 GCF_034927365.1 Proteiniphilum sp. | reverse complement strand
GGTGGACATTCCGGCATGTTGACCCCTGCAAGTCTTTAATAAAATGCGTATCCAGGGGAGTTTTACAGAGGGGTCAGGATCCCGGAACAGGGGTCAGCTTGTTCCGGAATGAGGGGTCAGGATAAAACGGAATTTGCAGCTTTCGCCTTCGTCCGCAAGTATGGCAAGCGTTTTACCGCTGGTGTTATTGAACTTGATTTCCTGCAAGACCTTTCCGTTCAGGATTTGTTCTTGGGTTTTCTTGTCCACTTTAGACAGTTGGCTTTCCAGCTCCTTCTTAAGCTGTTCAGTCTTGGCAATCATTACACCTTCAATCCTGCGGATAAGCACCATCGGATAAATAATGTCGGGATATTCTGTTCGCTGAAAAATGTCTCTTAAAACATCATTAGCTGTATTCCAAATGAGTGCTACTTCCTGCGAAATGTCTGTATCTCTTTTCATTCAATATTTCTGTTTATTTAATCTGTCAAAGTTATCAATAACATCGGGTGCGATGGAAGGAAAACAGCTCTTTTGCAAACTTCGGTCGTGCGTAAGCTTGTGTGGTTTGCAAATGTGCTGTTTTGTGCGTTGGCATTTTCCATTTTTTTTGTCTTTATGCAGCAAAAATTTCATTGTCATTGTGTCGTTGTCTTTCTTCTTCGGCTTGCTTGTAACGGACGAAAAGTATATGCAAAGTAGGCGATTGCGGGCTTCAAACTTATCAAACCGTTACAACTTTAAAGCGTGTTACATATCTTGAATTTACTATTATCACGCCTATTTTGTATATACAATGTTGGGCGTTCGTTTTTATTTCTTAATCTCGTACATTGTTTCACTTTCTTTAGCTATTTTGTCGTAAAAATCAACAATAACTGGCATAAAATTTTCCAAGGTTGGATATTTGCTACGATTATTTTCATAGTCATAAAGAAGATTTACAAGTTCTTGCATCCAATAGAAACCATTACCTATTTCTTCAATTAATTGGTTTGTTGCGGTTTGATATGAATCGTTTTTGAGTAAATATCTGATTACAGAGGCTCGAACTAATGATTCGTACATCATGCTTTTCCATGTACCATATGATTGTCTTCGCATATTTCCTTTCGATAGTTTATAAATAGCCTTACCGTAATTTTCCAATTGATTTGAAAATTTATCGATTAAGGGATTTACAAATGAATGATTGAATTCATGAACAAGAGTTGGAAAATAATTCTCGTTTTTATAAACAGGAAGATTTGTACTATCAACTATCCATGTTCCCATAATTGCATAAACATCTTCTTTTTTATCAGGATAAATAACTTTTCCTCCGTAGTTACTACCTCCATTTCCTAAACCTATAATAACATTGAAACTACCGTTCGGGTTTATTCCGTAATATTGGTTATACCAATCAATATTCAATGTTTTATAAATCGGTAAAAACCGTTCTTCCGTTATGGAATACAAATCTGCATGGTCATTATAAAATTTTTCAAATTCGGAAACAACATAAAAATCACGAAGCAGCTCAAGAAATTTCAGGGCATTATCTTTACCCCATCTGCTTTCAGGAATGTCACTATTGAATTCAACTTTTGGAGTAAGCTTAGGCGGTTGATTGATATGAAAAGCTATTTTCATTACAGCATCGAAACCTATTCCATTTTCCATTCTTAACTTTGAAGCAAGAGAAATTAAAGGATGATTTTTAAATTTGTCAAAATAGCTATGGATGTCTTTAGTATAGGTTTTACAATAATCTTCGTTATATTCCTGATAACCGGCTAATCTTGCAACTATACTAACCAATTCAATTCTCTTATCAACTTTTGGTTTCGGAAAAATATTTGATAAATCTTGGTTCTTAATTTTGGTTTCCTGACCAAGTACCGTAATTGAAATTAAAAAAGATAGGATTATTAGCAAAGCATTCTTTTTCATTGTCTTAAAATTTATTTGTTTGTATGTAATTTGTCATTGGATGCGATTATTAAAATGACGCCCAACGTGCCGCGTATTGGCGATGGGCAGGATTTTTAGCACTAACGTTGATACGAAGCCGTTCTGCCCGCCTATTGCCAATACGATGTTGGCGGTTCGTTGTTTATCAGTCACGTTGTCAGGCACTTATTATTTCTTTTAGTCTGGTTGATATATTTCTCCAATTCGTGTCAAGGTTTACAGTTCTTATTTGAATTTTATGGTCGTTGTATTGAAAATCTAAATCGTAATCTTTTTCGACTGTTGGATACAAAAGAATTCCGGTTGCCGTTTTGGTCTTTTCGCTTCCGTCTTGCTGATTTAGTAAGTAGCTAAATAACTGATATAGGTTAGAGGACTTAATTCTCTCCTTGTCGTAATTTGTGGTCATTGTCTCTCTATAATATTTAGCATCAATTATTATTTTCTGTTCTTCGTTTTCTAAGGAAATGTCAGTTTCCATTTGAGGTAAATATTGATAACTCTCTATGTCTTGATGTTGAAATTGCCATTTAATCGTTTCTTTCTTAACAGTATTAAATTTCCGTTGCTCAATTCGATAGAAATTCCTAATAAATGCTTCAAACAACTGATTCATTTTGTTGTCGTCTCTTGTAAAATCAGAGAATTTGTATTTTCCTTTTTCTTCTGATGGGAAAGTACTTTCATAAATCAAATAACAAACGTTCATCACAAAACCGTAAAACCGATTGTTCCTATTAAATTTAATTTGCTTGAAGTTGCTTCCTTTAATTTCAATCAAATCAACACCTAAAAACATTTTTTGCAGTTTTGCTAATTCCATTTTTAAGAGAGGGTCGATACCCTTTGTTCTTGTTAACCTGTAAATTGTTGAAACCAAAATTTGATTTGTGATAATATTGGCAGAGAAATCATCATAAGTACAAACAGTTTTTTGCTTAAAAAGTAAGTTTCTCTTGAGCGTTTGGCTTATTTCAATTTTACCTTTAACACCTGAAATTTCTTCTTCGTGGTCTATGTAACTTTTATCAATACCTCTTTTCAGAAGAAGTTTGGAAGAAGTAATTAGCACTTTAGCAAATAAATCAAGAAGCTCTGTTTTATCGTCAATTGAAACATCAACACGCTCTTTTTCATTTAGCTTATTCCAAGCGTAACAAAGCAAGAAGTATATGTTTTCAATTGGAATTGCCATTGTTTATCTTGAAAGCTGTTTAACTGTGTCTGAAACTTTTGAAAGGTCGTCAAACCAAATTTCTTCTAATAATGGTTTCAGTTCATAATTTAAAATATCTGTCCACCATTGATTTTCGTTACCGTCATTTGTGTATGTACAGAAATAACTATGTCCGATTTGGAATCCTTCTCCAAGATTAACATCTTCTTTTATTTTGTTATTCAATTTTGAAATTGATGTACATATGTGTTCAATAATCCCTTCCGACAGACCTTTATCAGCTAAAAATGAGCGAAAGTTTGAGCCGTAGTCTGGCTGTAAGGAAACAAAAGCAAATCTTCTTCTTAAAGCGTAATCTACTATAGCCAAAGAACGGTCAGCCGTATTCATTGTGCCAATTATGTAAAGGTTGTCAGGCACATAAAAACGGTCTTCTTCGTCCTCTGCATAAGTAAGCTTTAAGGCAAATTTTTCTTTTCTTTTGTCTGCTTCAATTAGCATCATCAATTCACCAAAAATCTTACTTAAGTTACCCCTATTGATTTCGTCAATAATGAAAAAGAAAGGTCGTTCTGGATGAGCTAAAGCTCTTTGACAAAATGAATAGAAAATGCCGTCTCGCAAATCAAAACCGCCTTTTTGGGTTGGGCGTAGCCCTTGTATGAAATCTTCGTAACTATACGATTGGTGAAACTGAACCATTTCAATATTAGCATCCTTAACCTCTTGCATAATTTCATAAGCAAGTTTTCTAGCAATAAAAGTCTTGCCTACCCCTGGAGGACCTTGTAGAATTATATTCTTCTTTCGCTTTAATAATGAAACAGTGTTCAAAAAATCTGTTTCACTTATGAATGGCTTATCAGGGTCTTCTGAAAATTTGTAGCTTTTGATATTTTCAGATTTAAGGAGTTTTTCGGTAATGATGTTTTTATTATCAATAACTTCCCTTATAATTTCATACTCTTCCTCTGTCAGTTTGAACAAGCTGCCTTGATTATTTATAAACACTTCACATTCTTGCAGAGAAGGATTATTTTTTAAGTCGTTCCAATGAATTGGAATTTCCAGTTTTTCAATCAGTTCAAATTCTATTTCTTCACCATTAGCTGTATTATGAATCCCTTGGGTGATTTCGTAAATAGCTTTGATTTGTTTGGTTGGTGTACT
This sequence comes from Proteiniphilum sp., assembly GCF_034927365.1. Taxonomy (GTDB): domain Bacteria; phylum Bacteroidota; class Bacteroidia; order Bacteroidales; family Dysgonomonadaceae; genus Proteiniphilum. The sequence continues at coordinate 134,141 of NZ_JAYFQD010000018.1, read as the reverse complement.
TTCGTACCCAATCATTAAATCACCTCTTTTAGTTGCTTCAAAGTGTTTGTATATTCTTCTTTTGTTTCCTTTTTCGTTGTGTGTGGTATAGGTTTGTTTTTCTCCTACGTTATGCTTGCTGATAGACCAAATTTTTGGATTAGCATTTAGCCACCAATAGTTTATATCATCATCAGGTTCGTGAGTAGTGTCTTTTGGCAATTCAATGTCTCTATTCTCTTTTACTTGAAGGGTTCTTTTCAATAGGCTTTGAAACTTGTCTTCAGGTATGATTAATTCTTCTCCAAGGTTAAATTTTTCAAAAGTTTCTTTAAATACTGTCCACTCGTTTGAATAGAAGGAATTAATTACTTTAATAAAATCTGTTTCAGTATAATGCTTATAATAATTGCCTTTCCCTTTCTGCTCAAACCCTCCAATTTTCTTAATTATCTCTTCATAAGCTTGTACAATTTGTGTGTCGGTTTCTGTTTGAAAAGCTAATTCTAAATAGGCGTTGGGATTTTCTACATCCCAAAAATTAAAAACCAACCCTGCTTGTCGAGTTTTATTTTTCCAATCTCCTTTATTTACTAGTCCGAGAAAGACATAATGACTTCCTTGAAACCAATATCCTTTTCTAAGTCTTTCACTGTCTTGTTTTCTTAGCCAAAAAGTTAAATCAGGATACTTCTCCTCTTTAAGTTTAAGGAGATGGTTTAGGATTTTGTCGCTCCAATTTATTATTAGTTCTTCTTGTGTCATATTTTATGTTTTATTCTCTGTTTCGGAGTCGTCCTTACAATGACCGCCAACGGGCCGGAGCTTGACGCGGTGCTTCCGGGGAATTTTAATTATTCGGGGAGCATCGCGTCAAGCTCATGATGTGTTGCAGTCCGCGAAGCGGCAAGGCACATCATGAGCGAAGCTCCGGCCCGATGCTGTGCAAGGAGCGGAGCGAATTGCACAGCATCGCACAAATATACGCAATAATATTAAAAAAGAATCATTTGTTTCAATAAAAATTAAAATATATGTTACTTCTTTGTAATACAGTTGATTGAAAATAGATATTTTGTTGCGTATTTCGAATTATTATACTATCTTTCGACTCAAAGAGAGATTTAAAAGTATATGTTTAACATATATAAAATGCGCGCTTATGGATTTTACTGATAAAAGATATCATTTTGAGACGGGTGAATATAACGGTAAGCGGGTGATTTGGATTAGGTTCGAGAAAGACAATGAACTTATCTCTTATTTGCGCAACCATACGAAAGCAAAATGGTCAGCATCGAAGAAATCATGGCATGTTACCGATAACCGATATTATCGTGAGTTGTTTGGTTTGAAACCGGTTATTGTCGGCAAAGAAGTCCTGAGTAAAATTCATGCTGTAAACCTGCCTGCACTAAAACGGTTTCAGGAACAGATAATCCTGAAAGGATACAGCGAGAATACGCTTCGAACCTATACGTTGGAATTTGCACAATTGCTGTATATTCTTCAATCGTATCCGGTCGATGAACTTACTCCCGATCGGTTACGTAGTTATTTTCTCTATTGTCATCAAACCCTTAAGTTGTCGGAAAGTGAAATTCATAGCCGTATTAACGCAATAAAATTCTACTATGAACAAGTCTTGCACCGTGGTAAAATGTTTTTTGATATCCCACGTCCCAAAAAACCGATGACACTTCCCAAGATGCTCAATAAGAAAGAAGTGCAAAGAATTATAGAGGTTACCCAAAACCCGAAACATAAACTGATGCTGAAACTTGCTTATGGAATGGGATTACGGGTCAGCGAACTGGTCAATCTGAAAATATCGGATATTGATAGTACTGCCATGTTGGTTCGTATAGAACAGGGTAAAGGGAAAAAAGACCGTGTGGTTCCCCTTCCGGAATCAGTACTTGAAGATATGCGAAATTATTATAAGGACTACCGTCCTAAAATATATCTCTTCGAGGGGCAACATGGCGGACAGTATTCCATCCGGAGTGCCCAACAAGTTTTTAAATCGGGATTAAAAAAGGGTGGAGTCAAAAAGCAAATCGGTATACATGGGTTACGCCACAGTTATGCCACACACCTGTTGGAAACCGGTACTGATTTACGCTTTATCAAGGATTTGCTTGGACACCATTCCGTCAAGACAACTGAAATCTATACACATATAACCGACCTGTCAAAGTCAAAAATAAAAAGTCCTCTGGATTTTCTATAAGAATACTTACAGGGTAACTCAACTTTTCGTATCTAAATTTGCTACTGCTATTTTCCTTTCAATTAGGATAATAGCGGTATTATGTAAGGACAAGATTGGTAACTCCTGCCAAAAAGTCAGATTTTATGCTTTGGCAAAGATTTTGACGACACTATGATGTAAATCAGCGTGAAGCGGATTTGAAATTCTGCATTATTATATGGAACTTTTGAATTGGTTGCCACGTTTAATAATAAGATAAGGAAGGAGACAAAATATATGAACTTTAATAATTTTACAATAAAGGCGCAGGAGGCGGTACAGAAGGCGATTGACCTGGCACAGGACAATAACCAGCAGATGATTGAGCCGGCTCACTTGCTCAAAGGGGTGATGCTGGTAAGTGAAAATATAACCGGATTTCTCTTCCAAAAACTGGGTGTGAATTCTCAAAATCTGGAGAGAGTACTCGACAAGGAAATTGAGTCGTTTCCGCGTGTTTCCGGTGGTGATCCGATGCTGAGTCGGGAGGCCAATGCAGTCTTCCAGAAAGCGAACGATTTTACCAGCAAGATGGGCGACCAGTTCGTATCGCTGGAGCATCTGCTGTTGGCTATATTGGATGAAAAGAACAGCGCATCGCAGATGATGAAAGATGCCGGTATTTCGTTAAACCAGTTGCAGGTAGCCATACAAGACCTGCGCAAAGGCGAAAAGGTAACCAGCCAGTCGGCAGAAGATACTTATCAGTCACTGGGTAAGTATGCGGTCAATCTGACGGAGCGTGCCCGTAATGGTAAACTCGATCCTGTGATTGGCAGAGACGACGAGATCCGTCGCGTCTTGCAGATATTGAGCCGCCGTACCAAGAACAATCCTATCCTGATTGGTGAGCCGGGTACAGGTAAGACGGCTATCGCTGAAGGTTTGGCATACCGTATCGTGCGGGGTGATGTGCCGGAAAACCTCAAGAGTAAAAAGATATACTCCCTTGATATGGGAGCGCTGATTGCCGGTGCAAAGTACAAGGGTGAGTTCGAAGAGCGGTTGAAATCGGTGATCAACGAGGTGGTGAAGTCGGAAGGGGAGATTATCCTTTTCATCGATGAGATCCATACGCTGGTCGGTGCGGGAAAGAGCGAAGGTGCGATGGATGCTGCTAACATCCTGAAGCCAGCTCTGGCGCGTGGTGAATTGCGTGCTATTGGTGCTACTACGCTGGATGAGTACCAGAAGTATTTCGAGAAAGACAAGGCGTTGGAACGTCGTTTCCAGACGGTGATGGTAGACGAGCCGAGTGAATCGGATACGATTTCTATCCTTCGTGGATTGAAGGAGCGTTATGAGAACCATCATAAAGTGCGTATCAAAGATGAAGCGATCATTGCTGCCGTGCAGCTCTCGAGTCGCTATATCACCGATCGTTTCCTGCCCGACAAGGCGATCGACCTGATGGACGAAGCGGCTGCCAAACTGCGTATGGAAGTCGACTCCGTTCCCGAAGAACTGGATGAGATCATGCGTAGGATCAAGCAGTTGGAGATAGAACGTGAAGCGATACGTCGCGAAAATGATACCCAGAAAGAGGAGTTGCTCACCAAACAGATTGAAGATCTGCGTGCCGAAGAATCGGATTACAAAGCCAAATGGCAGTCCGAAAAGAATATCATCAATAAGATCCAACAGGATAAAATCGATATTGAAAATGCCAAGTTTGAGGCAGAGCGTGCCGAACGAGAAGGGAATTATGGTAAAGTGGCCGAATTGCGTTATGGTACGATCAAGGAGAAGGAAAATGAGATTGAAGAGCTGCAGAAACAGTTGCATGAACGGCAGGGTGGTCGGGCCATGATCAAGGAGGAGGTCGATTCCGAAGATATTGCCGATGTAGTATCGCGCTGGACCGGTATTCCTGTCAGCAAAATGATGCAGAGTGAACGGGAGAAACTGCTACACCTTGAAGAAGAATTGCATAAACGTGTGGTCGGTCAGGAGGAAGCGATCACCGCTGTGGCCGATGCAGTGCGCCGTAATCGTGCCGGATTGAGTGATCCTAAACGTCCTGTCGGTTCTTTTATCTTCCTGGGGACGACAGGGGTAGGTAAGACCGAGTTGGCGAAAGCACTGGCCGAGTATCTGTTTGATGATGAGAATATGATGACCCGTATCGATATGAGTGAATATCAGGAGAAATTCAGCGCTACACGATTGATCGGTGCGCCTCCGGGATATGTAGGCTATGATGAAGGTGGACAACTTACCGAAGCGATTCGTCGTAAGCCTTATTCGGTAGTGCTATTCGATGAGATCGAGAAAGCACATCCCGATGTATTCAATATTCTATTGCAGGTGTTGGATGACGGACGTCTGACAGATAACAAGGGTAGGGTGGTGAACTTCAAGAATACCATTATTATCATGACCTCCAATATGGGGTCGAACCTGATCCGGGAGAATTTTGAGAGGATCACTCCTTCGAACCGTGAAGAGATCATCGATAATACCCGAAATCTGGTGATGGACATGTTGAAAAGGACTATCCGTCCGGAATTCCTGAACCGTATCGACGATATCATCATGTTTGCTCCGTTGAAAGAGGATGAGATTGAACAGATTGTACGCATACAATTGGGTGCCGTAGGCAAGATGCTCTCGGAGAATGGTATTGAGTTGAGGTATACTGATGAAGCTGTGAAAAGTATTGCTACTGCCGGTTTTGATCCTGAGTTCGGAGCACGTCCCGTGAAGCGTTTGATCCAACGTAAGGTGCTCAACCAGCTGTCAAAAGACCTGTTGGCCGGAACAGTGGACAAAACCAAACCGATTGTGATCGACGCAATTGACGATACGATCTTTTTTAGAAATTGATTATCTCTTCCAGAATCCCGGAATGAACAACGAGAGTACGGTGAATATCTCAAGACGCCCTACCAGCATAAGAAAACTAAGGTAGTATTTCATGAAAGGAGTGGCTGATTCGAATGTGCCGCTCGGACCGTATGAGCCCAATCCAAAGCCATAGTTACTGATGGATGAAAGAGAGACTCCTATCGATTCTTCGAAATTCATCCCCGTAAGTCCCAGTACGACGGCACTGATCACGGTGATGGTCACATACAGGAAGACGAAAGCGAACAACCGTGAGAGGGTTTCGACGGTAATCACTTTCCGGTTTATTTTCACCACGTAAAGTGCATTGGGATGTACCTGCCGTTTGAAAACCAGCAACGAATTTTTAGAAAGGGCTATCAGGCGGGAGATCTTCATACCACCCGATGTGGATCCTTCACTGCCGCAGAAAAGGATCATTGTCAGGAATAGAAGCCAGTAACTGGAACCCCAAAGCTGGAAATCAGTGGTGGCAAATCCGGTGGTAGTGACTGCTGCGACTACCTGGAAAAGTACTATCCGAAAAGTCTGCTCTATATCGTTCATCTGCCTTGAAACTAACAGTGCAACGGTGATGCCTACGGTGAAGAGGGCAATAATCAGGAAATACCATTTGAACTCCTCATCCCGGAGAATAGTGGCTTTAAACCGTGTGACAAGCGTCGATATGAGAAGGAAGTTGGTGCCACCCAAAAACATCAGCATGGTGATCACGTATTCGGTATAAGGGGAGTTGAAAAAGGCAATACTGGCCTGTTTGGTTGAAAATCCACCTGTGGATATGGCCGTGAGTGTGTGGCAGGCTGCATCGAATGCATCCATCGGACCTGCCCAAAGAAAGAAAAATCCGATGATGGTCAGACCGAGATAGGTGAATGCCATCTGCTTGGTGATTTCACTGATACGGGTATTGAACTGGTCTTCAGCAATACCGGTGGCCTCAGCTTCATAGAACTGGGTAGAGGTCCCTCCGAAGATAGGCATAAACGAGAGGACGAAGATGATAATTCCTATCCCTCCGATCCATTGTGTGAAGCTACGCCAGAAATGGAGCGATTTGGGAAATGCTTCAATGTTGACCAGGGTAGAGCTGCCGGTCGTAGTGAAGCCGCACATGCTCTCAAAAAAAGCGTTCGTGAAAGAAGGTATAGCACCGCTGATCAGGTAGGGAAGCGTGCCAAACAAAGCCATCATTAACCAGGAGAGGGTGACGGTGAGGAAAACTTCCCGTTTGGTAATATTATTACCCGCTGTACGCCTCCGTTTTCTAACCAGAAAAGTAATGACCATTCCGGTGCTGAAAGTGATGAGCGCTGAAAGATATATACTCTTTACGGCCGTTTCGTTGTAATATTCACCTACGAAGGCGGAAAAGAGCATAAAGATCGCTTCGATTACCAGAAGCAGACCTATTGTATTCAATACAAACTGATAGTTAAATCTACGCATGCTTTGTAGTTTGCCTGTCGGCGTGTGTACCGATGATCTGCATAATCATGATCGGTACCGTAGTAAGTTTAATTAAACAGCTTTTCGATATTTTTTAGCGATTTATTGAGAAAAAATACCACTACCTGGTCATAAGGCTCAATCAATGTGTCCCCATCGACCAGCATCGGTTCCCCGTTTCTGATGAGTGCCCCGAAAGTGATGTCGGCCGGCAGGTTTAGGTTCCTGATTAATTTTTTTGTCACTTTGGAGTTGGGTTTGGCGATGACCTCTCCCACATTGGCATCGGCAATGGTAAGGCTCTTTATGTTGGATGCGTCGGCTTTCAGTAGAAGTTCATAGATTTTACTGGCAGCGATCAGTTTTTTATTGATCACAGTACCTATATCAAACCGTTCCGCCATGGAGATATAATCATTATTCTCCACTTCTGCTACCGTTCGTTTCACACCATACTGCTTTGCCATGATACATCCCAGGATATTGGCCTCGGAACTTCCTGTAAGGGCAACAAAGGCATCGGTATCAGCGATACTTTCCCTCAAAAGGAACTCGGTATTTCTTCCATCCTCCACAAAAACGGTCACATTCGAAGGAACTATCTCCACTAACGTCTGGGCACGTTCCTTGTCTCGTTCAATAATTTTTATGCTGATGTTCTGTGGGAGTTGTTGTATGGTTCGCATCGTGATGCGGCTCCCCCCCATAAACATGATCTTCTTGGCTTCAAACGATTTTTTTCCGAACAGTTCGGGTAATGAATCGATATGCTTCCTGAGTGTTGTGAAATAAAGGATATCATCGGGCATTATCTGGTCGCTTCCTCTGGGGATAAGAGTTTGAGAATTACGCTTGATAGCCACCATGTGGAAACGTTTATCGGTCCGGGCAAGATCGTAGAGGTAGGTATTCACTATCGGGGCGTTTTCTCTTACTTTGGCAGCGGCAAGAATTACAGTCCCGTTACATAATTCCCACCAAAAGCGGGCCCATGGCGTCTTGAGTGACATCGCAATCTCCCTGGCTGCAATCAGTTCGGGATAGATCATGGAGTGGATGCCCATTTTCTCGAAGAACTCCTTGTTCTTAGGTAAGAGGTATTCGTAATTATCTATCCGTGCCAGCGTTCTCTTCGCACCTAAGTTAGATGCGAGCATGCAGGAAGTGATGTTTTTGGATTCTTCGGGAGTTACACCGATATAGAGATCGGCATTGGCCGTTCCTGCTTCGGTGAGATCTTTGAGTGATGTACACTTCCCTACATAAGTGAGTATATCACTGTTATCTCGTATGATGGCAAGCCGGTCTTTGTCGTCATCGATAAGTGTAATGTCGTGATTTTCCTGTCCGAGAAGTTTTGCCAGATGAGTTCCGACTTCGCCTGCACCTGCTATTAAAATCTTCATTGCATCTTTTGCAGTTAATGATTCTCTATTTTAACGGTTATGTATCGGTATAACAGGTGTAATCCTGTTGTGGGGTGTAAGCAGATGGGAGTGAGTGGATCCTCTGATCTCGTTATACATACTTTCAATATATTCCAGTATACCTTTTTCATCAATTCCGGTAATCTTTTGGAGTTCACTCACAGAACCGTGGGTGACAAACTCATCAGGGATACCGATGCGGAGCAGATGGATATCGGTATAGTCGTTTTCAGCAAGGAATTCTAGAACGGCACTCCCAAGTCCTCCCTTCATAACCCCATCTTCCACCGTGATGATATATTTGAATTTCTTTGCCACTTTATGCAGTAACGCCTCATCAATTGGTTTCAGGAAGACCATGTCGTAATGTGCTACACTGATACCCGCCTCTTCTGCTTTATCAATAGCTTTCGCGGCATTATTGCCGATTACTCCTATGGAAAGAAGGGCTATATCTTTTCCTTTTCTGAGTTTTCGACCTTTACCGATAGGAAGGATCGAGGGTTCGTTTTGCCATTCGGTTATCTCACCATGTCCACGCGGATAACGGATCACAAAAGGACCGTCGTTTCCATATACGGCTGTATGCATCAGGTTACGCAACTCGTGTTCATTGTAGGGAGACGAGATGACAAGATTGGGGATGGGGCGCAGATAGGCCAGATCAAAAACACCATGGTGGGTAGGGCCATCAGGACCTACCAGTCCGGCCCTATCGAGACAGAATATTACCTTTAATTTCTGTAATGCTACATCGTGGATCACTTGATCATATGCCCGTTGCATGAACGACGAGTAGATATTACAAAATGGGATCAGTCCCTCTTTTGCCATACCGGCAGAGAAGGTAACGGCGTGTGCTTCGGCGATACCCACATCGAAAACCCTGTTGGGATACTTCTCCGCCATAATATACATAGAGCATCCCGTAGGCATGGCAGGTGTCACTCCTACAATATTTTCGTTTTCCTCGCCCATCTCCAAAAGGGTATATCCGAAAATATCCTGATAAAGTTGGGTTTGATTTGCACTCTCATTCACGATCCGTTCTCCGGTCTCTTTGTTGAAAAGGCCGGGTGAATGCCAGATAGTGGCTGATTTCTCAGCCGGTTTAAACCCTTTACCTTTGACAGTCTTTATATGGAGTAACCGCGGTCCTTCCATATCTTTGATGTTGCGAAGGATACGGATCAATCCCGGCAAATCATGTCCATCTACAGGACCGAAGTATCGGATATTGAATCCTTCGAACAGATTCTGCTCTTTGGTGATCAGTGATTTGACGCTGTTATTAAATCTCAGGACAAGATTCTTTCCACTTTCCGAAATGAGATTTCGTTTCTTGAATCCCTGATAGAGATTGTTCCGTACCCTATTGTATTTTGCCGAAGTGGTTAATTTCACCAAGTAATCCTGCATACCACCCACGTTGTTGTCAATCGACATATCATTGTCATTGAGGATAATCAACAGGTTATTGGGTTGTGAACAGGCGTTATTGATCCCCTCGTAAGCTAGTCCGCCTGTCATGGAGCCGTCTCCAATGATGGCTACAATATGCCGGTCTGTTTCTCCCCGGAGATTGGCAGCTACAGCCATACCCAGTGCAGCAGAGATAGAGGTGGACGCATGTCCGGCCACGAAAGTATCGTAATTACTCTCATTTGGGTTGGTGAAGCCGGAAAGTCCTCCCAGTTTGCGATTGGTTGAAAACCGATCACGACGGCCGGTAAGGATTTTATGACTATAAGCCTGGTGACCCACATCCCAGACAAGCCGGTCGTAGGGTGTATTATAGAGATAATGCAACGCCACCGTCAACTCCACCGTACCCAGACTCGATCCGAAATGACCCGGGTTATTGGAGAGCTGTTCGATAATGAATTCCCTCAACTCACTACAAACTGTTTCCAGTTGATCGATGCTGAGTTCTTTTAAATCATCGGGGCTGTTTATATTTTGTAAATAGTTCATTGTTTCTACATACCGATTCCTCTTTAATAACGGATATCGGTACAAAATAGTTTATAAATACCAAATTCATTCATTGACTTTCCTACCTTCTCACTTTCTCACTTTCCCACTTTCCCACTTTAGTTGGCCATATCGGAGAAGAACTTGATACGTACCAGACGAATTTCAGTTTCGGTATAATCCGATAGTTCTTCCTGGGCTTTTTTCAGATCGTCGGTTTCTGCTTCCTTGAAATATGAATAGACATCTTGCAAGACGTCCTGATCCATCACCTCGTTGAGAAAATAATCGATATTGATCTTGGTGCCCGAATAAACGATGGCTTCCACTTCCGATAGCATTTCGTTGAAATCAATGCCTTTCGATTCCGCCAGGTCGTCAAGTGCAACTTTCCGGTCGATCGCCTGTACAATGGATACTTTGAGTTTTGATTTATTCGCAACGGTTTTCACGCGGAGATCTTCCGGACGGGTAATATCGTTTTCCTCCACATGTTTCTTTATCAATTCCACAAACTCTTTCCCATAACGTTTGGCCTTTCCTGCACCTACTCCGGGAATATTTTGCAATTCGTCCAACGTGATAGGATAGGAGGTGGCCATGGCTTCCAGCGATGAAGGCTGGAAAATGACATAAGGAGGAACATTTAGTTTTTTCGACAGTTTCTTCCTCAGGTCTTTCATCATGGCAAAGAGTACCGGGTCAGCAGCCCCACCACTTCCACCGGCAGAGATCACATCTGAATCATCGTTTTCAGAATCGGTTATACTATCCTCATCTTCATCGTCTTTTGTGATTTTAAAAGATGATGGCGATTTTAGGAAATCCTTTCCCTTCTTGGTGATTTTAAGAATGCCGTAGTTCTCAATATCTTTCTTCAGATAGTTATCGAGCAGTGCCTGGCGGATGACGACTTCCCATGTGTTTTCTTCTTCATCTGAGCCCGATCCGAATTCCTCCAGTTCGTTGTGCCCGTAAGTTTCTATATCGGATGAGTCCTTTCCTATAAGGAAATCTATGAGATAATCAGCTTTTTGTTTTTCTTTGAGAGCGGTAATCGCCTCCAATACAGTAATAAGTAACTCTTTTGCTTCCACTTTCTTCTTGGGATTTAAACAATTGTCACAATGTTCACAATTCGGTTCGTTATACTCTTCACCGAAGTAGTGCAACAGCACTTTTCTTCGGCATACGGATGTCTCTGCATAAGCGGCTGTTTCCAACAGCAACTGTTTGCCGATCTCCTGTTCAGAGACCGGTTTTCCCTGCATAAAACGTTCTAATTTTTGCAGGTCTTTTTCTGAATAGAATGCGATACATTTTCCCTCTCCTCCATCGCGTCCGGCACGACCGGTTTCCTGGTAATAACCTTCGAGGCTTTTAGGGATGTCGTAATGGATCACATAACGCACATCGGGTTTATCAATTCCCATACCAAAGGCAATGGTTGCCACGATTACATCTGCTTTCTCCATGAGAAAAGCATCCTGGTTGTAGCTACGCGTGGCAGCATCCATTCCGGCGTGATAGGGCAATGCTTTGATGTCATTGGCTTGCAGGATCTCTGCAAAATCGTCCACTTTCTTTCTACTCAGGCAGTAGACGATACCTGATTTTTTACCTTGGGAGAGAATATATTTTATGATCTCCCTATCTATTTGTTCTGTTTTATTTCGTACTTCGTAATAAAGATTGGGGCGGTTGAAGGAGGATTTGAACACCGCAGCATTAGTCATCCCTAGATTCTTCTGGATATCATGTTGTACCTTAGGGGTAGCTGTCGCTGTCAGTGTAATGATAGGACGTGAACTGATTTCACTGATGATCGGCCTGATTCGACGGTATTCTGGCCGGAAATCATGTCCCCATTCGGAGATACAGTGTGCTTCGTCTACGGCATAGAACGAGATGGGAATATTCCGGAGAAACTCCACATTTTCGGCTTTGGTCAGCGATTCAGGCGCTACATAGAGCATCTTGGTCTTGCCCGATAATACATCTCTTTTCACCTCTTCGATCTCCTGCTTATTCAGTGAAGAGTTCAAGAAGTGTGCAATGCCGTCCTCCTCGCTATAATTACGCATGGCATCCACCTGATTCTTCATCAGGGCGATAAGGGGAGAAATGATAATCGCCGTACCCTCCATCAGTAATGCAGGAAGCTGGTAGCATAGTGATTTTCCACCCCCGGTAGGCATCAATACAAAAGTGTCTTTTCCGGATAAAATACTTTTAATGATCTCCTCCTGGTTACCTTTAAAAGTATCGAATCCGAAATATTTCTTTAATCCTTTGTATAGTAAATCTTGTTTTTCCATTGAGCAAGTCACTCTGTAATCAAATCAGCCTTTTTTTAAAGGCAAGCACAAATTTAGGAAAGTATTTTATATTTCCAAATAAGATTTGTAATACAAAATGAATAACTGTGATTGTATTGTTATTCTGTCTAAATTCATTGATGAACAGTTGAGTGATTACATTAAAAAAAACGCAGGATGAACATGCGTTTTTTTAATTCATACGCAACCGGCTTTCACCGGCCGGGTCTTTATATCAAGAATAAAGTATCTATCAGGCCACTCTCAAATGGTGAAAATCTGAATTCTCCAACTGATGAGCAGCATATTCACGGGTGACGTGCATTTTCTTCTTCTCAGCAGTAGAAGGGAGAGTGAACATCGCTTCGATCATGATGGCCTCTACGATGGAGCGCAATCCTCGTGCACCCAGTTTGAATTCGATCGCCTTATCGACGATGTATTCGTAAGCATCATGGTCGAAAGAGAGCGTTACACTATCCATCTCAAATAATTTCTGATATTGTTTGATGATTGAATTCTTGGGTTCCACCAATATGCGTAACAGTGCATCCCGATCGAGTGGTTCCAGATAAGTCAGTATAGGAAGGCGTCCAATAATCTCAGGAATCAGTCCGAACGATTTCAAATCGAGTGGTGTGATATATTTCATCAGATTATTCCTGTCAATCACCGAACTCTGATTGCTGGCAGCATAGCCAACCACACGAGTGTTGAGACGCTGGGCGATTTTTTTCTCTATACCGTCGAATGCTCCCCCACAAATAAACAATATATTTTTGGTATTTACGGCGATCATTCGTTGCTCCGGATGTTTTCTGCCTCCCTGGGGCGGTACGTTCACCACGGAGCCTTCGAGTAACTTCAGCAGTCCCTGCTGTACTCCTTCACCGCTCACATCGCGGGTAATAGAGGGATTGTCGCTCTTCCGGGCAATCTTGTCTATTTCATCGATAAAAACGATCCCTCTCTCCGCCGCATTTACATTGTAATCGGCGACCTGAAGCAGACGGGTGAGAATACTTTCTATATCCTCTCCCACATACCCTGCCTCGGTAAGTACAGTGGCGTCCACTATCGTAAAGGGAACCTGCAGCATCTTTGCAATAGTCCGTGCAAGTAACGTCTTTCCCGTACCTGTTGCTCCCACCATGATGATATTCGACTTTTCAATCTCTACATCATCCTTGGTGTTCTTCTGCAGGATACGCTTATAATGATTATAGACCGATACCGAAAGAAAACGTTTCGCACTATCCTGTTTGATCACATACTGATCTAAAAACTCTTTGATCTGTGTCGGTTTGGGAAGTGTGGAGAGAGAAAGTCCTATATCTGACTTCTTATTGCTTTGGAACGAATCGTTCACAATTTCATGTGCCTGTTCGGCACACATGTCGCAGATAAAGCCGGTCATTCCCGAAATAAGCAGGTTTACTTCCTGTTCACTTCTTCCACAAAAGCTGCAATGATTGCTACTGTTCGCCTTTTTTGCCATTGTTTATTTCTTTTTTGTCAGGACGTCATCTACCATGCCATACTCTTTGGCTTCGACTGCCGTCATCCAGAAATCACGATCTGAGTCCCTGGCCACTTCCTCAATGGGTTTTCCCGAATGGTAGGATATGATAGCGTAGAGTTCCTGTTTGATCTTTGCAATTTCACGGGCGGTAATTTCGATGTCTGAGGCTTGTCCCTGTACACCTCCCAGCGGTTGATGTATCATCACACGGGAGTGGTTCAGGGCGAACCGTTTTTTCTCTGTTCCTGCTACCAGCAATACGGCTGCCATCGAGGCGGCAATACCGGTACAAATGGTAGATATATCGCTTGAGATAAATTGCATCGTGTCGTAAATGCCTAATCCAGCATAAACTGACCCTCCCGGTGAGTTGATGTAAATAGAGATATCTTTTCCCGGATCGGATGAGTCGAGATAGAGTAATTGAGCCTGGATCACATTGGCTGTGTAATCATCGACAGCGGTGCCGAGGAAGATGATACGATCCATCATCAAACGGGAAAAGACATCCATCTGTGCTACATTCAGTTGCCGTTCCTCTATGATGGTGGGAGAGATATAGCCTCCCTGACTTGTGATATTCATGTAACTGTCTAATCTGGAGCCGTTCATTCCCAGATGTTTCACCGCATATTTTCTAAAATCGTTATGCATAAAATTTTGTTTGATGTTTATAATTCTAAATTACTATCGTTTATACCATTGCAAACAGAGTGCCAAATTAGCAGTGGAATGCAGTTACCGACCTTAGAATTATACAACAAATTTATAACGAATTATCGAATTACAAAATAAAATACTGATAAACAATCGGTAAATTACTTATCAGGCAATTATTTTTTTGTCGAAGTTTTTCTTTTTTTTGCAGGTTTTTCAACTGACTCCGTTCCTTCTTCTGTGTCAGCAACTTCGTCGGAGGGAGGTTGGTTTGTGTCTAGCGGTTGTTCAGGAGTCGTATCGGCCGGGGCTTCATGCTGAGGTTCTGACTCCTGAGTAGGCTCTTCTGCATGTTCATCATGTTGATGCATATGCCCGCTCATCAGTTCGTTGAAATCTTTTGAAGTGATCTCTTTCTCAATGACGGTCACATTCTCTTTCAGCCAGTCGATGATTTTGTTTTCAGTAGCCCGGTCGAACAGGTTGCGGACTGTCTCTTCTTTTTCGAGTAGGCTCTTTGTATAGTTCTGAAGCACATCTGCCGGCAGATTGGTCATCCCATACTGCGCAAACTGAGCTCTTGCCACTTCTGTTGCAAGTGCTTCGATATCTGAGAATTCGACCTTTATTTCATTTTCTTCCACTATTTTTTGCCTTGCTACGTGGAACTTCAAGTCTTCCAGAATTTTCGGGAAATCTTTTTCAATCTCATCGGCCGTACGTTTTTCATCAGCAGCGAGCAACCAACGCTTCAATAATTCATCGGGGAAGGTTACTTCTTCCATCATCTTCACTATAAGATCACGTACCTCGTGAATGAAAAGATGATCGACATCCGGTTTGAATTGTTTAACCAGTTCCGTTTCCACTTTTGATCTGAACTCCTCTTCGGTAGTAACTACTCCTTCACCCAATACCTTGTCGAAGAGTTCCTGATTCATTTCCGCTTCTTTATAGCGAGTCACCTCGTTAATATCGAAACGAAAATCGGAATTTACATCGGCTACATTTTCTTTTGTGGTTTGCAGTAGAGATGCGATTTCAGCTTCATTATTGTCGTAAGCTTTCCTGGGATTGATAATCACGCTGTAGCCTACTTTTGCACCGATAAAACTGTTCCGGGTCTCTTCATCCTTTACATAGGATGGCATAAGGATAGCATTTTCAATTACTTGTCCGTCCTCTTTTTCCTTATCTCCTTCCATCTCGACGAGTATACCTTTGATTAGATCGGTATCTTTGGCTTCCTCTTCCACGGAAACGTAGGTACCGTAATTCTGTTTATAGGTATCCATCTGCCGTTCGAACAACTCCGGTTCCAGTTGTATCTTGTAGGAGGTCAGTTCGACACTTTTGTCGAGTGTGAGATCGAATTCGGGAGTAAGCGCCACGTCAAAAGAGAACTTTAGTACCTCATCATTCTCCAGGTCAATCTCTTCATCCAGATTATCAGCAGGGAGGGGTTCCCCGAGCACTTTAAGTTTGTTGTCGCGAATGAAATTTCCCATTTCGTCTGAGACAACCTTATTGATTTCGTCAACCAATATAGCTTTTCCATATAATTTCTGGATTAGACTTTTGGGTACTTTGCCCTGGCGGAAGCCGGGAATATTGGCTCTTTGACGATATTGATTCAGTGACTTGTCTACTTTCTCCTGATAATCTGCTTTTTCGAGTTCAATGACGATGGTTCCATTCACATCGTTCGTTTTGTTCAGTGTTGACTTCATTATAATATATGAAAATGATTGTTTTTTGTTGAAAGTCCGTATGATTCAACTGTTTGAAACATTTTAAGAAAATAAGATTGCAAAATTAGTGTTATTCTTTTAATCTGCAAAAAATATTTTATTGAACCCTCTGCAATTCCGTTACCGGATTATTGTAGTACCTTTGCATTTTTAATGACAGTAGCAATGAGGCCTCTTTTTTCATCCTTCACTCCAGGTTATAAGATAGCCTGGCTCTTTTTATTCCTGCTCATCGGTGTGGTAGTTGCTTCTATATTGTCGGGTTTGGTTTTAATGATATCGGGAGTGGGTAGCGAAGACAAGGTGACAGCCATTTACGTGGGATCGGCCATGCAATCTGTGTTGGCCACGGCTTTGCCCGCCTATTTAGTTGTTGCGTTGACCCATGCTGCTCCGGCGTATTATTTAAAGATGACCGGGAGTGAGCGGATAGGAGAAAAAATGATATTTGCCGTTTTGGTATTTATCTTCTCTTATTGTCTGGCTTCTTTTTTGTCCCAATGGAATAAAGGAATCGAATTCCCTGCATGGATGAGCGAAGTGGAAAGGTCATTCCGTGCATTGGAAGATGCTGCACTGGAGAATAGTAATTTATTATTGTCCGGCAAAACTGCCTCCAGCCTTGTGCTGAATCTGCTCATTGTGGGAGGTTTGGCCGCAGTATCAGAGGAGATATTTTTCCGGGGTGCGTTACAACAGTTTATACAGGAGAAGTTCATCAACAGACATGTAGCTGTGTGGATCACGGCGCTGGTATTCAGTTTGATACATCTTCAATTTTATGGATTTTTGCCGAGGCTATTGCTGGGGGGATTGTTGGGATACCTCTTTCTGTACACCCGGAATCTTTGGGTACCCATCCTGTTCCATTTTATCAATAATGCGCTGATTGTCGTCTTGCATTTTTTCTGGGGCGATACTCAATGGATACAGAAGATTGAGGAGATGCCAATCAACGGCTGGTTTCTGCTTGCTGCCGTTGCCAGTGCCGTATGTACAGTTCTGCTGTTTTGGGGATACCGGAAGAAACGTTTAATCATTTAATTGTTTAATCGTTAAATTGTTCGACAACTCAATTTTTCAATGATTAAGCAGTTCAACAATTCAATATCAAAAAAATGATACAGATTCAACATACACTTCTGTCGGACGAAATATTCCAAGAACAGTTTATTTGTGATCTCTGCAAATGTAAAGGAGAATGTTGCGTGGAAGGAGAATCGGGAGCACCGCTTACAAAAGAGGAATTTTTGGAAATAGAAGGAATTCTGGACGAGATATGGGATGACCTCACCCCCAAAGCACAGGAAGTAATCAATAATCAAGGTATAGCATATACCGATTACGACGGAGAACTGGTTACATCTCTTGTAAACGGAAAAGAATGCGTATTTACCTATTTCGATGATGATGGGATTTGCAAGTGTGCTATCGACAATGCTTACCGAGAAGGAAGGATTTCGGTCCGTAAACCGGTTTCCTGCCATCTATATCCTATAAGACTGACAGAGTACAGAGATTTCACGGCAGTCAATTATCATCGTTGGTCCATATGTAAGCCTGCTGTGAAGTTAGGAAGAAAAGAGGGAGTACCCATCTACCGCTTCCTGAAAGAGCCTTTGATAAGAAAATTCGGAGAAGAGTGGTATGAGGAGGTCTGTGAAGCAGCGCGATTGCTAAAAAAGGATAGATAATGTACGCTTTGTATTTTTTTACTCCTTTTACTTTCGAATTTTAGAATCTTGTACTATTTTTGCACACACATAAGTTAAATGTGCAAAGTAGTATGGCTTCAGCAATTTCTAAGACAAGGAAAAATCTAATCGATGTGGCCCAGCAGCTTTTCGCCAAGAAAGGTGTTGAGAATACAACGATGAATGATATTGCCGAAGCGTCACAACGTGGTCGACGCACTCTTTACACCTACTTCAATAGTAAATACGATATCTATAGGGCGGTTATTGAGTCGGAGCTCAATGTGTTGTATAGCAAGATGGAAGAAGTGATTAAACGGGATATTCCTGCCGACGAAAAACTGATCCTGCTGGCTTTTACCAGACTAAGTGCTGTAAAGGAGGTGGTTACCCGTAATGGTACGTTGCGGGCCAATTTTTTTAGAGATATCTGGCAGGTAGAGAATGTCCGTAAGGAGTTCGACAAGAAAGAGATCCGTTTCCTCGAAGGAATTATCCAGGACGGCTGTAATAAAGGAATTTTCGCACTGAAAAACGTAAAGCAGACTGCAGAGATAATGCATTACGCTTTTAAAGGGCTGGAAGTGCCAACTATCAGGGGTACATTGAAACTCGACTATAATCGGAAAGAGGATAGGGATATTATCTCGGATCTGGTTTTTAAGGGATTGTATCGGAGAAGTGAATAATAAAGAGTGAATAATGAAAAGTGAAAAATTAATTCTTCATTCTTCATTATTAATTTAAAATTAAAAAAATATGAAGTTATTAGAAGGAAAAACAGCGTTAGTGACAGGAGCGGCCCGTGGTATCGGAAAGGCGATCGCGTTGAAGTTTGCTTCGGAAGGCGCTAACATCGCGTTTACTGACCTAACCATAGACGAGATCGGTGCTGCAACCGAGTATGAAATTGCCTCTTTAGGCGTGAAGTGTAAAGGCTATGCCTCCAATGCAGCCAATTTTGAAGAAACGCACAAGGTGGTTGAACAGGTTATGCAGGATTTTGGCCGTATAGATATCCTGATCAACAATGCAGGTATTACCAAAGACGGATTGATGATGCGTATGAGTGAGCAGCAATGGGATGCAGTGATCCATGTAAACCTGAAATCGGCATTTAACTTCATTCATGCGGTAACACCCGTGATGATGCGCCAGAAGTCGGGTAGCATCGTGAATATGAGTTCGGTGGTAGGTGTATCGGGAAATGCCGGACAGGCCAACTATTCTGCCTCCAAAGCAGGAATGATCGGTTTGGCGAAATCGATGGCGAAAGAGCTGGGTTCGCGCGGTATTCGCGTCAATGCCATTGCTCCAGGTTTTATCATCACTGAAATGACCGGACAATTGTCGGAAGAAGTACGCAACGAATGGGCAAAACAAATCCCATTACGGCGCGGAGGTACACCGGAAGATGTGGCGAATACCGCACTTTTTCTTGCATCAGATCTCTCTTCGTATGTCAGCGGACAAGTAATCAATGTCTGCGGAGGGATGAATACCTGATTAGATGACAGTTCTTTACGAAGATAACCACATCATTATTGTCAACAAGTCGCCGGGCGAGATTGTGCAGGGCGACAAGACGGGTGACCAACCGTTGTCGGAGATGGTGAGGATATATCTGAAAGAGAAATACAATAAGCCCGGCAACGTTTTTTGTGGTGTGACGCATCGACTCGACCGCCCAACGAGTGGGGTAGTGGTGTTTGCAAAAACCAGTAAGGCGTTGTCGCGGCTCAATGATATGTTCCGTAATGGTGAAGTTGACAAAACTTATTGGGCTATTGTGAAGGATCGTCCTCCGAAAGAGGAGGATCAGTTAACCCACTATTTGAGCAAGAACGAAAAGACGAACAAGTCGAATGCATACACCAGTGAGAAACCCCATACTAAAAAGGCTGTATTGCACTACAGGCTGATTGCCGCATCACAGAATTATTATTTGTTGGAGGTTGATCTGGAGACGGGTCGTCATCATCAGATCCGGGCACAGTTAGCCAAGATAGGATGTCCTATCAAGGGCGACCTTAAATATGGTGCAGCCCGTTCCAATCCCGATGGTAGCATTAGTCTTCATGCACGCACCATCTCATTTATACACCCTGTCTCCAGGGAAAAAATATTGGTCACTGCCCCAGTCCCGGATGATAATCTGTGGAAATCACTGGCTCCCTCATAAATTTTTAGCAGATATTTATGTTGATTTCCTTTCCGGGTATTAACACCTGGATCTTAGATTGCATTCTTGATGACATAACCAGAAGCTCTCTAAGCGGACTTGGAACCGGACGTCCCGCTATCAGTGCATCGTTTGAACGCGGGTTGTAGGAAGCAGGTTCCGGTGTTATAAGCCTGGGTGCCTATGTAGAAAATACCGGATATACTTATAAATTAGACGGGAATAAGTATAAATGGAACTTTACTTACGATTACTCTATCGAAAACAACGATTATATCTTGTTTCTCGACAAGATTAGTCCTTTAAGAGAAAAAACGAGGAAAATACCAAAGAAAGTGTTGACGAAAAAAAGGATTTTATATTGTGCGGTTTGCGAGAAAAACGTAACAGTATTTTCCGGCAGAAAAAACCTACTGGAAAAATATGAAATAAGATCCTGAATAATGGACTAATTGGTATCCTTATTTTGATGACTAAAGGTATGAATAGGATCTGCTGCATTGTTCGAAAACAGTGCAGTGATTTAATCGGGGTCACTCTTTAATATAAATTCACAGCTCCAATACACTTTTATTCGTCCACTTTTACGATATTCGAAACTTGTTAATCAAATAAATATTCAGCGATATGCAATATAGAAAATTAGGAGAAACGGATTTATACTTGTCTGTAATTACTTTCGGAGCTTGGGCTGCCGGGGGATGGATGTGGGGTAAAACAGAGAGAAAAGATGCCGTCGACGCTATCAGAATAGCTTATGATCAGGGGGTTACCTCTATCGATACTGCTCCTGTGTATGGGCAGGGGACGAGTGAAGAGATCGTGGGTGAAGCAATAAAAGGCATACTGCGTGAAAAGGTACAGATCCTTACCAAATTTGGCATGCGATGGGATCTGGTCAAGGGTGATTTTGCCTTTGCAAGTAAGGATAATAGTGGGAATAATATCGATATTTATAAATATGCGGGAAAGGAAAGTATTGTCAAGGAGTGTGAGGACAGCCTGCGACGTTTGGGTACAGATTATATAGATCTCTATCAAATTCACTGGCACGATAGTACCACTCCCATCAGCGAAACTTTTGAAGCGGTAGTAAAATTAATTGAGCAGGGGAAAGTGCGCTATGCCGGAGTTTGTAATTATTCCGCTGCACAGATGGCGGAAGCGGAAAAAACGTTGAATCTTGCATCCAATCAGATACCATATAGTATGGTCAATCGTGGTATTGAGGAAGAGACGTTGCCATATTGCATTGAAAATAACAAGGGCATCCTTGCCTACAGCCCTCTGGAACGCGGTTTACTTACGGGCAAGATAACACCCGGTTATCAGTTTCAACCAGGTGACCACCGGGCCAACCACAAACATTTTCAAGCTGCGTTTATAGAGCGTGCCAACAGATTGCTGCAAAAGATAAAACCTATTGCAGATGAAAAAGGTGCATCCTTATCTCAGCTTGTGTTGCGGTGGACGGTTGAAAAGCCGGGAATCACCATAGCACTTGTCGGCGCCCGCAATGCCGGGCAGTCATTGCAAAACGCGAAAGCGATGGATTTAGAATTAACTCCCTATGAATTTGATTTTATCCATAAAGCGGTGAATGAATTTTAAGATAAAAATCTTATATTTGTAGGTCGGCGGGTGACCCCGGTTTACTTATGAGGAAAATATAAATCTACAAATCAATAAATCATTAATTTAGATGAAACCTACTTTATTTGTATTGGCAGCAGGAATGGGAAGTCGTTACGGAGGGCTGAAACAACTCGACGGATTGGGCCCCAACGGCGAGACCATTATGGACTATTCTATTTATGACGCAGTGAATGCCGGCTTCGGAAAGCTGGTTTTTGTGATCCGGAAGTCGTTTGAAGATGATTTCAGGGAAAAGATCGTCAGTAAATATGAGAAGAAAATACCGGTAGAACTGGTGTTCCAGGAGCTGGATATGCTGCCGGAAGGTTTTACCCTCCATCCCGACCGGGTGAAGCCGTGGGGTACCAATCACGCAGTGATGATGGGAAAAGAGGTGATTCATGAACCATTCGCGGTGATCAATGCCGACGATTTCTATGGCCGTGAGAGCTACAAAGTGTTGGCTGACCATCTCTCTACTCTGGAAAATAGTGAAAATAAATATTGCATGGTAGGTTACCGTGTAGGGAATACCCTTTCCGAAAGCGGCACTGTTGCCCGTGGTGTTTGCGAGACCGATGAAGAGCGTAACCTGACCGGTGTGGTGGAACGTACACAAGTGGTGCGTGTTGATGGAAAAGTGTGTTATAAGGACGAGAATGATCAGTGGATTGCCATTGACGATAATACTCCCGTTTCCATGAACATGTGGGGTTTCACACCCGACTATTTTAAATATTCAGATGATTATTTTGTGCAGTTTCTGAAAGAGAACGCTGAAAACATCAAAGCGGAATATTTCATACCGTTGTTGGTAAATCATTTGATCGTTAACGGAAAGGCTTCCGTGAAAGTCCTCGATACTCCCTCCGGATGGTTTGGTGTCACTTATGCCGAGGACCGCCCTGGGGTTGTAGCCAGATTGAAGAGTCTCGCCGATGAGGGAATTTATCCCTCTCCACTATGGTAAAAAGATCTTTGAGATTTTGATTTACCAAATTAGCCGCTTATGTGGATAGATATTTTCATCATTCTTTTACTGATACTTTTTAACGGTTTTTTCGCCTTGTCGGAGATCGCAATCGTATCTACGAATAAAAACAAACTAGAGGCAGAGCGTAAGAAAGGCAGGCTAGGAGCCAGACGTGCATTGAAACTACGTTCTGACTCCGGTGATTTCCTTTCGTCCGTACAGGTGGGGATTACGCTGATCGGTATTATCAATGGTGCCTATGGAGGTCAAGCCTTTACCGTTTATCTGGTACCGTTCTTCCAGCAGTTCCCTGCTATTGCTCCTTTTGCAGAAGGAGTTTCCATGGTGATTGTGGTGTTCCTGATTACCTATGTCTCCATAGTGATAGGGGAACTGGTACCGAAAACCATTGCGCTGAACAATCCCGAAAAAATGGCGATTGCTGTGGCTCCCACCATCCATGTGGTAAGTATCATTTTCTACCCCTTCGTAAGACTGTTATCGATATCGACCAATTTTGTAAACAGATTGATAGGTCTGAAGCCGAAAGAGGAAGTGGTCTCGGAAATGGAGTTGAGAGCTATGCTACGAACCGCTTCACACGAGGGAGTCATTGATGTGAAAGAAAATATTATCCACGAACAGGTTTTTTATTTTTCAGATAAACGGGCTATCCACCTTATGACACACCGTACGGATGTGGAATGGGTGGATATCAGCAAAAACCGCGAAGAGATCATTGAGGATCTGTTGCAAACAAAACACAGTAAGATCCTTGCCTGTAGGAAAGAGATCGATGATTTTGTGGGAACCATATCCATGAGAGATTTTCTGCTGCGACTCAATAAAAGGGATCTTTTCTCAATAGAAGAGTTGATCCTGGAACCGATCATTGTTCCTAACAACCTGCTCGCGCAGAAAGTACTGGAAAACTTCAAAAACAACCACAAGTTTGTGGCAGTAGTCGTGGATGAATACGGAAGTCTTGACGGAATAATCACCATTCACGATATATTCGAGAATCTGGTCGGCGCTATTCCGGAGGAAACGGAAGATGAACTTTCCGATCCTCTTATATTTATGAGAGACGACCATTCGGCCTTGATAAGCGGAGAGGCCCCTATCGAGATTTTATCCCAGCTTGATGAAGATTTTATTGTCAATTTCGATAAGATCGATTATTCTACGGTGGCAGGTTTTGTATTTGAATGTATTAACAAGATCCCGGCTGTGGGAGATCAATTCGACTATGACAATCTCCATTTTGAGATTGTGGATGTAGATGGAAACAAAATTGATAAGATTTTGGTGACAAGGAGATTAAAAGAAAAAAATGAGATATCAGTATAATAATTTACAACATTGAGATATCAGTGAAATGAATCTTTTTGGACGATTTTGCTAAGGTGGGTACATATTTGATCAAAGTGTAAAAAGAATGTTAATTAATAATTTTATGTTACATAACATAAATTTTTTCTATGCTACCTCAAAAAATGATGCTACTTTTACAACAATTTTAAGAAAGAATCAATCTTCATCAGTATCTTAATTTTAAACCCAGAAAATTACATGAACAAAATGTATGGCAAATCCGGTTTGCTTGTCGATGCTTTTCAAAAGACAGTAGATGGCAGGCAAATCGGATTGTACACTCTAACAAACAAGAATGGATGCGAGGTAACGGTTACAAACTATGGAGCCAAAATAGTTTCGCTGATGGTACCCGATAAAAACGGAGTAATGGTTGACGTTGTTTTGGGGCATAATACAATAGATGAGTACCTTGCTTCTGAAGAACCCTATTTTGGTGCTATATGCGGCAGAACAGGCAACCGGATCGCCAATGGGCGTTTTACCCTCGAAGGAAAAGAGTACCAACTTGCCGTTAATAACGGTCCTAACTCACTTCACGGAGGATTAAAAGGATTCAATGCTGTGGTATGGGAGGTGAAGAAACTGACCGATCAGAGCATCGAATTATTTTATCTGTCTGCGGATGGTGAAGAGGGTTTTCCCGGTAATCTCTCGGTTACGTTAACCTATACGTTGACGGACGATAATTCTTTAGATATTTGGTATAACGCTACCACGGACAAAACAACTATTCTTAATCTTACGAATCACTCTTATTTTAATCTTTCCGGACAGGGAGATCCTTCTATCGACGATCATCTGCTGATGATTGCCGCCGATTATTTTTTGCCGACGGATAATACGGCTATACCCTACGGTGATGCGAAATCTGTCAAAGGAACGCCGTTCGATTTTACAGAACCTTATACCCTTGGAGGGCGGATCAATGATGATGACGAACAGTTGCATTTCGGCAAGGGATACGACCATACCTTTGTGCTTAATAAAAGCGCAGAAAATGAATATAGTTACGCTGGTTACTGTCTCTCTCCGAAAACGGGAATCAAAATGGATATCTATACCTCCGAGCCTGGTATGCAGGTATATACAGGCAACTGGATGACTGGCAATTTTGAAGGGAAGCATGGAAAACGGTATCCTGCCAGATCGGCTGTCTGTTTCGAAACCCAGCATTTCCCCGACAGTATCAACAAACCGGATTATCCTTCGGTGGTATTGCGTCCGGGAGAAACCTTCGATTCGAGAACTACTTATCAGTTCTTACTCGAAGACTCAAAATAAAATGAATTTATATCATTAATAACTAATAATTTAACAATTAATAATTAATAATTAATCAAAGAGTATGAATACGACGACTGATCAGAACAAAAATCGGATTGTGCCTATCATCATGATGATTGCACTCTTCGGAATGATCGCATTTGTGACCAATTTGGCGGCACCGATGGGATTAGTATTAAAACAACAATTTGGTGTATCCAATTTCCTTGGTTTATTGGGAAATGCTGCCAATTTTATTGCTTATTTCGTAATGGGAATCCCCGGAGGTATCCTCTTGCAACGTGTAGGGTATAAGAAAACAGCCTTGATTGCTATTGTCGTCGGGTTTGTAGGGGTATTTGTACAATTTCTCTCAGGGCATTCTCCCGAGTCCGCAGCTTTTGTGGTTTATCTCCTCGGAGCGTTTATTGCCGGTTTCTCCATGTGTCTTCTCAATATTGTGGTCAACCCCATGTTGAATACATTAGGAGGTGGTGGTAACAAAGGAAACCAGTTGATCCAAGTTGGTGGTTCTTTCAATTCTTTGATGGCTACCTTTACTCCTGCATTTGTAGGTATTCTTATTGGTGAAGCAGCCAGTGCAAGAATTAGTGACGTATTCCCCGTGATGTACATTGCGATGGCTGTCTTTGCTGTTGTTTTCTTTGTATTGTTGGCCGTCAATATTCCAGAGCCTCACGTTGCAAAAACCAAAGAATCGATGGGAAGCCTGATGTCGGGTGCCCTCAAGTTCAGGCATTTTATATTGGGTGCCATTGCTATCTTTGTATATGTAGGTGTAGAGGTGGGTACCCCCTATATCATGCAATACTGGTTGACTGATATTCCTTCGGTAGGAGCTACTATTGCCGGTTTTGTTGCTGGGACATATTGGTTTTTGATGTTAATAGGCCGCTTAGTTGGAGCTTCACTGGGAAGTAAGATTTCAAGTAAGACCATGCTTTCAACACTGTCGGTGGTGGGGTTAATTCTGGTCTGTGCGGCTATTTTTTCGCCTACAACCAATGAGGTGGCATTGCCTGTGTTGCAAAGGTCTGCTGCAGGTGCCCTTTCATTCGGTCTGGCGCAGGTACCCATCAATGCATTATTTATCGTGTTAGTAGGCCTCTGTACATCCATCATGTGGGGAAGTATCTTCAACCTGGCAGTGGAAGGCTTGGGTAAATATACGCCGGCTGCCTCCGGTATTTTTATGACCATGGTATGCGGTGGAGGTATTCTTCCGGCTCTGCAGGGTGGTATCGCCGACTCTGTGGGTTATATTGCCAGCTATTGGGTAATTATTGCCGGATTGGCTTATCTGTTGTTCTATGGATTGGTAGGATCGAAAGTAACGAAGAGGGCTCCTGAATCAGAGATATAATTGGGGATTTTAATGGCAATTATCATGACTAAAGAACAAGTAATTAAAATATTTTCAGAGAAATTCGGGGGAGAAACGCCGGAGGTGTACGCATCTCCGGGGCGTATCAACCTTATCGGTGAGCATACCGATTATAACGGAAGTTTCGTCTTCCCCGGAGCTATCGATAAGGGGATGATCGCTGCGATCCGTTTCAACGATACCGATAAGGTGAGAGCTTATGCGATCGATCTGGATGAGAGTGCTGAATTTGGCTTCAACGAAGAAGATCTTCCGAAAGAGGGATGGGCAAAGTATCTGTTTGGCGTATGCCGTGAGATCATCAAGAGAGGTGGCACAGTAAAAGGATTCGATACTGTATTCGCCGGAGATGTGCCGCTTGGAGCTGGTATGTCATCTTCAGCTGCTTTAGAAAGCACTTATGCTTTCGCGTTGAACGATCTTTTGAACCTTGGTATTGATAAATTCGAACTGGCACGTATCGGGCAATCTACTGAGCACAACTATGTGGGAGTGAAATGCGGTATTATGGATCAGTTTGCTTCTATCTTTGGAAAGAAAGGCAATTTGATCCGCCTTGATACCAAATCAATGGAATATGCCTATTTCCCGTTTGATCCTAAAGGGTACAAGTTGGTATTGCTCGACACGGTTGTAAAACATGAACTGGCTTCATCGGCATATAACAAACGCCGTGAGTCGTGCGAAGAGGCTGCAAGAACTATTGCTAAACGCCATCCTGAAGTAGAATTCATGCGCGATGCTTCCATGGAGATGCTCGACGAAGTGAAAGATGAAATCTCGGAAGAGGATTATATGCGTGCCAAATATGTGGTGGAAGAAACCCAGCGGGTACTCGACGTGTGCGATGCATTGGAAAAGGGTGATTATGAAACTGTAGGCCAGAAGATGTATGAAACACACCAAGGCATGAGTAAACTCTATGAAGTGAGTTGCGAAGAACTCGATTTCCTCAACGACGTAGCCCGTGAACATGGTGTGACAGGCTCGCGTGTGATGGGTGGCGGCTTTGGTGGCTGCACTATCAACCTGGTAAAGGATGAATTATATGACTCTTTCATCGCAGATGCCAAAGCACAATTCAAAGCCAGATATGGCTACGAACCGAAAGTGTATGACGTGGTAATTAGCGACGGCGCTCGGAAATTGTAAAATGTAAAAAGTCGACAGACTTTGATTATAATATGGAGGCGGCACAGTATCATCTGTTCCCGCCTCCGTTTATTTTAAAACTACATCCCCAATCCTATATCTTAAATCTAATATCCTAAATCAATCATCTCAAATCTTATATCATAAATCCCAAATTCCTTGCATTATTTCCGGATTTTTCCTAACTTTGTGTCCTAATATCATACAATTATCAATTTTACAAATAATGTAACGCACTATGCACAGATACAAACCGGTGCGATTGATCCTTGAAAACGGGATGGTTTTTCACGGACGATCTTTTGGAGCCGAAAAGGCAACATCGGGAGAGGTAGTTTTTAATACGGCGATGGTTGGTTACCCCGAAAGCCTGACAGACCCCTCCTATGAAGGACAGATTTTAACACTCACATATCCTATTATCGGAAATTACGGAGTTCCCGCTTACAGCGAAACAGACGGAATTTCCGATTTTTTTGAGTCCAGCCGTATCCATGCATGCGGCTTGATTCTGCAGGATTACTCCGACAAGTATTCCCACTGGAATGCTGTGAAAAGCCTGGGAGCCTGGTTGAAGGAAGAGGAAATACCCGGTATTACCGGAGTCGATACGCGTATGCTAACCAAGGTGTTACGCGAAAAAGGTTCCATGTTAGGGAAGATAGTATATGAAGATGACGACGAAGTGGATTTTTACGATCCTGAAACTGAAAATCTTGTGGCAAAGGTAAGTTGCAGTGAAGTGGCGGAGTATGGACAGGGTGAAAAGAAGGTGGTCCTGGTCGATTGTGGTGCCAAGCTGAATATTGTACGCGAATTGCTGAAGCAAGGGGTACGCCTGGTTTGTGTGCCGTGGGATTATGATTTCAATATGATCGATTATGATGGCATAATGATCTCCAATGGTCCAGGAAACCCCGATCATTGTGGAATTACTGTTGCTCACATCCGTGAGGCGATGAAGAAAGAGAAACCTATTTTCGGGATCTGTATGGGCAACCAATTGCTGTCGAAAGCTGCCGGAGCCAATATCTACAAACTGAAATACGGACATCGGAGCCATAATCAACCGGTACAAAGGGTGGGAGGGAATCGTTGTTATATTACTTCCCAAAATCATGGTTATGCGGTGGATGAATCTCAATTGGGAGCTGACTGGGAGCCGTGGTTTGTCAATATGAATGATGGTACCAACGAGGGGATACGGCACAAAAGCAAACCTTTCTATTCGGTTCAGTTTCATCCCGAAGCGACCGGAGGTCCAACCGATACCCGCTTTTTCTTTGAGGAGTTTGTGAAGATGCTTTGAAAATCAGAGCCAAGAATCAAGACTTCTTAACTTCAGACTTCTAATTTCTAACTTCCAGCTTCAATTAATAATGATGACTAACAATTTATTTACCCAAGATATAAAAGCTTCTCCTGAGAAAGATAAGATAACGGTGAAGAAAGCGCTTATCCTCGGTTCCGGTGCACTCAAGATCGGTGAGGCGGGTGAGTTCGACTATTCCGGTTCGCAAGCCCTGAAAGCTTTGCGTGAAGAGGGAGTGGAGACCATCCTGATTAATCCCAATATCGCTACAGTACAAACCTCTGAGGGTTCAGCCGATAAAATTTATTTTCTGCCCGTGACACCTTACTTTGTGGAGAAGGTGATCCAAAAGGAACAACCCGACGGTATCCTACTGGCTTTCGGCGGACAGACAGCTCTGAACTGTGGTGTACAACTATATACGACAGGTACACTCGAAAAATATAATGTCGCAGTATTGGGAACACCGGTGCAGTCGATTATGGATACCGAAGACCGGGATCTGTTCGTGAAAAAACTCGACCAGATCGAGGTGAAAACCATCCAAAGTCATGCCGTCTCCACCATCGAAGATGCGATACAAGCGGCAGATCAGTTGGGTTATCCCATTATTGTGCGTGCAGCTTATGCGTTGGGAGGATTGGGTTCCGGCTTCTGTAACAATGAAGACGAACTAAAAGCGCTGGCATCGAAAGCATTTAACTATTCCAACCAACTCCTGGTGGAGAAATCACTCAAAGGGTGGAAGGAAGTAGAATATGAGGTAGTACGTGACCGTTATGACAACTGTATTACAGTTTGTAATATGGAGAACTTCGACCCGCTTGGCATACATACCGGAGAAAGTATCGTGGTGGCTCCATCGCAGACGCTGACCAATTCCGAGTATCATAAACTAAGGGAACTCTCTATCAAGATCGTGCGACATATCGGTATTGTTGGGGAATGCAATGTACAGTACGCCTTTGATCCCACCTCGGAAGATTACCGGGTGATTGAGGTGAATGCACGTTTAAGCCGTTCATCGGCACTGGCTTCCAAGGCGACCGGCTATCCATTGGCGTTCGTTGCGGCAAAACTTGCTTTAGGCTATGGGTTGTTCGACCTGAAGAACTCGGTGACCCGGTCGACCAGTGCATTCTTTGAACCGGCACTCGATTATATCGTTGTGAAAATCCCTCGCTGGGACTTAGGAAAATTCAGTGGAGTATCCAAAGAGATCGGTTCTTCCATGAAGTCTGTCGGCGAAATCATGGCTATCGGACGCACCTTTGAAGAGGCTATACAGAAAGGGCTTCGTATGACCGGTTTAGGAATGCACGGATTTGTAGAAAACAAAGAACTGAAGATCGACGATATCGACAAATCGCTCCGGGAACCGACCGACCAACGCATTTTTGTGATTAGCAAGGCGTTCAGAAAAGGATATACGATCGACCAGATTCATGATCTGACAAAAATAGACCGCTGGTTCCTGCAAAAGCTGTTCAACATAGTAAAGACGGCTGGGTTACTGGAAAGCTATTCAGAGGATGCCATAGATTTTCGGAAAGAAAATAATCCGGGATTCGATGAAATATTGAAGAGTGCCAAACAGCAGGGTTTTTCCGATTTCCAGATAGCACGGGCTATCCATAAGGAGAAGTTGGAGGACGAAGATTCTCTGTCAGTACGTACTTACAGGAAGAAATTGGGCATACTGCCGTTTGTAAAGCAAATAGATACACTTGCCGCAGAATACCCTGCGCAGACCAATTACCTCTATCTTACTTATAATGGGGCTGAAAACGATATGCATTACCTGGGAGACCACCGCTCGGTGATCGTGTTAGGATCGGGGGCTTACCGTATCGGCTCCTCAGTGGAGTTCGACTGGTGTTCGGTCAATGCGTTGAATACCGTCCGTAAGGAGGGATTTCGTTCGGTGATGATCAACTATAACCCGGAGACGGTATCGACTGATTATGATATGTGTGACCGGCTTTACTTCGATGAATTGTCTTACGAGCGGGTGATGGATATTATAGAACTAGAGAACCCGCATGGAGTCATCCTCTCTGTGGGAGGACAGATACCCAATAATCTGGCGGTAAGACTGGATCAATCGGGAGTGAATATCCTGGGCACAAGTGCCAAAAGCATCGACAATGCCGAAGATCGTCACAAGTTCTCCTCTATGCTCGACCGGCTGGGAATCGACCAACCACGATGGAAAGAACTTACTACACTCGACGATATCCATCAATTTGCCGACGAAGTAGGATTCCCATTGCTGGTACGGCCTTCCTACGTACTTTCGGGAGCGGCGATGAATGTCTGTTCTAACGCAAAAGAACTGGAACACTTCCTTACACTGGCCACCGAAGTATCGGCCAAATATCCGGTGGTGGTATCGGAATTCGTGGAAAATGCAAAAGAGATAGAGATGGATGCGGTGGCACGGAATGGTGAACTGATTGTCTATGCCATTTCGGAGCATGTGGAATTCGCCGGTGTACATTCCGGTGATGCAACCATCCAGTTTCCTCCACAAAAAATCTATGTGCAGACGGTAAGGAAGATTAAACAGATTACGCGGGAGATCGCTCGAGCTCTTCAAATTACCGGACCGTTCAATATTCAGTTTTTGGCCAAAGACAACGCCATCAAGGTGATCGAGTGTAATCTGAGAGCCTCAAGATCGTTCCCATTTGTATCAAAAGTATTGAAAATTAATTTTATAGAACTTGCATCTAAAGTAATGCTTGATATCCCTGTGGAGAAACCGGAGAAGTCGGCATTTGAACTCGACTATGTAGGTATCAAAGCGCCGCAGTTCTCCTTTACCCGTTTACAGAAGGCTGATCCCGTATTAGGTGTGGATATGGCTTCCACCGGTGAAGTAGGCGCAATCGGTGCCAATTTCGATGATGCGTTGCTCACATCGATGCTGGCGGTAGGGTACCGCATTCCGGAGAAAAATGTAATGGTCTCTTCCGGTGGATCCAGATCGAAAGTTGACCTTTTGGATGCTTGTCGCCTTTTGTACCAGAACGGCTACAATCTTTATGCTACCGGTGGGACGCAGAAGTTTCTTGAGGAAAACGGAGTCAGGAGTCATTATGTGGCATGGCCTGATGAAACAGGTGATGAGATAAATAACGAATTGAAAGTCGATGAGATGATCGCTCGGAAGAAATTCGACCTGATCATTAATATTCCTAAGAATCTTACGGAGAAGGAGCTGACCAACGGTTATAAAATCCGTCGGGGAGCTATTGACTATAATATCCCATTGATCACTAATGCCCGCCTTGCAAGCGCCTTCATCAAAGCCTTCTGTAGGATGTCTCAGGATAAAATTGAGATTAAACATTGGGGGGAGTATAATTAATGTGCCAATCAGCCAATGGAACTAATATGCCAATGTAATTAATTGATTAAATTTGCAAATCCATTCAATCAACAAATCAACAAATCATTCAATCAACAAATCAGTAAATCAATATAATGGACAGGTCGATTAAGAAAGTAATTTTATTGGGTTCCGGCGCCCTGAAGATCGGACAAGCAGGAGAGTTTGATTATTCCGGTTCACAGGCATTGAAAGCGATGCGTGAAGAGGGAATAGAGACAGTGTTGATCAATCCTAATATCGCTACGATCCAGACATCGGAAGGAGTGGCCGACAGTGTTTATTTCCTCCCTATCACCCCCTATTTCGTGGAAAAGGTGATCCAAAAGGAACAGCCTGATGGTATCCTGCTAGCTTTCGGGGGACAGACGGCGCTAAACTGCGGTACTGAGTTATATCAAAGCGGTATACTGAATAAATATGGTGTTAAGGTACTGGGTACCTCTGTGGAAGCGATTATGATCACGGAGGACCGGGATTTGTTCGTGAAGAAATTGGATGAGATTGATGCCAAAACACCGGCATCACGGGCGGTTGAAAGCCTTGAAGATGCATTGGCGGCGGCATATGAAATTGGCTTCCCCATTATGGTACGTTCGGCGTATGCGTTAGGGGGACAAGGTTCGGGTATCTGTGCGAATGAGGGTGAGTTTATAGAATTATGTAAAAGCGCCCTCTCTTTTTCTAATCAGATTTTAGTTGAAGAGAGCCTGAAAGGATGGAAAGAGATTGAGTTTGAAGTGATCCGCGACAAGAATGACCATTGCTTCACTGTCGTGCCGATGGAAAATTTCGATCCGCTGGGTATCCATACCGGTGAGAGTATCGTGGTGGCCCCCATCATTACGCTCAGCAAAGAGCAGATCGGTATGCTCGAAGATATCGCACAGCGTGTGGTACGCCATATCGGCATTGTAGGCGAATGTAATATACAATACGCCTTCAATGTGGAGACCAACGACTACCGTATCATTGAGATCAATGCCCGTCTGAGCCGTTCCTCGGCGCTTGCCTCCAAGGCATCGGGATATCCCCTGGCTTTTGTGGCGGCAAAGTTGGCTTTAGGATATAGTCTCGATCAGATAGGAGAGATGGGTACGCTCAATTCTGCTTATGTAGCACCTAAAGTGGATTATATGATCGTGAAAATCCCACGGTGGGATCTTAATAAGTTCTACGGTGTAAGCCACGAGATTGGCTCCTCCATGAAATCGGTCGGTGAGATCATGTCCATCGGTCAGTCTTTCGAAGAGATCATCCAGAAAGGGTTGCGTATGATAGGGCAGGGGATGCACGGTTTCGTTGGTAACCGGGAGATGACGTTCGACAATGTGGAAGAGGCGCTCTCAAAGCCGACCGATATGCGTATCTTTGCTATTGCCGATGCTTTTGAAAAAGGATATTCCGTACAACAGATAGAGGAACTGACCAAAATCGATCACTGGTTCCTGGAGCGGTTGGAGAATATATATAACTATTCAAAGATACTTGAGGCTTATAACAAGATTGAGGATCTTCCGGAGGATGTGCTTCGTAAAGCAAAACGCCTTGGCTTCTCCGATTTCCAGATTGCCCGGTTTGTAGAAAATCCGCATGGCACGTTGGAAGATGACCTGATCAGGGTACGCAACAGAAGGAAAGCGTTGAAAGTAACACCTATAGTACGGCGAATCAATACCGTGGCATCAGAAGATCCCGATAAAGCCAATTATTTATATTTCACTTACGATTCCGACAAGGCATTCACACCCCGCAAAAGTGAAAAAGAATCCGTTATCGTGCTGGGATCCGGCGCATACCGTATCGGTTCTTCGGTGGAATTCGACTGGTGTTCGGTCAATGCAGTGCAGACCGCCCGGGAACTGGGATACGAGTCGGTGATGATCAATTATAACCCGGAGACGGTATCGACCGATTACGATATGTGTGACCGCCTCTACTTTGATGAGTTATCATTTGAACGTGTACTCGACGTAATTGATATAGAAAATCCAAAAGGGGTAATTGTTTCCGTAGGAGGACAGATACCCAATAATCTCGCTATGAAGTTGTACCGCCAGAATGTTACTATCCTGGGTACTTCTCCCTTATCGATCGACCGGGCGGAAAATCGTCATAAGTTCTCAGCCATGCTTGATGAACTGGGTATAGACCAGCCCCGCTGGAAAGAGATGACCAGTTTCGAGGAGATCGATGCATTTATTGATGAGGTCGGTTTCCCCGTATTGATACGTCCTTCTTACGTCCTTTCGGGAGCTGCCATGAATGTCTGCTACGATAAGGAACAGATGCATGCTTTTCTAAAGATGGCTGCCAATGTGTCGAAAGAGTATCCTGTGGTGGTATCCTCTTTCCTGCAGAATGCCAAAGAAATTGAGTTCGATGCCGTTGCACGCGAAGGAGAAGTGATGGAGTATGCTATTTCGGAACATGTGGAGTTTGCTGGTGTCCATTCCGGAGATGCTACTCTGGTCTTCCCCGCACAAAAACTTTATTTTGAGACCATGCGACGCGTGAAGAAAATATCGAAACGGATCGCGAAAGAATTGAATATCAGCGGACCATTTAATATCCAGTATCTTGCTAAGAATAACGAAATCAAGGTAATTGAATGTAACCTGCGGGCATCACGTTCTTTCCCTTTTGTTTCGAAAGTGTTGAAACATAACCTTATAGACACGGCGACCCGTATCATGTTGGGGGCACCATTCAGTAAACCCGACAGTTCGGTGTTCGACCTGGAATATATCGGAGTGAAGGCATCCCAGTTCTCTTTCTCCCGCCTGCAGAATACCGACCCGGTATTGGGTGTGGATATGTCTTCCACAGGGGAAGTGGGATGTATCGGAGAAGACTTCTCTGATGCTATTCTCAAGTCGATGCTCTCTGTAGGATATAAAGTACCTCAGAAAGGGATTCTCATCTCTTCGGGAGAGGTGAAATCGAAAGTCGACCTGCTGGAAGCTTGCAAATTGTTGGACGAAAAAGGGTACGACCTCTATGCAAGCCACGGTACGCAGAAGTTCCTGGAAGAGAATGGTGTCAAGGCAACTGATGTGAATTGGCCGGATGAAGATGGAGGAAATAATATCCGTCAGATGATCATAGACAAGCGATTCGACCTGATTATCAATATCCCCAAAAACGTCACAAAGCGGGAACTCACAAACGGGTATATTATCCGTCGTGGCGCCGTCGATTTCAATATTCCGCTGATTACCAATGCCCGCCTTGCCAGCGCCTTTATCACCGCCTTTTGTAATATGGATCAGGAGGATATAGAGATCAGAAGCTGGAATGAGTATTAATATAGAATCAGGACAGATTGTCAGACTGATAGATAGTTGGATTACAGATTGAAATCCTTAGTCTAAAAATCTTCGTTTAGCAAATCTTGGTTCTGGAAGGCTCTAAATATATTTAAACCGTCGTATACTTCGCTTGGGTGTTTTCTCAAACTCCTCTTCCTGCAGCCGGAAAGAAGTAATCCTGCTGTAGGAGGGGAGTTGGGTATTCACCTTTGCGATCACATCCTGGAATAGGGTGTTCATATCCTGATCTCCCAATCCGTTTTCCTTCAAGACATCTTTATCGGGAACAATCAGGATGATGATCTTGCCATTTTCGCTGATAGCCAGCGATTCACTCACAAATGGTGAACTGTTGATTTTTTCTTCAATTTCCTCGGGATAAATATTCTGTCCGGAAGCTCCCAATATCATATTCTTATTTCTTCCCCTGATAAAGATGAAACCGTCAGTGTCTATAGTGCCCAGATCCCCGGTCTTCAGCCAGCCATCCTCGGTGAATGTTTGTTTGGTGGCCTCTTCATTCTTATAATAACCCAGCATCAGGTTACTGCCCCGGGTGAGAATCTCTCCGACAATATTTTGCGGATCTTCGGAATCAATCTTTACTTCCATCCTGTCTACGGTCTTCCCACTGGAACGCTCTTTGTACCTGGTCCAATAGGCGTAGGAGATAAGCGGACCACATTCGGTCATACCATACCCCACGGTATAGGGGAATTTGATTTTCCTTAAAAACTTCTCCACATCCGGATTCAGTGCCGCTCCACCAATAACCACTTCCACCAGCTCTCCACCGAAGAATTCAATCATGGAAGTCCTGACCTTACCATATATGACACTGCTTAGCAGGGGAATTTTGACAAGAGTTTTTGCCGCTCCCTGCTGTAACTTCGGTAGCACGCTCCGGTTGACGATCTTTTCTATGATAAGGGGGACGGCCAACACTAATTTGGGTTTTACTTTTGAAAACATCTCAAGTAATACCTGGGGTGAAGGAGTTTTTCCCAGAAAGTGAATATGACAACCCAGAGATATGGTGTTGAGTATCTCGAATGCAAGGCCATAAGAATGTGCCATCGGTAGCATGCTTACGATTTTATCGCCTGACTTTATAAACGGCAGGTTATCGATGGCAAACCGGGTATTTGACCAAAGACTTCTGTAAGGAAGCATTACCCCTTTCGGGCTGCTTGTAGTCCCTGAAGTGTAGTTGATTACAGCCAGCTCATCCGGTTTGTCGGTACGGAAAACAATATCGTTTACAAAAAAACCTTTCTCATATTTTTTATCGAAATGGGAAGGTGCGTTGGCATCAAACTGTTTCATTTGGTCTGATACTGATTTCAACAGTGAAAAGTTGTCAAGGGAAAAAGCATTCTCTACTTTGGATATACTGTTTTCATCAATCTCGTTCCAGATATTTTCATCGATAAAAAGCATTTTTGAGTCGGAATGATCCACGATGAACTGTATACTGGCTTTGTCGAATTCATGTAGGATACTAACTACCACAGCTCCATAGGAGAGAGTGGCAAAAAAAGAAATTGCCCATCGGGCGGAATTTTTACCACATATCGATATTTTATCTCCCCGTTGAATGTTGGCAGTTTTAAAATAGTCGTGTAACCGGTCTATTTCATACGCAAAATCTTTGTAATGGAAAGTTGTACCCTGGAAGTCTGTCATGGCCGGCATCTCCCAATGATTCCGTATACTCTGCTCAATAAGGCCTAAAAAAGTGTTTTGATTCATTTATTTAATAATTTAGCATCCGATAATCATTGTAAAAACAATCGGAAAAGCTATTTGTTTGTTTACGTTTGTTACAAATATCGTTTTTTTTCTTTTCTTGCCTATAAAATATCTAATTTTGCTCAATATCTGTAATAAAATTTCATTTTCAAAAATATTTGTTCTACTTTTACGGATGCATTCTTCACCTTTGATTGGATTGGGGTGAGAATCTTTCTTTATAGTCAAATAAGAGATGCAATCGATACAATATAGCAGATTACAACCGGTAAGTGTTGTTTCTATTACGAGTTCGCACACACCTTTATTGTTTCCGGAATACGTTCAGTTCTTTGACGCGATTATCTCCGGATTGAATGGGACTATCAGGAGGGAAGAGTAATGCGTATTGGAACAAAGAGATAAAAAGAGATAACCAGAGAATAAATATCAAAAACGTAAAGTTTAA
This sequence comes from Proteiniphilum sp., assembly GCF_034927365.1. GTDB lineage: Bacteria > Bacteroidota > Bacteroidia > Bacteroidales > Dysgonomonadaceae > Proteiniphilum. The sequence continues at coordinate 96,065 of NZ_JAYFQD010000018.1, read as the reverse complement.
TCAAAAAAAAGTACTTATGTCATCAAAAATTTCAAGAAGAAAATTTTTAGGAACCGGAGCTATGGCAGTTGCCGGTCTAACAGTTGTACCTTCTTCGGTACTGGGAAAAAGTATGGGTTACAAGGCTCCGAGTGACAAACTCAACATCGTAGGTGTTGGCGTTGGAGGGATGGGGAATGCTAACCTGAACCAGCTTAAAAGTGAGAATATCATCGGGCTTTGTGATGTAGACTGGAAATACAGCAAGCGGGTATTCGATAACTATCCCAACGCGAAGAAGTATTACGACTATAGAAAGATGTATGATGAGTTGGGCAAGAGCATTGATGGTGTAGTGGTAGCAACTGCCGACCATACACATGCGATTATTGCCGCCGACGCTATGACGATGGGAAAACACGTCTATGTTCAGAAACCGCTCACGCACAGTGTGTACGAATCACGTCTGTTGACAAAACTTGCTGCCAAGCACAAAGTGGCAACCAGCATGGGTAACCAGGGTTCTTCCGGTGCCGGTGTACGTCAGGTAATCGACTGGATCAGAGACGGACAGATTGGTGAAGTAACCAGAGTGGAAGCATTTACCGACAGACCTATCTGGCCACAAGGATTAATGACACCCAAAGAAGAACATGCAGTTCCTTCTACATTGAATTGGGATCTCTTCATCGGGCCGGCCAATAAACGTCCGTTCAATGAAATTTATCATCCATGGAATTGGCGCGGATGGTGGGATTTCGGTACGGGTGCATTAGGTGATATGGCTTGTCATATCCTTCACCCGGTATTCAAGGGGTTGAACCTGGGTTATCCTACCAAAGTACAGGGATCGTCCACCATGTTGCTTACCGACTGTGCTCCTAACGCTCAGATGGTGAAATATGTATTCCCGCAACGCGAGAAACTGCCGAAAGTGGGTATGCCTGAAGTAGAAGTAACCTGGTATGACGGAGGTTTGACTCCGATGCGTCCCGAAGGTGTTCCTGCCGGTAAGAACCTGAATGACAATGGTGGCGGCGTGATTTTCTATGGAACCAAAGATACCCTTATCTGTGGATGCTATGGTGTAAATCCGTGGTTGGTATCCGGTCGTAAACCCAACTCTCCGAAAACCCAGCGTGAAGTGACCCTCTCTCACGAAATGGATTGGGTGCGCGCATGTAAGGAATCTCCTAAAAATCGTGTTGAAACAGCCTCTCCCTTCTCGGAAGCAGGTCCTTTCAACGAAATGGTGGTAATGGGTGTACTTGCGGTGAGACTGCAGTCGTTGAATCAGGAATTGCATTGGGATGGTCAAAACATGAAGTTCACTAATATCCCGTCGGATGCTACTATCAGAACTATTGTTGAAGATGGTTTCAAGATCACTGATGGTCACCCCACATTCGACAAAGTATGGAGTGATCCTGTAAATGCTATTGAGTATGCAAATGAAATGATCAAGCATACTTATAAAAATGGCTGGAAACTGCCCGATATGCCTTAATTGAACAGTACTGAAGGGAATAGTGACGGATTTTCTGTTGCTATTCCCTGATTTCAATAGAAGTTAATTATCAGTTTAATTAAAGAAAAATAGTTATGAGGAAATTAGTTTACGCATTAAGTTTTTGTATGCTTGCAAGTGTATTTATGGCCTGTGGCGGCGGAGCAAAAAAGAATGACCAAGCTTCTAAGGAAGATGCCGCAACGTCAGAAGTTACTATTGGTTATTCTTCCCAATTGAAAGGTGAAGAGTCTGATAACTTGACCTTGCCAGTTGATAAAGACGGTTATATTGTTATTTTTGATGGAAAAACATTCAATGGTTGGCGCGGATATGGTAAAGACCATGTACCTGGAAAATGGACCATCGAAGATGGCGCGATCAAATTCAACGGATCGGGTGGTGGTGAAGCTCAGGATGGTGACGGTGGAGATATTATCTTCGCACACAAATTCAAAAATTTTGAATTGTCACTCGAATGGAAAGTTGCCAAAGGAGCTAACTCTGGTATTTTCTATTTAGCACAAGAAATTACTTCCACCGATAAAGATGGAAACGAAAGATTAGAACCCATCTATATTTCCGCTCCGGAGTATCAGGTGCTTGACAACGAAAATCACCCCGATGCTAAATTGGGTAAGGACAATAATCGTCAATCTGCATCGTTGTATGACATGATTCCTGCCGTTCCCCAGAATTCCAAACCTTTTGGCGAATGGAACACTGCGAAGATCATGGTGTATAAAGGAACGGTTATCCATGGACAAAACGGTGAAAACGTAGTTGAATATCATTTGTGGACGCAACAATGGACAGACATGCTTCAGGCAAGCAAATTCAGCCAGGAGAAATGGCCTTTGGCATTCGAATTGCTGAATAACTGCGGTGGCCCTAACCGTGAAGGTTACATTGGATTACAGGATCATGGCGATGATGTTTGGTTCAGGAATATACGAGTCAAAGTATTAGATTAATATCAAAACAATTGAAAAGAATATTTCTGCCGAAAGGGTGGAATATTCTTTTCTTTAAACAGAGAACAGAATGAGAAAACGTTCAATTTTATCAATAGCAATCCTTCTGACCGGGCTGTTTATTTTGCCGGCTTGTAACCAGAAGAAGGAGATTTATCTCCAGCTTTATTCCGTACGTGACGATATTAAGGCAGATTATGCCGGTACAATCGCCAAAGTGGCAGAGATGGGTTACACCGGAGTGGAAGCAGCCGATTATAATAACGGAAAGTTCTATGGAATGTCTCCGGCCGATTTCAAAAAATCGATTGAAGATGCCGGAATGGTAGTTCTCTCTTCTCATACAGCAAGACCTTTGGCCGACAGTGTGGCTGCAACCAACTGGGATGAGATCTGGGCATGGTGGGATACCGCTATTAAGGCGCATAAAGAAGCAGGGATGAAATATATTGTTACTCCCTGGATGCCTACACCCAAAACATTGGCAGATCTGAAGACCTATTGCGATTATTACAACCAAATCGGTGAGAAGTGTAATGCTGCTGGAATTAAGTTCGGTTACCACAACCACAATTTCGAATTCAAAGAAATTGAAGGCGAGTTGATGTACGACTATATGCTTAAAAATACCGATCCTTCCAAAGTATTCTTCCAGATGGACGTATACTGGGTTGGTGAAGGAGGTAAGAATCCCGTGGATTATTTCAATAATTACCCCGGTCGTTTCGAACTGCTTCATATCAAAGACGAACTGGAATTGGGCAAGAGCGGTAAGGTCGACTTCGAAAGCATTTATAACAATGCCAAGACTGCCGGAGCCAAATATATGATCGTGGAAGTAGAAAGATATACCGGAACTCCTTTTGAAGGTGTAAAGGAAAGTTATGACTTTTTGAATGAAGCTGACTACGTAAAAGCAGTTTATTCAAAATAACCTCTCTTCCGTTTATACGGATTGAAAATATAAACCCGGACAAGTTTTGTTCCGGGTTTTTTGTGCTTATAAATTTGTTTTTATAATTAGTTTTTTAGTTTTTTTTTATTCCCTAAATCCCAAACTAAGTAAAGTGTTCAAAACTGTGGCATCTGCATGAATGATTTGGTAAGCCGGATACTCTCTTCGCAATGGATAATTGGAACGGAACCAATAGAATTTTTCGGGAGACGATTTTAACGCGGCTGTTTCAACTGCCGGATTATAGGTATACCAAACGGCTTGTTGAAGTTGTTGTCCGGGAGCGACTCCCTGTAAATTAATAATGGGATTTGATGGAGAAGATATTTCCTGATAATTAATATTTTCTATTTCCAGGTTAAAGAATTTATTTAGATTTTCGAGACTCATTTTAGTGGCTGTCCATTTGCCGTCGGCACTATAGCCTGCAATATGAGGGGTAGCAATATCAGCGAGTTCCAGCAATTCCCTGTCGATCTCCGGCTCATTCTCCCAACAATCGATAACTACTCCGGTAATGTTACCATTATGGATAGCTTTTTTGAGTGCCTGATTATCGGTGACGCCCCCTCGGGCAGCATTGATGATAAATGGTTTTTTTTCGACTGTTGCCAAAAAATGATTATCTGCCAGGTGATGCGTTTTGTTCTTACCGCTCTTTGTCAAAGGTGTGTGAAAAGTAATGATATCGGCTTCCCTCTGGATGGTTTTGATATCTGTAAAAAGGGTAGATCCTTCCCGTTCTTCTCTCGGAGGATCATTCAATAGGACCCGCATGCCTAATTTTTTGCATGCAACCCCTACTTTACTGCCTACATTTCCTACTCCTACTATCCCGATGGTCTTATCTTTCAGATCAAAATGATACTTGTCGGCCAGATGGAACAGGGAAGCTGTTACATACTGTTCCACAGATGAAGCATTACAGCCGGGTGCGGTACGCCAGGCTATTCCGTGCGAATCACACCATGCCGTATCAATATGATCGAATCCTATAGTGGCGGAACAAATCAGTTTCACTTTCGTTCCGGAAAGAATCTCTGCACCGAAGTGGGTGACCGTACGTACGATAAGCGTATCCTTTTCCATAATGGTATCACGGGTAAACTGATTTCCGGGAAGGTATTCCACTTCACCAAACTGTTCGGCAACCCCCCTCAGATAGGGTATATGTGCATCTGCAAGTATTTTCATAAAAAATTAATTTTTCATTGGCACATTTTTCACATTAGCACATTGATATATTGATCCATCGCCTTCGCAGCTTTTCTCCCGTCACCCATCGCAAGAATGACGGTTGCCCCGCCACGCACGATGTCACCGCCTGCAAAGATCATTTCATCGGCAGTCTGCATGGTATCGCTGTTGACTACGAGAGTGCCCCATGAGGTGATTTCCATTCCGCTGAACGTTTGTGGAATCAACGGGTTAGGAGAGACCCCCACACTTACGATCACCTCGTCCACTTCCAGCCAGACGGTATCCCCTTCGATCGCTATGGGGCGACGACGGCCGGATTGGTCGGGTGCACCCAATCCCATCCGTTGTAACAGCATCCTTTGCACATGGCCCCGTTCATCTCCCTCATAACGGAGAGGGTTATGCAGTGTATAGAATTCGATTCCTTCCTCTTTAGCATGTTTGATCTCTTCCACACGGGCAGGCATCTCTTCTTCAGAGCGCCGGTAGATGATCATCGCTCTCTCTGCCCCGAGTCGACGTGCGGTACGGACGGCATCCATGGCGGTATTACCACCACCCACGACTGCAACCTTTTGTCCCTTGTAAACAGGTGTGTCACTTTCCGGATCGGCTGCCTGCATGAGGTTCACACGGGTTAGGTATTCATTGCATGACATGATACCTATCAAGTTCTCTCCGGGGATATTCATGAAATTGGGTAATCCTGCACCGCTTCCCACGAAAATGCCTTTGAACCCTGCTTCTTTGAGATCTTCCTGAGAGATGGTCTTTCCGACGATGCAGTTGGTCTCAAACTTCACCCCCATCTTTTTCAGTCCATCGATTTCGATATCCACAATATCATTCGGCAGGCGGAATTCTGGTATCCCGTAACGGAGTACGCCACCCAACTCGTGAAGGGCTTCAAATACGGTGACACCATAGCCAAACTTCACCATATCACCTGCGAAGGCCAGTCCGGCAGGACCGGAGCCGACTACTGCAATCTTGATACCGTTGGCGGGGGCAGTCTCCGGTATGGAGATATTGCCGCTCATCCGTTCATAATCGGCTGCAAATCGTTCCAGATGACCGATGGCGACGGGTTCTTTCTTTAGTTTTAACGTGTAGAAACACTGGCTTTCACATTGTCGCTCCTGGGGGCATACACGGCCACAGACAGCGGGTAGGGCACTGGTCTCTTTCAGTGTTTTGGCTGCCTCCAGGAATTCACCCCGTTCGATATTCTTGATGAATTTAGGAATATTGATCTCAACGGGACAACCGGTGATGCAGGTGGGATCCACACAGTCGAGACAGCGGTGCGATTCATTGACCGCCAATTCTCGGGTTAACCCGAGGTTAACTTCGTCGTAATTACGACTACGTACTACCGGATTTACTTCAGGCATCTTCACCCTGGTGATAGACGTACGATCTTTGGTCTTTATCGACTTGCGGAGCGCTTCTCTCCACTCCTGTGCCCGCTCGGCTTTCAGATATTCACTCATATAAGATTGGTTCTGTTTTCAAATATTAATACACTTTTCACCTTCCCTCTTATCCACCTTTTTACCTATCATATGCCTTTAGCCGCATCAGCATCTCGTCGAAATCTACCTGATGAGCATTAAACTCGGGACCATCCACACATACAAACCGGGTCTGTCCCCCTACGGTCACACGGCATGCTCCGCACATCCCCGTACCGTCCACCATAATGGTATTGAGTGACGCTACGGTAGGCACATCATATTTTTTTGTCAGTTCCGAGACGAATTTCATCATGACGGCAGGACCGATAGTCACACACAGATCGACTTTCTCACGTTGGATTACTTTCTCCACGCCGGCAGTGATTAATCCTTTCTCACCCGAAGATCCGTCGTCGGTCATGATGATTACTTCATCGGAATATTCATGTACCTGATCCTCGAGGATAATCAGGTCTTTCGTTCTGGCTGCAAGTACGGAAACTACCCTGTTTCCCGCTTCTTTCATCGCCTTCATGATAGGAAGCATCGGTGCAATACCTACACCTCCACCTGCACAGACAATCGTTCCGAAATTCTCGATATGGGTGGCTTTCCCGAGAGGTCCTACCATATCGGTAATGTAATCACCTGCATTCAGTTCACATACTTTCTGGGATGATCTTCCGACCTTTTGTATGACCAATGTGATGGTTCCTTTTTTTACATCCGCATCGGCAATAGTATAAGGTACACGTTCTCCTTTTTTTCCTACACGTACGATCACGAAATGTCCTGCTCTGCGGCTTTTGGCAATTAGCGGGGCTTCCACTTCGAACTTTACCACTCTGTCGGATAACTGTTCTTTCGAAACGATTTTGTTCATGTTGTTGGTTCCATAAATTGAAGTACAAAAGTAGCTTATTTTGAGGGTTTGTAAAAGGAATTAATGTAATTTTGTCGGAGTCTTGATCTCTTTTTTCTTGTTTTTATTAAGATCATAATTTTCAAGTGTATATCCAATGAATACCAAATTGTCTTTTTTGTTTTGCATTCTTTTATTTGCATCCTACCTGTCTGCACAAACCGTCACCCGCAAAGAGGTACGGTTGAGTGGTAATGCTTATGTTACTTCTCATCATGATGGTGCCAGAATTGGTCGTAATGGTATAGAAAAATGGACGGATCCGAAGAGTGAGATAAAGGCCTTCGTCTACTTTTCCAAACCACAGACGATACGGGTAACCGTTAATGGTCTACTTGCCGAAGGAAAATCACAGATAAAAGTAGGTATAGGATCTCAAGGCGTCAAGTTAAGCCAAACTCGGAAAATCAAATTGAATGCCGGAGAGTTTAATATGGAATTGAAGCCCTTCCATATTGTCGGGCCGGGTTATACTGCGATTACATTGCAGGGAGTGTCGAAGACGGGAGATAATTTTGGTGAAATCAGATCGTTGACCATTGCAAGTGAAGACGATAAAATGGTTTTTGTGGATGACTTTGCCGACTATTGGGGACGTCGGGGACCATCGGTACATCTTTCTTATACTATGCCGGAAGATACCATTGAATGGTTTTACAATGAGATAACCGTCCCTTTACATAATGATGTTATTGGAAGCTATTATATGGCAAATGGATTTGGTGAGGGTTATTTCGGGATGCAGTGCAATTCCGAAAATGAACGGAGAGTGCTCTTTTCTGTCTGGAGCCCGTTTGAGACGCAAGATCCGAAGCAGATCCCCGACAGCATGAAGATTGTAATGCTTAAAAAGGGGAACGATGTGTACACCGGTGAATTTGGAAATGAAGGATCGGGAGGGCAAAGCTTCTTGCGATATCCGTGGAAGGTAGGGTATAGTTATCGTTTTCTTACCCGTATAACTCCCGATGATAAAGGTAATACAATCTATACTTCGTGGTTTTTCGCTCCCGAAGAGGATCAATGGCGGCTTATCGCCTCCTTCCTTCGCCCGAAGACCAATACCTACTACAAGCGTGCTCATTCGTTTCTGGAAAATTTCAGTCCCGAACAAGGATATCTCACACGGATGGTCTTCTTTGGAAATCAATGGTTCCTTACAAAATCAGGTAAATGGATATCCGGTACAGAAGCATCATTCACTTATGACGCTACAGCTAAGACGGGTGTCCGTATTGATTATCAGGGTGGATACGATTCACATTCGAACCGGTTTTACCTGAAAAACTGCGGCTTCTTTCACGACTCTACCGAATTTCATTCAAGATTCCAGAAGACAGCTGGTAATCAACCGCCGGAGATAGATTTCGAAAGACTGCCGTAATGAAGAACCAAGATTTTTAGATTCAAGACTTTTAGATTTTAGATTTAGGATGTAGGACTTGAGATGTAAGGAATCAAAACTTCCTTTTTTCAACACTTATTTCCGGTATTTCCGGATTTAAAAAATTGAATATGATTTATTTGAATATCTCAATCTGAGGTGAGATTTTTTGTTTCAATAAAAATCATTATCTTTGTAATCTCTAATTTCCTTGAGCGCAAGGGAAAAGATACTCGGGGTTGACCGGTTTTGACAGCGGGTAGAAGAGGTTTGTAAGCATGCAGTGCGTTGTCGGTTTGCACTTTAATCTCAAACGTCAAACAATTAACTGGCAATAACAATTACGCTCTTGCTGCGTGATCGAAGTATAGTAGATCGATCGCTTAATCCTGGCCCAGGTGTCAGGACAAGACATCACCCGGAAGCTGTGGCTTCGAAGCATTCCGATCAGGTGGTGCAGGTAAATCGGAGATAGGATAGGTGAGACTTCGGTACCTTTCCGAAATTAAGAAGATAAGGATGGAGTATGGTGGCTTCAGTCGCGCTCCTTCCCGACAACCAAAATGAAGATAAGCATGTAGAAAGCAGATTGCTTCCTCGTTTGGACGAGGGTTCGACTCCCTCCAGCTCCACAAAGAGAAAAAGCTAAATAAATAAAAATCCTGTAAATTGGACGTTTACGGGATTTTTTGTTTTTGAGTATACTGCAAAAAATAGCGTTTTTAAGCACCTTTTGGAGACAAATTCGGAGACAGTTCCTGAAAGGCAAAAAGTGTCCCCGATTTAGGGTTATAATGTTATTTTTCAGTGTTTTGCAATTTCCTGCTTAGCCTTGATTCTACCCGCATTTCATACTTTTGAATTAACGATTAAATGTGCAGAAAGTATGAAAAGAATAACGTTTAAAATCCTATTTTTCGTAAAAGCATCAAGGGTTACTAAAGATGGTAAATCATCTGTATTCCTACGTGTTACTGTAAATGGACAACGTTGCGAAACTTCCATTAGCCTTAAGGTGGAACCTGAAAATTGGAATGCAATTGCCGAACGCTCAATCGGGGACAGTAATGAAGACCAAGAGTTCAATTTTAGATTAGATACCATCCGTATACGAATCATGCAGATTTATCACGAAATGGAATTTGATAAGGTCAAGATCACGCCAAAAGACATTGTCAATCAATATTTAGGAAGAAAGGACAAATCGGTTTATCATGTTGCTGGATATATTTAGAGAGCATAATGAGCGATGTCATAAATTGATGGGTAAAAAGACATGGCCCCAGCGACTGTCTAACGGTATGAGACCTCATTGAAGCACACTGAGAACTTTATCAAATTCAACTATAGAAAGAATGACTATTTTTGTGTTCCAATGATTGTAACGCCCCTTTTCTCCAATGCCGTAAGGTACTTACTCAATACAAGACAACAACCTGGAAATAGGCAGGAACGTGTCAAAATCCGTTATCTTGAAAGTCAGCCGCAGGACTTACAGGACTACCGCTCACAAGGAATAATACCTTATATCCTTATAGCTGGTAAGATATTATACCGGGAATCGGATACTGAAGCTCTGCTGAAAAATCCTATATAGAAGCTTGGAAAAATAAATTGATCCCCGGTTAAGAAACTTGTTAATCAATCGGCCTTAAATTCCCAGAAACTTGAAAGCGGTTGTCGGTACGAACGAACTGTTTGCCCTGCCGCTGTATGTGGCAAAGTTATCCAGGCTCAGCTTCATCACCTTTCCCTTTTCGCTCAGATCGAAATCCTTGAGGCTGACCCAGAATGTATTAGGAGTAAGTGCTGTTTCGAAGAAATAGGCCAGATTCTTCTGGTCAGAGACCGATCTCCAACGAGTGGAAGATATATTCGGTTCTGTTTCAGAAGAAATACCAAAAGGCACGGAGCAATTGCGTATAACACTGAATACACTGGCAACAGAAGTGCGTATATCATTGGTTTGTGGAATCGCGTGGATATAATACCATGCCCGCACGAAACGGTCGGCCGCACGGTTAGTACCCGGTAACATAACTGTGCCGGGTATTCCTTTCCAGTATTCATTTAATGCCAATTGTTGATCGAAAACGGGCGAATTGGTCATAACCACATAAGAGGGATCGTGGTGAACCACCAGTTTTCCGTTTATATATTCAAAAATAGCATTATCTCCTTGGGCATCCGATATAGAAAGATGAAGTGTCGTAAATTTATCGGTGTCTGGAATGTAATCACTTACCAGCACAAAGGGTTCGTCTTTGAGATAGTTGACAGCTTCTTCCACCGATGCAAAGTTATCCAGTACATACTGTGCCCACAAAGAGATAGACAATCCCTGTTTAGTTCCCTGAGGATTAAATTTTGGATATTCGGATTCTGCCAACCACAAGATATTAGCTACTAACCCTTTTTCGTTCATTCCGTCGGCAGTTGCTATATCCCAGGCACTGGCGATAATGCTCCCGTACTTAGATGTCCATTTCACCGAAAGCGGACCGACTTCTCCACTGCGTTGTATTCCTTTAGGGAATACCCATAAATTCGCATCGATCTCACTCTTCCAGTCCATTGAACGGGCTGTGATGACAGTATTTTCCGGGCCTGTATATACCACTCGTGTACAAGCATCGGCAGTCGTATTTAAGGTAAATCCGGCTAAAACCAGAAATAAAAATAATCTAAATTTCTTCATAAAAATATTATTTTGAGGTTTATAGTGAATAAAATTGATTCTGATAAAATAACAATCCCTGATAGATATTGTTTAGTTGTCAAAAACGTGGTTTTGTCGCATAAATCAAGTAAAAAAAAAGGCCTGTACTTAAAAGTGTATTTGCAGTAGCGTTTTGCAATTTATTGAGTCACATAATTATTTGTCCACTTCTATTTATCTTATTTATATATTAATATTTTGATAATAATATATTTAAATGGAATTACGAACATTCATTTGTCCACCAAAATTTTCGTCCATTTATAAAATAACCCTCTATCTTTGCTATCATGCACAATCATTAAGAATGGTTAAATGTAAAATGTGAATTATATATAACATTAATAGAATTCATTATGAAAAAAGTAGTATTCATCTTTTTATTTTGTGCCCTTTCTATTGGAGTTAATTTTGCACAAGAAGACTTAACAGAAGAACCACAGATACATTATGTCAATCCGAGCGCACCCCGCTCTTTCATTAATTTGACTATGAAGGAAGTTGATTCCGGGAATATCAAGGTTTTTTACGCCTTGAATGCCACGGACATTGGCGATCCGGAAACGTATGACGACCTACAATGCCTGGAGATCGGCCCTCAACTGTCCAGATACTATAGTTACTATGTGTACAACAGTGATTCATTAGTAACGGACTGGAAGAAAAAAAATCCCACTGTCCGGGACAAGATGGCACCCTTTCAGCTTGGTCCCAAAGGAAAATTTAAAGGATGGTCGGAATACCTGCATTCGGAATACTTCAAGGATTTTTCAAAAAAAGAATTGACGGAATATGCCCGTATGCCATTTGGTTTGGAAAAACTCGATGCACGGTATTCGGAACCCCTTCCTGTGCTGGATTGGGAGGTGGACGACGAAACGCAGACTGTGGCCGGTTACTTGTGCCAGAAGGCGACATGTAAGTTCAGGGGCCGGGAATATACGGCATGGTTCTCGATGGATATTCCGGTCAGCAATGGTCCATGGAAGCTTGGGGGATTGCCCGGTCTGATCCTGAAGGCGTATGACAAGGATAAACTCTATTCCTTTGAATGTGTCGGGATTGAACACCACAAACAAAAATTCCCAATTAAAGAGAACAAGGCTTTTGAACGGTATATGAAAACGGACAGGAAAAAATTGTGGAAAAATAAAAAGGAGATACAGGAGGACTATTTTAATATATCATTGGCCACGACTGGAACAGCTGCTCTTCGTTTTAGCGATCCAGGCAACCCGTCATCCTACGAGGAACGTCAGGCGCCTTATAATCCGTTGGAATTGGAATAAATAAAAATGTAATAGTATGAAACAGCTGTTTCTTTCTATTTTCTCCGTGCTTATACCCTTGTTCTCATATACCCAGACGACACTTAGCGGCACTGTTAAAAATAAGCGGGGAGAGCCATTGACCGTCACTGTTACCGTGCAGGCCAAGGGAAGCAACGCGATTACGGGATTTACAACAACCGATGGGGAAGGAAGATACAGCCTTACATACAAGGGAACAGTCGATTCCCTTGTGGTTACCGCTTCCGGCGTTTCAGTGGGGAAGCATAGCCGTATCGTGCCCAACCGCCCTGGACAGGTCGATTTCAGCATTGAGGAGAAAGCCATGGAGTTGAAAGAGGTGACGGTCACCGCTGCACCCATCCGTCGCAACGGGGATACGCTCAGCTATTCGGTCAGTGCCTACACGCGGCAGAATGACCGTACCATCGAGGATGTGTTGAAGAAGATGCCGGGCATCAAGGTGGATGCGTCGGGAACCATTTCTTACAACCAGAAACCTATCAACAAATTCTATATCGAGAACCTGGACCTCCTGCAGGGCCGTTATGGCATCGCCACCAAAAATATTGAGGCCAAAGATGTGTCCACTGTCCAGGTCATGGAGAATCACCAACCGATCAAGGTGTTGGCAGACAAGGTCTTTTCCGATGCTGCGGCAATCAACCTCAAACTGAAGGAGAGTGCCAGGGGTAAACTGATCATGACAGCCCTGGCGGGAGCAGGTTATGAACCGGCCATGTGGAATGCGGAATTGGCGGCGATGTATTTTGCCTCCAGAAAACAAAACATGACTACTTACAAGGGGAATAACGCCGCAAGGGATTTGAGTGCTGAAATCGGCATGCACAGGGGCTACGACCATGGCTATGGAGGAGGCCTGGAAGATGTCAGCATGCTCTCCGTTGCCGCACCCTCCACCCCTCCGGTAGGCAAGAACAGATATATCGACAATATAAGCAACAGCATCACCACGAACCAGTTGTTTAAACTGGACAAGGATATGGAAATGACGCTCAGCGCCATTTACTATAACGACCGTGTGGAAAAGGAAGGCTATTCTCTTTCCGAACAGTTTCTACCCGGCGACAGTTCCGTGCGGATCGAAGAAAGTATCAAAAGCCTTACCAGGACCAACAATCTGGAAATGTCGGTTAAACTGAATTCCAACGCTGAAAAAAACTTCTTCAACAATTCATTGAATATAAAGGGAAACTGGAATAACGACCGGGGAACGGGTATTACCCGGAGCAATGTCGGCGATATGAACGAAACCCTGTCGCAGTATTTGTCCAAACCCGCTTTTTCGGTAGACAACTCCCTGGATTTTATAAAGGAAATCGGGAAAAAGAACTACAAAATCTTTTTTTCAGTGGCTTACAACCATAGCCCCCACAACTTGACGGTCACGCCTGCAAATTATTTCGGTAGCAAGAACCTGTCTTCGTTGGAGCAAAGTGTGGTTTCGAATAATCTCTCCTCATCGCTCAGGACTTCCTACGGGTTGAAGGTAAGGAATGTAAACATTGATTATGGAATTTGGGGTAGTGTGGACCTGAAGGGCCTGGATACCGAATTGACCGGAACGGATACCGCTAGCCTGTTTGTTACTGCCGCCGATTCACTGAAGAACGACCTTTGGTATAACACCTGTCAGGTGGGTATTAACCAGAATTATACCTACAGCAACAATGGAAGATTAAAAGTCACCCTGGCTATTCCCGTCGTCAACCACACCCTGGCGATAAACGACCGGATACCGGACAAATCCACGCAGTACAACCGCTGGATTATCAACCCGTCCCTCAAGGTTTCCTACGACCTTACACGCGAACTTGCTGCCTCCATGGGTGGAAACTTTCAAAAGAACTATGGAAACATGGGTAATGCCTACACGGGTTACATCATGCATTCCTACCGCAGTCTGCTCCGTAACACAATTGATCACCTGTTTGAATCGCGTTCGGGAGGAGCAAATATCTCGCTGCAATACCGCGATGCGTTCCGTCAGCTCTTTTTCAATATGGGCGCCAACTATGGAAAATCGTGGAGCAATCTGCTCTACGGCTTCGATTACAATGGCATCATGCAGGTGAAGAAAACCATCGACCAGCCTACGCAATCCGAAAATTATGGATTCAACTTCAGTGGCAGTAAAGGCTTCGATTTCTGGAAAACTACCCTCAATGTGTCGGGCGGTTACAGCGAAGGCCGGGGGGACCAATTGATCCAGGATGAAATCCTGACCTATCGTTCGGAAGGTTATAATGCGGGTGCCTCCATTAATACCACACCTTCCACATTCATCAATCTGAGTTATAGTTTCGGATGGTCGAAAAGCTGGAGTTTCTCAGAGGAATTACCGACAAGGTTCCCGGCTATCCGCAGCCAGAATCATTCGGCAGGTATCTGGGTTAATCCGACGAAAAGTTTTGGTATCAACCTGAGCGGGGACTACCGTTACAATAGTGCGGTGAATAATCGCAATACAACTTTCCTCGATGCCAGGATGCGTTACAAGAATGGAAAGACGGAATGGGAACTGGAGTGTAATAACCTTTTTAATGTAAAACAATATATTTCGGCTTCCTACACAAATTTAAGTACCTATTATTACAGGTACAATCTGCGTCCGAGAAGTCTCCTGCTAAATGTGAGGTTTAAGTTGAAGTGAAGTTTAAGATAATCCAACAGGTTGGCATCTGTGCTGGGTACAGGAAACGTAATTGTTACTTTTGATTTGTAGTTTTTCTGAAATTCGTCACTTCCCGTTGAATAAAATCTCTTTCGGCTTGCTGGGCTTTATACAGTTTCTCAGGAGAGAGCACTTTTTCAAATTTAGCGGAATATTCCTTGTCAAGGGCAGCCTCTTTGAGTTTTATTTCCACATCGTCTTCCAGCATTTTTTTGTATTCCTTTTCGGAAATATTGCTGTTCTCTTTGATTTTCTCGATCTTATCCCGATGACTCTTATGCAGATTAAATTTCTTTTGTGTCAGTTCATTACTCAAAGGGAAATATTTGGTCGCCTCTTCCTGCGTGAGTCCCGCCTCTTTCGTTACATATTCTTTTTTCCTTTTCTCATAATCTGCCATATTCATTTTTCTGTTTTGAGGAGTCTGGGCAGAGAGAATAAAAAAATTAACAGGTAGTATAAAAGCACATAAAAGCAAAAAAACACTTCTTCTCATTACAAAATTTGTTTTTTAATGATGTATGATACTTTCAGTTTAAATAATATTGATGATACATATCAAAGTAACTGTCGTCAATCAACTGCTCTTCGAGATACTGATAGAATTCTTCTTCGGTTATCTGTACAGTAGACCAGTAGTTTTCCGTACTCACCGATGAACTTGATAACATTTGTTGAGAAATCATTTGATTTTCAGTAGGATTACCACTTCCGGGAGACTTCTTCAGATAGTTGACGGTGAAGTAGAGTCCGATAAACATAGCAGCCAGATAAACCCAGGGTTTCATCTTGTCCCACATAGAGACCGGTTGGGGAGTTACTATTTCCTTTTCCGGTAAGCGATTCATTATTTCTTCATTCAATTGCGCGAAATAATTTTCGGGAACTTTAAAAGGATTTGTAGTCTTATCTATTTCTTCTAATTTGTTAATTTTTGTCTCCATACCTTTTACTTTTGCGCTGCTCTGTTGAATAGACTTAATGATTGATAAATGGTTTAATGCGGTTCACTTAAAAATTTCTCAATTTTTTTGACCGCATGATGATAGGATGCTTTGAGTGCACCTACCGAAGTGCCCAGAATATCGGAGATATCTTCATACTTCATCTCCTCTGAATACTTCATATGAAAAACGAGACGTTGTTTCTCCGGAAGAGTGAGGATCGCTTTTTGTAGGAGTTTTTGAGCCTCGTCACCATCAAAATAGGGATCACTCTCCAATGTATTGATCAGGAACGAATCATCCTCGTCGAGGGAGGTGTGATTTTGACTTCTCTTTTTGTTTAGGAAAGTGATGCTTTCATTGATGGCAATACGATATAACCAGGTGGTGAGTTTTGCCTCACCCCTGAAATTTTCCAGGTTCATCCATGCTTTGATGAATACATCCTGCAGGATGTCATTCGCATCATCATGGGAGAGTACCATTTTGCGTATCTGCCAATAGAGTCTCTCGCTGTACTCGGAAACGAGTCTGGCAAAACCTTTACGACTTGTCTGCGGATCACGTAATTCCTCCAGTAACTGTTCCTCGTTATTCATTTCCTTTTTATGTGGAATTCGTTGCAAAGGTAAAAGATTTTATTAATTTTATATCAGTCGTCGTCTCCTTTTTCAAACCAGATTACGAAATCGACAGCCTCACTCGGGTTTTGTTGCCACCATTCCAACGATTCGGGAAAATAAGAGACACTGATGTAGCGGCAAAACGTATCGTAATATTCCGATTCTGCAATATGAGAAAAGAAGGGGATATAAAAAGTCCAGAAGACACCTTCCTTGATTCCCACACTTTCACTGACCAAGACTTTCATGATCTCTTTGTTGACCGTCTTGAAGAGAGTATATTCATCTTCTTCCACCGGCGTCTTCTTCAGAGAGTCAAGTGTGGAGGTAATGGATTGATATACAATATCCCTGTTCAATCCTTCTTTAATACCTAATGGCGGAATTTTATCTTGTTGCGATTGGGTGTCGGGCTTATTTCGCATCATCTGCTGTCGGATGAACGAACTTTGTACGGGTTCTTCGACCGTTTTGATACACATAGTTTGCAACATTTCCTCGAAAGCGTTCTTCGATCGTTTACTGTCAGGTTCTATCAAAAGAAACATCTGGTACGATAATATACTTTGTACCCATAGTCCTTTGTCTTTTAACGCATGGGCATACAATAAAAAAGCACCGCTGTGTGATTTATCCAGATCAATGGCTTTTTTTACATGATCCAGCGTTCTTTCTATATCTTCCTTATTATAATAGTTCAATGCAAGATTGAAATGTAGCAGGTATTCGTCACCATTTTTTACCAATCCTTCCTGAAGCAGTGAGATGGCCTCATCAACCTTGTCCAATCCGGCCAGCGCTTCACTCTTCACAGCGTATGCACCGGATAGCAATTGTTTGTTTCCCGAATTGATTACCGTAGTACTATACTTCGATGCATTCTGATAGTCCTGCAAGGCTAGATAAGATAAAGATAATTCATAAGTCGCCTGTACCGATTGCGGGTCAAGTGCAAGTGCTTCATTATATTTTTGAATGGCCTCTTCAAATTTACCTTCATCATGCAGGTCCACTCCTTCATGAATCAGATCTTCAGCATTGGCATTCTGTCCATAAGAAAGGAGCAGAAAAGAGGAGCCAATCAATAAAGTGATCAATAATATAGCTTTTTTTATCATCATGTAATCTAATTTTTATGCGCATTCTCACCAATTGATATATTAAGGACGAATTCGTCCGGATTATGTTATCACGAGAAACGAGTAATTTTTTAGCCGGATAAAAATAGAACAAAAAAAAATAAGTTTAGACCCTTATGGATAGAATCAAACGCAATTGTAACACAAATAAACAAATGAGTAACCTAAACAAAATGATTTTTACATTTTTTGGTGTCGCTGTAAAGATGAAGAAATTTAGATTACCTTTGTCTTTTCTTTTGAATAGTGATCATGCAGTATATAGAATTTCAATTCAGTTGTGAACCCAACAATGAAACCTTGACAGATGTCCTCTCGGCCCTGATGGGTGAAATAGGCTTCGAAACGTTTGTCCAAACCGAAACAGGAGTGGATGCATATGTTCCTTTGTCCGCCTTCTCATTGGAAAAAGTGGATCAGGTTCTCTCCGATTTCCCCATTGAAGGTAAGATTACTTATACCTACCGTAAGATGGAAGATAAAAACTGGAATGAAGAGTGGGAGAAGAATTACTTTCAGCCTGTAATCATTGATGATTTACTCTGTATCTATAGTTCGTTCCACACCATTGAAGGTGAATTCAAATACCCGATATTGATAGATCCCAAAATGTCGTTCGGGACAGGGCATCATCAAACAACTGAATTGATGATGAGGGAATTGTTGAAAATGGATCTTCAGGGCAAGTCGCTCCTTGATATGGGTTGCGGTACCGCTGTGTTGGCTATCCTGGCCTCCATGAGAGGTGCATCGCCGGTAACTGCCATTGATATTGACGAATGGGCATACCGGAATGCGATGGAAAACGCGCGGTTGAATGGTATCGGTAATATCAGGTTGCTTGAGGGTGGTGCCGAACTACTTGGCGATGAAAGTTATGACGTGATACTGGCAAATATTAACAGGAATATTCTCTTGCAGGATATGTTGGCTTACAGGCAGGTTCTGAACAGAAGTGGACTGCTGATAATGAGTGGTTTTTATAAGGAAGATATTCCGGTTATCCGTGCTGAAGCCGAAACGCAGGGATTGACTTACCTTCACTTTGTGGAAATTGACCAATGGGTTGCTGTTACATTTTGTTATCAATAAAATAAGCGCTACCTTTGCGCCTAATTTTAGAAAAAATTGATAAATTAACTATTTTTTAGGTTATTAAATATGGAGTGGTTGATAGAATTAATTACCGGGACGGGTATAGCGCATTCAATTCTTGTGATGGCTCTGGTGATCTCAGTGGGACTGTTATTGGGCAGGATAAAGATCTTCGGTATTTCTCTAGGGACAACATGGATTCTCTTTTTTGGTATCTTTCTCGGTCATATCGGTCTCCATATCGACGAACATGTACTCCATTTCCTAAAGGAATTCGGATTGATCCTCTTTATCTACTCCATAGGGATGCAAGTGGGACCCAGCTTCTTTTCATCGTTTAAACAGGGAGGTATCACACTGAATATGCTGGCTTCCGGTGTGGTATTGCTGGGTGTCCTTATCACCTATATTATACATTTAGTAACCGGATTACCTATTGCTACCATGGTCGGAATATTGTCGGGAGCTGTTACCAATACTCCTGGACTGGGAGCCGCTCAACAGACCTATACCGATGTGACAGGGACTACCGATCCTACTATTGCTACAGCCTATGCGGTCGCCTATCCATTGGGGGTAGTGGGAATCATAATGAGTATCGTCCTTTTCAGATATATCTTCAAGATCAATTTTGCAAAAGAGATCAGTTTAATAGATAATAATGACGCCTCAAAGATGATGGAAGCACACATGTACTCTTTACAGGTGATCAATCCCTCTATCTTTGGAAAAAATATCCGTCAGGTGAAGCGGCTTATCGATAAGGAGTTTGTCATATCGAGAGTATTGCATGCCAGAACCGGAGTGCTGGACGTTCCTCAAACGGAGACAATACTCGAAGAGAACGACAGGCTGCTGGTTGTTTCGAACCTGAAGAATATTGATGTGATTGAAGCGTTCATTGGCCAACGTATCGATATGGACAAGGGAGAATGGAACAAATTGGATTCACAATTGGTTTCACGGAGAATATCGATTACCAAGCCGGCTATCAATGGACGTTCCATTGGCAGCCTGAAATTACGAAACCTATTCGGTATCAATATTACCCGCGTGAACCGTGCCGGGGTTGATCTGATTGCCGATTCCAGACTCCAACTGCAACTGGGAGACCGGGTGACAGTTGTAGGTTCGGAAGAAGCTATCGCCAATGTAGAGAAATTCCTTGGTAATTCATTGAAGCGGCTAAGAGAACCCAACCTGATCTCTATCTTTATAGGGATTGCTGTAGGGGTATTGGTAGGAAGTATTCCGTTTATGATCCCTGGTGTTCCTCAGCCTGTGAAACTGGGGCTGGCAGGTGGGCCGCTTATCGTGGCTATACTGATCAGTAAATTCGGGCCAAAGTATAAAATCGTGACTTACACCACGATGAGCGCCAATCTGATGCTGCGGGAGATCGGTATCGCCCTCTTCCTTGCCTGCGTAGGACTCGGAGCCGGCGAAAATTTCGTGGATACTGTGGTGAATGGTGGATATAAATGGGTGGGCTATGGCGTGATCATTACCGTTGTACCTCTGTTGATTATTGGAATTATCGGCAGGAAAATATACAAACTGAATTACTTCACACTGATGGGGTTAATAGCCGGTAGTATGACTGATCCTCCTGCATTGTCCTATGCCAACTCGACTGCCGGGAATGATATACCGGCGGTGAGCTATGCTACTGTATATCCGCTTACGATGTTCCTCAGGGTGATCACTGCACAGCTGTTGATCCTTATCTTCCTCTAAATGGCACGCCTTGCTTTCATCATCAATTATCATATTGGCCGGGAAGAACAGGTCTGTCTGTGCGGGACAACAGTTGAACTGGGGAATTTGAATGAAGACAAGGCCATTGTCCTGAATGCTGATGGTGACAATTGGTCGACAGAAGTAAATATTGATGAGACGACCGATATCGCATATTACTATTTTATCAGAAAAGGAGGCTCCACTGTTCGGCGTGAATGGGGGAAGAACCGAAAGCTTCATATAACAAAAGGTAAGAAAGAGTTTATTATTCAGGATTTTTGGAAGGATAAACCATTACATTCATACCTTTATTCTACCGTTTTTACTGATACTGTTTTTCGGCATGAAATCACTCCTCTTCCTGCAAGGTATTTTTCACAATCACTCTTGTTGCATGTGATCTGTCCTTATGTTGTCCGCGATCAGAAATTGATGATAAGCGGTGAGGGGGATTATCTGGGGGGATGGGATCTGAAATTAGCTAAAACTCTTTCTTATATTGGTGAAGGGGAGTGGATGATAACCCTCGATGCAAAAAAACTACCGTCAAGGAGTGAATACAAATTTGTAATTGTTGGGAATACCGGTGAAGTTGTACATTGGGAAGATGGTGGCAACCGTATTTTAATGGCACAGGCCGCGTATCCCGGAGACAGAGTGCGGGTGGAAGCAGGTCTTCTCTTTCAATATCATCATTTCGCTTACCGTGGGACCGGAACTGCCATTCCTGTTTTTTCGCTGAGAACGGACAAGAGCTTTGGGATTGGTGATTTTGCCGATCTTCGTAAGATGATCGATTGGGTTCGGCTTACAGGACAGCAATTGGTCCAGTTACTGCCGGTAAATGATACTACATCGACTAAGACATGGCGCGACTCCTATCCCTATAGCGCCATATCAGCCTTTGCCCTTCATCCCATATATCTGGGCTGTAGCGATTTTCCTTTGAAAGGCAAGGGAAAGCAGCAGGCTTTTCGGAAAGAAGCAAAGGTGCTAAACCTCCTTCCCGAGCTGGACTACGAAAAGGTGTTGTCGTTAAAAATGCGGTATAGCCGCGAACTTTACCTGCAGGATGGAGAGACGGTGCTTGCTTCAGAGGGATATCTTGCTTTCCGTGAAGAAAACCGATCATGGCTGTTCCCTTATGTCTGTTACTGTTATTTGCGCGATAAATATGATAATCCCGACTTCAGGGCATGGGGAGAGTATGCAGGTTATAATGAAACGTTATTAAGGGAGATGGTCGATAATGATACCGAAGCAGAGGCAGAAACACAATATTGGGCTTTCCTTCAATACCTGTTATATCGGCAATTCTCCGAGGCAAAGATATATGCCAATGAAAGGGGAGTGGTACTCAAAGGAGATATCCCCATTGGTATAAGCCGAAACAGTATTGATGCATGGATCGCTCCTGAACTTTTTTATATGGATACACAAACCGGTGCTCCTCCGGATGATTTTTCTTTCTTTGGCCAGAACTGGGGTTTTCCTACTTACAATTGGAACAGGATGGAACAGGACGGATATGCGTGGTGGATCGCCCGTTTCAGAAAAATGGCAGATTACTTCGACGCTTATCGGATCGATCATATCCTGGGTTTTTTCCGTATCTGGGAAATACCGCTCGATGCGGTGCAGGGATCACTCGGACATTTCAGGCCGGCCCTTCCTTTCACTGTGGATGATATCCTTCGTGCCGGAATCCCTTTTGATAAAGAGCGGATGGTACAACCTTTTATCCATGAGGCGTTTTTAGATGATATTTTTGGTGAGTATGCAGAAGAGGTGAAGCGGGAATACCTGGAGATAAGCGGATGGCAGAGGTTCAGATTGAAACCTCACTGTGATACACAACGAAAAATAAAGGAACTTTTTGATAATAAAAAGAATAACAAGGATATTGTGATTTGCGACGGGCTTATATTGCTGTGCTCTGAGGTACTATTCGTATTCGATTCCCGGGATTGCTGTCGTTTTCATCCGCGCATTACAGCACAATATACTTACTCGTATAAATATCTCGACGATCCTGTGAAAGAGGCGTTCAACCGCTTGTATGATGAATTCTATTATCACCGTCATGACCATTTCTGGCGGGAAGAGGCAATGAAGAAACTACCGGTGCTCATCTCATCCACCAGGATGATGGTTTGTGGTGAGGACCTGGGGATGGTGCCCGATTGTGTGCCGGACGTCATGCAGGAGTTGGAGATGTTGAGCCTGGAGATTGAACGGATGCCCAAAGACCTCCATGCTACTTTCACCGACCTGCAGCGATTGCCCTATCTCTCCGTCTGTACCACTTCCACACATGATATGTCGCCTCTGCGTCTATGGTGGACGGAGAACCGTGAGCTGACACAACACTACTACAACGAGGTATTACATCGTGAAGGTGTTGCACCAGCCGAATGCACTACCGATATCTGCCGGCAAATTATCGAAAATCATCTTCATTCTTCGGCCATGTGGGTGATATTGCCCCTACAGGATTGGCTGTCCATTGATGAAAAGTTACGCAATCCCGATATCGCTTCCGAACGGATCAATATACCTGCCAATCCGGAGCACTACTGGCGTTACAGGATGCATATCTCGTTGGATGATTTGCTTGAGGAGACACGATTTAATAAGGCACTAACCGATTTTTCACAGCGAATAGTATAACTAACGCTTGAATAATTCAGGCTATACCTGTTTGTCAGTGCTCTACTTTACAGGTTCTTATAATGGGATTATCATCTATTACTATGTTGCCTAAATGGTTTTTCAATGCTGAATCCACGAAATGTCCTTTTCCATCAAGGTATAACTCATTGTCAGCAATAGTAAATAAATAGTTTTTATCCGAATAAAAACTTACATGGTATTTTATCGCATCAATTACAAAATTACCTAATAGCTTAGTTTTATCAAAAAACAGAATAGAATTATCGCTACCTATAATGATTTCGTCATCGAGATAAAATATTCTTCTTACATCTTTTATCAAACAGGAATCATTCGTTTCCAATCTTACATAGAAGGTATCAGATAATGAGGATAATGGGAAAATGTTATCATCGGGAGTCCCAACCTGAATAACGGACAAATGGGAAGATCCATCTCCCTTTTGGTCTCTTATGCAAGCGAACAATAATAAAATAATGGAAAAGAATATTATTTTTTTCATTTTGTTGAAAATTTAATTATTAATAATAGCTTCTTTCTATAAGGAATAATCAGGCAAGAAATAAAATGTTAAAATTCTGTTTGAATTCTGTTTTCTCAATAATATATACTTAAAAAAAATCCCGACTATCTGTTGGATAGCCGGGATTGATATTATTGAAATGTAATGTTTACGCTTTTCCGGCGCTTCCCAATACACTTTCAGTTTTGTGCATATAAAGCTTCTTCAACTCGTCGCGAGCCGGGCCGAGGTATTTGCGTGGGTCGAATTCAGCCGGTTTGTTGGCGAATACTTCACGGATAGCAGCAGTCATAGCCAGACGTCCGTCGGAGTCGATATTGATCTTACATACCGCTGATTTGGCAGCTTCGCGCAGTTGCTCTTCGGGAATACCGATTGAATCGTCCAGTTTTCCTCCGTATTGGTTGATGGTCTTCACATACTGCTGTGGAACAGAAGATGAACCGTGGAGTACGATGGGGAATCCGGGGATTCTTTTTTCGATCTCTTTCAGGATATCGAAACGCAATGGGGGAGGAACCAATACGCCATCTTCGTTGCGGGTGCATTGTGCAGGCGTAAATTTGAAAGCACCGTGAGAAGTACCGATAGAGATAGCCAGCGAGTCAACACCGGTACGGGTTACAAAATCTACCACTTCATCGGGTTCGGTATAGGTGTGGTGTTCTGCCTGTACGTCATCTTCAATACCGGCCAATACACCAAGTTCTCCTTCTACGGTTACGTCATGCTGGTGAGCATATTCCACTACCTGTTTTGTCAGGGCGATATTTTCTTCGTAAGGAAGATGAGATCCATCGATCATTACGGAAGAGAATCCATACTCGATACAATTCTTGCAAAGCTCAAAGCTGTCACCATGATCAAGGTGCAGCACGATAGGAATTTCATAACCCAGTTCTTTTGCATATTCCACAGCTCCCTGAGCCATGTAACGCAATAGTGTCTGATTGGCGTATTTACGTGCGCCGCTTGATACCTGCAGAATTACAGGTGACTTCGTTTCAACACAAGCCGCGATGATGGCCTGAAGTTGTTCCATGTTGTTGAAATTGAAAGCCGGAATAGCATAGCCTCCATCGATTGCTTTCCTGAAAATCTCTCTTGAGTTTACAAGACCCAGTTCTTTGTAACTTACCATTGTTCTAATTATTTATTATAGATTGAAAAATCAGAAATATTGTCACAAAAATACGACATAATCCGTAATGAAAGAAATTTTTCAGTGAAAGAGTCATTAAAAATGATTGTTGAACCGTGAAAAAAGAGAAATCATCCTGTTTATAAATCCTCGCCTATAGATTGTAGTTTTATTTTTTCTTTTTATTTTTGCAGATGAAATTATCAATTTATAAAAGAGCATTCAGTTCAGGATAATACCGTTAAAGCAATTTATCGCTTATTCTAATATTATACTATACAACAACATATAAATCATTATAGTTATGATCGTAGGAATTCCAAAAGAGATTAAAGTGAAGGAGGGGAGAATCGCAATGGCTCCCGATGGTGTGTTTGAGCTTACACGCAGGGGACACAAGGTATATGTACAAAAAGGCGCCGGGATTATGAGTAATTTGCCGGATGAAAGCTATATAAAAGCGGGAGCTGTTGTTCTTGATACGATTGAGGAGGTGTATGAAATCTCTGAGATGATCGTGAAAGTGAAAGAGCCCATTGATAGCGAATATCATCTGATAAAAAGAGACCAGGTAGTGTTCACCTATTTTCATTTTGCATCTGACAAGAAACTCACTGAAGCCATGATTTCAAGTGGAGCTGTCTGTATTGCTTATGAAACGGTGATGAACGATAAGGACGGATCACTGCCGTTGCTTACACCGATGAGTGAAGTGGCCGGCCGCCTCTCTGTGCAGGAAGGAGCCAAGTATCTGGAAAAACCCCAAGGGGGAAAAGGGGTTTTACTGGGAGGAGTACCGGGTGTGAAGCCGGCCGAAGTTGTGATCATCGGAGGAGGTGTCGTAGGCCATAATGCAGCACTGATGGCTGCCGGGCTGGGAGCGAAGGTGAAACTGCTTGATATCAACTTGAATCGCCTTCGTTACCTGTCGGAAATTCTTCCTGTCAACGTAGACACCCTTTACTCCACGGAGATGTCGATCAGGGAATCGATTGAAACTGCCGATTTGGTGATCGGTGCCACCTTGCTTGTCGGTGCCAGGGCTCCGCACCTGATAAAAAGGGAGATGCTGAAAGAGATGGAATCCGGTACAGTAATGGTAGATGTTTCAGTAGATCAGGGTGGTTGTTTCGAAACGACACATCCCACCACCCATGCCGATCCCGTCTTTGAAGTGGATGGAATCGTTCATTATTGCGTTGCCAATATGCCCGGTGCAGTTCCCATCACTTCTACACGTGCACTGACAAATGCCACGTTGCCCTATGTGATAAAGCTTGTTGAAAATGGATGGGAAGCCGCTTGCAGGAAATATTCCGATTTGAGGTACGGATTGAATATTATCAAAGGAGATGTGGTATTCAAAAATGTGGCGGATTCGCTGGATTTACCTTATAAGGAGTGGAAATTATAAACGAAAGAATTTTCCTCTTTTCTTTTGTAGATTGGGGAAAATTCTTTTTCTTTGTTTAAACTATTTTAATAGTTCGATTTCGTCAATTAAATTCACAGTTAAATAATGGAAAATATAAAGAAAGAGAACGAAATACAGATTGAATTGAGCGATGAGATTGCTCAGGGTATCTATTCCAATTTGGCAATTATATCGCATTCCTCGTCAGAATTTGTGATTGATTTTATCCGTATTGTGCCGGGGGTACCTAAAGCGAAAGTCAAATCACGGATCATCCTTACGCCTGAACATGCGAAGAGGTTGCTGATGGCCTTGAAAGATAATATCGATAAATTTGAACAGCAAAACGGGACAATCAGGATTCAAAATGATCCGGGTTTCCTTCCTCCCTTAGGAGGAATTGGCCAGGCATAGTTCCAGATAACAAAAACAAATCGTAATTCTTGCGACAATTTCATTTGGAGAAAAAGAGATAAACAAAACTTATTCATTTAAAAATCACAATAAAACACTTTTTCCTCTCGTAAATATTTAGAAAAGAGGTGTCAATGGAATAATAAAGACTAAATATTCAAAATTTATGGACCTACTAAGTATCTCTACAGTAAATTGGTCGAGAGCGCAATTCGCTCTTACGGCCGGCTATCACTGGATATTTGTACCGCTCACTATTGGGTTGGCCCTTATTATGGCCCTTATGGAAACCATGTATGTGAGGACGGGAGATGTAAAATGGAAAAATGTAGCCAAGTTCTGGCAAAAAATCTTCGGCATTAATTTCGCGATCGGAGTAGCTACGGGAATCATCTTGGAGTTTCAGTTCGGTACCAACTGGTCTAACTACAGTTGGTTCGTGGGTGATATCTTTGGAGCTCCTCTGGCGATTGAAGGGATCGTTGCATTTTTTATGGAAGCCACATTTATTTCTGTCATGTTTTTCGGATGGAACAGGGTGAGCAAGAAAATGCACATGGCTTCTACCTGGTTAGTATTCACCGGTGCTACCTTATCGGCATTCTGGATATTGGTCGCCAACGCATGGATGCAATACCCGGTCGGCATGGAGTTTAATCCCGATACGGTACGCAATGAGATGGTCGACTTCTGGGCTGTAGTGCTTTCGCCAGTGGCATTTAACAAGTTCCTGCATGCAATCTTCTCCGGTTGGGCTATTGGAGCTGGTTTTGTGGCTGGTATATCTGCCTGGTATCTGCTAAAAAAACGCCATATAGATTTTGCCCTGAAAAGTGTAAAAGTAGGAGCTATCGTAGGCCTGATCGCTTTTGTAATGCTGGCTGTCACCGGTGATGGTTCGGCTTATGAGGTATCGCAGAAGCAACCCATGAAACTTGCAGCGATGGAAGGTCTTTATAAAGGGAAAGAGGGGGCAGGTCTGGTCGCCATAGGGATGTTGAATCCGGCAAAGAAATCGTATGACGATGAGGTAGATCCCTATATCTTTAAGCTGGAGATTCCCAAACTCCTGTCGTTTCTGGGGTATCGCAATTTGAATGCATTCGTGCCGGGAATCAAAGACATTATAGATGGGGGATATGCCCTTCAGGACGGGACTACAGCCCTTTCTTTTGAAGAGAGAAAAGCACGGGGAAAGAAAGCCTTTCAGGCGATAGCTGACTACCAGCGTGCGAAGGAAGAGGAGAGAGCTGCTGTCGCTGCCGGTAATTCCGACGTCGCTGCTGCCGCTGCCGTCAGGGCTGCCAACCACGAAACTATTCTCCGAGAAAATTATCCCCATTACGGTTACGGTTACCTCGAAACGGAAGAGGACCTGATCCCCAATGTGCCTCTCACATTCTACACTTTCCATCTGATGGTGATTATAGGATTCTATTCTATCCTTTTCTTTGCAATCGTTCTCTATTTCATTTACAAAAAAACTTTACCTCAAACCAAATGGCTGTTATACATATCGTTGTGGAGTATACCATTGCCTTTTATAGCCGGACAGGCGGGTTGGATCGTGGCAGAGGTGGGACGGCAGCCGTGGACTATTCAGGATATCCTGCCTGTACAGTCGGCTGCATCTGCAGTATCATCAGGCAATATCATCGCGACCTTTGTCATTTTCACAGTTTTGTTTACAGGGATGCTTATTGCAGAAGCGACTATTATGGTTAAACAGATAAAAAAAGGTCCAGATCCGGTTGCCGGAGAAGAAGCCTGATTTTGTTACATGATTAAACAGACTAAAAAATAAAGACAATGATAACTTACGAATTTCTACAGAATTATTGGTGGTTTGTGATGTCCCTGCTTGGCGGAATACTGGTGTTCCTGCTTTTTGTACAAGGAGGTCAATCCATGTTGAGTTCTCTTGCAAGAAAAGAGGATGAAAAGAAATTGCTTATCAATGCCCTTGGGCGTAAATGGGAATACACTTTTACCACTTTGGTTGTTTTTGGAGGCGCTTTCTTCGCCTCGTTTCCCCTGTTCTATTCGACCAGTTTCGGCGGAGCCTATTGGGCATGGATGATCTTGCTGTTTTGCTTTGTATTACAGGCCATTTCATACGAATACCAATCCAAGCCCGGGAATATCTTCGGTCCGAAAACCTATCGTGCTTTCCTGTTTCTGAACGGTGTACTGGGTACCTTCCTGCTGGGAGTCGTGGTAGCTTCTTTCTTTACCGGATCGGAGTTCTCTGTCAGTAAAGGGAATATCCTTGGATTAGGTGCCTCCGGATTTGCTATCAGCCAGTGGCAAAACCCGCTCCACGGGCTTGAGTTATTGGGAAATGTGAGAAACCTCTGTCTCGGACTGGCAGTTCTCTTCCTTGCACGTACAATGGCAAGCCTGTTCTTCGTGAACCGTCTCGATCATGATGTACTCGAGAACAGATCCCGTAAATTTACCTTGTATAACGGGATACCCTTTGTGGTTTTCTTCCTGGTCTTTCTGATCTGGACATTGGTAGCTGAGGGATATGCTGTGAATCCGGCCACAAGAGAGGTATACATGGAAAAGATGAAGTATCTGAATAACTTTATTGAAATGCCCATCATATTGGCGTTTTTTATCCTGGGTGTACTGGCTGTATTGTATGGAATTTTCAGAACGGTTCTCAATCCGTCATTCAAAAAAGGAATATGGTTTGCCGGCACGGGAACTATAGTGACAGTGACCATGCTGTTGCTCATTGCCGGATATAACAATACAGCCTATTATCCTTCGTCGATAGATCCGCAGAGTTCACTCACACTGCAAAACTCTTCATCTACCTACTTCACTCTCTCAGTGATGGCTATAGTGTCTCTCCTTGTACCATTCGTGGTTGCATATATCTTCTATGCATGGAGATCTCTGGAAAAAAAGAAGCTGAACCTGGACGATCTGGAATCGGACGGACATGCTTATTAGTCCCAGTGTCGTTTTAGCATGTAAGTGCTTTAGGTATAAAATGAGGATATGGAGTTCATGTATCCTCTCATTTATAGTAAAAAGTGAAACCGTTCGGGAATATTATTCCCGATAAAATGTGTAATTTTGTAGCGATAATTGTAAAGTATTTCTTTATGGGGATGAATTATAGAATGCCGTTTCTCTTGCTGTCTCTGGTCTCATTGTTGTTTTTCATTTCTTGTAACCCAAGGGGAGGGAGTGGGGTGTTCAGGGTCGACAATGACGTGGTGTTCGATACAATCAGCTTGACGGCTCGTCACCATCTCGACGGAGATACGGCAAATCCCTATTGCAATATAGGGATTGAATTTATTTATCCGGTCAGAAGCAATAAAACGGACCTGAATATGTTACAGCAGTATTTTATCCGGAATACATTCGGTGCCCCCTATGATACTTTGGCTCCTGCCGATGCTGTGCAGGCATATATCCGGAATTATATCGAGAATTACACGGTTGATGCCAGGACCTACCGTGAGAGTTCGGATGAAATCCGTGAGCTCAACACTCTTATCCCGGGCATCAACGTTTCCGACAGTGAACACTTTACGGAAGATTTTTTCTATTCGTACTATGAGAATTTGTCAGATTCCATTGTGTACAATCAGTATGGTGTGTTGGCATTCCAGGTGAAGCAGTCCAATAACAAGGGAGGTGCTGCTTCTTACGATTCCTATCGTAATTACGTGTTGAATCTGAGTACCGGTAAGCAAGTTACCGAGAATGATATTTTCAATGCAGGTTACGATACTGCCCTACAGCGTCTTATCATCACCTTTTTACTGGAACAGAGCAATGTGAAAAGTGTGGAAGAACTGGAGGATCTTGGTTTTTTCGGGGTAAACGAGATTGTACCCAACCGCAATTTTTTACTGAATGATAAAGGAATTATTTATACCTATAACAAGGGTGAATATTCCGCCTATCAGTTGGATGCCCCACAGGTGTTCATTCCTTATGAAGCAATATTCTCACTGTTGAGAGAAAACAGTATTGCCTCTAAATTAGCCGATGTAAAGTGAAAAGTATTGAAACCTATTTTCCTGCACTTACAGCCTTGCAGAAGCAACAATTTGAAGCCCTTTCCAATCTTTATGCCGATTGGAATGGCAAGATCAACGTGATTTCACGCAAAGATATCCATAATCTCTACCCTCATCATGTGTTGCACTCATTGGCTATAGCCCGCTATGTCCGTTTTACCCCAGGGTCTGTTATAATGGATGTGGGTACAGGTGGTGGTTTTCCCGGTATCCCTTTGGCAATTTTTTTTCCTGAAGTACAATTCGTACTGCTTGACAGTATAGGTAAGAAGGTGAAAGTAGCGAAGGAGATATCCGATGCACTGGAATTGCAAAATGTAGAGACCGTGCATGCTCGTGTAGAAGACGAAAAAAGAAAATTTCATTTTATTGTTAGCCGGGCGGTAATGCCGCTCCCCGAACTTGTCAGGATTACCCGAAAGAATATTTCAAACGAACAGATGAACGCTTTGCCCAATGGTATTATTTGCCTGAAGGGTGGAGATTTGTCGTCAGAATTGCATTCTTTCCGGCAAGTTGTGGAAATGATTTCTCTTTCGGATTATTTTTTTGAGCCGTTTTTCCAGACAAAAAAGTTGGTGTATCTGCCGTTGAGTTGAATTGCAGATCCAAAAGAAAACGCTATTTTTGTATTAAATGAAATACCACGGGAATGGTTTTAACTTTTTCCCTATAAGAATGAAGTAAAAAAATGAATATAAAAACATTTGAGTTCAATCCGTTAGGAGTAAATACATATGTTTTGTCAGACGAGACAAAAGAATGTGTAGTGATCGATCCTGCCCCTTTCTATGCCGATGAAAAGGAGTTGTTACTCAATTATTTGCTCGATAATAATCTGAAAGTGAGTCACCTTTTGAATACGCATCTGCATTTTGATCATATCTTTGGAATCAACATGCTGGCTTCCAAATTTGGTCTTTCGGTACAATGTCATCCCGATGATCTTTTCCTGCTGGATGATATTGCCGGACAAATGCAGTTATTCGGAATCCCGAGTGGAAACGCAGATTTTAAGCCTGAGATTGGAAATTATCTGAAGGAAGGAGATATTATCACCTTTGGTAACCAGTCTCTTAGGGTGTTCCATACTCCGGGGCATTCACCCGGCAGTGTGGCATTCTATCACGAGGCGGAAGGTTGTGTTTTTAGTGGAGACCTGCTCTTTTATGCCGGTGTGGGAAGAACAGATTTGCCGCGCGGAAGCTTTGATGATCTGATAAACAGCATCGAAACCAAAATGTTTACACTTCCCAATAGTACAGTAGTTTACTCCGGACATGGCCCTGAAACTACCATTGGATTTGAGAAAAAAAACAATCCTTTCGTCGGACAAGAAACTTATATAGTATAGGAGTAAATCCTATATTATTTTTTGTAATGAATTCCACTGACACTATTTTTTGTGGAATTCTTCTACATGTCCCAAAAATAGAAAAGTCAAAAATAAGATATTTACCCATAGTGCGCGTTATGATTAAAATGGAACAATTTAAAAGCCGCCATATCGGCATTACCGAAGTCGATAAGCAGAAAATGCTCGAAGCCATCGACCTCTCCTCAATGGAGGAGTTGATCGATCAGACAATTCCTTCAGATATCCGCTTGGCGGAGCCGCTCTCCTTACCGAAAGCGTTGTCGGAACACGAGTATGCCGAAGAGATTACCCGTATTGCATCTCTTAATAACACCTATACTTCTTATATCGGTATGGGGTGGTACGATACTATCACTCCCGCCGTAATTTACCGGAACGTCTTTGAAAATCCGGGATGGTATACATCCTATACTCCCTATCAGGCCGAGATCTCACAGGGACGCCTGGAAGCATTGCTTAATTTCCAGACGGTGGTAAGCGAACTTACAGCATTGCCATTGTCGAACTGTTCCTTGCTGGATGAAGCGACTGCAGCAGCAGAGGCTGCTACGATGATGTATGGGCTGCGCAGTCGTGAACAGGTGAGAAATGAAGTAGAAACGCTCTTTGTGGATGAAAACATCTTCCCGCAAACATTATCTGTACTGAAAACAAGAATGCATTATGCTGGTATAGAGATAATTGTAGGTGATTATAAAACTATCACTTTTGATAGGCCGTTCTTTGGCGCCATCATTCAGTATCCCAATTGCAATGGAAACGTAGAGGATTATTCTGATTTCGTGGAAAGGGCACACAAGGCAGATTGTAAGGTGGCAGTAGCAACCGATCTGATGGCACTGACACTCCTTACCCCCCCGGGTGAATGGGGTGCAGACATCGCTTTCGGAAGCAGTCAGCGTTTCGGTATCCCGATGTTCTACGGGGGACCGTCGGCTGCTTTTTTTGCTACCCGCGATGAATACAAACGTTCCATGCCTGGACGTATCATAGGTATATCGAAAGATGCCTATGGAAGAGAAGCACTTCGGATGGCGTTACAAACGAGAGAGCAACATATCAAACGGGAGAAAGCTACTTCCAATATCTGTACTGCACAAGCTCTGTTGGCTACTATGGCTTCTTTCTACGCTGTATATCATGGTCGGGAAGGGTTGAAAAATATTGCCCGCCGTATTCATACGATAGCTTCTCATATAAATGAAGAGCTAAAGGAGATGGGATATAAGCAGCTAAACAGCAGTTATTTCGATACATTGAAGATTAAATTGCCGGAAGGCATATCGGCGCAGGATATCCGGGATAATATGGAAACACGTTGTATCAACCTGCGTTATTTCGATAATGGAGAAGTCGGTATCAGCATCGATGAGACCACTAATGCGTACCGGGTATATGAGTTGTTGGCCGCATTCGCTATGGCAGCGGGTAGCTCGAAAGTGTATCTGCTCGAAGAGTTGCCGGTGAAGAACACATTGAAAGAATCTCAACTCCGGAAATCGGATTTCCTCACGCATCCCACCTTTCACAGTTACCATACCGAGACAGAATTGATGCGTTATATAAAGCGGTTGGAACGGAAAGATATCTCACTGTCACATTCCATGATCTCTCTTGGTTCCTGTACGATGAAACTGAATGCCGCATCGGAGTTGATACCGTTAGGCTTGGCCGGATTCCAGCGTATTCACCCGTTTGCGCCTCAAGAGCAGGTGTCAGGGTATACGCAGATGATCAGCGAACTGGAAGAGATGCTGGCCGAGATCACCGGATTCGCGGCTACCAGCCTCCAGCCCAATTCGGGAGCGGCGGGCGAATATGCAGGATTGATTACTATCGCCGGCTATCTTGAAAATAATGGAGAAGGACATCGTAAGGTAGTGTTGATACCGGCTTCAGCACACGGTACAAATCCTGCCAGTGCTGTACAGGCAGGATTTAGACCCGTGACGGTTGCCAGTGATACAAACGGGAATGTGGATATGAACGATCTGCGCGCCAAAGTAGAACAGTACAGGGATGATCTGGCTGCCTACATGATCACTTATCCGTCTACGCATGGAATCTTCGAAACAGAAATCAAGGAGATGTGCCGCCTGATTCATGAAGCGGGTGGACAGGTATATATGGATGGCGCCAACATGAATGCACAGGTAGGATTGACCAATCCCGGTACTATTGGGGCTGATGTGTGCCACCTTAATCTACATAAGACCTTTGCCATCCCTCACGGAGGAGGAGGACCGGGTGTAGGACCCATCTGTGTGGCAGAACATCTTGTTCCTTTCCTGCCGGGTCATCCGGTGACCATGTCGTCCGACAAGAATGCTGTTTCGGGAGCGGCTTACGGCAGTGCAGGGGTGATGGAGATCACTTATGCCTATATCCGTATGATGGGAGCAGATGGTCTGAAAGAAGCTACGGAGGCGGCCATCCTCAATGCGAACTATGTGGCGGAGAAATTGAAAGACTCTTATGGGATTGTTTATCGTGGTGCCAAAGGTAGAGTAGGGCATGAACTTATTCTTGAATGCCGTGGACTTAAAGAGGTGTCGGGCATTACCGAGACCGATATTGCCAAACGTTTGGTAGACTATGGCTATCACGCACCTACGCTCTCTTTTCCCGTACATGGTACACTTATGATTGAACCTACCGAAAGTGAAAGCTTGGCTGAGTTGGATCGTTTTGTGGAAGTGATGAGTCAGATCCATGAAGAGATCATAGAGGTATCCCGTGGCGAATATTCTGCTGAGGATAATGTACTGGTGAATGCACCGCATCCGCAGTACGAGGTGACAGCCGACGACTGGAAGCATGCCTATTCAAGAAATAAGGCTGCCTATCCACTACCTTTCGTGGCTGAAAACAAGTTCTGGGTGAACGTCGCCCGCGTAGACAATGCCTATGGCGACAGGAACCTGATTTCCTGCCTCTGTCAACAATAACAGTTATCATAAAATAATTACAACCCGACTACTTCGAAAGAGAGTGGTCGGGCTGTTTGTCGATAGATACTATTCTTTATGTGGTCCACCCTGTTATTTACATCAATTCCGGTTGTTCTCCCTTTTCGAAAATAACCAAAGGAGAATTTACGACATCTTTTTGAAAAAGCCGGATGGTGGCATCGTCTGTTTTCGTAAGTAATACTTTTACACGATTTTTCTTTACATCGGGATAGGCACCAGCAAAACAATTCATCAGAGGGTGATCTTCAGGGATGTCACTATTCATCAGGAAGACATCTATATTATCCATCACTTTCATCATCTGCTGATAGGAATATTGAACAGTTTCCACTTTAAAATTATTGGTACCCAGGATCTCTGTCAACCGCTTTACATTCTCTTCGCGATTCCCTGTTACAGTAACTACAAATGAACCATTGTCATCGACGAAAGAGCCGCCGTAATAGTCGGGATAGAGATTGGGGTCCGCTTCTCTCTCCATCCAGTCGTCACCGAAAGAGGACATCAATCGCTCATACAATGTTTCTGCGAATTGGCTTTTTGAAACTTCCGGATCAGCAATTTCGAATTTCTTGTTGCCACTTTCTTCACTTTTCTTGTTCTGTTGGTTACAGGCAATGGTAGATATGACTATCAGTAAAGAAGTAATAATGAGGAATGTGTTAGTTTTCTTCATAAGATGATTACGTTTGAAGTTAGAAATAAGAAAAGAAAGTCAGAAGTATAGTTTTATTAAAAAATCCGGGTACTTGCCTTTCTATTTACTACTCTCCATAAGATATAACACATGAGGAAAAGATTTGTTTTGCGGGAATTCAGGAAAATTAATTGTTTTTTGTGATGCATGCGATAGGGATTTATGTAATTTTGCAATCGATCCTCATTAAAAGAGATTTATAAATAACTATGCGTTACAAGCTTTTTCGATATATACTGTTCATTGTACCCTTGTATTTTCTATGGCAGGCATGTGATGGTGATGATCCGAGTGTCAACGCTTCACGCCTTCGTCTTAAATTGACGGATGCCACCTCTCTGGTCCTTAAAGAATTTCACGTGGACATTAAGGAGATATCAGTTTTCCTTGTGGATACTGTTAGTAATGAAGGGGAATGGAAAACCCTCGAATTTTCAGGAAAATCGTATGATATCCTGAAATTGACGAATGGGAAGACGGTACAATTGGTAGATCAATATGTACCGGCCGGGACCAAATTGCAACAAGTTAAACTTCTGTTTGGAGACGATAACAGGATGGTAACCAATACTAATAATGTTATATCGTTACATATACCTACAGAATTACAGGGAGGTATAGTGATCGACGTGATTGGAATGGAAATGCGTCTCAACACCATATCCAGTATGATTATTGATCTAAATGCAGCCTTTTCATTCCGGGAACTCAACGGCACCTATTTTCTCTATCCTGAGGCAAGGGCTTTTCCTGAGACCTACGGAGGGAAACTGAAGGGTCAGGTTGCACCCATTGAAGCCAGCCCTTCCGTAGCTATTGTACATGAGAAGGATACCTTTTACACCTTTCCCGTGAGAGAGACCTTTGAAGCCAAAACAGCGATGTTCCAATTCATCGGATTAAAGGCGGGAGAGTGGGAGATACATGTTTTTGCCCATCCCGAGTCTAAATTCAAAGATACAGTGTTCGTCAGCAACGTGGAGGAAGGTAAAACCACAGACATTACGTCGATTATCCAGTTAAAGATTATTCCGACTGACCCCCCTACCGATCCGGCTGAGTAATTTAATTTATTTTCACATCGACAAAGATACAATCATTGGCATCTTTATTATCTTTGCTCAAGATTTCGTTAATATACACGATAGAACAATTTAATAAACACTCAAAAGGCATGAAAAAATTCCATTATGCATTGGTTTTAGTATCCCTGCTGCTTATCGGGGTATCCTGCAAACCGAAACAAAGCGCTTATAAACAAGTGTATGAAGCAGCCAAAGAAAAAGAGATGCAACAGACTGCATCGCAGCCCTCTACAGTGGCGAAAGATGCCAGCCCCCTTGCTCCGGTTGAGGTTTCTGTAAGGAAAGAGAAGGTTGAGGCGGTCTATCCGGCCGATGCCGCGGGATTGAAGAGATATAGTGTGGTAATTGCCTCACTGAGCGTGAAGTTGAACGCCGAGTTATTGAAAGGCCGTATGGAGAATGATGGATATCCGGTAATCCTGGCCCAGAACGAACAGGGAATGTACCGGGTGATCGTTGCCAGCTACGATGACAAAGCACAAGCAGCGGCCAAACGTGATGAGGTCTATCGGATCTATTCTGCCAAAGGAAGTACCGATCATTTGAGAAAGACCTACGGTGTACCTTTCAACGATCTTTGGATTCTGGAAAGACAATATTGATTTTCAACTATCATACATTGGCCATACACCTGCTTTACGCTGATAAAATATAAACTGAAAGCTGCCCGTCTTGTAGAATGTGGCAGCTTTTTTAGTTCCAACCATTCATATGAAAGTGAGATTTTTAGGTACAGGTACCTCTACCGGTGTGCCCCAAGTCGGTTGTAGATGTGACGTCTGCAATTCCTCCGATTTAAGGGATAAACGGCTTCGGGCTTCCGTGAGAATTGAGGTCGATAATATGATCCTCATGATTGATTGTTCGCCCGACTTCAGGCAGCAGATGCTATCCATACCGTTCACTACAATTGATGCTATTCTCTTTACCCATGAACATTATGATCATGTAGGAGGAATAGATGATCTGCGACCATTCTCTGTTTTCGGACCGGTAAACCTCTATATGGAGGAACGCATGGAAGGCAAGCTCAAGGAAAGATTGCCCTATTGTTTCACAGAATATAAATACAAGGGAGTCCCCGACCTCACCATAAGACGGATCTATGCCGATGAAGATTTCGAGATAGGTGCAGTCACGGTGAAACCTATCAGATTGATGCACTACCGGCTCCCCATCCTCGGATACCGTATACGAAATTTCGCTTACCTCACCGATATAAAAACGATAGAGGAAGAGGAGCTCAGGAAGCTGGACGGAATTGATACGTTGGTCATCAGTGCCCTCAGGAAAACAGAACATATTTCGCATCAAACTTTAGATCAGGCGTTGGAAATAACAGGCAGGATAAAACCGAAAATCACATATCTGACACATATGAGCCATGAAATGGGTATGCATGCTACAGTGGAGAGAAAGCTTCCTCAAGGTGTTTCTCTGGCATATGATGGTCTGGAGATATCGATATGAAGTCCGATTTTGTTTTTTTAACTTGACCGTGTGCAGCGTTTTTATAGTGGTAGGCATCTTTATTGTATAACATTTGCTATTTTTGTAAATTAGGCGTGAGAACTAGGTTTAAGTTTATTAATAGATCAGTTTTTAAACTTTCCCAAAGTTTTTCAGTCATAGATTGTGACAGATAAAATTATTTATAAACAGATATAAAAAAGGGAGAAACTATGAAGACTTTAAAAAACTTACTTACGGTTTTGCTGGTAGCACTACCGTTGTTCGGTTTCGCCCAGGAATGGGATGATATTTATGCCGATCCTGCCGGAAGTGAGCCTGTAAAGGTTCAGAAGAAAGCCCAGGAGCCACAAAAGAAAAAAGTGGTGATAGTACAAGGTGATGCAGCGAACATGGAGGTAATAGCCAACGGCAGAGATGTTGATGAATACAATCGTCGCGGTAATAATGATCTCGATTTTACAGACGATTCCCTTAGTCAACAAGATTTGAATAATTATGAAGAGTACGCCTATACTGACAGGATAGTACGTTTCCACGATCCTGAGTCGAGTATCAGGATCAGCGGTGCAGACGAGGTGATTGTCTATATAGGTGACGATCTGTATGAGAATTATAATAATCGTGGATCGAGCACCAACATATACTATGGCATAGGATGGGGATCCCATTATTATCCCTGGTATGATAGCTGGTACGATCCATGGTACTATGGCTACGGCTGGTATAGCCCCTGGTATTACAGTCGGTGGTATTCCCCGTGGTATTACAGCAGATGGTATGATCCCTGGTATTACGGTGGTTGGTATGATCCGTGGTATTACGGCGGTGGTTATTACAGTGGTTATTATCATGGATTCCATGACGGATATTACGGCAGCGTCTCCCATAATCGTGGGGGGAGGAGTTCGGGACTTCATCGAAGAAGTTCTGCCAACAATAACTCCTCCATGGCGAATCTGGGAAGATCCTCATCCAGGAGCAGCAGCCGTAGTGCCATTTCAGAGAGAAGCAGCAGCCGCAATGCAATGTCGGAAAGAAACAGTTCTTTAACGAGAAGTTCTGTTTCAGGAAGGAGCAGTTCAACTGTAAACAGAAATAACTCTTCTTCACCCAGGACTAGGATTGTCGATAATTCAGGAAGAGTTTATGACTCCAGGAATGGACAGGTAATTAACCGTTCCAACTCTACATCAAGATCTGCTTCAGTAAATAATAACGCAATAGAGTCGAACCGTTCGTCGAGTGTAAATAGTCCCGGAAGGAATAATTCTGCTTCATCCTACGAAAGGAGTGTGACTTCTTCATCAAGGAGTAGTGTTACAACTCCCTCCCGTTCATATGAGAGAACTAGCACATCCCGGAATAATAGCACTTTTTCAACTCCATCGAGGAGTAGTTCCTCGAGCAGTGGTTCTTCCACCTATTCTGCTCCCAGCAGGAGTAGTTCGAGCAGTAGCTCCTCCACCTATTCAGCCCCCAGCAGAAGCAGTTCGAGCAGCAGCTCTTCTACCTATTCCGCTCCAAGCAGAAGCAGTTCTTCCTCCGGATCAATCGGAAGCAGCGGAAGCAGCGGTGTAAGTCGTTCCTCTGGTAGTAGCAGTAGTGGCAGCAGTGGCAGCAGTCGCTCCAGTAGCGGTGGTGGTCGCAGGTAATAAGATGAAATGATATTTAATGCAAAGAATATGAAAAAGATCACTTATATCCTTTTTTCACTTATCCTATCAGCACCTCTGTTTGCCCAGAGTGAAATCGACGCTTTGCGATTTTCGCAGGAAGATATTCAAGGCACAGCCCGTGCCATGTCAATGGGAGGAGCTTTCGGGGCTTTAGGGGGTGACCAGACCGGCGTTTCCATCAATCCGGCAGGTATCGCTGTGTACCGTAGTTCTGAGGTGATGGGTACGCTGAATCTCTCAAGAGAAAAATCGACGGTAGGTAGTGCCGGTATCAATAAAAGCAGGGTTGGTATGGACAATCTTGGATTCGTAGGTTATTTCCCGTTGAGGAATGATATCATGCCATTGATCAACTTCGGTTTTTCCTATAATAAGTTGAAATCATTCGATAAGGATGTTTCCGCATCGGGAACTCCCAGGAACACTATGATTCAATATATAGCGCATCAAAGTGATGGTGTTGATCTCAAATTTCTGGAAAAGACGGACGACTTCGACCCTTTTACTACAGAATACTGGTTGTCTGCTTTGGGATATAATGCATACCTTATCAATCCGGTGAAAGAGGGTGATCGCTATAGATATGTTCCTGTGAATACAAACGGCACGACACCATATAGTGGCATCCGTACCTATGAAAATGGATATATTGATAATTACGACTTTACGATAGGAACTACCGTAAACAATGTATTGAACCTGGGCTTGTCACTTTCTATCAAGGATATCTATTATGATCTTGCGACCGATTATTTGGAAGATTTTGATGATAAGGGTGGATATACCATGACCAACTGGTTGAATGTCAGGGGTGCTGGGGTGGGTGCCAAATTTGGTGCGATTTACAAGCCGATACATGCACTACGGATTGGACTTGCATGGCATACACCTACATGGTATGCGTTGACGGAAAAATATGAGGCCCAGATTCATGATGTCATGGATGCTTTTGTAGATGATCCCAATTATAAA
Source organism: Proteiniphilum sp. (assembly GCF_034927365.1). Taxonomy (GTDB): domain Bacteria; phylum Bacteroidota; class Bacteroidia; order Bacteroidales; family Dysgonomonadaceae; genus Proteiniphilum. Next base: position 54,976 of record NZ_JAYFQD010000018.1, on the reverse strand, counting down.
TCCGATATAAGAAATTCCGGAAGTTATCCCAGCAGTTACGACCTGAAGACACCGGGTAAGATTGTAGCCAGTGTTGCGACCGTATTGGGTAACAGTTTTATCGCCAGTCTAGACTATGAATTGGTGAACTACAGCAATATGAAATTAAAGCTTCCATCCAATTCTACCGATGATCCTTCCTGGTATGATCTGGATAACAAGGTTATCTCGCAGCACCACAAGATGGCTTCAACCGTAAAAGCGGGAATTGAATATCGTTTTACACCCCAATTCTCGGGAAGATTGGGATATGCATGGATGCAAAATCCCTATGATGCCGATGTCGTGGAATTTGGCGATGCAGTTGTGGCAGGAACAAATACCATATACCGTATGGAAGGGGATTCAAACTATTTTACAGGTGGAGTGGGATACCGTTTCAACAGAAACTTCTATCTGGATATGGCACTTGTCTATAAGACCCGGAACGACGATCTCTATCCTTTCCCTAATGTATATGAAGGTGACAGGCTTGTTATCGATGCAGCTCCCTTTTCCCTGAAAAGCAATTCTGTAAGAGGATTACTCACTTTAGGGTATAGGTTTTAAATAATTAAAAAATTCTGTCAGAAAAGCCGGGACGGTTTAGTTCCCGGTTTTTTTGTGGCATAATTGAAAAAGAACCTCCAAAAGCAGTACCTTTGCAAATCGGAACTCAAGTAAACTTTTAAAATTGTAAATCAGATGTCAGAAGATAAAAAAGGATATCTTGCCAGCGGCAATCAAAAGAAGGTTACTACGCACCGTTTGCTCGAGATGAAGCAACAGGGTGAAAAAATATCAATGCTTACTGCTTATGATTACTCCATGGCATCTGTGATCGATCAAGCGGGTGTAGATGTGATCCTGGTAGGTGATTCCGCCTCCAACGTAATGGTGGGAAACACTACAACCTTACCGATGACGGTGGATCAGATGATCTATCATGGAAAGTCGGTAATGAACGCTGTGAAACGGGCAATGGTGGTGGTCGACATGCCTTTTGGCAGTTATCAGGGAAACCCTTATGAGGCTGTTACCAATGCTGTGAAGATGATGAAAGAAACCCAGGCCGACTGCCTGAAGTTAGAAGGAGGAAAAGAGGTTCTGGAATCGATCAGGGCCATCTTGAATGCTGGTATTCCCGTGATGGGTCATCTGGGGTTGATGCCGCAATCAATCAACAAATACGGGACTTATGCCGTGCGCGCCAAAGAAGAGGAGGAAGCGGGAAAACTGATGGAAGACGCACGTCTGTTGCAGGAAGTAGGATGTTGTGCCGTGGTACTGGAAAAAATTCCGGCTGCATTGGCTGCAAAAGTATCATCAGAATTGAATATCCCGATGATAGGGATTGGTGCCGGACCTTATGTGGATGGGCAGGTATTGGTAATGCATGACATGCTTGGATTGAATAAAGGCTTCTCACCGCGTTTCCTGCGCCGATACGCAAATTTATTCGACGAGGTTACTTCTGCCGTACAACAATATATAACCGACGTCAAATCGTCTGAGTTTCCCTCAGTTGAAGAAAGCTATTGACTAATGTGGTAAAATGGATCTTTTTCATTTTTCACTGTTCATTTTAATTTCGTTATAATCGGGAATTTCAGTAAGGTAATGGTATGACTGCTTTTCGTAGTCTATCCGGCAACAATGATGTATTAATCCATTGGAGACGATGATATAGGGAACTCTTAATACGCTGTTGTAACGGGTGATCTGATCAAAGACTTCCTGAGTAATGGTTACATTCGGCCTTTTATATTCAGCGATAAGCACCGGTTCAACTTTCCGGTTATAGACCACAGTATCGCACCTTCTGGAAAGCGAATTCAACCTGATCGCAGTCTCGTTGGCTATCAGTGAAGCAGGGAATTTTTTTTCCGAGATAAGATAATGAACAAAGTGCTGGCGTACCCACTCTTCGGGAGTGAGCGACACATATTTTCGTCGTAGTGGATCGAAAATCTCTAATCCTTCGCCTTTTTTACGGATTTTTGTATCGAAAGATGGCAAATTTAAGTCGTACATTTGTATCTTTGTTTGAACAATAGTGGTTTACCCGGTACAAAATTACCTCTTTTATATCAAATCGTATGAAGACCAAACAGGAAATTGTGGAGAATTGGCTCCCCAGATATACAAAAAGGCCACTTGCTGAGTTTTCGAAATTTGTCTTGCTGACTAATTTTCAGAAGTATGTCGAAATTTTTGCTAATCACTTCAATGCTCCCATCGTCGGTCTGGATGCCAATATGCCCAATGCTTCCGCTAACGGGATTACGATTATCAACTTCGGAATGGGGAGTGCCAACGCTGCGACCATCATGGATCTGCTAAGCGCAGTATCACCATCCGCAGTACTTTTCCTGGGTAAATGCGGTGCTCTGAAATCGAGAAGCGAATTGGGAGATTATATCCTTCCCATCGCTGCTATTCGCGGTGAAGGTACTTCCAACGACTATTTCCCGCCGGAGGTACCTTCCTTGCCTGCTTTTAGCCTCCTACGGGCCGTTTCGTCCAACGTACGGGACTTTAACCGTGATTACTGGACTGGCACTGTTTATACGACTAACCGCCGTGTATGGGAATATGATGATGATTTTAAGAATTATCTGAGACAGATACGTGCACTGGCAGTCGACATGGAGACAGCCACACTTTTTACCTGTGGTTTCGCCAATCGTATTTCTACCGGAGCATTACTCCTGGTGTCTGACCAACCGCTGATTTCCACCGGTGTAAAGACAGAGAAAAGTGATCAGCATATCACTGAAAATTTTGTGGAAGAGCATGTGAAAATCGGGATCAAATCGCTCTCTTCCATCATGAACAGAGGATCTACAATCAAGCATCTTCGGTTCGACTGGTGATCAATCAATTATTGGAATCATCAACTCATCAGTAAATCACCAAATCATATCAAATAAAATGGCCGCATCCACACAATCATCATTCAATACTATCCGCGATGATATCCTGCACCGTCGCTTCAAGCCGGTCTATCTCTTTATGGGAGATGAATCCTATTTCATCGATGTATTGACGGAGTTACTATGTGGTAAAGTGCTCACGGAAACAGAGAAAGATTTCAATATGCTTACTTTCTACGGGGTTGATGCAGATGTGAACCTCATTATCGCTTCTGCACGTCGATTTCCCATGATGTCCGAATATCAGCTAATCATTGTGAAAGAGGCTCAGAATCTCGAGAAATTCGACTTACTTGATCTGTATGCCAAGAATCCGATGCCTTCCACCATCCTGGTGATCAATTATAAGCATGGAACGCTCGACAAGCGGAAAGCAGTAGTCAAAAGCATTCAGAAAACGGGAGAGTTGTTTGAATCTAAAAAACTATACGAAAACCAAATACCGGCTTTTATACAGTCGTGGTTGAAAGAGAGAGGAATAAGCATTGATGAGAAGTCGGCTCAGATGCTTACCGATTTTGTAGGGAATGATATCAGTAAACTGATTCCCCAACTTCAGAAGTTAGAGGTCTCCCTTCCCGAAGGACAGAATCGTATTACATCGGAATTGATCGAAAAGAATGTGGGAATCAGCAAGGATTACAATAATTTTGAATTACAGAAAGCCATTATTTCAAAAAATATAATAGTGGCAAACCGGATAGTGGATTACTTTGACAAGAACCCTAAAGATAATCCTATGATGGCTACAATTGCCATATTGTTCAACTATTTCAGCAATTTACTGGAATGCTTCTGGTTGCCCCGTAAAGATGAACAGAGTATCATGCATGCACTGAATATGAAATCTTCTTTTTTTGTGCGTGATTATATGACAGGACTACGTAATTATAGTGCCCAGAAGGTAATGGAAATCATTTCCGACTTGCGTACTTTCGATGGCAAGTCAAAAGGTGTCGACAATGTGTCCGCATCACAAGGCGATCTCTTAAAAGAGTTGGTCTACAGAATTATGCACTGAGTCTGTGAAATATGATGTATCCCGGAGCATTCTGATTATTTTCCGGTAATCCAATTCAGAATCTTCTCGTTCATTGGGCTTTCTTTAGGCATCACCACACCCACCAAATGTCCCTCTTCATCGATCATGAACTTTTGAAAATTCCAGATTACCTCCTGTTCCAGAACCCCATTTTCTGATTTTTCCGTGAGCCATTTATACAAAGGAGCCTGGTCTTTTCCCTTCACACTGATTTTTTCCATCATGGGAAATGTTACCCCATATTTTGTAGTACAAAATTCCTTGATTTCAAGATTGCTACCCGGTTCCTGCCCCATAAAATTGTTAGCGGGAAAACCAATCACAGTGAAGTTGAGATGCTTGTATTTTTCATAAAGTTCCTGTAATTGTTCATACTGTGGGGTTAATCCGCATTTTGATGCTACATTCACCACCAGTACTTTTTTCCCTTTCAGGGTGGCCAGACTGAAGTCGTTTCCATCAATATCTTTCACCGTGAAATTGTATAGCGTTTTTTTTCCTTCCATATTTTGGTTATTTTCCCTGCTTTCGGTTGTCTCTATATGGGGTTGCTGTCTTGACTGACTGTTACACTGTATTGTCGTAAGAGTTAATAGTAAGATCCCCCAAAATTTTATCATAAATAATTGCATATTTAAATCCATTTAATTGTCTAATCCATCCTGCTATCAAGAGTGAATCCTTTAGTTAAACAGAAATGGAGGACAAACAGTTCATTTCTCGAAATAATTTTTCAAGGTCAAAAAAACATATAAGAAAATTAAGCTTAAAATACCTTTATATCAGGATGATATCTCTATTCTTAACTCTCTGTGGATAGCTTTATCAATGATCTGTCGTCATCCCTTGCACGTTTATCTCACTCTCATGAAAAATAGTATTGTAAAGTCACATTACAATATTTTTAACTTACAAATATATATAAAAGGTGACTATAATCAGAATACAAAAGTAAATGATAGAGATTAAAACATTTGTATTGTATCCTGTATACTGATGTAAATTTACCAGATGATTTTTTATAAATTCCCTATTAACACTTAATTATTAACATGAATAATATATACATATAATTATAAATGATATGATTATGCTAAATTTATAAACTGTAAGAACAGATATTAAAAAGGATAGGTCCATTTTTCTTCCTATAATGTTAAAAATATATTTTTTTATATATATAAATATCTTTATATCATTATATTATATATCTATAATAAAGTTGCTATTTATTATGTTTTCAATTGTTTTTATATAGTACTATGTATTATATACAAATGTATTCGGTTGCCGAATACATTTGTAATTTACAATTATAACTATCAGTTATTTTCATTTGTGAATAATTAGCTATACATTTGTATCGTTACTTTTGTAATAATAAAAATTATCATTGCGATGAATAATGAATTAAAAGTGATTGTATGAAGGATCGTATCAAACTTATCATGGAAAAGGAGAACCTGTCTCCGGCAAAATTTGCGGACAGGTTACAAATCAACCGTGCCATTGTTTCTCATATCCTGAATGGCCGAAATAATCCAAGTCTCGATGTAGTCGCTAAGATTCTTTCAGAAATGGACTACATCAATGCTGAATGGTTGATCAATGGTACCGGTAATATGTACAAGGATGGAGTCAGCGGAGTCTCTCATCCGGAAGAACCAGATTTATTCAATCAGGTTGCGCTGGATACTACCAAGCCATCAGATACAATAGAAAAATCAAAAGAAACAAGCTTTAGGGGCTTTAATAATAGTTATCAAATATCAGAAAATAAATTAGTTAATCCCGTGAAAAATAATGATCGGAAAATAACCCAGATAATTATCTATTATAATGATAATACTTTTGAGATATTCGGACCCCATATAAAATAGCTATCATAAATCAGTAGGTCTTTGTCGTATCGATGATAACAGGTGGTTATCCGGGTTTTCAAAATAGCTTCCTAAAAAAGTTAAACATTCAAAAACAATTCACTTTTTTGGGCGTAAATCGTTATATCTTTGATTCTTCGGTATTTGTGTATTCGACATACTTTTGTCGATGAAGAAGGACAAGCTTTTTGGGTTAGATACTGAAACGCCAGTCTTTACATAGCCACCGGATGTACAATAAGAGCGTTGCCCGATGAATGAAAAAGATCGATATACAAATCTCGCTTCACCAGCACCGGTATTAAGGTTGATTGATGCAATAGTCCTTATTGTTGGAATTGTGGTTGGTGTAGGAATTTTCCGGACTCCTTCGGTAGTCGCAGCAAATTCACCCGATGAATACTGGTTTATAGCCATATGGCTATTGGGAGGATTGATTTCGCTCACCGGCGCACTCTGCTATTCCGAACTGAGTTCTACCTTCCCTAATGCTGGCGGAGATTATCACTTCCTGAAAAAAGCCTTTGGTAAAAGATTCTCTTTCTTATTTGCCTGGTCGCGCGTTACAGTAACCCAGACAGGATCTATTGCCTTGTTGGCTTATATTGCAGGGGATTATCTGGCGGAAGTTGCTTCTTTGGGAAGTTATAGTTCTTCCTTCTATGCAGCGGCCATCGTCATTTCCCTGACCATAGTTAACATATTGGGTATCCGTTTTGGTACAGGATTCCAGAAATTATTCATGGCGTTACAGATTGTCGGCATCATGATTATCATCCTCACCGGATTATTTGCAGAGACATCTTCCAATAGTGCCTTGACAGAACTACCGGCAGATATCGGACTTTCGTCCAATGCTTCGATCGGTCTGGCACTTATCTTTGTACTATTGACATTTGGGGGCTGGAATGAGGCAGCCTATATTTCGGCAGAATTAAAGACTGGCAGTCGTAAAATGGGGTTAGTACTGATTGTCAGTATACTGATTATCACTGTGATTTATCTGCTGATGAATATGGCTTTCCTGAATGTGTTGGGATTGAGGGGGATGGCTGTATCAGGAGCTGTTGGTGTTGATATGATGCGCGCGACAATGGGTGAAAAGGGGGTGATATTGATTGGTATCCTGGTCTCTCTCTTTGCTCTTACTTCGCTTAATACCACCATTTTTACGGGAGCAAGATCCAATTATGCGTTGGGAAAGGATTTCTCTCCTCTCTCGTTTCTGGGAAAATGGAATAAGACAAAGTCATCACCGATCAATTCATTAATATTACAGGGTGTGATCGCCGTTGTGTTGATCACTTTTGGTGCATTCACCCGTAATGGTTTTGAAGCGATGGTTGATTTTACTGCTCCGGTCTTCTGGTTTTTCTTCCTATGTACCGGCATCAGCCTATTTGTATTGAGGATAAAAAAACCGGAGGTGGAACGGCCTTTCAAAGTACCGTTATATCCGGTTATCCCTTTTATATTCGTTGTGCTTTGTGGCTATATGCTTTATTCCAGCCTATCGGTCACAGGTGCAGGCGCTTTAGTGGGAGTAGCTCTGTTATTGATCGGTTGGGGAGTTTCGTTTTTTCAAAGAAACAGGTTGGAAGGAGAGTGAGTAAGTAAAGGGTGTGTTGATATGAAACGACCCTGGAATGTGAAATTTTAAAAATACAAGGAAAATGAAAACAATCAATTATTTATTAGCATTATTATTCTTGTGCGGATTCTTACAACTAAGTGGACAGGAAATTAAACTGGATGTTCCTTTCGTTCCCACACCTCAAAAAGTGGTGGAGGGTATGTTGGAACTTGCCAAAGTCGGTAAAGGGGATGTCGTGTATGATCTGGGATGCGGAGATGGACGAATAGTAATCACTGCGGCGAAGAAGTACGGGGCGACCGGAGTAGGGGTAGACCTTAATCCGGTAAGGATAGAAGAAGCCAAAGAAAATGCCAAAGAGGCGAAAGTGGAAAAAAAGGTGACTTTTTACGAAGGAAATCTTTTTGATTTTGACTTTAGCAAAGCCACGGTACTGACACTTTATCTTTTTCCTGAAATTAATTTGAAGTTGATGCCGAAGATTTTGGCAGAGATGAAACCCGGTAGCCGTGTAGTGTCCCATGCATTCGATATGGGTAGCTGGAAACCTGACAAGGAAATTCTGGTAGATGGAATATCTATCTTTCTATGGACTATTCCTGAAAAAAAATAACCCGTCTGAAGAAAATATGTAGTAACCCCGGGAAATTGGCAGAAATTTCCTGGGGTTAGTTCAATCCTGGCCTTTACAATTCTACCTGGTGATTTTTTACAGACTGATTGTCGATATAAAAATTAAGATGTATTTTTGTACTTTAAACGACTTGCATGCAAATACTCGATTTCATTGTTCGCTCCAACGAAGCCCTGAACAATCAGAATTATCTCCTAAAGGTAGCACCGACAGATAGCAGTACATTGCCCGTTATGTATCCCGGTCAGTTTGTACAGATACTGGTCGATAATTCTTCTCATGTCTTTTTAAGAAGGCCTATATCTATCAATTTTGTCGACAGGGGCAAGAATGAGATATGGCTTTTGATTCAAAGAGTGGGTGAAGGTACGGAAAAGATCTGCAATATTCCCGTGGGGGGGATCATAAACCTGATCTATCCTTTGGGAAATTCATTTACCCTGCCCGAAAAGAAAGGTAAGTACCTGCTTGTCGCTGGAGGAGTAGGTACTGCTCCCATGCTTTTTCTTGGAAAGGAGATGAAAGAGAATGGGTTCGAACCTGAGTTTCTTTTGGGTGGGCGTTCGGAGAAGGATATTCTGCAACGGGCCCATTTCGAACGGTATGGAACACTCTATTGTACTACCGAAGACGGTTCATTGGGAGAGAAAGGGTTTGTCACCCATCATCCTGTGCTGAAAGAAAAAAAATATGATTTTATCTATACTTGTGGTCCAAAACCAATGATGGTGGCGGTAGCAAGATATGCCCGCGAGCAGGGCATCGGTTGCGAGGTTTCACTTGAAAACCTGATGGCATGCGGGTTTGGTGCCTGCCTCTGCTGCGTGGAGAAAACCGTCAGGGGAAATATCTGTGCTTGTACCGAAGGACCTGTCTTTAACATCAACGAACTATTTTGGTAAGCTAAATGAGCCGAGACTAAGCTTGCTTAGACTATGCCATAGCGAAAATTGAAAATCGAGGAGCAAAGGCGACTCAAATAGAGTAATAAAATTAAACTGACATGGCTGGATTAGAAGTACATATAGGAGATTTAAAACTGAAAAATCCGGTGATGACCGCTTCCGGCACATTCGGATATGGAACGGAATATATCGATTTTATCGATTTGGGGCGTTTAGGTGGTATTTTCGTGAAAGGAACCACTCTTGCCCCCCGACAGGGGAATGATTATCCGAGAATGGCTGAGACTCCGTCCGGGATGCTGAATGCTGTCGGCCTTCAGAACAAAGGAGTGGATTATTTCGTAGAGCATCTCTATCCGGTCATTAAGGAATATGATACCCATATGATCGTGAATGTATCGGGTTCTACTGTCGAAGAGTATGTGGCTTGCGCGGAGAAATTGGCCGATCTTGACAAGATGCCGGCTATTGAGTTGAATATCTCCTGTCCCAACGTGAAAGAAGGTGGTATGGCGTTCGGTACCTCCTGCCAGTCGGCCGCCCAGGTGACGAGAGAGGTACGAAAGGTATTTCCCAAGACATTGATCGTAAAATTATCACCCAATGTGACCGATATTTCCGAAATTGCCCGAGGTGTGGAGGATGAAGGAGCGGATGCGGTATCTCTTGTCAACACTTTTTTAGGAATGGCTATCGATGTGGAGAGTAGAAAACCGAAGTTATCCACTATCACGGGTGGACTTTCCGGTCCCTGTATCAAACCGATTGCCGTACGTATGGTATGGGACGTATTCCGTGCCGTAAAGATACCGGTCATCGGAATGGGGGGCATTTGTAACTGGCAGGATGCCATAGAGTTCATCCTCGCCGGCGCCACAGCAGTACAGATAGGTACCTATAATTTTATCGATCCTGTTGCATCAGTGAAAATTGTAGACGGCATTAATGACTATCTCGAGCGGCATCATATTTCCTCTGTGAATGAATTGATTGGGAAGATGATTGTCTGATAGATGATTTTCGTGATAATTGCTTCTATTTTAGCCTGAAATCTATCATAATGATATTTTTAATCGGTTTTTATTTGACAAAATGAATAAAAATCATATCTTTGCCTATTCAAAATCGAAATTCACATTGAAGTAATATGTCAAAGCTACAAATTCCAGCCGGTTACGCTCCGCTTCTTAATCTGAAGCAGACGGAGCTGGGAATAAAGAGTATCAAAGATTTTTTTCAGGCCAATCTCTCCTCCGAGTTACGCCTTCGCCGTGTCACCGCACCTCTCTTCGTAGAGAGTGGAACGGGGATCAATGACGACCTGAACGGTGTAGAGCGTCCCGTACGGTTTCCGATCAAGGATATGAACGATCGGAAAGCGGAGATAGTACATTCGTTGGCAAAATGGAAACGGCTTACGCTTGCCGATTACGAGATAGAAGAGGGATTTGGTATATATACCGATATGAACGCCATCCGTGCGGATGAAGAGCTGGACAATCTCCATTCCCTCTATGTAGACCAATGGGACTGGGAATTGGTAATTGGAGAGAAGGACCGGACGATAGAGTTCCTGAAGCAGGTAGTAAGACGGATTTATGCAGCCATGCTCCGTACTGAATACCTTGTTTACGAACTGTTTCCCGCCATCAAACCCCAACTTCCCCCCGAAATATATTTTATTCATTCCGAAGAATTATTGCAGCAATATCCCGGTCTGGATGCAAAACAGCGGGAAGATGCTGTCACAAAAGAGCATGGCGCTGTTTTCGTGGTGGGTATTGGTGCTCCGTTGTCTGATGGTGAACCGCATGACGGACGAGCTCCTGATTATGACGACTGGAGTATGCCCAATAATGATGGCTACCTGGGATTAAATGGTGATTTGCTGGTATGGAATCCTGTGTTGGAAAAATCTGTGGAGTTATCCTCGATGGGGATCCGGGTAGATCCGGTAGCGTTGAAGCGACAATTGGAGCTGCGTGGTAAAGAAGACCGGTTGGCCCTCTATTTCCATAAGCGGTTGATGGACGGTGAATTACCGCTTTCTATCGGTGGTGGTATTGGACAATCGCGGCTTTGTATGTATTATCTGCGTAAAGCACATATCGGAGAGATCCAGGCCAGCCTCTGGCCACGTGAGATGAAGGATGAGGCCAGAAAACAGGGCATATTTCTTATTTAGCAATACCCCGAAATACTTTTCTCTATTGTTTTTATGATTTATTTTTGGCTCGTTACTCTTAATTTTTTTGTATTTTAGAGGCCTTGTTTGATAAGAACGAGGCTACCAAAATAAAAATCATATAAAACAGTTGTATGAACGTAAAAATAGAGGAGAGCTGGAAGGTACATTTGCAGAGTGAATTCGACAAACCTTATTTTGTGGCGTTGACCGATTTCGTGAGGAAAGAGTATTCCTCCAGGACCGTATATCCTCCGGCAAAGTTGATTTTCAATGCATTTGACAGTTGCCCTTTCGACAAAGTGAAGGTGGTAATAGTCGGGCAGGATCCCTATCATGAGCCGGGGCAGGCGCATGGGCTGTGCTTCTCGGTGAATGATGGGGTACAAATCCCTCCGTCGTTGGTCAATATCTATAAGGAGATAGAAGATGATCTGGGGATACCTGTACGCCGTTCGGGTAACCTGACCCGTTGGGCGCAACAGGGAGTACTTCTGCTGAACGCTACACTCACCGTACAGGCACACCGGGCCGGATCACATCAGGGAAAAGGTTGGGAAGAATTTACCGATGCCGCTATCACACGCCTTGCCGAAGAACGCGAACACTTGGTCTTTATTCTCTGGGGAGCTTATGCGCAGCGAAAGGGAGCCAACATAGATGCGAATAGACATCTCGTATTAAGTTCACCTCATCCTTCGCCATTATCTGCACACAGAGGATTTTTTGGAAACAAGCACTTTAGCAAAGCAAATAATTATCTATCGGCACACAATATGGAGCCGATCAATTGGTAGGGATGAAGTAGGGTAAAGCATCGGTTGGTAGGTTATCCTACACTTCCTTCAAGGCTGATTTGAAGTAATTTTTGTGCCTCTACCGCAAATTCCATCGGGAGTTTGTTCACCACTTCTTTCACGTATCCGTTCACGATCAATCCGATTGCTTCCTCTTCACCCAGTCCGCGTTGATTACAGTAGAAGACCTGATCCTCGCTGATTTTGGAGGTGGTAGCTTCATGTTCGAGCACTGCGGTAGGATTTTGGATATCGGTATAGGGGAAAGTATGTGCTCCGCAGTGGTCGGTCAGTAATAGGCTGTCGCATTGTGAATGGTTACGTGCATTCTCCGCTTTTTGGGTCACCTTCACCAATCCCCGATAACTATTCTGGCTACTGCCGGCGGAGATTCCTTTGGAGACGATGCGGCTACGGGTATTCTTCCCGATATGGATCATTTTGGTACCGGTGTCGGCTTGTTGATAGTTATTAGTGACAGCGACCGAATAAAATTCTCCTACCGAATAATCTCCGGCCAGTACGCAGGAGGGATACTTCCAGGTGATGGCAGAGCCGGTTTCCACCTGCGTCCATGAAATTTTGGAGTGAACCCCTTTACAGATACCCCGCTTGGTGACGAAGTTATACACTCCGCCTTTCCCGTTCTTATCGCCTGGATACCAGTTCTGCACCGTGGAATATTTCACTTCGGCGTGGTCGAGGGCGATGATCTCCACGATGGCAGCATGCAATTGGTTTTCATCACGCATAGGAGCGGTACATCCTTCGAGGTAGCTTACATAAGCATTGTTGTCAGCCACGATCAGGGTGCGTTCAAACTGGCCGGTGTTGGCCGTATTGATACGGAAGTAAGTAGAGAGTTCCATCGGGCAGCGTACCCCTTCCGGGATATATACGAATGAACCGTCGCTGAATACAGCCGAATTCAGCGCGGCATAATAGTTATCCTTGTAGGGAACGACCGTCCCCAGGTATTTCCTTACCAGGTCGGGGTGATGCCTTACCGCCTCACTGAAAGAACAAAAGATAATTCCTTTCTCAGCCAGCACCTCTTTGAAAGTGGTTTTGATGGAAACACTGTCCATGACGGCATCTACAGCCACCCCTGTAAGTTGCTTCTGTTCTTCGAGGGGAATTCCCAGGCGCTCAAAAGTCTTTAGCAACTCCGGATCCACCTCGTCGAGGCTTTTAGGCGTTTTCTTCTTCGTAGGATCGGCATAGTAAATGATATCCTGATAATCAATCTCGGGAATATTAAGATGCGGCCAATCCGGCATTTCCATCGTTAACCAGTGACGATAAGCTTTCAACCGGAATTCGAGTAACCATTCGGGTTCCCCCTTTTTGGATGAAATCAACCGGATTACATCTTCGTTCAATCCTTTTTCTATGACTTCGGTCTCTATATCCGTAGTGAAACCAAATTTATAATCCTGGGTAGTTAACTCGTTTAATATCTGATCTTGATCTAATTCTTGCATAACTGATTTATATTTGACTCGGTTATTACTACCGATTGTTTAGGAGATAAAACCTCCGGCTTTTAGTAACAACCAATCTGGTGCTTTTGTTGTACAAAGATAGTGCTTTTTCATCAATTTTACCTACCTGCGGAAAGGTATAGGACACAGGAGCATTTTTGAAATAATTTTTTATTATCGTACATTTGTGGGACTGAACAATCATAGCTTTGGTAATGTTAATCATATAATAATAAATTAATTTACCAAACTATGAAGAGAGGAATATTTTTTTTGATCATTTTTACCTCTTGCTTGGGCTTAGTAGCCCAATCCAACTACAAGGTAGATCCGGCACATGCTTCGGTCAATTTTTTGGTGAAGCACAATGGAATCACGTTCGTGCAGGGTCGTTTCGACAAATTTGAAGGAGCCATCATCGGTAGTCCGCAACAGTTTGAATCGGCAAGGGTCTTTTTCAACGTGGATGTGGAAAGTATCAATACCGGTATAGCGAAGCGTGATGAACATTTGCAGAGTGCCGATTTTTTTGAGGTGAAACGGTTCCCTTCCATGTCATTTGAAAGTACGGGTATTGAGAAGGTGGAGGAAAACAAGTACAAGTTGCATGGGAAATTACAGATCAAGGATGTGACCAAAGATGTAACCTTCGACGTGGTGTATGGTGGCTCGGTGAAAGGAAAAGACGGATCGGAGATAGTTGGATTCAAAGCTACTAAGAAGATTAATCGCCTGGACTATAATATCAGTTTTGACTCGGAAGGGATTGGGATCGGGAAAGATGTTATCATAACCCTTTACCTTGAGTTTAAAAATAATTAATCAGTATTTAATTAAAAAAAGAGGGTGAAATCGTTATGGTTTTACCCTCTTTAAAAATATTTTTCCCTTGTTTTATTTTCCCAGGAAATATCTTGCAATAATACCATCCGGCAATAAGATATCCGATAACTCCGAATAGGGTACGGACACATCAATTACCCCCATAGAAAAAGGAGCAATCTCATATTGGTTATAGGAGTAATGAATCTTTTCTCCATCGAGCCAGAAGTTGTTGTTGGGTGCTATATCCTCAATATTGAAAAACCCTTTCATGAGAAGGGAATCCGGCTCAGTTGCTTCGTAGTCCTTCATCAACTGGGCTACAATTTTTTCCGTAAGCGGCTTGAAATACCCCGGTTTGAATAGATCTTCTTCCGATAAGGTACCCAGTTTGTTCAGGTCGATATTGGTATATGTGATTCTATAGGATCCATGAGCTCCACCCTCATAATCACTATATTCTACTGCATAACTCAATATAGAATCGTTTTGAAAAAGCATCTTGTTGGTATTGTTCATAATGTACCAGTACCAAGACGGCATCTTCTCTCCAATGCGTGCTTTGTCTTCGTAATAATAATTCGATAACGACTGGTACCTCTCTGTATATTCACTAAGATACCTGTCAATTGCCTCTTGCGGGGAGAGCATATCATAATCACTGTCCCCGAAGAATGTACCTATAAATATTTGTTGTAGGCGTGCCAGGCTTTCACTATCGTGGAATTTCACCGGATAGGTAAAAGAGACATTTACATCGGCATAAGGAAGGGTAGTGTCGTTCTCCAGTAAAAGAGGGATATGCCGCGCTACGACAATACTGTCATACTCAATCCCGGATGACTTTGCATCTCTACCCCCAATACAATTGGTGAATAATCCTGTTCCAAAAGAAAGGAGAATGAATGAGATAAATAAGATGGATCTTGTTTTGGTTTTCATAAAAAATCAGTTTATATGCCGGTCTGCCTCAATTGCAAACGGTGATGAATATCTATTGAATGACCTGTTTGATCGCACCCAGTTCAGGGTAGAAATATACTTTCACCGGCTGCTTCGCGTTTTCAAACATTTTCCTGATAAGGACGTCCTGGGTACCATACTGTACTACATCGACCTCCTTATTCGATAACACTTTGTTCCTGAATTCGATGGTCAAAGCCGCTTTTCCGGGAACATTATATACAATCCCTTCACTGAGTTTGGTCTCCAATCGTTTCAAATCCTTATCCGATAGTTGCATCTCCACCTTGGGGGTTTTATTCACCAATGAGAAATAAACCGGCTCTCCGGCAAGATTGTCGGCATCCATAGGACCCAATTTCTCCGAAAAACGGGCAATCACCTTGCGATCAATATCCCTTTCATCCGGAACGACGGTGTAACTCTGGACAAAATATTCGGTTTGCTCACTCCCTATGAAGAGCTCCGTCAACGCTTTCTCCTGAAGGTTGATCTCCTCCATCACCACCTTATAGGCATTTCCGTCCGGAGGCATATTATCCGCTTCACCAGTCAGTATATCCGTTCTGCTGGTTCGCAGGCTGAATATCTGCCGGGCGACCAATTCTGCCTGTCGGGCGGTGGAGCCGGCCATAAGCGTCTCCTGCGACAAATAATTTCGTGGATTAACTGTCGGTGCGATCCCTTGGGGAATATCCAATTTCTGGGGTGTTTCTGGTTCAGGATCTGCATTGATGGTGACAATGACTCCGTCTTCGCGCAGGTAAACGAACGGATCCAACGATTTGGGACGAAACTCTACCATGAAAGAGTTTGTTTTATCAACGATACCTTTGTTTAACAGCGATATATCCTCCAGGGTATAAACCGTCCGATCTTCGGTCACAGGATTATCTATCCCCAGATAACGCTGTGCGTAAGGATAAAATTCACCTTTGCGGTAAGTGGTTTTCTTTACCAGAAACGTCACCTCGAAGGAAGTCTTTGGCAATGAATAAATGACACCCCAGTTGTCTGCTTTGATGGCATTTACCCTTGTGGTCTTCTGAGCAAAAACATTGGCAGTGACCGCAAGTATAAGTGTCAGGATCAAATATTTTAGTTTCATCATTGTTTTATATTTTCAGTGAGCTGATTGGAATTGCTCCAAAAAGCGGACGTCGTTTTCGGAAAACATTCTCAAGTCTTTCACCTGATACTTGAGATTGGTGATTCGTTCAATACCCATCCCCAATGCATAACCGGAATAAGTTTTACTATCGATGCCACAGTTTTGCAGCACGTTGGGATCTACCATACCACATCCCAGGATTTCAACCCAACCGGTATGTTTACAGAAGGGACATCCTTTTCCACCACATATATTACAGGAGATATCCATCTCCGCACTAGGTTCGGTAAAGGGGAAATAGGAGGGGCGCAAACGTATTTTTGTCTGCTCGCCGAACATCTCCCTGGCAAAGAAAAGCAATGCCTGTTTCAGATCGGCAAACGACACATCCTTGTCAATATAGAGTGCTTCCACCTGGTGGAAAAAGCAGTGGGCACGGTAAGAGATCGCTTCGTTCCTGTACACTCGTCCGGGACAGATAATACGGATCGGCGGGTCTGTTTTCTCCATCACGCGGGTCTGTACCGAAGAAGTATGTGTTCGCAATACGATCTGAGGGTCGTTCTGGATAAAGAAGGTATCCTGCATATCGCGCGCCGGATGATCATCCGCGAAATTCAGCGATGAAAATACATGCCAGTCATCTTCCACTTCCGGACCTTCCGCAATGGAGAATCCGAGTCGTTTGAAAATATCACAGATCTCCTCTTTGATGATCGAGAGAGGATGACGGGTGCCCAAAGGGATAGGGTAAGCCGTACGGGACAGATCAATATTGCTATGTGCCGCGCCGTCATTTTCAAACTGTTTCTTCAATAATTCTATCTTTTCGGTCGCTTTCTGCTTCAGCTCATTCAGCCGCATACCCACTTCCCGCTTTTGTTCGGGAGGAACAGTACGAAAATCATCCATCAGGGAAGAAATACTCCCTTTTTTACTCAGGTATTTTATGCGTGCCATTTCCACCTCTTCCGGGGCGGAGACCGTCAGTTGCTCAATTTCAGAGAGGAGAGTCTCTATCTTTTCTATCATTGTTATTGAATCTTATAAACCTATATACAGTACAAAAATAGATATTTTATTACTATTTATCCCGGTTTTTGGGGAAAGATTTGGTAGAAACCACAGTAGGATAAGGGTTAAATTAGTACTTTTGTCCGATAAATCATTAAAAAAATGATCGACAGGGTACGCAGATTCATTGAAAAAGAGAAGCTACTGACGCCTGACGCCACAGTCATCGTAGGGTTAAGCGGTGGCATGGATTCCATGGTACTGCTCGACCTCCTTACTCTGTCGGGATATCAGTGCGTAGCCGCTCATTGCAATTTCCATTTGCGTGGTGAGGAATCAGAGCGCGATGCGGCATTCGTAAAGAAATGGTGTATAGAGATCGATATCCCCTTTACCTCCATCGATTTCGATACGACGCAATATGCATCCGACAGGAAGATCTCCATAGAGATGGCTGCACGTGAACTGCGGTACGACTGGTTTGAAATTATCCGTCGTCAGTATGGAGCCGAAGCCATCGCCGTGGCACACCACAGGGATGATTCGGTAGAGACTGTCCTGCTGAACCTGATCCGGGGTACTGGTATCAAAGGGCTGACCGGTATTATGCCTAAAAATAAAAAGGTAATACGTCCTCTCCTGTGCCTTACCCGTACCGACATAGAGGAATATATTTCACAACGGGATATGCCTTATGTGTTCGACAGCACAAATAATGACGATATCTTTCTGCGAAATGCAATCAGGTTGAATATTATTCCTTACTTAGAGAAGTTAAACCCGTCGGTAAGAGAAGCCATTTGGCGCACCTCCTGTAACCTCGCCGAAACTGAAAAAGTCTATGATGCCTCCATACGTGATACCATAAAAGATTTGTTCCGGGATGATAAGATCGATATCCGGAAGCTTCGGGAAACGGCATCTCCCCGCTCTATTTTATTTGAAATCCTTTCCCCGCTGGGGTTTGGTGTGTCGGTGATTGAGGATATATGGCTTGGTATGGAGAACAATTCGGGTAAAGTATATCATTCCAGGTCATACCGACTTATCAAGGACCGCCATTTTTTTATCCTCGACCGTGAGTCGGACAATGATACAAGTGTAGACATGGTTTATGTCGATTCGGAAACGGAAGAGATTACCGAACCCCTTCATCTGAAAATAAAGAAAGGGAAAATGCCACTCTCCATAGAAAAGGACAAACGGTTTTTGTATGCCGATATCTGTAGATTGAATTTTCCACTTACATTAAGACGATGGAAAGAGGGGGACTGGTTTATCCCATTTGGGATGAAAGGCAGAAAGAAAGTAAGTGATTATTTTACTGACCGCAAATACAATCTCAAGGAAAAAGAAAACGCATGGATACTTCTTTCCGGGGATGAAATCGTATGGATTGTAGGGGAACGGCCCGACGATCGTTATAAGGTGACGGAAGAAAGTAGCAATATTTTTGTGATGGAAGTGATAGATAATGAGCATATAGCAAGCAAAAAGTAAAAAAATTCCGGAATCGATGCAACCTTTTTCATTTTTTTGCATCTATAATATAAGAAGAAACCAAGAACCAAGATTCAAGACTATTCTTGACTTCTCAACTTCTTGATTTCTTGACATCAAACATCTTAATTTTCAATTATAATAATAAGTATGAAAAATAATACATTCAAAGATTTGGTGGTAGTGAGTATTTTTGTCGGTTTTGCCTATTATGTCAGCCGTTACTATCAACAGAAAAAACAAAAAGAGAGAGAATTGCGGGAAAGTCTCCATTTCCAGTTATTTTGAGGTTTCCCTTTCTATCTGCTTTATTTGCGTTCATTATTGATCGCTAAATTAAATTTTGTTCCGGCAGTTTCCATGCCGGAATTTTTGTACCTTTGCGGGTCAATTACAGTTTTATGCTTACACTCAGAAGAATCAACGAAAACCCGGAAGAGGTTATACACCAATTGTCGAAAAAACATTTCGACGGCAGGGAGATTATCCCTCAGATTATCAACCTGGATGAAACACGACGCATGACACAGACTCATCTCGATACTATTTTGGGAGAGATCAACTCTATTTCCAAGTCGATTGGCCAGTTCATGAAAGAGGGAAAGGAGGACGAGGCGGCTAATGCACGTGAAAAGGTACGGTTACTGAAAGAAACTTCCGCAGAACTGGGGGAAACTCTGAAAGATACCGAACAAAAAATAGAGGTTTTGTTGGTTACTATTCCCAATCTGCCCCATGAGTCCGTGCCGGAAGGGCGTACAGCCGAAGATAACCTGATAGAGCGGAGTGGGGGAGATATCCCGTCTTTGGACGATAATGCCCTTCCTCATTGGGATCTGGCAAAAAAATATGAACTGATCGATTTCGAATTGGGAGTAAAGATCACAGGAGCCGGTTTTCCTGTGTACAAAGGGAAAGGAGCACGACTCCAACGCGCCTTGATCAACTTTTTTCTGGATAGTGCACGTGATGCCGGATTTATGGAAGTGCAACCGCCTTATGTGGTGAATAGCGATTCCGGCTTCGGAACGGGACAATTACCCGACAAGGAGGGACAGATGTACCATGTGGGTTTGGATGATCTCTATCTGATTCCCACCGCGGAAGTACCGGTGACCAATATCTATAGGGATGTGATCCTCGACGAGAAAGACCTCCCGGTAAAGAATACCGCCTACTCGGCCTGTTTCCGTCGTGAAGCAGGCTCCTACGGGAAGGATGTGCGTGGCCTAAACCGTCTGCATCAGTTTGATAAGGTGGAAATCGTCTGCATCGATAAACCGGAGAACTCCTATAATCGCCTTGATGAAATGGTAAGCTATGTACAGACGTTGGTAGAGAAGCTAACTCTTCCATGGCGTATTCTGCGCCTTTGCGGTGGTGATATGAGTTTCACTTCGGCATTGACCTTCGATTTCGAAGTATATTCTACAGCCCAGAAACGCTGGCTGGAGGTCAGTTCGGTATCCAATTTCGAGAGTTATCAGGCCAACCGCCTGAAATGCCGTTACCGCAATGCTGATCGCAAGACAGAACTCTGTCATACCCTCAATGGCAGCGCACTCGCCCTGCCTCGTATCATGGCGGCATTACTGGAGAATAATCAGACACAGGATGGCATACGGATTCCGGAACCGCTGGTTCCATACTGCGGTTTTGATCTGATTGATTAAGACTGCAAGAGGGTCTCATACCGGAAATAGTGGGGTGAAACCGTACAAACAGAAAAAAGAGTGATATTTATTTTTTTATTTTAAATGATTGTCATATCTTTGCACACCGAAAATTGAGAATATTCAAACAGCAGGTTCAATGGAGTTTGCATAAGATCATCAAAACAGGGTTACACATTGATGATTAGTGATTTCACTGACCGGAAAAAATAAAAATCAGTATGAAGAAAGAGATCCATCCCAACAATTACCGCCCGGTAGTTTTCAAAGATATGTCGAATGAAGAGATTTTCATTTCGCGATCTACTATCAATGCAAAAGAAACTATCGAAATAGACGGTGTTACTTATCCGTTGGTAAAACTTGAGATTACCAGTTCTTCGCATCCGTTCTATACCGGAAAACAAAAACTGGTAGATACGGCAGGACGGGTTGACAAGTTTATGAGCCGTTACGGAAATCGTAACAAGAATAAATAAATCCCGTTTCAAAGGATTTTAATGTAACAAATGGCGGCGGTCTGACAGGGATCGCCGCTATTTGTCTTTAAAGTATGTTTGAGTTTCTGGTAAAATTATGTACTTTTGCTTGGTTTCTTGCCGCTATGGATTCATGGTGACGCGAAATGCACTGATATACGGATAAAGCAAATAAATAAGGGATGAAACAATTCACACTACCAATAGATTTCTGCCATTTTTTTCGTCAAAAAAAGCTTTTGATGCTTTTGCTTGTCATTTTATGTACGATCCCTTCTCCGGCTCAGATGCAACTCAATGATAACGCAAAAATAAGCCTTTTGACAGCATCGCCCTGGTATGCTGTGGTCTATGGTTTTTTCGGCCATACCGCCATTCGTGTGTTGGACGATTCCACCGGTGTGGATGTGGTCTATAATTATGGCTATTTTGATACATCACAACCTCATTTCCTGTATAACTTCGTGCGGGGAAAGACTGATTATATTCTTGGTGGTATTCCTTTTGATTCGTTTATCAATGAATATGGATATAAGGGGCAACAAGTGACAGAACAGGAACTGAATCTCTCTCCGGCCGAAAAACAACAATTGTACCAGGCTCTGTTTATCAACGCTTTGCCGGAAAACTGTGGCTATCGATATAACTATTTCTATGATAATTGTGCGACCCGTCCCCGTGATATGGTGGAGAAATATACAGATGGCAGGATCGAATATCCTGCAACTACACCCACCCAATCGTATCGCGATCTTGTACATGAATGTGTAGATGGTTATCCCTGGTTCCGATTCGGTATCGACCTGTTGATAGGAAGTTCGGCTGACAGTACCATTAATGTAAGGACCAAAATGTTTATTCCGGCCTATCTGATGGACTCTTTCGAAGGGGCAATCATTCAGAGAGGCGACTCTTTAACTGAGCCATTAGTGAAAAACAGCGAGATTATTTTACCATTTGATAAAGAGAAAAATAAAAGAGAAGAAGGGGTTGTATTTACACCGTTATTGACAGCATTCGTATTGTTGTTTCTTACCATACTCATCTCGATGATCCAGGTTGTTAAAATGAATCAGACAAAACTTACCAGGCTCTATGATACTATTCTGTTTGCAATTGCCGGATTGGCCGGAATAATCCTTCTGGTATTGATGTATTTCTCGGAACACCCAGCAACCAACCCCAACTGGAATTTTGTATGGTTGAATCCCTTTGCGCTGATTGCTGCTTTTTTCTTCTGGATGAAATCAGCAAATAAGGCGGTTTATTTCTATCATTTTATTAACTTTGCACTCCTAATGCTTTTCCTTTTGTTATGGTGGTTGATACCGCAGCAATTACCTTGGGCAACAATCCCATTTTCAATGAGTTTGTGCCTTAGATCGGGTACAAACATTTATATGTTGAGAAAGAGGCGGTTAAAAAATAGGCAGTTCACTACAAGCAGGCACCTGAAAGCAGGGTGGGGAGGGCTTTAGATCGCTAAAAGACAGAAATATACACATGGTTAGAATATTATCTTCGCTGGTTGCTTTTTTTTCAATTACGACGCTTTTTGCGCAAATGCCTTCAGGTGAAATACCCAAGTTGGTGGTGAGTATTACCATAGACCAGTTCCGGGGTGATTATCTGGAGATGTTCAGACATAAATTCGGGAATAGGGGGTTTAACAGATTGTTAACGAATGGGTTGGTGTACAACAATATATACTATGACTTTCCAAATCTGAACAAAGCATCTGCCATCACAACAATTTTTACCGGGGCCAATCCTTCCTATCATGGAATTATGGCTGAAAATAAATATCTGGTTGAATCAAATCTTGAGATATCCACTTTCTTCGACGATAACTATCTGGGAAATTTCACTACAGAAAAACTCTCACCTCTTCCCATCAAGGTATCCACTATTGCCGACGAGCTTAAAGTGGCTTCAGCGGGACAGTCGGATATACTGGCCTTTGCCCCTGATGCTTCTCAGGCTTTCGCTTCAGGAGGACATGCCGCCAGTGGTGCTTTCTGGATTGAGGATGTCAACGGAAAATGGGCAACCTCTACGTTTTACAAGGCAAAACAACCGGTTGTAGATCAGCATAACCGCAGTACGCAATCGCTTAGTAATACGATCGGTAGTATCACATGGCGTCCAGCCATTGATGTTAATCGTTATGATGTTTTTCCATATACTCGGAACAAATATAATTTTCAACACTATTTCGGAGTCGACAAGAAAGACAATATCCGCCTTTTCAAACAGTCACCCTATGTGAATAAAGAGGTGAACGACATGGCACTCAGGCTGCTCGAGGCGGGATCACTGGGGAAAAGGATGAATCCTGACTTCCTGGCGCTTACCTTCTATGCCGGAAATTATGAAAAAGCCCTTGATAAGAATTACTCTGTAGAAATTCAGGATACCTATTACCGTCTCGACCAGGAAATGGAGAGGCTTCTTGATGCTATTGACGCTTCCGTGGGTCTTAAAAATACACTTATATTTGTGGTGTCTACCGGTTATTTCGATGAGCAGGAGATTATCCCTGAAGAGATGGTTACTTCAGGTGGCGATTTCTATCCCGATCGGAGTCAGGCGCTTCTCAATATGTACCTGATGGCTCTCTACGGTAGAGAACAGTGGATCAAGAAATATTACGACAGGCAATTTTTTTTCGACAGAAAATTGATTGAGGATAAGAAGATCGATCTAAAGGAATTTCAGCAGAAAGCTGCCGAATTTTTAGTACAATCGGCCGGTATCCAGGATGTGATCACATCCTATCAGATGTTGCATGGTGCTCATAACCCAGATTTACAATATTATAGAAATGGTATTTATAAAGGTGTTTCGGCTGATCTCTTCCTTCAGTTACAACCCGGTTGGCGAATAGTAGACACTCAGTCAGATCAGAACGAAAGAGTCAGGAATAATGCTGTTGTAGCTCCGGTGATATTTTTTGGGAGTGATATCAAACCTCAAAGAGTTGAAAGAACTATTGATGCTACCGAAATAGCACCCAGTGTTGCATATCGGTTGCGTATCCGCGCTCCCAACGCCGCAAAAGCGAAGATTTTAGTTGAACTTTTCGGAAAGTGAGAATATAGTCCAAACAAGTTTGGGCTATATCGAACGTAGAAAAAGTCTAACGAAATTGAATTTTTTCGATAAACGAGAGCAGAATCAAAGCCTTGTTTAACAGCAATAACTATTACATTTTTTTTAATAATACAACGAATAGGAGGTAAGAAATGGAAAGGTGGAAAGGCGATTAGACCTACCCACTATCCTGTTTGAGCCTCACAATAGAACAAATATACATATGGGATGGAATGATTTTATATCAAAAATAATCGGCAACAAGGCACAACGCGACCTGAACGAAATAAATCCGGTCGTGAGAAAAGTAAAAGAGGCTTATGCCGGGATAGAAAGACTCTCCAACGACGAGCTGCGCGCCAGGACAAAAGAGCTTGAAATACGTATCCAGGAATATGTCGCTGAAGATAAAGCGCAGATTGAGGAACTTAAGGCCGGTATCGATGCAATTGATCTGGATAAACGTGAAACGGTCTGGAATCAGGTGGATAAACTGGAAAAAGAAGTGACCGAAAAATATGAGAAGGTGCTGGAAGAAGTACTTCCCGAGGCATTCTCTATTATGAAAGATACGGCCCGTCGTTTTACGCAGAACGATGAGATTGTGGTTACCGCTACCGATTTCGACCGTGATTTGGCTGCGAGCCACGATTTTGTCCGCATTGACGGAGATAAGGCTATCTATCAAAATCACTGGATTGCGGGAGGGAATGAGATTATCTGGGATATGGTTCATTATGATGTGCAGCTCTTCGGAGGAGTGGTATTGCACCGCGGCAAAATTGCCGAAATGGCTACCGGGGAAGGTAAAACGTTGGTAGCTACACTTCCTGTCTTCCTTAACGCACTTACTCACGAGGGGGTACATGTAGTGACCGTGAATGATTATCTGGCGAAACGTGACTCGGAGTGGATGGGACCCATGTACATGTTCCATGGTTTGTCGGTCGACTGTATCGATAAGCATGAACCTAATTCCGATGCCCGTCGTAAAGCATATGAATCGGATATCACCTTCGGAACCAATAACGAATTCGGTTTCGATTACCTACGCGATAATATGGCAGTGTCGCCCAAAGACCTTGTACAGCGCAAGCATAATTACGCGATTGTGGACGAGGTGGACTCGGTATTGATTGACGATGCCCGTACCCCGTTGATTATCTCAGGACCGGTGCCCAAAGGCGATGACCAGTTATATGATCAGTTCCGTCCGCGGGTTGAGATGATAGTGAAGGTACAACGCGAACTGACAACCCATCTTCTGGCGGAAGCAAAAGCAAAGATGGCCTCTTCCGATCCTAAGGTACAGGAAGAGGGGGCATTACTGCTTTTCCGCTCCTATAAAGGGATGCCAAAGTACAAGCCTCTTATCAAGTTCCTCAGTGAGCAAGGAATCCGGGCGGCTATGCTCAAAGTCGAAGCATTCTATATGCAGGAGCAGATGCGTAATATGCATGTCGTAACTGATCCGCTCTATTTCGTGATTGATGAGAAGCAAAATAGTATCGAGCTGACAGATAAGGGAATCGATCTGCTGACCGGGAAATCGGACGACCCCTACTTCTTTGTCCTGCCCGATATTGGATCGGAGATGTCGGAACTGGAAAACTCTTCCCTTTCGGATGAAGAGAAAGCAGCGAAAAAAGATGAGTTGCTGCAAAATTATGCGGTGAAGTCGGAACGTGTACATACCGTCAATCAATTGTTGAAAGCATATACGCTGTTCGAAAAAGATGATGAGTATGTAGTGATCGACAACAAGGTAAAGATCGTGGATGAGCAGACCGGCCGTGTGATGGAAGGACGTCGCTATTCCGACGGTTTGCACCAGGCGATCGAAGCAAAGGAAAGGGTGAAGGTGGAAGCAGCCACACAAACCTTTGCAACCATTACGTTACAGAACTTTTTCAGGATGTACAGCAAGCTGGCCGGTATGACCGGAACGGCTGAAACCGAAGCGGGTGAATTCTGGGATATCTATAAACTTGATGTGGTGGTGATCCCCACCAACAGGCCTATTATCCGTGATGATCAGAACGACCGTATCTACAAGACCAAACGTGAAAAATATACGGCAGTGATTGAAGAGACCGAGGCTCTTATCGCCAAAGGTCGTCCGGTACTTGTGGGTACTACCTCTGTAGAAATTTCGGAATTGCTGAGCCGTATGCTCACTCTTCGTAAGATTAAACACAACGTGTTGAATGCCAAACTACACCAACGTGAAGCCGAGATTGTAGCAAATGCCGGACAAAAGGGTATGGTGACAATAGCCACCAATATGGCCGGTCGTGGTACCGACATCAAACTTACCCCCGAGGTGCGTAAAGCGGGCGGTCTCGCTATCATCGGTACGGAACGGCACGAGTCGCGTCGTGTAGACCGGCAGTTGAGAGGACGTTCCGGACGTCAGGGAGACCCTGGATCGAGTGTTTTTTTCGTTTCGCTGGAAGACGACCTGATGCGCCTCTTCGCTACAGAGAGGATTGCCGGCCTGATGGACCGGATGGGGTTCAAGGAAGGCGATGTCCTGGAACACAATATGTTGAGTAAATCGGTAGAACGCGCTCAAAAGAAGGTGGAAGAGAATAACTTCGGTATCCGTAAACGATTGCTGGAGTATGACGACGTGATGAACTCGCAGCGTGAAGTGATTTACCGCCGTCGCCGTCACGCCCTGATGGGTGAGCGTATCGATAATGATGTCGCCAATATGATCACTGAAACCACAAAGAATATTGTGGAGATCAATGAAGATGATTACGAAGGCATGAAACTCGACCTGCTCCGTGTAATGGCGCTTGATATTCCTTTCAAGGAAGAGGATATGAAGAGAATGAAAACGGACAACCAACTGCAGGCGATAACGAATCAGGCTTTTGAAACATTTAAGCGGAAAACGGAACGACTGGCAGAGATCGCTCATCCGGTTATTAAACAGGTCTATGAAAATCAGGGTGCCATGTATGAAAATATCCTTATACCAATTACAGACGGGAAGAGGGTATATAATATTTCATGCAACCTTAAAGAGGCATATGAAACAGGCTCGAAGGCACTGGTAAAAGCCTTTGAGAAATCGATCCTCCTGCATACGATTGATGAGGACTGGAAAGAGCATCTTCGTGAAATGGATGAATTGCGTCAATCCGTACAAAATGCGAGTTACGAGCAGAAAGATCCGCTGTTGATCTATAAATTGGAGTCGTTTAACCTCTTCCGGACAATGGTCAATAATATCAATTCGAAGGCCGTTTCCATTCTGATGAGAGGTCAGATACCCATACAGGATCCCGGAAGTGTACGCCGGGCTGCCCCCGAGCAAAAGACCGATTATAGCAAGTACCGTACCCAGAAAGAGGACTCGGATAGTATGCCGTTATCAGGGAATAACAATGGTGGAGGACCACAAAGACCACCTCAGAAATTAGAACCGATACGTGTAGAGAAAAAAGTGGGAAGAAATGATCCTTGCCCCTGTGGTAGCGGAAAGAAATATAAAAACTGTCACGGTGCATAAATGTCGGTAAAGAAAATTAAAACAGGGAGTAATAAACTTCCTGTTTTTTTTGTTAAATACGGAAAAAAGCAGTAATTTAGTCTGTTCAAAATTCAGAGAATATATTTTTTTTATTCTACTGTAAATAAGTCGTATATAAATATAAGTTGAGGAGTAAAATCACTTTTAAATATGATTGATCAGGAAGACAGAATCATCAAGATTAATATAGAAGATGAAATGAAATCGTCGTACATCGATTATTCGATGTCGGTTATTGTTTCCCGGGCCCTTCCGGACGTACGTGACGGCTTTAAGCCGGTCCATCGCCGTATTTTGTACGGTATGTCGGAATTGGGTAATACCGCTGATAAACCCCACAAGAAATCCGCAAGAATTGTTGGTGAAGTACTGGGTAAATATCACCCTCACGGTGACTCCTCTGTATATAATGCAATGGTACGTCTGGCACAGCTATGGAGTATGCGTTATACACTGGTGGATGGTCAGGGTAATATGGGGAGTGTCGATGGCGATAGTCCTGCGGCAATGAGATATACCGAAGCCCGCTTGAACAAACTGGCAGAAGAAATGCTCAGGGATATCGATAAGGAGACAGTCGATTTTCAATTGAACTTCGATGATACACTGCAAGAACCGTCCGTACTTCCCACACGTATCCCCAACCTGCTTATCAATGGTTCGTCTGGGATTGCCGTGGGAATGGCTACCAATATTGCACCGCATAACCTCACTGAATGTATCAACGGGATTATCGCCTATATAGATGACAGGGATATCGATACCCAGGGCTTGATGCAATATATCAAAGCACCTGATTTCCCGACTGGAGGATATATTTATGGTTATAAAGGTGTAGAGGAAGCTTTCGAAACGGGTAGGGGACGTATTGTCATGCGCGGGAAAGCGGAAATCGAGACGGGTAAACCCCATGACAAGATCATCATCTCCGAAATTCCCTATTTGGTCAATAAAGCCGACCTGATCAAGCATATCGCCGATCTGGTTTCTGAAAAAAGGATCGACGGTATCTCCAATGTCAACGATGAGTCGGACAGGGACGGTATGCGTATTGTGGTGGATATCAAACGCGATGGTAATGCCAATGTCGTACTGAATAAATTATATAAGCTTACGGCATTACAATCATCTTTCAGCGTGAACAGTATTGCACTGGTAAAGGGTCGTCCGGAGTTATTGTCGCTCAAGCGAATGATCGGACTCTTCGTGGAGCACCGTATCGACGTGGTGATACGACGTACAAAATATGAACTGCGCAAAGCCGAAGAGCGTGCTCATATCCTGGAAGGATTGATCATTGCTTCCGATAATATAGACGAAGTAATAGCCATTATCCGTAGTTCATCCACACCCCAAGAAGCGATACAACGATTGATGGAACGGTTTTCTCTTAGTGAGATCCAATCGCGTGCCATTGTTGAGATGCGTTTGAGACAACTCACCGGATTGGAACAGGATAAGTTGCGTGCTGAATACGAAGAGATACAGAAGTTGATCGCTTATTTGAATGAAATTCTGGTTAATGAAGAACTTCGTATGACAGTAATCAAGAACGAGCTGATCGAGATCCGTGAAAAATATGGTGACGAACGCCGCTCGGAGATTATCTTTGCTTCAGAAGAGATGAATCCGGAGGACTTTTATGCCAATGATGACATGGTTATCACCATCTCCCACATGGGATATATCAAACGCACTCCATTGGCTGATTTCCAGACACAAAACAGAGGTGGAGTAGGGGCTAAAGGAACCGATACCCGCGATGAAGATTTTGTGGAATATATCTATCCCGCTACCACGCACAATTATATGCTTTTCTTTACCCAAAAAGGGAAATGCTACTGGTTGCGCGTTTTTGAAATTCCCGAAGGGTCTAAAAATTCGAAAGGAAGAGCTATACAAAATCTGCTGAATATCGATTCGGATGATGCCGTCAATGCATTTGTCCGGGTGATAACATTACAAGACAAGGAGTATATCAATTCGCATAATCTGCTCTTCTGTACTCAACAAGGAGTGGTAAAGAAGACACCCCTCGAATCCTATTCAAGGCCGAGACAAAACGGTGTAAACGCGATTACCATTCGTGAAGACGACAAGGTAATATCTGTACGCCTGACCGACGGAAACCAGCATGTAATCCTTGCAAACCGTAACGGTCGTGCCATACGATTCGCTGAAGAGGATGTCCGTCCCATGGGGCGTACTGCTACCGGAGTTAGAGGAATGACGTTGGACGAAGATGGCCAGGATTGCGTGGTAGGAATGATCTGCATGAAGCCGGATTCCGAAGATACAATCCTGGTGGTATCGGAACAGGGATTCGGTAAAAGGACCAAACTCAATGATGAAGATGGTGAACCTGTGTACAGGATCACTCGCAGAGGAGGAAAAGGTGTGAAGACTCTGAACATAACAGAGAAGACCGGAAAGCTCGTTGCAATCAAAAGTGTAACAGATGATAATGATTTAATGATAATTAACAAATCTGGAGTTACAATACGTGTAAAAATTTCCGATCTTCGTATTATGGGGCGTGCCACACAAGGAGTTCGCCTGATCAATTTGGAAAAAAGGAACGATCAGATTGCATCTGTTTGTAAAGTGAATTCGAATGATGAAGAAATAGAAAATATTTCTGAAGAAAACGAGGAAACAGTGATTGATTAACGAATGGTTATAAAGCAATAAAAATCATAATTTAATTAAACTTTTTGAGCTATTTTAGTCAATACATTGCAACAAATGATCATAATCATATAAATGATGCGAGTATAGTTTAATCAAAAAATAAAACAAAATGAAAAGAATTTTATTCATAACAATGATTGCCATTTTCTCTATGGGTACCGTCTTCGCACAGAAATCGGCGCTGAGAGATGCAAAGAGGGCATTAGGTAAAGATGACTTGGGTGAAGCGAGAACATTAATTAAGCAAGCCGCAACCAATCCGGAGACGGCTAACGATCCTGAAACATGGAAAGTGATGGGCGATATTGGCAATAAAGCTTTCGACGCTGAAAGAGTCAAAGCGGCGTTGGGTCAGGGTCACAATGAGAAAGCAATGCATGATGGACTGTTGGAGTCTTATCTACCTTATCTGAAAGCTGATTCTTTGTCTGAACTACCGGACGAGAAAGGTAAGGTGAAAAACAAAGTACGCAAGGATGTGTCTAGCATCCTCCGGTCCAATCACCCTTTTTATATTAATGGGGGGGTCTTTTACAATAGCCAGAAGGATTACGCAAAGGCAGCGGATTTCTTTGAGATTTATTGGAATATACCTACGTTGCCCCTGTATGAAGGGCAGAAAGAATCTTTCGTATTGGATAGTACCTATCAATCCATCAAATATTATGCTATTGTTTCGGCTATCACTGCAGAGCAGCACGAGAGGGCTTTACGGATGCTGGAACGCGTTGCCAGCGAACCATTCATCGAAAACCCCGCCTTTAAAGAAACCGATGTGTATGAGTTGATGGCTGAAGAATATAAGACATTGGGAGATTCTGTTAAATTCGTACAAACACTTTATAAAGGTGCTGAGAAATTCCCCTCCAGTTCATACTTCCTGCTTAATCTCATCAATGTATTTATTAAGGAAGGAAAACCGGAGAACGCATTGCAATACCTCGACCAGGCAATAGCCAATGACCCCTCTAACGCTTGTGATCTGAACAGTGTGAAGGGTGCTCTTCTGGCCGAAAAAAAAGATTATACCAACGCTGAAGTAGAATACAAAAAAGCATTGGCACATGATCCTAATTGCGAAAGAGCGCTGGAAAACCTGGCCCGAAATTATATGATTCAGGCGCAGGAACTAAAAGAAACAACGGCTACATTAAGTAGACAACAACAGGTTGAGAACGATAAAAAAACAATTGATTATTATCAACAAGCACTTCCTTTATTAGAAAATCTGGATAAGATTTTAAAAGGTAGGTCAGCTGCACAGCAAGAAATAAATGCAATTCTTTTATTACTTAGAAATGCATATTATAATTTAAGTGTATTAGGAGTTGATAAATCAGATCAATTAAAAGCTATTGAAGACCAACTTGACTTGGAATAAATCAAGTAACTTCATACAATTAAATAAAAAGAAAGAAGAAAACCTGTGAAGGGTTTTCTTCTTTCTTTTTAATGAAGATAGAGGGGTTATAAAATATAAAATCAAATCTTATTATTAAACATAATAGTAATTATAGGAAAAATACTTCGGAAAACAGATCAATTTGTCACTTTAATTAGCAGATCAATGAATCCGTGAAATCAGAATGTCGTACTTTTTTTGTACTTTTGCAATCATCTGCAAAAATTACCAATAAAAAAATTCATGACTGATAATCAACGATATATTCAACGAGGAGTTTCAGCATCCAAGGAAGATGTCCACAATGCAATTAAAGCGGTCGATAAAGGTATTTTTCCGAGTGCATTCTGTAAGATCGTGCCGGATTTTTTAGGCAATGATCCGGACTACTGCAATATAATGCATGCAGACGGAGCCGGTACCAAATCGTCACTGGCTTATATCTACTGGCGTGAGACCGGGGATATTTCGGTATGGAAAGGTATTGCGCAGGACGCTTTAGTAATGAATATAGACGATCTGCTCTGTGTAGGCGCAACAGATAATATACTGCTTTCTTCCACCATCGGAAGAAATAAAAACCTGATTCCTGGAGAAGTAATTTCAGCCATCATCAATGGTACAAATGAATTATGTGAGGAGCTGTCACAACTTGGTGTAAATATTTATCCTACAGGCGGTGAGACTGCCGACGTAGGCGATCTTGTACGGACCATTATTGTAGACAGTACGGTCACCTGCCGCATGAAACGCTCGGACGTCATCGATAATGACCGTATTGAGGCCGGAGATGTGATTGTAGGACTTTCTTCCTCAGGACAGGCTACTTATGAAAAAGAATACAATGGCGGTATGGGCAGTAACGGTCTTACTTCGGCGCGTCATGATGTATTTGCCAGTTATCTGGCGCAAAAGTATCCGGAGAGTTACGATGCCTCCATCCCATCCGACCTGGTCTATTCCGGCCGGATGAAATTGACCGACGAGATTGAAAATCTGGGTATTGACGCAGGTAAATTGGTTCTCTCCCCTACCCGCACCTATGCGCCTGTCATATCTCTTATAATCAGTGAATTAAAACAAAATATTCATGGAATGGTTCATTGTTCGGGAGGTGCACAGACCAAAATACTTCACTTCCTGGGAAAAGGGCTCAAAGTGGTGAAGAACAACCTTTTCCCTATTCCACCTCTCTTCGATCTGATCCAAAAACAATCCGGTACAGCGTGGGATGAAATGTATAAGGTATTCAATATGGGGCACCGGATGGAGATCTATCTTTCTCCTGATCACGCGCAAAAAGTGATCGATATTTCCCGCTCTTTCAATATAGACGCCCGGATTGTGGGGCAGGTAGAAAAATCGGATGTTCGTGAACTGCTCATTGAAAGCGAATTCGGACAATTCCGTTACGAATAAACAGTATATATGTCAGAAAACTCATTACTCGATAAATTAGAACATTTAGTCACTCGCTTCGAAGAGGTGGGCACATTGATTACCGATCCGGAAGTGATTTCGGATATGGAACGTTACGTGAAACTGAACAAGGAGTACAGCGATCTTCAAAAGATCGTGGAGGTACGTAATGAATATAAGATTGCGTTAGAGAGTGTAGTCGAAGCCAAGAACATACTTGCCAACGAGTCGGATTCCGATCTCAGGCAACTCGCCAATGAAGAGTTGGCGATCAACACCGAAAAACTGCCTGTACTTGAAGAGAAAATTAAATTATTGCTTATTCCCGCCGATCCCGAAGATGCGAAGAATGTGGTGATGGAAATACGTGGCGGTACGGGAGGTGATGAAGCGGCCATCTTTGCCGGTGATCTCTATAAGATGTATACCAAATATTGTGAGAGCAAAGGATGGGCCACTGAACTGGCCAGCTTTACCGAAGGTACATCGGGCGGTTACAAAGAGATTATTTTCACGGTAAGTGGTATTGATGTATATGGTACGTTAAAGTATGAATCGGGTGTACATCGGGTACAGCGGGTACCACAAACAGAAACCCAGGGACGGGTCCATACTTCTGCGGCTACCGTTGCCGTTTTACCGGAGGCAGAAGAGTTTGATGTGGAACTGAATCCCGCCGATATCGATTTTCATACCGCCCGTTCGAGTGGTGCCGGGGGACAGAATGTGAACAAGGTGGAGACCAAAGTACAGCTCACCCACCGGCCGTCAGGCATTGTCGTTATTTGTCAACAGGCCCGTTCCCAGCTTAAGAACCGGGAGATCGCCATGCAGATGCTGCGCACCAAACTCTACGACATAGAACTATCCAAGCGGCAAGGCGATATCGCCTCACGGCGCAAGACGATGGTCTCCACGGGCGACCGTTCGGCCAAGATACGCACCTATAACTATCCCCAAGGACGTATTACTGATCACCGTATCAATTACACCATCTATAACCTGTCGGCTTTTATGGAGGGTGATATACAAGGGGTTATTGATCAACTGATGGTAAGCGAAAATGCGGAGAGGATGAAAGAGGCGGAGTTGTAAATCCCCGCTATGGCAATAAAAAGAAACAGAATATATGACCAAGCAACAACTATTTGCGCAGATACGGAAAAAACAGTCTTTCCTTTGCGTGGGACTGGATACGGATATAAAAAAGATTCCGGAGCACCTGCTGGACAGGGAAGACCCGATCTATGAATTCAATAAAGAAATCATTAACGCGACAGCACCCTACTGCGTGGCTTATAAGCCTAACCTCGCTTTTTATGAGAGCGAAGGGGTGAATGGATGGATGTCTTTTGAAAAAACGGTTGCCTATATCCGGCAGCGCTTTCCTGAACAGTTTGTCATTGCCGATGCCAAGCGTGGGGATATCGGTAATACCAGTGAGATGTATGCCCGTACCTTTTTTGATGAAGTGAAAGTGAACGCTGTGACGGTGGCTCCCTATATGGGAGAGGATAGCGTAAAACCTTTTCTTATTTATCCGGGACGATGGGTTATCCTGCTTGCACTTACCAGCAATAAGGGATCACTTGACTTCCAGTTGACGCAAGATCAAAACGGTGAACGTCTGTTCGAGAAAGTATTGAGAGTCTCGCAGCAATGGGCAGACGACGAGCAGATGATGTATGTGGTGGGTGCCACCCAAGGTAAACTTTTTGAAGATGTACGTAAGATTGTACCCGACCATTTTCTACTGGTTCCTGGTGTGGGTGCGCAAGGTGGTTCTCTGGAAGAGGTGTGTCGCTATGGGATGAACAGATACTGCGGATTGCTGGTGAACTCATCGAGAGGTATCATCTATGCTGACAGCAGTGAGGATTTTGCGTATACCGCAGGCCAGGAAGCACGGAAGTTACAGCAGGAAATGAAAGAAATGCTGGAAAAGTTCTGTGGATAAGAAGATTATTTGAATTAACAACAACCGTGGGGAAGAAAAGGAAAATAATCAATGATCCGGTCTTCGGATTTATCAATATACCGAATGATTTTATATACAAGATCATTCAACATCCTTTTTTGCAACGCCTTAACCGTATCCGTCAGCTTGGCTTGGCCCCCTTTGTATATCCCGGTGCACAACATACCCGTTTTCATCATTCCATCGGTGCGATGTATCTGATGGATGAAGCACTCAAGACACTGAAAGAGAAAGGACATGAGATATCGAAGGAGGAGACCGATGGTGCTTTGGCCGCCATCTTGTTGCATGATATCGGGCATGGCCCGTTCTCACATGTTTTAGAAGATGCACTGGTAACCAACGTACATCATGAAACACTGTCTCTACTGTTGATGGAGCAGATGAACGTGGAATGGGAAGGACAATTACAGACCGCAATTGATATTTTTACAAATTCCTATCCCAAACGGTTTCTTCACCGTTTGGTAAGCGGGCAGTTAGATGTGGACCGGCTCGATTATTTGCGCCGCGATAGTTTTTTTACCGGCGTGGTAGAAGGTAATACAGGATCTGCCCGCATTATCAAGATGCTCGATGTGAAGGATGATAAGCTGGTGGTGGAATCGAAGGGTATCTATTCTATTGAGAACTTCCTGATGTCGAGACGACTGATGTATTGGCAGGTTTACCTCCACAAAACTGCCGTTGCGGCAGAGAAGATGATGGTCAATGTACTGCGGCGTGCCAAGGAATTATCCATGAACGGAGAGAAACTGTTCGCCTCCCCTGCCCTCTCCTATTTCTTGTCACAGGAGAGTGCCATAGGCGATTTTGAAAATAACGGTGAAGCATTGCATCATTTTGTGAATCTCGACGACAATGATATCTGGTGTGCTCTCAAAGTGTGGTGCTCTCATTCCGATACGGTACTGTCGATTTTAAGTGATGGTATGATCAACAGGAAACTTTTTAAAATCGAGATCGCTGAAAAAAAGAGCGACCCGGAGAAGGTGTCGGGACAGATAGCTTCATACATGAAAAAATTCGGTCTGACAGCGCATGAAGCATCTTATTTCATCTCATCGGATATGTTGACCACGGATATGTACAATGAGGAGGATGATAGTATCGATATTATTTATAAAAACGGTGAAGTAAAAGATATCTCCAAAGCATCCGACATGCTCAATATCGAACTGTTATCGAAAAAAGTGAAAAAATATTACTTCGCCTATCTGAGAGACTGACTCTTCCCTTCCTCCCTCATTGCACTCCTGCAATCAATACGCATCATTCAACAAATCCCGAATTATCTTATCAATCTTCCTCCTTCGCAGTGGGCACGATAAACCATACCACGATGCATCCGATTATGCCAAGGGAAACGATTATCCATCTGAGGGTACTGCTACCCACCACCACAAATGAGGAGAACAACACCATGATCGACATGAAAGTAAGCACTCCTACTTTTCCTTTGCGGGTAATCCCTTTCCGGCGTTGGTAGTTCTTGATCCTGGGCCCTAGTACTTTATTATTCAATAACCAGTTATATAACTTGGGGGAACTTTTAGCGTAAAGGAAGGCTGACAACAGT
The DNA here is from genome assembly GCF_034927365.1 of Proteiniphilum sp. GTDB lineage: Bacteria > Bacteroidota > Bacteroidia > Bacteroidales > Dysgonomonadaceae > Proteiniphilum. The sequence goes on along the minus strand of NZ_JAYFQD010000018.1, from coordinate 18,233 downwards.
GCCAAAGGTGTTACAGGAAGTCCCGGCAGTACGATGCCCAAAATAGCAAGTCCAAGAGAGAGCGTTCCCCCAATGAGATAAAGGGCACGTATAATTCTGTTTTTTTTGATCTCCAGTTTGACCTCTTTCTCGGATGCTGTGATAGAGAGATCCTGCGTAACCGGATGACTATATAGATTTGGATTTTTGTTCATAAATGTAAATCTTAATTGATCGTTGTGATTGGGTAAGTGAGTTCTTTCATGGAAGAAGAAGAAGGTATAGCTTTCACAGCGTTATCCTGAAGCAAGAAAATGGTATTTCCTGCTCTCCCTATCATTTGCCCTGATATGGTTTCGTTATCGTTGAATCTGATACTTACCTCCGTTTGGGATAATGACACTTTTTTTGATACCTTTCCGTATATGGTGGCGGAGACAAACAGATAGACAATAAATACAATAATTGAGAAAAAAGACTCCAGCGTTTTATACCAGGAAAACTTAGTCAGGTTGAACGAAAATCTGGAATAGGATGCGGGATGATATCTTTTCCAGATTACGTCCAATCGATAAATCAACCAGGTGATTAAAAAGGTGACCAGCGTGAAAAATATAATTTTAAAATCAGCAAAAGGAGCAATTAAAAAATCCAGAATAGTGGCATAGTCAAATATATTAATGCCGAATTCCATATATTTATAGTAATTAAACAGCATACCTATACCTACGCCAAAGATATAGAGGATTGTTGCAATGGATTGCAACTCTTTAAGTATCTTGCTGTTTAAAACATTGTTGATTATTCTCTTATCCATAAATATATAATAGTGGTACTCCCCACTGTAGTTTTATTCCTTTTTAGTCCAATTTTCGGGAGTAAAAATACAAATCATTCTTCTATCGGCAAAATCGGACAAATCCGTAAATAAGAATTGGGCTGATCTTAATCACAATGAGAATGATAATTTTTGTATTTCACTGAAATTCCCTTATCTTTGCAGATATTGTTAAGGTTATAAAAAATCTGTTTTAAATATAAGTGATGGCTTTTATAGAGGGAAAGAAAAAAGAGATCCGCTTGCTTTTTGTTTGTCTTGGAAATATATGCCGTTCGCCGGCTGCCGAAGGCATTATGGCTACTGTTGTGGATAAATATGGCCTGCAGGATACTATCAAAGTAGACTCTGCCGGTACTTCGGCATGGCATGAAGGTGAACTCCCCGATGAGCGTATGCGCTCACATGGTGAAAGAAGAGGTTATATTTTCAATAGCCGCGCCAGGAAATTCAAAAGATCAGATTTTGATGATTTTGATTATATTATCGTGATGGACAGGCAGAATCTTTCCAATGTAAGGTCATTGGCCACAAGTAAGGAACAAACAGACAAGGTGCATATGATGACTGAATTCTCACGGCAATATTCCCTACACGATCATATTCCCGATCCCTATTATGGTGGTGCATCAGGATTCGAGTTAGTGCTCGACCTGTTGGAAGATGCCTGCGAAGGATTACTCCAGACCATCAAAAAAGAGTACAGCCTTTAAATCTCGTTTTAATTAATTTAACGATTATCCGATTACTTTTTAGCTGAAGGTCAATAAAAATTATTTAGCTTTGCATAAATATCATACAGTTACGAATTATTAATAAAGTGAATACTATTCGTACAATCTGCACCATTATTCTGAGTATAACGGTAGTAATGGGAAGTTGCAATCAATCCGATAGCCGGAGTGATGAGTTTATTACGGTAGATGTTACGGCAAATTATCCTGAAAAGGAGTTGATTCTACAGGATTTTATGGATGTGGAATATATTCCTCTGGAGATGAGTGATAATTTTGTAAATCAGGGTGTTGTGAAAGCTGTCGGGAAGGAGATCTTAATCATAACAAACAGAAGAAGGGATGGAGATATTTTTGTTTTTGACCGTACAACCGGAAAAGGTTTAAGAAAGATAAACCGTTTGGGGCAAGGACCGGAAGAGTATTCGGATTCTTTTGAAGTTGTCCTGGATGAAGAAAACCAGGAAATCTTTATATTCAATTTCAGAAAGATATCGGTATATGACTTATCTGGAAACTTTAAAAGGAGTTTCAACTATGTGGATGAGATGTGTTATTATAGCTATCCTTTCGTTTATGATCGTGATCATTTGATTTGTCACAAGAGTTATTTTATAGATGTTGAAAATGAAAAGTCTGCCCATATACTTATTTCCAAACAAGATGGAAGTATAGCCCGTGAGATTCAATTACCTTTTAAAGAGATTATAAAATTGACTATAGTAGAGGGAAATGAAAGTCTGACGCCTACCTTTTATTTAACTGTGCCGGGGCAAACAGACTGGATAATCATGAGAACTTCATCTGATACTATCTATCACTATGGATCCGATGATAAAATAAATCCCATCATAGTGAGAACTCCCGTTATACACTCCATGGATCCTAAAATTTTTCTATTCCCAACAGTCATTACTAACCGTTATTACTTCATACGAACCATAAAGAAAGAGGCTGATTTTAAAATATTTAAGGGATTTCCACACAAAGATCTGGTATATGACAGCCAGAGAAATATCGTGTTTGAATATACCCTTTATAATGATGATTTTTCGAACAAACAGACAGTCTCATTAGGGCAGAATTCCGGAAATGCGGTTAATCACGAGGTCGTTACTTCAATAACTTTAAACGCATTTGATCTGATAGAAGCTTATAAGGAAGGGAAACTAAAGAATAAACTGAAAGAGATTGCCGGGGAACTCGATGAAGAAGACAATCCGGTAATCATGTTGGTAAAGCATAAGAAATAAAAGAGAAACACTATGAGAACAGAAATCGTAATTTTATCGTCTATTCTGCTTGTAATAGCAGGATGTAAACAACCTGAAGCAGAAAAAACTGAAGGGTTGATCACAGTGGATGTGACAGCCAACTATCCTAAAAAGGAGTTGATTCTACAGGATTTTATGGATGTGGAATATATCCCTCTGGAGACGAGTGATGAATTTATCTGCCAGGGTATAGTCTTGGCTGTTGGCAAGAAAATGATCGTGATAAGAAACGGATCGGGTGATGGTGATCTTTTTATATATGACAGGAACGGCAAAGGCCTGAAGAAGATCAATCGAAAGGGCAATAGTGGTGAAGAATATGTATATAATTATGATGTAATGCTGGATGAGCAGAATGAAGAAATCTTTGTCAACGATAACTCAAAGAAAAAAATATTGGTTTACAACCTACAGGGAAACTTTAAAAGATCTCTTGGACATATTGATAATGTAAGATATAACCAGATAGACAATTTTAATAAGGATTATTTTGTCTGGTGGAATTCCTCCTTTGAATTCAATCCGGATGCAACAGAAACATCCTCTTTTTTCATCACATCAAAACAGGATGGAGCTATTTACAAAGAGATAAAAATTCCCTTTTCTCAAAGAAAATCCACCGTATCCATATCCCATGATGAAAAAACCAATATGACCTATTCGATCAGTCCCAGTTATCGCTCTACCATCCCTTTCCGGGATCAGATGATACTTGTAGAACCTTCGTCGGATACGGTTTACTGTTATCAGCCCGATTATAGTATGGTTCCCTTTATGGCCAGGATACCCTCTGTACAATCCATGAATCCGGAAGTATTTCTTTTACCGGGAGTAATTACCGACCACTATCACTTTATGGAGATCTATAAGAAAGAGTATGATTTTGCCACACAGACAGGTGCTCCGGCCAATTATCTGATGTACGACAAAGAGGCAAACGCCATTTTTGAATATGCCGTATATAACGGTGATTACAAAGAAAAGAGACATGCGAGCATGACGGGCTATTTTGGTAAAATGGTAGATAAGGATGTTGCTTCCTGTAGAAAAATGGATGCCGATGTACTTGTAGAGTCTTACGAGAAAGGTGAACTGACCGGTAAGTTAGAAGAAATTGCCGCAAAACTGGATGAGGAAGACAATCCGGTAATCATGTTGGTAAAGCATAAGAAATAAGAGTTGAGAACATAAAAAAACGGCCGATTCCCCAGCCGTTTTTTCTCTACCCTTATTATTTCTGAAATTAATAGGTCATTTTGGGTTCCAGTTTTCCGGCTTCTTCGATCATCTCCGTGAGTTGTCCCAAAGAAGGAAGACGGCGCACCAGTTTTTTTGCTTCATTTATTTCCTGCATTTTGGCATACAGGTTTTCAGCATTCCTGTTCCGTAATTCTTTCACTGTATCCACGCCAGCCGCTTCCAGCAACTCTGAAAATTCGGCCCCCACACCAGTAATACGAAAAAGATCGGAATGATTGGTCCATTTCAGGATCAACCTCTCATCAATTCCAGTTTCTTTTGCCATTGCGGCACGACCGGATTTACCGGCACATTTTTCGAGTAATCCCTCAGTAGTGGTAACACCGGCAGCTCTCAACTTTTGGCCGTAAACCGGACCGATACCTTCAATTTCTTCAATTTTATAAGCCATATGTATAATTAATTAGGTAATTTGTTTCCAAATATAGGCATATCATTATGACTATCCCTTTCTTTGTCTTTGATTCAGTGAAAGTGTGGAAAAAATACCTAATATTGTTACACTACATACAACGAACTGATGGATTCGTTGTTACAAACCCTCATAATAGCATCGGCAAACATTTCGGCAACCGAAAGGATTCTTACCTTTTCCGATTTTTGAGAATAAGGAATACTGTCGGTAAATATGATTTCTGTCAACCTCGACTGATCGACTCTCATCGATGCGGGATCCGACATCACAGCATGGCTCGCAATCGCCCTTACCGAGTTGGCTCCGTTCTCCATGAGAAGATCGGCGGCCTTGGTAATGGTACCGGCCGTGTCTACAATATCATCCACGAGCAGTACATCCATACCTTGTACATCCCCGATAATCTGCATATCAGATATTTCATTGGCCTTCTTCCTGAGTTTGTAGCAAATCACCATCGGACATCCCAGGAATTTGGAGTAGGCGCTGGCACGTTTGGTACCACCCACGTCGGGAGTTGCTATAACCATATTGCTCAGGTTGAGCTGTTGAACGTAATCCATGAAAACGCCGGAAGCATAAAGGTGGTCTACCGGTGTATTGAAAAATCCCTGTATCTGGTCGGCATGGAGGTCCATCGTGATCAGACGGTTGATCCCTGCTGCTGCCAGCATATCGGCAATCAGTTTGGCTCCGATGCTCACACGGGGCTTGTCTTTTCTGTCCTGGCGCGCCCAGCCGAAGTAAGGAATTACCGCGACAATCGATTTTGCCGAAGCGCGTTTAGCTGCATCAATCATCAGTAACAATTCCATCAGGTTATCGGAACTGGGGAAGGTGGATTGAATAAGAAATACCTGCTTCCCACGGATCGACTCCTCGTAGGAAACTGCGAATTCTCCGTCTGCAAAATGTTCAATAATCATGTTACCCAGAGGGCAATCCAGACTGTTGCATACCTTTTCCGCAAAATAACGAGACTTAGTGCCTGAAAAGATTTTAAATGGTTTCTCCTGCATTTATTGATAGTTTTCTGAAAATAATTATTTGGATCTTGATAAAACTCTTCTCTCTAAAATCTATAAACCGAAACTTTTGGCAAAAGTACAAAAAAGTGAACTCATTAAAGAATATATTACGAAAAAGAAATCCTGTAAATTTCCCCGGAATAACAATTGACCGAAATTCCGGTTAAAATGCCGGAAGTAAATGCCAGTTCTTTCCCTTCTTCACGCAATAAGGGGGTTGCCATCCCCTCTTTCCCCTCTCCTACACTAAAAAAGGTAAAGGCGTGCTGCGGAATTTGTATGGTGCACTCCTGCACCCTATTATCAAAATTGACTACCACCAACAGCAATTCTTTTTTATTACCACGCAGGAATGCAAAGAGACGGGTGGAATCGAACTCCCTGTTTTCATAATTGGACGGCATCAGGTCGTAGAAAAGACCGTTAGCAAGGACCGGTTCCTTGTTGCATAAAGTGAGCAGTTGCCGGTAGAATACCTGCAACTCACTTTCTTCCGGGAAGAGTTGTACATCGTTCCATTGCCCGTTATTATTCCATCTCCGCAACGTGTCTACCGACCAGTAGTCAAAAATAGTTGTCCTACCGTCCTTTCCGCTGAATCCCTCTTCATCCATTCCTCTTTCTCCCAACTCCTGTCCGGCATAAACCATCACCGGATTGGTGTTGACGCAACAGGATACGATCATGGCAGCTTTTCCTTTGCTACCCTCTCTCAGGAAATAATCGGATGCCAACCGCTGTTCGTCGTGATTCTCCATGAAACTAAGCATCCGGTGCTGGATATCACCTACATTGTCCAGCGTGAAAGTGATGTCGGAAGAGGGTCTGTAGCCACAGGAGACATCACGTAACGTATCATAAAGCCCTACTTTATCGTAGAGATAATCGAAAATATTGTCAGCCAGAAAATCGCGGTACACCGAAGGATTGTAAATCTCTGCAATGAATAATATACCGGGGAATTTTACCTTTACCTGAGGGATAGCCCACCTCCAGAATGCCAGCGGCACCATCTCTGCCATATCGCACCGGAAGCCATCCACATTCTTTTTAGCCCAGTAGAGGAATATTTCTTTCATCTTTATCCATGTATCAGGTACAGGATTGAAATGTTCCTGTTTCCTGTTCTGGTAGTCAACACCATAATTAAGTTTTACCGTTTCATACCAGTCGAACTGCGTAGGCTTGTGTGTAAAACAATCGTTACCGGTTGCCTTTGCGGGGAACTCACTGTAGGTAGAATTGGCAGATTTCCTCAAAGAATATTGTATTTCTAACGATTGTCCGGGTATATAATAAAAGTTGTTTTGAGGAGAGAACGACAGTGAGGTATCATCACCTTCTCCAAAATCTTCTACTCCGTTGGGTTTATTGATGGAGCGATAGTTCCGGGCCACATGGTTGGGCACATTATCCATAATCACCTTCAAACCGGCAGCATGAGTCCGGTGGATCAATGCTTCGAATTCAGCGATTCTGTCGGGTACACTCTCTGCCAGGTCGGGATCCACATCGTAATAGTCCCTTATTGCGTAAGGCGATCCTGCTTTACCTTTGATAATCTCCGGATATTCCAGTGGGAGTCCGTATGCGGTGTAGTCGGTGGTAGAAGCATGGGCCAATACACCGATATACCAAACATGGGTATAACCGTTGGCTTTTATTTTTTGCAGTACCACATCGGAAATATCGTTGAATTTCCCTGTCCCGTTCTCTTCAATGGATCCATTGACTGTATTGGTAGGCACAGAGTTCCCGAAGAGTCTGGGCAGCAGTTGATAGATAAACAGCTTTGGGTTCATTAGGCGTCTGGCGTTTAAGATATGTCTGTTTTTTCCGGGAGTAATACCTCATTCAGGCCCCTGATTCGTTGTAGTTGCTCATGTACTTTCTTAGTCAGAGCGTAGTGCCTGTGGCACTTCCTCACGATTTCCCACGATTTTTCTTCGCTCATTTTCATTACACCATAGTGATATCCGGCCTCCATGATCTTTAATTGATTCTGCAGGTCGAACATGGAATACTTCTCTATTCCCTTCGTCTCGATAAGTATATCGCAATAAGCCTTGTCTATGAGAGTGTTGGAGTTCGACATTAGGTTGAATGTACGTTCCAGCATCCTTCGGATATTGTTTTTCTCCGGCGGAGGCAGGATCAGGGAGACATTCACCCCGATCACATATTTGCATTTTTTCCTGATGACCGAAACGGGGAAATTTTTCAATAGACCTCCATCCACATAGGGTACATCATGGATCATTTGGGGATGAAATACGATGGGTACAGAACAGGAGGCAACTACAGCATCTACCAGGTCGTCTCCATTGGAGAAAGTAACAGTGCAGGCCCTCTCCCAATCGGTTGTCACCACATAGAACGGGACTTGTAGCTCCTCAAAACGTTTTGCCCTGAGATTTTTTTTCAGAAAATTATGCAATCCGGTGCTTTTGAAAAAACCGGCGGTGGGAATGGTCAACTCCACAAACTCACGGAACTCTTTTTTACGGAAGAGTTCCACTATTTCATCAGGATGGTAGCCGTCGGCATAGAAAACACCGGCAAGCGCCCCGGCACTGGTGCCCGCAATCACATCGGGTTTCAATCCACATTTTTCCAACACTTTCAGTGCGCCCAGATGAGCAAACCCCTTGGCACCACCACCACTCAGGGCATAACCTAAAAAATGATCGTAGCTTTTACTGAAGATTGCCATGATTTTATCTCCTTTCAGATATTTCGTAACACAAATATGGCACTTTTTTTCGAACTTTCAACCGAAAAAATCACCTATTCGCTAATCCACCTGTCCACCTCTATAGTTTCTCCTTCAATTCCCGAATTGATTTTCCTAACAGCGGGTGGATGAGGTCGGGCGCAATTTCATACAAGGGGTCAAGGACAAACGAACGGTTATGGAATCGGGGATGAGGGATGATCAGATCCGGCGTATTTATCACCAGATTTCCTACCATTATCAGATCGATATCTATAACCCTGTCTGAAAATTGACCATTCCTGCTTTTAACGGTTCTACCTATCTCTTTTTCAATATCTTGTGTCTTTGAGAATACACTATAAATATTCATAAAAGTAGCTACTTCGCAAACGCAATTAACAAATATGTTCTCCGATTGGAATCCAACGGGTGTTGTTAAATAAAAAGCGGAAAGGGAAATAATGCTCCCTATCCGCTCTTCTATTTTATCCAAAGCCTCTTCAATATTCTTCTGTTTGTCGCCTAGGTTGGATCCCAATGCTAAATAAACGGTATATTCATTTGTTTCGTTCATATTATTTTTGGCTTCGCCGTTATTCAATAGTTATTCATGCTTCGCACGCAAATGTAATTGAATTACAATCGAATAACTAATCTACTATAAGCATTGCATCGCCGTAAGCTCCAAAGGTATATTTTTCCTTGATAGCCTCTTCGTAGGCATGTATCACCTTTTCATACCCGCCAAATGCACAGGACATCATCAATAATGTGGAATAGGGCAAATGAAAGTTGGTGATCAGGCTATTCGTAAGCGTGAAGTCATAGGGAGGAAATATGAATTTATTGGTCCACCCATCCCGTGGTTTCAAGTGTCCGTCAGTGCTGACAGTAGTTTCCACTGCACGAAGTACGGATGTTCCTACAGCACAGATATTTTTTTCTTCATCTTTGGCTTTATTCACCCTGTCACACAACTCTTCCGTAATAATCATCTGTTCCGACTCCATTTTATGCTTCGTCAGATCTTCCACGTCGATCATGCGATAGGCTCCTAATCCGTTATGAAGAGTAAGATAACCAAAATCAATATCCCTTATCTCCATCCTTTTCATCAACTCACGGCTGAAATGTAGGCCTGCCGCCGGAGCAACCACAGCTCCTTCGTGTTGCGCGAATATGTTCTGGTATCTATCCACATCATCCGGCTCAGCATTACGTTCCAGGTATTCAGGAATAGGTGTCTCACCGATCGAGAACAGCTGATTCTTAAATTCGTCATAAGGTCCGTCGTAAAGAAAACGCAAGGTACGTCCCCGGGAAGTGGTGTTATCGATCACCTCTGCTACCAACTCTTCATTCTCTCCGAAATAGAGTTTGTTGCCAATACGTATCTTCCGTGCCGGATTGACCAGTACGTCCCACAGATGTTGATCGGGATTGAGTTCCCTCAATAAAAATACCTCTATCTTGGCACCTGTCTTCTCTTTGTTACCAAACAACCTTGCAGGAAAGACCTTGGTGTCGTTGAAAATAAAAAAATCACCTTTATTGAAGTAGTCCAATACCTCTTTAAATGTCTTATGTTCCAGTTGATCCGATTTTTTGTGGACAACCAGTAACCGGGACTCATCACGATGTGCCGATGGGTATTTCGCAATGAGTTCTTCGGGCAAATTGAATTTAAATTGAGAAAGCTTCATAAGTTAAAAATCCTGTATCAATTATATTTTATCTGTTTCTTTTGTTGCATGAGGAATATTTCCGTCTAAAAATCGATCGATATCATCCATATTCAGACAGTCAGCCACTGTTATATCCCCTACCCTTGTACGTCGCAAACCGGTAAGGTGCGCACCGGTATCCAGCGCCTTCCCGATATCCCTGGCCAACGCTCTTATATAGGTGCCCTTACTGCAAACTACCCGGATACTGATATCCGGAATATTATAAGAAATCAATTCGATATCATCTATAACCAATAATTTGGGTTTTAGTTCAATATCCTGATTTTTTCTGGCTAATTCATATGCCCTCTTTCCGTCGACTTTGACAGCCGAAAAAACAGGTGGAACCTGCTCTATCGTACCTTTGAAACGGGAAAGTGCATCTTCCACCGTCTCCCGGGTGATATGCGACGTCGGATATTCGGCATCGATCTCTGTCTCAAGATCGAAAGAAGGAGTGGTCGCACCGAGCCGCAGATGTGCAATATACTCTTTTGTATCAGCCTGTAAACGCTCTATCAGCTTTGTCTTTTTCCCGGTACAGAGGATCATCACTCCTGTAGCCAAAGGGTCAAGTGTCCCGGCATGTCCCACCTTGAGCTTTTTTATTCCCAGCCTGTAGCATAATTTGGCACGGACTATCCGAACTACCCGGAAGGAAGTCCAGTGTAGCGGTTTGTCAATATATAGAATTTCACCTTCAATAAAATCCATATCTTTATGCCATACTCAGGCCTACGCCTGAGAAAACCAAAATAAGCAGTATGGTCCCTACGATAATGCGATACACACCAAATGCTTTGAACCCATAGCGGGTGAGAAAATCAATAAAAAACCGAATAGCCAGAATGGCTACTACGAATGCTACTACATTACCGATAACGAGCAACAGTATATTTTCTTTCAACATTGCGGAGCTAACAGGATCTTTCAGTAATTGATAGAGTTTATACCCTGCTGCCGCAGCCATCGTTGGAACAGCTAAAAAGAATGAGAATTCAGCGGCATTCTTACGGGTGAGTCCGGTGGTCATCCCCCCTACTATGGTAGCCATGGAACGTGATACGCCGGGAATCATCGCGATACATTGGAAAAAACCTATCTTCAAGGCTCTCTTCCATCCCATCGACTGCTCCTGCGAGGGATTGTTGAACCATTTGTCCACGAATAACATGAAAATTCCACCCAGTACAAGCATCACTGCTACCACAGTTACATTTTCAAGCAACGCATCGATCTGGTCTCCGAGGAGCAACCCAATGACTCCGGCGGGGATAACGGCTATAAAGAGTTTCCAGTAGAAATCGAATCTATGGATAAACCGGCTAAGATAAGTCCACCCTTTTTTCCCGGCAGGCATACCGTGAACCGCTTCTTTATCGAAAACAATAATCGGGTTCAGACGAAAAAAACGTTTCCAGTAGAGAACCACCACAGACAGAATTGCACCAAACTGGATAATCACTGTAAATGCTTTCACAAAATGAGTGCTTTCCATTCCCAGCAAAGCCTGTGTGATAATCATATGGCCGGTAGACGAAACCGGAAGGAACTCTGTGAGCCCCTCTACAATCGCAATGATAATTGCTTGTAATACGTTCATGGATAATTTATTTTACAGTGTCCGATGATTGAATTATTTTTCGGCTACACTGTTTTTCTCTTTCGAGGGATACAAGATACCCACTACCATCAGCACAAAACCGGCAAGAGATACTATAGGAGCCAATTTTATACGTCTGGCACTGAAAATATCGGGTTCGAATCCTCCTTCAAGAGTTGTTGCCGACCCTGTCATCAACAGAAAACCGGCAATGATAAGAAGAATAGCGATGCCACAGATAATGAAATTCGTTTTACTTAAAGCAATACTTTTTTGAGACATATTGTGTAATTTATTTATACATAATACAATTGGTCTGATTTCATTTTTACATATCGGTTCACTGCAAGAGCAGCGGCTATAGTAGATATGATCACTCCCAACAAAATAATAATTGCAAAAATAATGATCAGGTCCATAGAACTAACAATCGGTTGTATTTCGGCATAGCCCCTACTGAAATAGGAGATGATGCCAAAAATAATCAGATCGGCTATTATTCCTGCAATAATCCCCGTAAAAATATTATTTACCACGAATGGCTTTCTAATAAAGGCCCCGGTGGCGCCCACCAATTTCATCGTATTGATGAGGAACCGTTTGGAGTAAATACTCAAGCGAATGGTGTTGCGGATGAGTGTGAAGGATATCAATAACAACACGGCTGTAAGGATCAGCAAAACAGTCATCACTTTCGAGAGATTGTTGTTGATCAAATCAATCGACTCCTGCTGATAAAGCAGATCTGTCACATTATTATTCTGGCGGATCACCTTGTTGATGACTGAGATACTATCACTGTTGGCATATTCCGAATGGAGGAAAATCTCAATACAGTCTTGCGCCGGATTGAATCCTAACAACTCCTCAGGATCTTCACCCAAATCCTTGATGAGTTGCTCCTTGGCTTCTTCCTTACTGATAAACCGTGATGATTTGACAAAAGGTTGTGCATCCAGACTATTCCTGATCTTCAATATTTCGGCATCTGTCACTCCGGAAGAAAGCATCACGTTGAAACTCATATTCTCCTTTACAAACTTCGACAAGCCGTTCCCCATAAAAAGGATTAGTATGGTGATACCCAGAAGTACCAAAACCAGTGAAATACTGATGGTGGATGTTATCTTAGCGTTTAAGAACCGTGCTGTGGATACCTTTTTCTTGCCAGTCATAGAAGTTCCAAATAAACTGCAAAGTAATAAAAATTATTGCAGAAAAAAGGATAGAATGTAAAATATTAAGCTCTTTTCACTATCATGGATTTTCTATCATTATCCAGCCCGACCTTAATAAACTAGACTGTGCCCTCTTTCCTATGAAAATTCATCACCATACTCTTTTGTGATTGTCTGCTTCTGATGATAGATGCTACGATTGATATGGCGATCAATGTTGTGATGATAAGCAGAGATGTGGTCGTAGGAATATAAAATTCCGTTCCATAGGTATGAGCGAAATGATTGAACATCATTTTACATCCGATAAAAAGGAGAATAGCGCTAAGTGCATATCTCAGATAGTAAAAATAATCCATCACTCCTCTGAGTGCAAAATAGAGCGAACGAAGACCCAATATGGCGAAAATATTGGACGTATAGACGATAAACATATCAGTAGAGACGGCTAAAACTGCAGGGATAGAATCTATCGCGAAAACCAGATCGGTCATTTCAATAACAAGTAATGCAAGAAAAAAAGGTGTTGCCACTATCTTATGATCAATCCTCCTGAAAAATTTGGGTTCCGAGACATCATTCGTCATGGGAATTATCCTTCGGGTAAGTTTGACGTACCAGCTATTGTTCAAGTCTTTCTCTTCTTTTTTCTCTTCCTCTCTTTTTTCACGGATAAAGTCAACGACCATTTTTATTCCGGTAATCACAAGAAAACCTCCGAACAGGTACATGACCCAACTGAAACGTTCTAAGAGTGCAATACCTGCAAAAATAAATATTGCCCTGAAAATGAGAGCTCCCAGAATACCCCAAAAAAGTATGCCATGTTGGTATTTAGGAATAATTTTGAATGATGTAAAAATCAGAATAAAGACAAAGAGATTATCCACACTCAATGATTTTTCAATCAGATAGGCTGTTAGAAATTCGAGTGCCGGCTCTTTGCCGAAAACAAAATAAATCCCCGCATTAAAAATAAGTGCGAGGGAAATCCAAAAGAAACTTAGCCACAGTGCTTTTTTTACGTTGATCACCTCCCCTTTTTTGTGAAAGGCAAACATGTCGAGTAATAACAATACAATAATGAGGATAATAAAACCTATCCAAAACGCGGAACTCACTTCCATTTGTGATAATGTATAAAAATTGATATAACCTAAAAAAATCTACCCTTCTACAACAAATTTTTATACGGAAAGTTCATATATAGCCAATCTCATTCACTTTTCACTCCCAAATCTTACGTCCTACATCTTAACCCCATCTCTTCCGCTTTCTTCAGCATAAATTGGAATGCTGCCTCCCGTTCATTGGGTATTTCCCCTTCCAATATCGCTTCTTTGATGGCCGATTTTAATAATCCTATTTGCCTGCACTGCGGAAGGCCAAAAATCTCCATGATCTCATTACCATCTACCGGTGGCTGGAAATTACGAATCCGGTCTTTCTCCTCTATCTCTTCCAATTTGCGTCGGACGATCTTGAAATTATTGAGAAACCGGCGTACTTTCTCCGGATTCTTGGATGTGATATCAGCTTCACAAAGTGTCATGAGATCATCTATATCGTTTCCTGCATCAAAAAGCAGTCGGCGCACCGCAGAATCGGTCACCTCCTCTTCCACAAGTTGTATGGGACGCATATGCAACGATACCATCTTCTGCACAAACTTCATCTTCTCATTTTGTGGTAGCTTCATCCTTTGGAATATCCTGGGCACCATCTTTTCCCCTATATAATTGTGGTTATGGAAAGTCCATCCCAGTTTGGGATCCCATCTCTTGGTAACAGGTTTGGCGATATCGTGTAGAAGGGCCGACCAGCGCAACCACAGGTTGTCGGTCTGTTGTGCGATATTGTCCAGGACCGTAAGTGTATGGTAAAAATTGTCCTTATGCCCCACCCCGTCTTTGGTTTCGGCTCCTTTCAGGGCTGTCAATTCCGGGAAGATAATATCAAGAAGCCCCGTCCTTTCCAATAGTATGAAGCCAATGGATGGCTTGGGAGAGAGGATGATCTTGTTGAGTTCATCAGTTACCCGCTCCATGGAAAGGATAGTTATACGCTCTCTGTTTCGCCCGATGGCATCGAATGTATCGGGATAAATATCAAAACCAAGTTGGGAGGCGAATCGGATGGCACGCATCATCCGTAAGGGGTCGTCACTGAAAGTGATATCGGGGTCAAGGGGTGTACGGATAATCAGGTCTTCCAGGTCCTGCGTCCCGTTGAAAGGATCCAACAACTCCCCATACCGGTCACCGTTCAGGCAAAAAGCCATCGCGTTGATGGTGAAATCACGGCGTCTCTGGTCATCTTCCAACGTGCCATCCTCTACGATGGGTTTACGGGAATCCAACCGGTATGATTCTTTCCTGGCACCTACAAACTCAATCTCATACTCTTTATACTTTATCTGGGCCGTACCGAAATTTTTGAAAACTGAAATCCGGCTTTTCTTCCCCAATTTTTCTGTTACTGCATTTGCCAATTCAATACCCTGACCGATAGCCACAACATCAATGTCTTTCGACGGGCGATAGAGAAAAAAATCACGCACATAACCACCAATCAGGTAACATGCCACCCCCATCTCATCAGCCGTTTCGGAAATTAATCTGAAAATCTTCTTATCCAAATGCGCCACTATCTCTTCCCGGGATATTTCCATTATTGTACTTAATATTTTATTTTCAGTAGGCAGAAGAATATATACACTTGCGAAGTGATTACATTACAGCCTATTATCTGTTACGAATTACAAAATTACAATAAATGTGCTTTATAACAGCTTCTGATGAGGAATATATTTGTAATTTTGTAGAGATTAAACCGGCCGGAGAGTATCTCCTACGGACCAAAAATGCTATTATTAAGATGTGTTCTTCTTTTAAAATCTTTGTTATGTTCCTTTTCTCTTTGCTTCTCTTTTCCTGTTCGGGAAACAAGGGGGCCAAGGAATATCTTGCGGATGCCGGAAAAGCATATCAGGATGGTAATTACGAATTAGCTAAGTTGAAGATTGACAGTATTAAAATTCTTTTTCCTAAATCTTTTGATGAGATCAATGCCGGATTTGCGCTGATGCAAGACATACGAATGGCAGAAAACAGACGGAATATATCCTATTGTGATTCCATGCTCCGTGAAAAGTACACTCAACTTGACCAGATGCTCCCCCGTTTCGATTATATACGGGATGAACGGTATCAGGAGTTTGGTGAGTATTACTCTAAAGCATATCCGTACCAGTCATCCTTAAGCCGGAGTGGACTCCGTTCGGGTGTTCGCGAAAAAGGAGAACTTTTTATCGAGAGTATTCTATCGGGAAACGCCATCAAGCATAACAAGATAAAAATCAGCACTAAGGATAGAAATTATGCAGAGACCCTCCCCGTCACATCCGACGGCTTGAATTATCAATTTAAAACGATAGATAATAGTTACGAGATTGTGCGCTTCAGCGGAAAAAGTGAAAATGGAGTTGCCGGTTTCATCTACACCTTTCGCGATTATCCACTCTCCGTTCAGTTTATCGGTAACCGTACGATAACCGTTGGGATGAGTGATGCTCTAAAAAAAGGTGTCAGCGATTCCTTTGAACTATCTTCCTTATTGCTGGATATTGAACAGTTAAAGCTGGAAAAGGAGAAAAGTGAAGCGTTGATCCGTTACCTCGAGAGCAGGAATAAATAAAAACAGAATTATCTTTCCCGGTAGCTCAGTCCGAAAATAATACCTTACTCCTATGAATAAGTTACATATTTCCTTTTTAATCTTGTTTTTATTTTGTGGTAAACTGCTTATAGGTAATGATCCAACCGGACACTCTTACCGGTATAATATAAAAAATGCGACAGAGGTTGATGCTTTGGCTCATCATCTGAAAAATAAGATTGTTCATTCTAAAACCACATTGACTGCCCCCGGTACTTACTATTATGTTTCCAATAGCGGGGATGATAATAACGACGGATTATCTCCGGATAAAGCGTGGAAAACACTCGACAAAGTATCAAATACGATACTCAATCCGGGGGATGCAGTGTTCTTCAAACGGGGGGAACTTTGGCGCGGAAGTCTGCACACGCAGGCCGGTGTCAGTTATTCTACCTATGGTAATGGTGAAAAACCGAAGATATTCGGATCAAGACAAAATTACTCTGTAAAGTATAAATGGAAAGAGACAGGGGTTGATAATGTCTATTATCTCGACGAGGAGATTAAAAATGATGTGGGAGTCATCGTTTTCAATGATGGTGTAGCCCATACTTTCAAAAAAATTGCGGGAGTGGATGGATTTGACGGATCGATCTCTGCGTTAAGGAATGATTTGGATATGTACCATCATTTAGAAGAAAGCAAAGTATATCTTTATTCGGAAACAGGAAATCCGGCCGATCGGTTCTCCTCCATTGAAGTTTGTCAAAAAGACCACATTGTAAAGATAGGAGGAGATAACATTACTATAGACAACCTGTGTATAAAATATGGAGGTGCCCATGGAATTGGTTCCGGTTCGACAAATAGACTGCATGTCTCCAACTGCGAATTAGGATGGATCGGCGGTTCGATATTATCGGGAACTACCCGTTACGGGAATGCAGTTGAAATATGGGGAGGTTGTACCGATTACCGTGTTGAATCCTGTTATATCTACCAGATATATGATGCCGGCATCACGCATCAATACAAGTTTTCGGGACCGGATGAAATCATCCTTATGGAAGATATTGTTTATAGAGATAATCTGATTGAATATTGTATCTACTCAATAGAGTATTTTTTGGACCAGTCAGATACCGGTCGAAATAAGATGAAAAATATCCTTTTTGAAAATAATATTTGTCGCTTTGCCGGATATGGCTGGGGATGGCAAAGACCTGACAAGATGGGAATGCACATACAGTCATGGCCTCACAGGAATCCGGCTGAGAATTTTGTGATCAGAGGAAATATTTTCGATCGCAGCAGAGACAAGCTGATCTATATCAGTGCTGAAGAAAGTACCAGCCTGCCCCGGATTGAAAATAACATTTATATTCAATACCGTGATAATAATTTTGGATTTTACGGCGAAAATGCAGATAAGACAGAATTTACATTTGATAAAAATATCCGTGAACATTTAATTGAAAATGAAATTGACCGGCATCCTGTCGTAATTTATTCGGAATCACCTATACAGGAGAAAATCCCCTAAATCCAAATGAAATTCCGTTAATTTCACGAAAAACAGAAAAACCTTTAAAAGAATAATAAAATAACTATCTTTGTATCGAATTTTGGTGTTGTTCACTTTAACGGCTTCGAAGTGAATGATGAAAAGGGAATCAGGTGTAAATCCTGAACAGACCCGCTGCTGTAAGCTCCGCTTACGTGCCGGACAAATACCACAATTGCCACTGTTCCGATAAACCGGGATGGGAAGGCGTCCGGCACGGGAGTAAGTCAGAAGACCTGCCAAGATCACCAAGTTTC
>NZ_JAYFQD010000032.1:0-118047 GCF_034927365.1 Proteiniphilum sp. | reverse complement strand
TTCTATTTTTGTACTTTTGCGTTTTTAACAGTTACATAAGATGAAGATTGCATTAATCGGATACGGAAAGATGGGGCACGAGATTGAAAAAACCGCCCGGCAGCGCGGCCACGAAATCGTTTGTACCATTGACATAAACGAGAACGATAAATTTGACTCTCCCGAATTCGTAAGCGCCGATGTAGCCATTGAATTTACGTCGCCCGAGAGTGCTTTGCAGAATTTCCGCAAAGCTTTCGCAGCAAACGTTCCCGTAGTGTCCGGCACAACCGGGTGGCTGGAACATTTGAATGAAATAAAAGCGGCTTGTGAAAACGATGGGCAAACCTTCTTTTACGCTTCCAATTTCAGCTTGGGTGTAAATATCTTTTTTGCACTAAACAGTTATCTGGCAAAAATAATGAACCAATTCCCCGATTACGACGTGCGAATGGAAGAGACGCACCACATCCATAAACTGGATGCGCCCAGCGGGACAGCCATTACTCTTGCCGAAGGCATCTTAGGGAACCTGGACAGGAAAAAAGTGTGGTCGCTCAATAAGTCCGATCATAAAAACGAACTGGAGATAACTGCATTTCGCAAAGGAGAAGTTCCCGGCATTCACACCGTCATCTATGAATCGGAAGCCGACAGCATACGCATCACCCACGATGCCAAAAGCCGAAAGGGATTTGCCCTCGGTGCCGTTTTGGCTGCCGAATTCACAAAAGGGAAAAAAGGCTTTCTGGGAATGGAAGATATGCTGAATTTGCATCCTTGAATCCTCTAAAAAGAAGATAGAGAACCTCAACCGATTAAACAACTGCAAAAAACATACAACGATGAATAAAATCAACACGCGCATCTCCGCTGCTCAACAGTATCAATGGATATGGTTTGGCGTATGGACACTTCTCACCATCCTTTTCTCCATTTGGGCGGAGAACCTGTGGATATTGCTGTTTATCCCGCTTTTTTTCGACATATACATCACTAAATTTGTATCGTGGTCGTGGTGGAAGAAATCCGAAAACAAAGCCGTCCGCAAAACCATGGAATGGGTGGATGCTATTCTGTTTGCCCTGATAGCGGTTTACTTTATCAATACTTTTTTCTTCCAGAACTACCAGATTCCCACGTCATCCCTGGAAAAATCGCTGCTTGTAGGTGATTTTCTGGCGGTCAGCAAAGTCAGCTACGGGCCTCGTGCGCCTATCACGCCCCTATCGTTTCCGCTGGCACAGCATACCATGCCGATAATCGGCGGAAAATCATACATTGATAAACCGCAGTGGAGATACCACCGGCTAAAAGGATTTGGAGAAGTGAAACGAAACGATATTGTTGTTTTTAATTTTCCTGCCGGAGATACAGTGGCGTTGAATCAGCAGGGAGTTGATTTTTATACCCTTTCTAAGTACAATGCCAACGGAAGCGCGGGAATACGTTCCGACCGGAGAACCTACGGCGAAGTGGTTTTTCGTCCGGTTGACCGGCGCGAAAATTACGTGAAACGCTGTATCGGGCTTCCCGGTGAAACCATCAAGGTGCGCGACGACAGTGTTTATATCGATGGGAAACTCATCCCGAGCCCGAAATTATCGCAGTTAACTTATATGATTCATACCGACGGGACGATTATTTCGGAAAATATCTTTCAGGAACTGGGCATCAATAAAGACGACTACACGATGCCGAACAGTTACGGACAGGTTGCCGCCAAAATGCAGGATTTAACGGGTATCGACAGCCTGACTATGGCTAATTACGGATTAAAACAACGCAACGGCAACAACGGAAAAATCTATTACAATATTCCTCTGACCGAAGCAATGCTGACAAAACTGAAAGAAAAACCTTTCGTGTGGGAAGTGATAAAAGATGTGGAACAGCCCGGATCGAGTTATTATTATCCCTTAAACTATCCAACCAATTGGACTCGAGCCGATTTCGGGCCGCTTTGGATTCCCGCAAAAGGGGCTATCATTACCTTCGATACCGATGTGGCCTTTAAAGCGGCAGCTTACGAGCGCTGCATAAAAAATTACGAAGGAAACGATTTTTCTTTTCGTGACGGGAAAGTATATATAAACGGGCAACAGGCAGACTCATACACCTTTAAGATGGACTACTACTTCATGATGGGGGATAACCGCCACAATTCCGCCGACTCCCGCGTATGGGGATTTGTTCCCGAAGATCATATCGTGGGACAGCCGATGCTGATCTGGCTCTCCCTGGAAAAAGACAAAGGCTGGCTGAACGGAAAAATCAGGTGGAACAGGTTGTTCAGGAGTGCGAAAAAATGAACCGCCCCGGTAGCTGTTTGTTTTCCTCTTTCTACCTGGCTTCCATCGAATACTATTCGGTTCTTTTTCGCGCCCAAAACGCGGTTATCGAGATTCACGAAAACTACCAAAAGCAATCGTACCGGAACCGGTGCAACATTGTAGGCGCCAACGGCTTGATCCCACTGAGCATTCCCATCGAAAAACCGGATTCACCCAAGTGCCGGATGAAAGAGATCCGCATTGCCGATCACGGCAACTGGCGGCATCTGCACTGGAATGCCATCCTGTCAGCCTACAATTCCACTCCGTTTTTCGAGTATTACGCCGATGAACTGCAACCGTTCTACGAAAAGGAAATTCCGTTTCTCGTCGATTTTAACCTTCAGCTTCATGAACTCGTCTGCGGTTGGCTGCAGATAGAAACACCTACCAGGCTTTCATCGGAGTATATTGTTGAAATACCGGAAGGAACTTCCGATTACCGGGAAACGATCCACCCGAAACGCCTGTCCGATTTCACGACTAAGCCTTATTACCAGGTTTTCCGCGAGAAGCTGGGATTCATTCAAAATGCAAGTATCATCGACCTGGTATTTAATATGGGCAACGAGGCAAGGTTGTGGTTGTGAAAACCAAGAGAATCCTACTCAAACCTAAAAAAAATAAATTTTAACATTAAAAAGCTCGCAAATAATTAAAATTAGCTATCTTTGCAAAAATTGAACACTCCTATTTTCAATTAAAGTTATTTTTATATCTTGAAATTAGTGGGTAATTTTCCTGAAAAGGTAAATGAATCAATGTGAAAACAGGTAGAAAATATCATATTAAAACTTCAATGCTGGCAGTGAATTTATTGCCGCTTAGGATTAGTATTAGTATTTACCCCCCCTCCCCCGTTAACATATATTAACACTTTCATCTCTTTTTCTTCACTCCTTGCAGTGCTCCAAGGCGTGAGATCCACTTTTTCATATACCTATCCATATTCGAGACACTCAGAAAGCACCAACATTCTTTCGAGACACAATACTTGGTGCCTCAAAAACGCCCAAAGAGCTACGAGCCCATGCATTTTACATACTCAAAAGTCCAAAGACTATAACTGGTTTGTATTGCTTCCACTCTCAAACACAGCAATACACAAAACGTTAAAACTTCTTATTTTCTTCGTGAAGATTGAGATCATAATTTAAATTAAAATGATAAAAACAAATTTTGTTAATTTAATCATTGTTGTAATTATTCTTTTTACAACGACATGTGGTAAAGGATTTGACGATTGTCATGATTCTATGTATCTAGAAAACAAGTCTTCTTCAACCATTTATTATGTATCCACCCTGAAAGACGGATTTCTTAACTATGATCCTTCAAGCCCTACTCATGCAACAGATTACAAAATAGAGGCCGGAAAAACCCGGAAAATCCGAATTGGGATCACATTGTCCTGTTGGGAACAGGTAATGAAAAGTGCTGAAGGATACATATATATTTATGTGTACGACGCTGTTAGACTGGAGGCTGAGGGTTGGAGCAATGTAAAGGATAAGCCTCTGAAAAAATATTCTCTCAAGACAAATCAGCTTAGTGAGATGGAATGGAGAGTGACTTATCCCTGACAGGTCAATTGTCTCCTCTTCAAATCTTTTCACATAGGCTATTAATTAACTAAGTGTAAATAATGATTTACTAATTTTTAATTCAAAAACTTCATTTGCATGAACAAAAAAAATCTATTCTGCCTAAATCTTAAAAAGACAGAGGCATCAAACACATTTTTTAAACTAAGTGGTGTGTTTTTGTGTTTATTTCTTTTGTCGTTTGCACCATATGCTCAGGCAACTTCCAAAAAAGAGAGACCGGAAAAGCTTGAAGTGCAGCAAACCCGAAGAGCCATTACAGGGATTGTAACAGACAGCCATGGCGATCCTTTACCCGGAGTGACAGTACAAGTGCTGGGACGGCAAGGAGGTGTAATCACAGACGCTGACGGCCGTTATTCCATTGAAGCAGCTCCCAACGAAGAACTGAGACTTCAATTTGTGGGAATGAAGTCTCAGACAATTTCTGTGGGCAATCTTACAACCCTGAATGTTACCATGGCAGAAGACGTTGAGCTACTCGATGAGGTAACCATCACGGCTTTCGCCACTCAAAAAAAAGAAAGTATTGTCTCATCCATTGAAACGATAAGCCCTAAGCAACTGAGGGTTCCTTCAAGCAACCTTACTACAGCCTTAGCTGGCCGTTTGGCTGGTGTAATCTCTTACCAAAGAAGTGGTGAGCCGGGAAACGACAATGCCCAGTTTTTTGTGCGCGGTGTTACCACTTTCGGCTACGCCAGTAGTCCATTAATTTTATTGGATGGATTTGAAGTGAGTTCTACCGACTTAGCCCGTGTAGATCCTGATAATATTGAACAGTTCGCCGTCCTGAAGGATGCCACCGCAGCAGCTTTATATGGTTCTAAAGGTGCCAATGGGGTTATTATGGTTACCACTAAAAAAGGAATTGCAGGAAAGCCGAAGATTTCCTTCCGCGCTGACGCCAGAATGTCCGCTCCCACAAAGATATTGGAAACAGTGGATGGTGTAACATATATGAATTTGTATAATGAAGCTCAGTTCAATGACAATCCTTTATTAGAACCTTATTACAGTGCACAAAAGATTCAGAACACAATTGATAACCTCAATGAATATGCTTATCCTAATCTGAATTGGTACGACATCATGTTTAAACCCAATACCATGAATCAGCATTACAACCTGAACATCACGGGGGGAGGTAGTGTGGTTAAGTACTATTTAGCTGTTTCGTACGATAAAGACACCGGTATTCTGAAAGACAATAAGCTGAATAACTTCAAAAATAACATTGCTATTGACAGATTTAACATTTTGGCTAATATAACTATGGATTTAACCCCGACAACCAAGATGGATATCAATATGAACTCCATTTTCGAGAACTTCACCGGTCCACTTGATAACACAAACGAAATCTTCGCCAGTGTGGTAGCCACTAACCCGGTCGAATTCCCGAAATTTTACTTGCCGGATGAAAAAACCGCGTACGTGAAACATACGTTATTCGGCTCGGATGCCACTGGTGGTATGATCAATCCTTTTGCCAGAATGGTCCGCGGATACAAAGATGGTTCAATGGGGCGCATTACCTCACAATTTTCTATCGACCAGA
Source organism: Proteiniphilum sp. (assembly GCF_034927365.1). Taxonomy (GTDB): domain Bacteria; phylum Bacteroidota; class Bacteroidia; order Bacteroidales; family Dysgonomonadaceae; genus Proteiniphilum. The sequence goes on along the minus strand of NZ_JAYFQD010000032.1, from coordinate 112,570 downwards.
ATATGGATCCTATATTAGAAGGATTAATGGCAAGAGCAAAAATATCCATCAAAAACGATAACAGATATGAAAATTATAGAGCATATGATCCTTATCTCTATAATATAAAAAGCTACGATGAATTTACCGATACTTATGTGTTACAACAAGTACATAAAGGAACAGATGCTTTGGGTAATCCGACTATTACTCGTGAAGGTGAATTCAGGGTATATATGGAAGGCGGCTTGACTTATGCTAACTCGTTTAATGATATGCACGACCTTAGCGGACTGCTTATTTACACACAGGAAGAAAGTAAAAACACCGGCATCTATAAACCGGAAGATCAAACAATCCAAAGAACACTTCCCCAACGCAATCAAGGACTCCGCGCCCGGCTCAATTATGGGTTTATGCAAAAATACCTGGCTGAAGTAAGTTTAACATACACCGGATCAGAAAAATTCGACAGATCGCACCGTTGGGGGCTGTTCCCTGCTTTTGGAGTAGGTTATATCTTATCCAACGAGCCCTTTTGGAGTCCGCTCGAAAATATTTTGCCCAATTTCAAGCTGAAATACTCCTGGGGAAGGGTAGGAAACGACCAGATTGCCGGAGCAGCAGACCGTTTCTTCTTCCTCTCCGACATATCGGGTGCCGGAGGATACCGTTGGGGAAAAGACTTCAACTCGTATTACGGAGGATTTAACATCAACCGTTATGCCAACCCGATGATCACTTGGGAGATTGCGCAGAAACAAAACGTTGGATTCGAGGTGGATATTTTCAAAAACCGCGCATTAAAAGTCATCCTTGAGTATTTCACCGAAGACAGGAAACAGATTTATCAGGCACGCGCCAACCTGCCCGCCACTATGGGATTGACCAGCAATGTATATGGAAACGTGGGAAAAGTAAAAAGTGCAGGCTGGGACGGATCCATTGACTTGAATTATTCTTTCAACAAAGATGCATGGATTACCGGACGATTTAACTTCACCTACGCACACAACGAATACGTGGAAAACGAAGAACCAGAATACCGTTGGCCTTATTTGAGTGATATAGGATGGCCCATCAACACTTGGAAAGGGTATGTAGCAGAACGGTTGTTTATTGACCAGGCTGATGTAAACAATTCACCTCGTCAAGAACTGGGAAGTATTCCGCAGGCAGGAGACATTAAGTATAAGGATATAAACGGCGATGGAAGAGTAAATTCGGATGACCAAGTACATATAGGATACCCTACGGTTCCCGAAATCAATTATGGATTTGGTCTATCGGGTGGATATAAAAATTTAGACTTATCCTGTTTCTTTCAGGGACAGGACAGGGTTTCATTTTTTATCGATCCCAACGCAAGAAGAGATGACAAGTTCGGAATAGCTCCTTTTGCAGGACACAGAGGAGCATTAAAAATCATTGCCGACGATCATTGGAACCCCAATAACCCAGTATCACACGCATTTTGGCCCCGTTTATCTGCTACCGTTAATCAGAACAACAGTCAGCAAAATTCAACATGGTGGCTTCGAAACGGGCGCTTTTTACGTTTAAAAACACTGGAGGTAGGCTATACACTGCCCAACAAGTGGTTCAAACCTATACCTTTCAACATGGTGCGTGTTTATTTTACCGGACAGAACCTGTTTAACCTATCCGACTTTAAACTCTGGGATCCGGAAATGGGAGGAAACGGATTAGCTTACCCGCTACAACGTGTGTACAACGTCGGGTTGAATGTTACTTTTTAATATTTACTTAATAACAACACAAATATGAGATCAAAAATAATAGCTATAAGTTTTATTATAGGATTATCCTTAATGTTTACCCGCTGCGATTTCTTGGATATTGTTCCGGACAATACGGTAGAAGTAGGCAGCTTGTTTGAGAATAGAGACAAGGCTTTGAGCGCCTTATCTACCTGCTATAGGTATATGCCCAATTATGAAAAACTCCACGAATCCATGTCACTAGCAGGCGACGAATGGGTAGGCCGGCTGGATGCAGAAGTAGCCGATGCCCGTGGAAACACACGAGGTGAGAAATTGATGCGCGGATGGAACAATTCCAACGATCCCATTCTGAACTATTGGAGTGGAGGGGGAGGAGCCATATCTTTATACCAAGGCATTAGGGTATGTAATATCTTTTTCGAAAATATTGAAAACGTACCCGATATTACTCCCGCCGAACGCGCCGACTGGATAGCCCAAGTGAAAGTTCTGAAAGCGTATTACCATTTTTACCTGACCCGTTTATACGGTCCAATTGTTATTGCCGATAAGAACTTGGAACCTTTTTCTGAAGTAGAAGAAGTACGTCAGGAGAGGCAAACTATAGATTCTTGCTTTAATTACTCCTTGAAGCTAATTAATGAAGTCTTATACGATGCAAACGGAAATCCCAAGGCGGAACTTGCTGTGGAACGCGATAATGCCTATTATGGGCAGATCGACCAAATAAATGCCCGCGCTATCAAAGCCCAAATACTATTGACACGCGCAAGTCCTTTATTTAATGGTAACTCCGAATATTTCAGTAATTTTAAGAACAAAGGAGGTAATACCTACTTCCCCATGCAATACGAACCCGAAAAATGGAAACAAGCACTCGACGGAATTAAGGAAGCCATTGATTATGCAGAAGCTCGCGGTAAAAAACTCTACACCTTTACCGGGCAACCCAAATTCTGGGACGTGGATAATTTCAAAAAATCCGAAATTATCCAATATGCTTACAATAAACGTTTCTCCATTGTAGCTCCATGGAACGATGAGTTATTGTGGGGATATTCCGGTTTGGATTATGAAGGACAGGGGGGATTTGCACACGCCACTAACATGCGTTCCGTTGCGGAACCCACCACTGCCAGCTATGCCTGGCAATGGCTAGGTGCTGACTACAGGATGGACGAACTTTATTATTCAAGAAATGGTGTGCCTATTGAGGACGATAAAACATTTGAATACGACAATAGACTCGAGATTACAGACGTGCCGGAAGACAACTATCATAAAGGATATATGCAGTCGGGAGAAAAAACGATTAAACTACACCTGAATAGGGAACCTCGATTCTATGCATGGCTGGTTGTTGACAGAAGCATCTGGAGAACTCACGACATGGCCAATGACGTTAAAATGCGCTACAATGAATTTCCGGGAGGGCGGGGTTCGCAACATACCACCGATTTTTACTGGACAGGTATTGGTGTGAAAAAGCTGGTCCATCCCGAGTCAGGCACAGGACACTGGGCACGTGTAGTGAAATTTCCTTATCCCATCCTTCGCTTATCTGATCTTTATTTAATGTATGCCGAAGCATACAATGAATACAACGGTCCTGCCCCGGAAGCTTACTCTTATTTAAACAAAATCCGGGCAACTGGTGGCTTAAAGCCTATAGAAGAAGTATGGAGCGATGCCAACATTGTAAAAACTCCCGGAAAACATCTTACCAAAGAAGGTTTACGTGATATTATCCATCGCGAACGGATAATTGAACTCTCTTTTGAAGGACATAAGTATTTCGATGTATTACGATGGAAGGAAGCCGACAGGTATTTCCTCACTCCTATGAAGGGTTGGAACACTACAGGCGTAGATCCGGCACAATTTTATGTTTTGATGACATTACAACCCCGTGTGTGGCAGACACCACGCGATTATTTAATGCCTATACCCCTGTCAGATATAAACAGAAATCCTAACTTAATACAAAATCCTGGATGGTAATTTATAAAATATTAATTTTAAAAGCATATGAAATTTATACATTATTTTTCAGTTATAATAACAATGGCAACTATTTCGTTGCTCAATAGTTGTGGTGATACATTGCAAGTGGACGCCACACCTCCCGGCCAGGTGACAAACGTAACTTTCACACCATTATATGGAGGCGGTTATTTCACTTATACCATACCCGATGATGAAGACTTCCTTTATACCAGGGCTGAATACATTATCGATACAGGTAAGAAAATATCCAAGACAAGCAGTGTTTATTCAGACACGCTGTTCATAGAAGGATTCGGTCAGGAAAAAGAATACGAAGTGAAAATATTCTCGGTAGACAGAAACGCAAACGAGTCCCAACCAGTGATTCAACGAGTAACTCCATTAGCGCCCACAACTGCTGCTGTATTGGAAACAGTTCAGGTTCAACCGGGATTTTCGTCACTTGTATTGGATTGGACAAATGTATTGAGACAAAATATAACTATTTATGTGGATGTTAAAGTAGGAGACACAAAAGCAACAAAAATATATGCTTCTAATCTCGCGAAAGACCGTTATATCATCGAAAATCTAAAAGGCTTGCCACACTCGGTAAGTATCCATATCAGAGATACTTATGAAAATAAAACGGAAACTAAAGATTTCGGGCAACTAACACCTTTAATGGACGGTCCAATTTCAAAAAAACAGTGGTCTTTCTTGCGGAATAATCTCCTGTACGGAAATAAATGGGACTACAACAGCAGCAGTAATCCGTTTGATCAAGTACCGTTGGAAGCATATCGAGGCACTTGGCGGGACGATAGTATGAAGAACGCCCGAGAAACATATTATGAAGGGCGTATTGAAAAATTCTGGGACAATGAATATGACTATGAGCCCAAACTTAATCTGAACTATTTTCATACTGGTCCGCAATCGTATCCATTTTCCTATTTTATCGACATGGGTCGGGAAATTAAAGGAAGCCGATTCAAAATATGGCAGCGCAATGCATGGGGAATGCTTTATGGAGGTGAAAACGTGGAAATATGGGACATTTGGATTAGTGATGATAAAGATCCTGCTGATGGCGTTTTTGATGGATGGGAATATGTGGGAAGATATAAGATTACACAACCCTCCAACGTGATAGAGGCAAGGAATGAAGCCAGAGACGGTCATGAGTATATGTTTTATCCTGAAAATCCTCGATTTACAAAACCTTTCCGTTACTTACGTTATAAAGGTATCAAACAATACGGTAACGGAAACTCGGGATGTACATCAGAAATAACGGTTTTCGGCACGGAAGCAGATGGGAGCATGATAGATGATCCTGCCACCTTGACAGGGGTTAAAGAAGGATGGGAGTAAACCAGCTAATGCATAAATTTTCAAAAACTTACAATATGAAGAAAATAAAATCAACAATAATAGTTAGCATCCTTCTTGCATTATTAAGCAATTACGGATGTGACAGCATGGAGGATAATTTCAAACAATATCTCGAAGAATACAATTATTCGGGCAAGATTGACAGTTTACGTGTCTATCCGGGATTTGAGAGGGTTGTACTGGCTTGGAATAATCCGAAAGATCAAAAGTCCAAATCGATCAAAATTATCTATGGCGCCGACAGCACAGTTGTAACGTATGAAACTTTAGTAGATTCGGTAAGTATCGAAGGTTTGGATGCTGGTACAGGTTATGAATTCATTGTTTATACACTTGATGCAAAGAAAAACATATCTGTTCCTACCTCTATCACTGCATTTCCTGTCTCACAAGCTTTTGTGAATGCATTGACCCCACCCTCTATTGTTGTTCAAGTTATTGGCGCCGATCAGTATATTTCTGTGATTGGTATTACAAACGTCCTCATGCGTTTTGCCGGGGATATCGAATATACAGTTTCCGGAGCCGGAGGATTTACCCAATCAGGTAAAGTTCAATTACCGGATATGGAGGGAAAACCTCAGGTTGATCTTCCAGTTGCTGCACTCGGAATACCTTTCTTATCACCGGGAGAATATACTTTCGATTATAAAGTATCCGTCTTTCCCATTGTTGGAAATTTAACTTCCGTGGATAAAATTTGGTTGACAAACTCCCAGACGGTAGTTGTACAGCCTATAGTAATCAATCTCATGACAATTTCTGGAAAAATAAGTGAAAGTAACAATAACTCTCCAGGGCATGGAAATGAAAATGTTGATAAATTAATCGACAATGACCCTGTGACTAAATACCTTACATTCCAAAATAAAGCTTGGATGATGTGGAAAATGGACCGCACTTTCGCCGCTACAAAATATACACTGACATCCGCAAATGATGATGATAGCAGGGACCCAAAAGACTGGACGGTGGAAGGATCTGATGACGGCGTTACCTGGACTGTGCTGGACAGACAGACTAATTTCCCAAAATTTCCTCAAAGAGGATACAAAATTTCTTTCCTAATGTCGAACAGAACTGCTTATACTCATTACAGGCTTAATGTAACTGCAAATCATGGCTCGGGATTGTTCCAGTTAGCTGACTGGATATTGTACTATGACAGTGGACAACAATAGCGGATAAAAACAAGCTAACCTTAAGAGACTGTTTCGATAACAAGAATCAGTCTCTTCTTGTTTAAAGGGTAGTTTTTTACATGTCTTGTCTTTTTTTCTTACCTTTGTAACCTCAACATCTAAATTATGAGCAGAAGAACAAGAGTACGCTTCGCCCCCAGTCCTACGGGGCCGCTTCACATCGGCGGAGTACGCACGGCATTATACAACTACCTGTTTTCCAAACAACAAGGCGGCGATTTTATCCTACGGATTGAAGATACCGACTCCGCCCGGTTTGTTCCCGGGGCGGAAGAGTATATTCAGGAGGCATTCGATTGGTTAGGATTGCCTTACGACGAAAGCCCCTCCAAAGGAGGAAAGTTCGGACCGTACCGGCAGTCGGAGCGAAAAGATATTTACAAAAAGTACGTCGGGCAGTTATTGGAAAATGGAACGGCGTATATGGCCTTCGACACACCCGAAGAGTTGAACGCCAAGCGCAACGAAACACCCAATTTTCAATACGATGCCACTACCCGGCTTCATATGCGAAATTCGCTGACGTTACCCGCCGAAGCGGTGGAAGAGCTGATCGGTAACGGAACGCAATATGTGGTGCGTATAAAAATTGAACCCCATATCGATATCACCGTGAACGATTTGATTCGGGGAGAAGTGGTGATCAACTCCTCGGTTCTCGACGACAAAGTGATTTACAAATCGGCCGACGAGCTGCCCACGTACCACCTGGCCAACGTGGTGGACGACCACCTTATGGAGATCACGCACGTTATCCGCGGGGAAGAATGGCTGCCTTCAGCGCCCCTGCACGTGTGGCTTTACAGAAGTTTCGGCTGGGAGGACACCATGCCGCAATTCGTCCACTTACCGCTCCTGCTCAAACCCGAAGGCAACGGGAAACTGAGCAAACGTGACGGCGACCGCTTGGGATTTCCTGTTTTTCCATTGGAATGGAAAGACCGGCAATCGGGTGAGGTATCGTCGGGATACCGCGAAAGCGGGTATTTGCCACAGGCAGTGGTAAACTTTTTGGCTTTGCTGGGATGGAATCCGGGAACAGAGCAGGAGATTTTCTCCCTCTATGAACTGGTAAACGCCTTTTCGTTTGACCGCTGCAGTAAAAGCGGTGCAAAATTTGATTTTGAAAAAGCCAAATGGTTCAACCACAAATACATTCAGAAAACGCCTGACGATATTCTTGCAGAGATGTTTAAACCTGTTCTTACAGAGAACAATATCTCCTGCGAACAAGAATATGTCGCAAAGGTGATCGGACTGGTAAAGGAACGCGTCAATTTTGTGAAAGAACTGTGGGGGCAGGCGTCATTTTTCTTTATCGCCCCGACTTCATACGACGAAAAAGCGGTGAAGAAACGCTGGAAAAAAGAGACTCCCGCACAGCTGGCCGAACTGATCAGCGTGTTGCAGGAGATCGATGATTTTTCTTCCGAAAACCAGGAGAAAACAGTAATGCAATGGATTGAGACAAACAATTATCCCCTCGGAAACGTTATGAATACTTTCCGGTTGGCGGTAGTTGGTGAATGTAAAGGGCCGCACATGTTCGATATCTCGGCCCTTATCGGGAAGCAGGAAACCATAGGCCGGTTAAGAAAGGCCATACAGGAGGTTCCTGTTGCGGAGAGTGATTAAATAACAAACAACTATTCGAATTTATGAACCGGAAGTCAAAAAGAAAATTCAGACTAAGAACCCGTTTTTTTGTACCTGCTATTTTCATACTGGCAATTGCACTTGTCACTTTGTTGTTTCCCCGGCAAGGAGATTTCAAGTATTCGTTCAGCGAAGGAAGGCCCTGGCAGTATGGACTTTTGACTGCTCCGTTCGATTTTCCTGTTTATAAACCTGCGGATCAACTGAAAACCGAACAAGACAGTATCCTGCGTTTTTACGAACCGTATTACACCATCGACGAGAATATTGAAAAAAACGCGATGGCCGAATTTGATGCCGATGTCAACCTGAACACGAAACTAAAAAGCCTGCCTCCTGCTTATATTCTCTATCTGAGAAACAGTTTGCAGAAGATATATCAGTCGGGGATCATGCGTTCGGAGGATTACGACAAGGTCTTCATTTCCGAAACGCAATCTATGCGGTTAAGAAAGGGGAATTTAGCCGAATCAAAAAGCGTGGAAACGTTCAACACCATTAAATCGGCCTATGAGCAACTTCTCCATAATACCCCCAAGAGTATGGACGCCGAAATGATACGGTCGGCAGACATCAATAAATATATTCGCGAAAATATTGTGTACGATGCTTCCACATCCGAAAAAGCCAGGGAAGAGTTTATCCAGCAGGTATCCCCCTCTACAGGGATGGTGCAGGCAGGACAGCGCATTATAGATCAGGGAGAGATAGTAAGCCCTCAAACTTACAAGGTATTGAATTCGTTAAAACGAGTGACGGAAGAGCGAAGCGGGAGAACCGGCAACAACGGATGGACGATTTTCGGACAACTCTTGCTTGTAATCCTTCTGTTCGGGGCATTTTACGCATACCTGCTTTTCTTCAGGCCGCACGAATACAGGAACAGGCAGCACGTCATGTTTATGCTTCTGCTGATTACCTCTTTTGTAGCTCTAACGGCAATTACCAGCCAACTTGACCTTTTCAACGTATATATTATCCCGTACGCCATAGTCACCATCCTGATAAGGACGTTTATCGACTCCCGCACGGCATTGTTTGCAAGTTTGATTACCATTATCTTAAGCTCGCTGATGGTTCCGTTCCCGTTTGAATTTGTGGTTATACAGATTGCGGTTGCCATGGTATCGATATTTATGTTGAAAGAGCTCTCGGAACGCTATCAGCTAATACGCAGTTCATTCTTCATCCTGCTTGCCTACAGCTTAATGTATATCGGGTTGGTCATGCATCAGGAAGGGAATATCAACAAGATTGACCCGGTTATATTTCTCTATTTCTTCATCAATTTCATTTTTATATTGTTCTCCTATTCCCTGGTATATCTCATCGAAAAATCTTTCGGATTCATATCGGGAGTAAGCCTTATCGAATTGTCGAACATCAATAAACCGATATTGAAAGAACTGTCCGAAAAAGCGCCGGGAACTTTTCAGCATTCACTGCAAGTTTCAAACCTGGGTATGGCGGCTGCAATAAAAATAGGAGCCAACGCTTCATTAATAAGAACAGGAGCGTTGTATCACGATATCGGGAAGATGGTGAATCCTGCCTTCTTCACCGAAAATCAATCGCCGGGAATAAATCCGCACGCAGGGCTCCCCTTTGAGGAAAGTGCACGCATCATCATCAATCACGTGAGGGATGGAGTGAAATTAGCACAAAAAAATAACCTGCCGAAGCAGATTATAGATTTTATTGAAACGCACCACGGGACCAGTATGCCTAAATACTTTTATATCTCCTGGAAAAATGCCAATCCGGGCAAGGAAGCCAATGAGGCTGATTTCCGTTATCCCGGGCCCAATCCGTTCTCGAAGGAGACTGCTATCATGATGATGGCCGATTCGGTGGAAGCTTCATCGCGGAGCCTGTCCGAATATACCGAAGAGTCTCTTCGCAACCTGGTCGACAAAATCATCGACTCCCAAGTGGCCGAAGGTTATTTCAAGTTAGCCCCTATTACGTTCAGGGATATACAGATCGTAAAAGATGCTTTCGTGGAGAAACTGGTCACCATGTATCATTCGCGCATTGCATATCCGGAGCTAAAGTGATTGTTAAATCGTCGAATCGTTAAACTGTTTAATCGTTGGAGGGAATTATTTATTTAGCATAACTCCTTTTTAGCGCATTCAGTTTGTTTGAAATCTTGTCTATTTCATTTTTTGCGCTGGTTAGTTCTTCTTCCGAAATATAGTGTAAGTCAAAACTTATTATCAACTGGCTGTAAACCTCCATCAACGAACCAAAAGCTATTTCAAGAAAACGGATTTTTTCGTTAAAGGATCCGCGGGAAGTACCTTCGGCTATATTTGACACAACAGAAATCCCTCCCCGCTGAATTTGATTACAAAGAATAAATTTTTCGTCTGCCGGAAAAGATTCTGTTAGCCGATACAGTTTAACGACAAACTGCCTTGCATCCTACCAAACATCCAGCTTCTCAAAACTATATTTATAGCCTGGCATGATTCTTAAATCTACCCAACCAGTTCAACAATTAAACATCAAACTCACTCCCATTCTATCGTAGCCGGGGGCTTGGACGAAATATCATACACTACCCGGTTGACGCCTTTCACCTTGTTGATAATTTCGTTCGATACTTTTGCAAGGAATTCGTAAGGCAGATGTGCCCAATCAGCTGTCATGGCGTCTGTCGATGTCACGGCCCGCAATGCGATTGTGTTTTCGTAAGTCCGTTCATCTCCCATCACACCCACCGACTGTACCGGCAGCAAAATGGCTCCGGCCTGCCATACCTTGTCATACAGTCCGGTTGCACGAAGATTCGAGATAAATATATCGTCGGCATCCTGTGCGATACGTACTTTTTCGGGTGTGATATCTCCCAAAATACGGATTCCTAATCCCGGTCCCGGGAAAGGATGGCGGTGGATCAGATGGGATTGCATACCCAGCTCTAACCCTATCCTGCGCACTTCATCCTTGAATAAAAGTTTTAAGGGTTCACACAGTTTCAGGTGCATCTTTTCAGGCAGGCCGCCTACATTATGATGACTCTTGATAGTTACTCCGGTAATAGAGAGCGACTCGATAATATCGGGATAGATAGTACCCTGAGCCAACCATTTGATATCTTCCAGCTTATGGGCTTCCCTATCGAAAACATCGATAAATCCTTTTCCGATGATCTTTCGCTTACGCTCGGGATCAGTTACGCCCGCCAGCTCTCTATAGAAATATTCTTTTGCATCTATACCGATCACATTCAGTCCAAGATGTTCGTAGTTCTGCAACACAGTATCGAACTCATTCTTACGCAACAAGCCATGGTCAACAAAGATACAGGTAAGATTTTTCCCAATCGCTTTATTAAGTAATACAGCCGTGACCGACGAGTCCACACCTCCCGAAAGGGCCAGGATTACCTTATCGTCGCCCAACTGTTCTTTCAATTCTTCGACGGTGGTCTCTATGAATGAGGCAGGCGTCCAATCTTTCTTCATACCACAGACTTTCAAAAAATTATCCAATACCTCTGTCCCCCGTTCGGTGTGAAATACTTCGGGGTGGAACTGTACTCCCCAGGTCTTTTCATCATCTACCTTATAAGCAGCAAGCATAACATCGTCCGTAGAAGCAATCACCCCGAAACCATCGGGTATACGCACGATTGTATCGCCGTGAGACATCCACACCTGGCTCTCCGAAGTGATAAATCCCAACAATGGATCATTTTTATCTGTAATGCTCAGACGGGCACGCCCGTACTCGCGGCTATCACTTTTCTCCACGGCTCCCCCTGCCGACTGTGCCATCAACTGTGCACCGTAACAGATACCCAGTACCGGGTAACGACCGCGAATTTCACTTAAATCGGTTTTGAAAGCATCGGCATCATTCACAGAGAAAGGACTTCCCGAAAGGATTACTCCTTTTACCGATTCATCATTAAATGGGAATTTATTGTAAGGCACTATTTCACAATAAGTGTTCAATTCTCTTACGCGGCGACCGATCAGCTGCGTGGTTTGCGAACCGAAATCGAGGATGATAATTTTTTCGTGCATATTGTATAACCGTGGGTTGGAACGCCTATAGATGACGTTAATTCAAAAAAAGAAATTTTTCAGGTCACAAAGATAATCAAAGAGGATGGAAAAACGATAAAATCGGGATGAATTGAATGAATGGAATAATTGTCATACCCTTCAAAATACCATCGATGGTTCTGCATAGAATCGGTTTCAATATCACAAAAATAATACCGACAGATTATTAATTTCATTTTTCTTTCGTTCAAACGAATAAAAAATCAAAAAAATATTATTTTTGCAATTTATAGCATCATTTGAAATCAATAAAGTCATTTTAACATCTTTCATCAAATTAAACCCTTATGGCTGCAAACTTATTTGTCAAAAAAAATATCACTCAGCTCCAGCATGAAGCCGAAAGTTCTAACAACCAACTGAGAAGGCACTTAACGGCACCAAATCTAGTCATGCTGGGTGTAGGAGCTGTAATAGGTGCCGGAATTTTCGTGCTGACCGGAACTGCCGCAGCCATACATGCCGGCCCGGGAATATCCGTTTCGTTTATTCTTTCTGCATTCGGGTGCCTTTTAGCCGGGCTTTGTTATGCCGAGTTCGCATCCATGATACCTATTTCGGGAAGCGCATATACTTATGGTTATGCCACCATGGGTGAATTTGTTGCATGGATTATCGGGTGGGATCTTGTGTTGGAATATCTTTTCGGAGCCTCCACTGTAGCCGTGGGCTGGTCGGGATATGTAGTCAGTTTTCTGGCCGACTTCGGAATTCATTTACCTGCGGTAATCTGTCAGGGACCATTCGCCTATGGGCCTGACGGGTGGTATGTAACAGGAACTATCATTAATTTCCCTGCCGTTTTCATCGTCGCCATTACTACCACATTACTAGTGGTCGGCATAAAAGAATCTGCCAAGTTCAACAACATCATCGTGTTGATCAAAGTGATTGTGATTCTACTTTTCATCGGGTTTGGGATATCTTATATCAATACCGAAAACTGGCAGCCTTTCATTCCTGAAAATAACGGCACGTGGGGAGAATACGGATGGTCAGGCATACTCGCTGGAGCCGCAGTGGTCTTCTTCGCATACGTCGGCTTCGATGCAGTATCCACCACCTCTCAGGAAGCCATCAATCCCAAACGGGATATGCCGATAGGGATACTCGGGACCCTGCTGATATGTACAATTTTATATATAGCAGTTGGACTGGTACTCACCGGCATTGTGAACTATAAGGAATTAAATGTGGCGGCTCCTATCGCTGTGGCGATCGATAACGCAGGGCAGGGACTGTTCTGGTTGCGCCCCATTATCAAAATCGGTGCGATTGCTGGATTGAGTTCAGTAGTACTGGTTTTATTGCTCGGGCAATCGCGGGTATTCTACACCATGGCAAAAGACGGCCTGCTCTGGGAAAACTTATCTAAAACGCATCCAAAATTCAGGACACCCCATATCACCACCATCATCATCGGGATTGCAGCAGGAATCCTGGCTGGATTATTTCCTATCGATATGCTCGGACATATGGTTTCTATCGGGACCCTGCTGGCTTTCATCATTGTAAGCATAGGAATTATTATTCTACGAAAGAAAGAACCCGATATGCCACGAGCTTTCAAAACACCGTGGGTTCCATTCGTCCCCATCCTGGGAGCATTATGCTGCCTCGCCCTAATGGCTTCATTACCTTTAGATGCATGGATCAGGTTAATAGGTTGGATGGCTATCGGAATGATCGTCTACTTCCTGTATGGACGTCGCCACAGCCATGCAAGGAAAATGTTGAAGAAATAATTATACACATATGAAACATTTAGAACGTGCCCTGGAAGGCAAAAACGGTATTGGCCGGTATATCCTGATGTCTGTAATTGTTTTGTTATTAGCACAGCTAGCGGCTTTCCCTCTCTTTTTAGTGTTACTTCCCACCTTCCTTTCGAATGGAGGGAATATCGGCGATTTCCTTGACGCCGTCATTCTAAACCCGTATGACTACGGTATCTCTTATAATCTTTACCTGTTGGTAATGTTAGGCACCTTTGCCTTTATGTACCTCCTTTTTGCCTTGTTGATAAAACCGTTTCACGGGCGCACAGTGCGCGAGACCATCAACGGCCGCAAAAAGATCCGTTGGGATCGTATATGGATGGGAATTATGGTCTGGGGAATCTTCATACTCGTTGATACAGCCATCAGCGTGTTGACCGCTTCGCCGAGCGAATATGAATTCCGATTCAATCCCGGTGCTTTCTTCACGCTCATATTGATTTTGCTGATCGTGATGCCCTTTCAGACAAGCATTGAAGAAATTATGTTCCGTGGTTATCTGACACAGGGTGTGGCACGATGGACCAGGAGCCGCTGGTGGGCACTGCTCATACCATCACTGCTATTTGCACTTATGCATGTGGCCAATCCAGAAGTGAAAGAATATGGTTTTTGGCTCTCCATGCCGCAATATCTTATCATGGGATTGATGTTGGGAATGGTTTCCATCCTCGATGACGGTATTGAATTGGCACTCGGTGTCCATTTTGTCAACAACGCGCTTGGCTCCCTCCTGGTCACCCACCATGCATCCGTTTTACAGACTGACGCACTATTCCTCTTCCACGATATTGATCCGGCCGCAAGCCTTATCTCCATTTCGGTCTCAAGTGTACTACTTGTCTTCGTTCTGCAACGGATCTACAAATGGGATTGGAAAATTCTAAACAAAAAGGTAATGCCCACACTCCCCCCTGCCCCACCGGTAGTTGAAACAGATTACACGGCAGATAGCACGATGGAAAATTGAAATGGCAAGACAATCCCCTATCTTTATTCAGAACGGTTTTAGTCTGTAGAACATCAATACGGGGTTGTCTTCTATCTCCAGGCTCTCTGTGAATTGTTTTCTCTGCTCCAGAAATTTGTTCTCGAAACGATCATTTTGCGTACTTTCTTTCCAGGAAAGCAAACTTTCTACTGCAATTTCAGCGATTAACCATGATCCATAAGCGGCGATGGAAGGAGTGTAAAACTGTCCTTGTCCTTCCTTCCCTAACACAAAAGCAAGAGAATACAAAAGGTTATTTGTCTTTTTGGAATAGTAACCATGAAAAAGAAAAGGAAGCGGCGAGTCGATTGGTTCGCTTAAGGAAAAAGACAATATCTCATCCGTTTCCTGTATGGCATATAGGGAATAAAACGTCTTCTTTTTTAAATATTCTTTTGCACTCTTCTCATCCGTCAATCTACTTATATCAAACACCTTGTCTCCAAAATCGAAAGAGTACACCAGCGACAATTCCTCCTTACCGACTTTGTGAATAGTGTTTCCATACCCGGTAAAAAAATAAAAATCCCCATTGTATGGATAAAACACGCTCCCTTGCGGACTCGTTAATTTAATAAACTGTTCAGACGAATAGGGAAAATAGGATTGGGTTATATTCATCAGGGAATCCAGATAGAGAAGGTTGTATTCCTGCTTCAGGGTAGATTTATTATTTAGATAATTGGTATACATTACATAACCTCCATCATGGCCCGGCACAATCCCATCAATCCAGAAAGGTATCTTTGTCCGGCTGATAAAATGCCCATCCAGGTTATATCTCAGCACCCGATTTGCCATTAAATCTGTCAGTACTATTTGCCTCTTTTTTGAGTCAATATCGAAAAGATCCACTTGCATATACTCCTTTGGACCTTCTCCTACACTGAAAATCTTAAAAAGATAGTTACCGTCGATATCAAAAACAAATAGTGAAGAGGTGTGTGTGTCCAGGATATAAATACGCTCTTCAAACACCATCATTTTCTGAATATAACCTACCATGGATTCATCTGTCAATTCTAACTTGACATACCTGATGGTATCCAGATAGGGAGAGATATCGATGGTATTCTCCGTTGAAGCCGGCTTTATTACCTTGATTTCACCGGATTCGGCAACTGCCCCTTCTTTTAACGCAGCACTCCTGTTGCATGCTATCAATAAGGAGCAAAACAGGAAAGGAAATATTACCTTTTTAATCATGGGAAACATAGATTGTTGTTTTAACTTAATAAATTCTTCTCATAATTAATTTTCAAAATAAAAGATCAATGGATTGTCAAACTCATTCTTATTTGTCATAGGAGCTTTTCTTCTTGTGTAATAAATTTACTTTCCTCTAAATACCCGGTCATTGTTCAAGGAAATAGGATGCATTCCTGTATTGATCATGGGATCAGGAATACAACAAAACGATCTGTAAAATTAAATATTTTTATCAATATCCACAAAAGTATATTATTTATTAGACTATTACAACTCTTTACCCATGCTTTACAACATATTTTGATTTCCATCAAGAGGACAGGCCATTCCAGAGTTGTATTGATGACCCAAACAGTTGAGAGGAAAGTCCGGAAGGGGGACAAATGCAACAGTGATTTTTTTGCAATGCATAACAAAACCGATACAAAAAATTATTATCTTTGAAGATTAGTTTATAACGCTGATATGAAACGAGGTCGCTTTTTTTCTATATATATTCTGATGTTTTTTTGCCTTTACGCTACGGGGCAAACGCTTGATGATGCCAAGAGCTGGTATCTGGAAGGCCGTTATGCCCAAGCGTTACCTGTTTTTCAAACTGAATACCTCAACAATCCTAATAATCCATCTCTCAACCAATGGCTTGGGGTCAGCCTTTACCAAACCGGGAGAATAAAAGAGGCGCAAAAATATCTGGAATTTGCATCGGAACGAAAAATCCCGGAATCCTACATCTATCTGGGAGAACTCTACACAAAACTGTATCGCTTTAAAGATGCAGAAAAGGAGTTCGAAAAATATCAAAAGGCCAAACGCAAGGATAATGAAGCATTGCAGATGCTGGACATAAAACGGTCCTATGCCGAAAAATTACAACGAGCCGTCAACCGTACGGAAGATCTGCAAATCATCGATAGTCTGGTCGTTTCCAAAGATGATTTCCTGTCAGCCTATCACCTGAGTGCTTCATCAGGTTCATTGATGCCGATACAAGAGTTCTTTTCCGACCGGTTGAAGAGCGATGAAACGCTTTACATGAACGAGCGGAAGGATAAAATATACTATTCCGGCGGTGATGTGACAACCGGTACCGACCTTTATACAATGGATAAGCTACTCGACACTTTCGGAAACGAAAAGAGATTACCGGAAAGCATCAACAAGCCAGGGAATCAGGCATTCCCATTTGTATTAAGTGATGGGATGACCCTCTATTTTGCTTCTACGGATGATAATTCGTTTGGAGGATATGACCTGTTCGTCACCCGATACAATTTAAATTCAGACACCTACCTTAATCCCAACCAATTGAATATGCCATTCAATTCACCTTTCAACGACTACATGCTCGCAATTGATGAAGAGAAAGGTGTGGGATGGTTCGCATCCGATCGGTTTCAACCGGACAACTCGGTGTGTATTTACACCTTTATCCCAAACCCGCAAGTGCAACTCATCGAAACGGATGATGAAAATTATCTTGTCGGCAGAGCTCGAATCCATTCGATTGCCGACACATGGAAAGAGGGGATCGACTACCAATCATTACGTACGCTGGCTCAACAAAGAACCGTCTCACAACAGCAGACCTCCGGTGATTTCACTTTTGTGATCAACGATCTGGCAACTTATCATACCCTGTCGGATTTCAAAAGTGAGCGGGCCAGATCGATCTTTTCCCAAGCGCTGGGCTATGAGAAACAACTAAAAACGTTGAATAATGAACTCTCTCAGAAAAGAGACCAATTCGCGGGTAACGGATCCGCAAATAATGCATTGGTATCTTCCATCCTCAGCCTTGAGAAAGAGACTGAGTCTCTCTCAAGAGAAATGGAAAGGCTCAAAATAGATGCCAGAAACGAAGAAATACGTACTCATTTTAATCAATATTAATCCGCTATGACACTCGATCTTGTTATTATAATCGCCGTAATCCTCCTGGGAATAGTATTTATGCTCATTGAGATCTTCCTGCTTCCCGGCATCAGTATTGCAGGTATCGCCGGAGCTATCTTCCTGATCGGAGGTATAGCCTATGCATATATTTTTCAGGGTAATATGGTCGGAAATATCGCACTCGGAGGTACAGTGGTATTACTTGGAGGTTCTTTCTTCTGGCTACTGAAATCGAAATCACTACGAAAGATATCCCTCGATACCAACATTGAGGGAAAGGTCGATACCTCCCATTTACAGAAAATAGCAGTAGGCGATACCGGCGTCGCTATTTCCCGTCTGAATCCTATTGGGCAACTATTGATCAACGATGTGGAAGTGGAAGGAAAATCATTCGACGGTGAATTCCTTGATGAAGATACCGAAATCGAAGTAGTGAAAGTAGAGGCTTACAATGTACTGGTAAAGAAAAAAGCCGAAATTTCCGCTTTCGGAAAAAACTGAAACCTGCCCAGGAAGCATCTAAAACATTCAATATAAAACACCAAAAATAATTCATTATGGATTCTATCTCAATTCCTTTATTTATTACGATTGCCGTAATCATCGTCTTCTTATTGATATTCTTTCACTATGTTCCCTTCTTCTTATGGATCAATGCGCTCTCCGCCGGAGTACGAATCTCGCTCGTACAGCTCTTCCTGATGCGGCTGCGCCGTGTACCGCCTCACACCATCGTCTACGCGATGATTGAAGCCCATAAGGCGGGACTGAAGATGGTCACCCGCGACAATCTGGAAGCCCACTACCTTGCCGGAGGGCATGTGGAAAAAGTGGTGCATGCACTGGTTTCTGCCTCCAAAGCAAATATCGACCTCACCTTCCAGATGGCTACGGCTATCGACCTGGCTGGCCGTGATGTGTTAGAAGCGGTGAGAATGTCTGTAAACCCGAGAGTAATTGATACACCTCCTGTGTCGGCTGTAGCTATCGACGGTATCCAGTTGATCGCCAAGGCGCGTGTAACGGTACGTGCCAATATTAAACGATTGGTGGGTGGTGCCGGTGAAGAGACCATTCTTGCCCGTGTGGGTGAAGGGATTGTCTCCTCCATCGGTTCGGCCGTATCACACAAATCGGTGCTCGAAAATCCCGATTCTATCTCCAAATTAGTTTTGAAAAAGGGATTAGATGCAGGAACAGCTTTTGAAATTCTCTCCATCGATATCGCCGACATTGACATAGGTAAAAATATCGGTGCTGTACTGCAGATGGACCAGGCGCAGGCTGACAAGAATATTGCACAGGCGCGTGCCGAAGAACGACGCGCCATGGCTATCGCCCTGGAACAGGAGATGAAAGCCAAAGCGCAGGAAGCACGTGCCAAGGTGATCGAAGCCGAAGCGGAAGTTCCGATCGCTATGGCTGAAGCGTTCCGTAATGGTAATCTGGGAATTATGGATTACTACCGGATGGAAAATATCAAGGCGGATACAGATATGAGAGACTCCATCGCCAAGCCACAGGGAGGAGGAGATAAGAAATAACGGTAAGAATAACAGACACGACACCTATTATGAGAATCATACCTGAATCGGAATTGATCATCAATTCTGACAGAAGTGCCTTTCATCTTCATATAAAGCCGGAACAACTTTCCGACAAAATAGTGATGATGGGCGATCCCGATCGTGTAACTATGACCGCTTCCTTTTTCGATAGCATAGAGTGTGATGTACGCAGTCGTGAATTCCATACCATCACCGGAATATACAAGGGGAAGCGGATTACCGCCCTCTCTCACGGCATTGGTACAGATAATATAGATATCGTACTCACTGAACTGGATGCACTGGCCAATATCGATTTTAATTCGAGGTTAGTGAAAGATGAATTTAAACAACTCACCATGGTGAGGGTCGGTACCTCAGGAGGAATGCAAACCCATTGCCCGGTAGGTTCCTATGTGGTATCCGAAAAATCGATCGGCTTCGACGGACTTATTCATTATTATGCCAATTCAGAATCGATCCGCGAAAAAGAGTTTGAAGAGGCTTTCCAACGAGAGGTAAACTGGTCACCCTATCATTGTTCTCCTTATGTGGTGAGCGCCGACGAGGAACTGGTAGACCGTGTGGGATACGATATGATCCGTGGGGTGACTATCTCTGCCATAGGATTTTATGGTCCTCAAGGGAGACATGTTCGCCTGCCCTTGGCTGACCCCAATCTGAATGCAAAAATCGAGTCATTCAGGTTTGGAAAACACTCCATCACCAACTATGAGATGGAGAGTTCAGCTATCGCGGGATTAGGAAAACTGATGGGACATAAGTCGATGACCGTTTGCGCTATAATAGCCAACAGGGTTGCTTTGAATTCGAATGCCGACTACAAAGGTTCTATAGAAGATCTTATGAGAATAGTATTGGACAGGATTTAGGATGTAGGATTTTAGATGTAAGATTTGTGTTTTCAGCTTAACAATTTAACGATTACACAATTCAACAACTTCTAATTTTCAACTTCGAACTTTCAACTTAAAATAAATATGAAAAAATTAATTACATTTCTGCTTCTTGTAACCGGAATGGTTGCATACGCACAACAAAATCCTCCTTTACCTGTAGATCCGAAGGTGAGGACGGGTAAACTCGACAACGGACTCACCTACTACATCCGCCAAAATAATCTGCCCGAGAACAGAGCCGATTTCTATATCGCGCAGAAAGTCGGCTCCATGCAGGAAGAGGACAATCAGGCCGGTCTAGCTCACTTTTTAGAGCATATGGCTTTCAACGGCACAACCAATTTCCCCAAAAAAACCATGTTGGAATACCTGCAGGATAATGGCATCAAGTTCGGCACCAATATCAATGCCTATACTTCTTTCGACGAAACGGTATATTATATATCCGATATACCGACCACCAATAAGAATCTGGTCGATTCCGCCCTTCTTGTGATCTACGACTGGTCGTGCGGCATTGCCCTTGAAGAGGAAGAACTGGAAAGTGAACGGGGTGTTATCCGTGAAGAGTGGCGTACCCGCGGTGGAGCCCAGCAAAGGCTATGGGATCAGTTGCTCCCGAAAATGTACCCCGACAGTAAATATGCCAATCGGATGCCTATCGGTAGCATTGACGTGATCAACAACTTCAAGCCGGAAGAGATAAGAGCCTATTACCATAAGTGGTATCGTACTGACCTCCAAGGCATCATCGTCGTAGGAGACTTTGATCTGGATGAGATGGAGCAGAAGGTAAAGAACTTGTTCTCGCCCATTCAACTCGATAAAGAAAGGGCAGAACGTGAATACTATCCGGTTCCCGATAATAAAGAACCCATCGTGGCCATTGCTACCGATAAGGAAGCCCGCAATACCCAGATATTGATGTTTTACAAGCATGACCCTCTTCCCGATGAATTGAAGAATACACAGGCAGGGTATATCATGCAGTATATCCTGAATGCTGCCTCTTCAATGATGAACCAGCGTTTTGCTGAAATCACGCAGAAACCCAACGCTCCTTTTACTTCCGCCGGCGCTTATGATGGCGATTATTTTGTAGCCAAGACAAAGGATGCATGGACCGTAGTATCAGGAAGTGCAGAAGATAAAATCGAAAACGCCCTGGCAGCTATGGTGCGCGAAACCGAAAGAGTGAAACGATTCGGCTTCACGGCATCGGAGTATGAAGTCGCTCGCACCAATATTCTGAAAGGATATGAAAACGCCTACAACAACCGCGATAAACAGAGGAACTCTTCTTACTCTCAAGAATATGTCCGGGCTTTCACTGACGGTGAACCTATTCCCGGTATCGAATTTGAACATCAATTCATGCAGGCGATGGCACCTAATATTCCCGTTGAAGCGATCAACCAGACAATCACCCAATTGATAGGGAATGAGAATATCGTGATCGCCATCACCGGCCCGGAAAAGGAAGGATTGACTTATCCTTCTGAAGAGGCATTACTCGGAATACTGGCTGCTGTCAAAGCCGAGACGATAGAGCCTTATAAGGAAGAAGTGATCGATGAACCGCTGGTTGCGAATCCCCCAAAGCCGGGAAAGATCGTAAAGATTGAAAAGGATGAGGCTATGAGTACCACCGTATGGACGCTGGGAAATGGCATGAAGGTTATCCTGAAAAATACTGATTTCAAAGACGACCAGATTATGATGTCGGCCACAAGTGTGGGTGGATATTCGCAATATGCCTCCGAAGATCCTATCAATAGCCGGATGATGAGTAATGTCGCCACATTGGGTGGAGTTGGCAATTTCAGTGCGACCGATCTGCCTAAAGTATTGGCGGGCAAGACCGCTTCCGCTCGCCCGGGAATCAGCCTTACCACACAAGATTTTAACGGTTCCTCTTCCATCAAGGATTTCGAGACCATGCTCCAATTAATCTACCTCTACTTCACTGCTCCACGACAGGATAATGATGCTTTCCAGTCATTTATCCAGCGGATGGAGACCCAGTTGAAAAATCAGGAGGCCGAACCGATGGTAGCGTTCAGCGACTCGGTGACAATGACAATGTATGGCGACAATCCGTTGACAAAACGGTTGAAAATTGAGGATCTGAAAAAGATCGACTACAACCGGATCATGGAGATGTATAAGGAACGATTCTCAAATGCCGGCAATTTTGTATTCACGTTCGTAGGCAATATCGACGAGGAAAAGGTTCGTCCCGTGGTAGAACAATACCTTGCTTCCTTGCCCGGAAAAGCGAAGAAAAGTGACTTCGTAAAAGTACCTATGAGTTTCAGCACGGGAAGTATAAATAATATTTTCCAGAGGGAAATGCAAAATCCCAAAGCATCGGTATTCAACGTAGTAACCGGAAAAATAGAACGTAACATGAAGAATCAGATATTGATGAGCATGTTCGATCAGGTCCTTGATATCATCTACACCGAAAAAGTACGTGAAGAGGAAGGGGGAACTTACGGAGTATATGCAGGAGGTTCTATCTCCCGTTATCCGGAAGGACAAACCGCTTTACAGGTTATGTTTGATACCGATCCTGAAAGGATGGAACACCTTAACCAGATTGTGCTAAACGTACTGAAGGATTTTGCTATAAACGGACCGCGCGAAGGTGACTTCTCGAAGGTTAAGGAGTATATGAACAAGAGTTATACCGAAAACCTGAAGGAGAACGGATACTGGGTCAATATTCTCAGGAACAAGTATTTCTATAATGAGGATGGGCATACCCAATACATTGAAACGGTCAATACGGTCACTCCGGATGATATTCGGAATTTTGCCAAAACATTACTTGATCAGGGTAACCTGAAAACAGTCGTGATGATGCCGAAAGTAACTGAATAGCCGTATCGGTTGAATTTTACACATACAAAAAACAGGAGAGAGACTTATCCGTCTTTCCTCCTGTTTTTTGTAATACTATATCAATCCTGAAATCAATTACCTCTCACGTGTTTATATCGAAACAGGAGAGCGAACAGGAGAGTAACCACAAGAGCATAACCTGCAAAAATAAACCAGACACTCTGCCAATCACCGACAAGAAGCGACCTTGAGGTAGAACCCACCGATATATCCGCCCATGAGCAGAAGCGGTTTATCACCGACTGTGCCCACAAGGTACCGATGGTAGCTCCTATCCCGTTGGTCATCAGCATGAACATTCCCTGTGCGCTGGCACGAATAGTATGAGGGGTTTCTTTATCCACGAACAACGATCCGGACACATTGAAAAAATCGAAAGCAACTCCATACACAATCATGGAAAGAACCAGTAACCATACGCCACTGCCGGGATTACCCAGACCGAAGAAACCGAAACGGAGTACCCAGGCAAACATGGCCATCAGCATCACACTCTTTATGCCGTAACGTCTCAGGAAAAAAGGAATCAATAAGATACAGAGTGCTTCAGATATCTGGGAAAGGGATATCAGGATATTCGAATGTTGTACACCAAAGGTAGTGGCATACTCAGGATAAGCCTCGAAGCTGGCGATGAAAGGGTTGGCAAATCCGTTGGTTATCTGTAGTGCTACGCCGAGTAACATTGAAAAGATGAAGAAGAGGGCCATTTTTCTTATCCTGAAAAGCCTGAAAGCATCAAGTCCAAGCGCCTGAAACAGTGTCTTGGTGTCTGTAGCCGTGGTCACAGGACAGTTGGGCAATGTAAGTGCATATATCCCCAATATGATACCCAGGATAGCACTCACCACGAACTGCATCGACGAGACCTGATATCCCAGTATATCTACCAGCCACATGGTACAGATAAACCCTATAGTACCAAATACACGTATTGGCGGGAACGCTTTGACCGTATCCATCCCGCCCTTTTCAAGGATGGTATAAGCAACCGAATTGGACAATGCCAACGTGGGCATATAAAAAGCCACACTCAACGTATATAAGCCAAAAATAATAGGAAATGAGACTCCCGTACCACTATATAATCCATATAAGCCGGCAGAAAGCATGAAAGATGCAGCCAGAAGATGGCTTATTCCCAACAACTTCTGTGCAGGCACCCATCGGTCGGCTACAATACCCATGATGGCCGGCATAAAAATTGACACAATCCCCTGTACCGAATAAAAGATACCTATATGTGCCCCCAGTCCGGCTGGTCCCAGGTAGCGGGACATAGAAGTGAGATAAGCTCCCCACACCGCAAACTGCAGGAAATTCATAACAATCAGTCTAATTTTCAGCGACATATATTCCGATTCGATTGTTATTCATTATCTGCTGAGCCAGGGAGCCGGGTTGAGTTTGTTTGTTTTTTGCCACAACTGGAAATGCATCGTAGAAATACCGGTATCGGGATCGGTAAAGATCCGCCCTAATGACTGTCCTGTTTTTATTTTGTCTCCCTGCTTCACAAACAAGTCGTATATATTTGCATAGAATGTATAATAATCACCGTGACGCACGATCACACAGGTATTGGAGCCGGGGAAAGAAAATACTTTCGATACCTCCCCGTCGAATACACTCCGGATATTGGCTCCCTTTTCGGTCTGAATATCGATACCGTTACTGTTGGTTGTAACATTCCATTCATTGTGCTTTTTGGCCCCGAAGCTACCCACGATAGCAGCTGTTCCGCTAACCGGCATAGGCAGCCTCCCCTTGTTAGCAGCGAAATCCTTCGAGAGATTGAAAGACTCAACCGATACCTTACTGCTACCGGCTTCAATTTTCGGAGCAGGTGTTGTACCTGAAGCTCGTTCTTCTGTCTTGGTAGGCGCTTCAGCCAGTTCTTCCTTCTTCTTATCATTTGTTCCTTTATGTCGATCTTCAGCACGTTTTTCTTCGGCTTTTCTCTGTCGCTCAGCTTCTTCGGCTTTCCTTCTGGCTTCTGCCTCACGCTCCTGTCGTGCCACCTCCTCCGCAATAAGCTTTTCGATCTGGTTATTTAACTGATTTGCCCGTTGCTGCTTATCCCGAAGAGTTTTCTGTAATTGCCGCTCTTGCCCCCTTACCGTTGCCACCTCCGACTGGCGTGTTTGCTCTTCGCCCTGTAACTTCTGCTGTTCAGCCTGCAATGCAATTAATGCGTTCTCCCTATCGGCCTTGGCCTTAGCCAGTGACTCCTGCTTCATCTTGATATCCACCTGCTGCTTCTTTATCTCTTCAGCCTGTACTTTCTGCCACTTGGAATATTCACGAAGGTATTGCATCCTGCGCAACGATTCTCCCACAGATTTACCCGATAAGATAAAAAGTAATTTATTCTGGCTGAATTTATGATTCAGCATTCCTCTCATTGCATCAGCGTAATTATCCTGCTTCGTTTTCAGGTCTTTATTCAACCTGGATATCTCGCTTTCAAGCCGCAACTCTTCCTTCCGCAATGCTTCAATCTCTTTCGTCTGAGTATTTATCAATTCCTTACGGGCAGCTATCTGACTATTGATAAGATTTATCCGTTCTAAAATTGTTGTACTCTGTTTTTTCAGATCAAGGTAAAGCTTATTCGTATTTTTTATCTCTTCCATCAACACCTGTTGCTGACGTTGCAAATTCTCGATCTGCTGCGTTTGCGACAGTAGGAGGAGAGCAACAGTCTGGAAAAGGAATAAGAATACAAATTTCTTCATACGATATATTTTTCAGAACCAAGACTTTTAGACTGTTAGAGTCAAGCATTCCAGAGCGTTTTCATCAAACCAGTCCACCTATCCACCTAATCACTTTGGAGAAAGGATCTTCAGTATCTCTCCCATTGAGGTTTTCGTATAACCCGAGGGTATATTCAACGTCAGAGTCACAGAGTCGCCCGTGCTTACATCGGAAAAAAGCAACTCTGCATCAATCTTTCTGGATGCCGACGAGAGGGTCACATCCATCTTATGCGGGAATGTAACATTGTTCAATACCACAAAATTCTGATACCCCCACTGCATAAACTGTTCTTTTTCGGGGAGCATCAGATGGGTATATGTAATCCGGTCATCCCCATTGACAATAAAAGAATAATCGATACCCGATTCAACATCTTTCGCCGTAATATGATAGTTCTGGTCGGAAGCACGATTATAATTGAAAGTGTTATAATCGGAGGCATCTATCTGGTTCTTTCCCGACACGAAAAGTGCGTTGGTAAATAGCGATTGCATTGTATAATAATCAAAACCTACAGGGTAGAATTCCTTTATTGTGGCGATTGATTCCAATACATATCGCTTGTTCATTTTGTCGAGCACAAATACAGTATCGGGACTCATATAAAGCCGAAACATCTCGACGCCGAAAACCGGTTGTATTGAAATCTGAAGAGCCTTATCCTTTATAATCCGTATATTGGCTTTAGAACTAAACGATTTAGTACCGGAAGTCATTCCCATACTGAGTTTGGCAGAGAAGGTCCGGTATGGGAACTCATGGGTAATAATATCATTGAATAGCTCATTGTGAGCTTTGTCTTCCACCGGTGAAGTGGAATAAACAATTCTCTGTTTCGGTTTACAGCCAGTGAATGTGACTACCGACAACAGACAGATGATTAAAATCTGTCGATAATGTGAATGATACATGATTATAATTTACCTGTTTTAATTTTCTTTTTCAATGTAGCTGATCCTCCTCCCGCCTCTTTGGCTTTCTTCCACTGTTCTATTGCCTTCTCTTTATCTCCCGTTTTGAACAAGACGTCACCATAATGTTCCAACACATCGGGCGAGGGCTCCCCTTTACTGTATTGTATGGCCTGTTCTATATACATCCTGGCAAGGGTGTAGGACCCTTGCTCATACAATACCCATCCGTATGTATCGAGATAAGTGGGATTCATCGGTTCCACCTTCACCGTAATACCGCTCATCTGTTCTGCTTTATCAAGATCTCTCTTTTCAAGAGACAAGTAATAGCTGTAATTGTTTAAAACAGGTAGATTCTGTGGATTCAGTTTCAACGCTTTCTCATAACTCTCGAAAGCAACCTCCTTATTCCCGAGTGAATAATTCAGATCGCCTATCTGTCCGTGGAAATCGGATTCAACGATAGGATTCCTGAAGATGGCATTAGCAAGCCCCTCCTCGAAAACCTTGAGTGCTTCCTTCTTGTTCTCCTGTTGATAATGGGCAGCTCCCAGATAGAAATAAAACTGGGGTTCCTGCGGTAGATGTTTTAGCGCCTCAATAGTCACTTCTTTTATTTTTTCCATATCCTCCTCAGGCAATGCTATACGAAGCAACTGTTCATATCCGGCAGGATCTTCGGGGTTGGCTTTGGTGTAAATCCTGAACTGCTCTGCAGCTCCTTCTTTATTTTCCTGCAACAAAAGTACATTCCCATAGATCATATTCAACTGGGAATTATTGGGATGTTGTTCAAAAAGCGTTTCGAAAAGGGAATTCACCTGTTTCATATCCTGCTTGCTTTGCTGCAGGATACTAAGATAGCGGGTAAGTAACTGTAGTTTTACGTCTACCTCTATCGATGAATTTGTAACCGCTTTTTGCAACTCGGCCTGTGCAGCCTGCTTATCATTCGTTTTCTCATAATAATTCACCATTGAAAGGATCAGCGCCGGATTGTCAGGATCGATCACTTTTGCCCGGTCATAGTATTCCAACGCCTTATCACGCTTACTATCTTCAAGATAGAGATCACCCATCAGAATAAGATACTTCTGCTCGGAAGGATTCTTTTCGATTATTTGCCGGATCTCGTCGAAAGCCTTCTCCTTCTCATTCATCATAGAATAGAGACGGAATTTATTCAGGGCAATCATCTCGTTGATACCGGTATTTTTTTCCAACTCGGTCAGCACATCAATGGCTTTCTGGAAGTCGCCACTCTCGGCAAATGCATTGGCCAGCTCAAAACGGATATCGAGTTTTTCCGGGTATAATTGAGATAAATGGATATAAATATCGATCACCTCCTGCTTCAAACCGAGTTCTTTACTTAAACCAGCCAGCATCATGTTATAATAGTAATTGGCAGGATCATATCGTACAGATCTCCGGAAAAAATCCAAAGCTTTATCCTTCTCCTGCAGCACATTATAGAATGTGCCCAATTCTACCGACACATTGGCGTTGGTGGAATCCAATGCATAACAATGCTGAAACAGATCCATCGCTTCAGCATACTTTCCCAGGGATTTCGCATTCAATGCCCCGTAAAAATAATAGTCGAACTTCCTCCTTACATCTTCGTCGAGTTGGCTCCCTTGTTGCTCTTGTTGTGCGATTATTTCCTCCGGGAAGATTACCGATAATGAAATAATCAAAAGAAGAGCGAGAAATAAATTCCTTCCTGTTGATATTGAATGGTACATTCTTGATTCTTTTTTATTGTCTGCCGGTGTGACCGAATCCTCCGGCACCTCGCTCCGTTTCATCGAGGAAATCAACAGGCTTCCACTCCACGCGGACATGCGCTGCAATCACCATCTGGCAGATACGTTCCCCATCTTGAATAGTGAACTCTTCATTCGAGAGATTCACCAGGATCACCCTTATTTCACCGCGGTAATCAGCATCAATGGTACCCGGAGCATTTACGATCCCGATACCGTGCTTGATAGCCAATCCGCTTCGGGGACGGATCTGCGCTTCGTACCCTTCCGGCAACTGTATGTAAATACCTGTAGGCACTAACGTCCGCTCAAGTGGTTTCAGTACTATAGATTCCTCTAAATTGGCACGGAGATCCATACCGGCAGCAAGTGCGGTGGCATATTCAGGGAATGGATGCCGCGATTTATTGACTATTTTAATTTGCATCAGTTCAATGGAAATGTCTATTCTGTTTAATAGTGCGAATTTATACAATTCTGAGGAATTAAGGCTCTATTTGATGAAATTTAATGAAATAATTCACCAAAAGTTTTATCTTTGCAAGCATGAGTGACCGAGATGATCTTTTAGCGAAATTACGCCAGACTCTGAATGAGCAAGGCATTGACTCATTCCACATTCTCGAAGACCTGGTACCGATTGAGGAGCAAATGGAATATTTCAGGTACTTCGACAGATTGCGGAGGGAGAACAGTCCCTTTGTGCGAGATGAGGAAGTAGCCATATTATTCTCACCCGATGAGTCCATTGAACGCAAAAGAAGGAGCCTGACTCTGTTGGCATCCATCCCCGACGTGGGTGCTTACCGCTCTATCGAAACATACCACAGCAGTCCGTTAGAGCCGGAACTATTGCACTGGTCGTCCATGGCGCTGGTGAGCAGCCGTATTGTATTGAGTTCCGACCTCTCCGGACACCAACAAGTCTATATTTCTTCAGGGTTGGGGGGACAAGATAAAAAGTTACGCTTTTTCGCTCTTTTCACAACCAATGAGAGACAAAACTTCACCGATTTACAGAAAGAGATGGTAAAACGGGAGTTTACCTTTCAACTAAAAAAAACAGATGTAGTCATTGAGCAATTTGATATAAAAGAGAATTATTTCACCATCCTGTTACTTTTCCCCTTCAACAAGGATATAAAGTTGAAGCTCAATGCAGCAGTCAATGAATGCAACCAATATGGTAATTTCCTTGACACAAAGTTTCTTTTCACCAATGTGAAAGTATTAAGCGAGGCTGAAATTAAGAAAATAGTGGAGAAAAAATAAACTCCTGTAACCGTCTTTAAACTCCTTATATGACGACGCAACCGGCCTGTAAAAAACAGTTTTGTACGGCGATTCTCACTATAGTCGTCATCTCTTTTGCCATGCCGTCAGTTGCACAGCATATTCCCTTTATTCCTCCTGCCTATAATTATACCACCGATCATTATAATGCCGGCAACCAAAACTGGGCGATTGCACAGGGTAACAATGGCGTCATTTATTTCGGAAACGACAACGGAATGCTCAGTTACGACGGAGTGAACTGGACGTTGCATTATTTGCCCAATAACCTCTCTGTTAAATCGATCTATGTCGACATTCACGATAATCATGAACGTATTTACGTGGGTTCTTTTGAGGAATTCGGCTATTTTGAATCCAACGAAACCAACCAGCTCACCTATCATTCACTCAGCCGAAACATACAAGGCCATCAGTTTCATAATGATGAAATATGGAGCATCTACCCATTCAACGGGAAACTCTATTTCCAGACATTTGCAACCATCTTTGTCTATGATGGTCAAGAAGTGCAGATACAGAAACCCTACCCTGCCGTCTTGTACTTCTTTCCCGTGGACGAAAAGAAGATGTTTGCCCAGCTCATCGACAGCGATTTCTGCTTCTACGACGGGGAGAATTTTCAGTCGTTATTCACCCGTGACCGCTGGAACGACGACAATATAGTGGCCATACTACCTTATGAAGACGATTGGCTGCTGGTCACATCCAAGAATGGATTGTACCGGTTCTCCGAAAAGGATCACACTTTGGATCGGTGGGAGATATCCAGCCGGAGCGAACTGGTTCACAGTACTATTAACCGGGCTATTCTTTCCAGCGACACCTATATCTTCGGGACACTCAACAGCGGCATATTCGCCATTGATAAAAACGGAGCACAGAAATGGCATATCCATCGAAACAACGGACTGAACAACAACACGGTACTGGCACTATTCAGGGACAGGGAAAGAACTATATGGGCAGCACTCGACAATGGCATCTCCAATATCAGAACCCACTCACTCCTCTCTTTTTTTGAACCCTCCGACAACCAGATCGGGCCGGTAGAAGATATCCTGTTTCAAGACAACCAACTCTATCTGGCTACAAACCAGGGTATCTACAACTACCCCGACAGTCGTGGCAATCTCTCCCGGATTCCCGGATTCGATATCCAGTCGTGGTTCATAAAAAGTTTCGACCACCAGATTTTCGTGGGACATAACCTGGGCACCTCCCTGTTGCAGGACTTCAAAGAGATACGCATTCCGGAAGCAAACACCGGTGGGATGGATATAAAACAGGCAACCATCAACGGAAAGAATATCTTGATAGAATCGTCCTACACCTCTTTATTGGTATATACACAGAACAATACCGGAAACTGGGCTTTTAGCCATAGAGTAGAAGGCTTTTCCGACCTGATTAAAAACCTGGAGATAGATCATGCCGGAAATATCTGGGCTGGACATATGTACAAGGGTATTTACCGGTTGAAGCTGGACAGCGAACTACGGAATGTGGTTGAAATCGAAAACTATCTCTCGTTCGATAGTACGCAAGTCTATAACTACCACCCCATCAAGGTGATGAAGTTAAGAGGAAGAATAGTATTTGCCGATGGCAACCGTTTCTATACTTATGATGATATCGAGCAGAAGATCATCCCTTTCGAGCTGTTGAACAACGATCTGGCAGGATTTGCAGATACCCACCGCATCATTTCAGTGAACGACACACTCTTTTGGTTTATATGTCATAAGGAGTATCTCCTGGTTGAATATAGCGGCAACAGATATAGCATCAAGGATCGTATTCCATACACCATACTGAACAATCCGCCCAACGCTGGAAGAGCCAACATATTGGTGACCGGCGACAATATTTCTTATTTCGGCATGAACGGAGGAATAGCCAAATATTCCTTTTT
This sequence comes from Proteiniphilum sp., assembly GCF_034927365.1. GTDB lineage: Bacteria > Bacteroidota > Bacteroidia > Bacteroidales > Dysgonomonadaceae > Proteiniphilum. The sequence goes on along the minus strand of NZ_JAYFQD010000032.1, from coordinate 80,620 downwards.
TGAAGAACAACCCGAAGTTGCATCGGAACTACAGGTCGCCTCCATCACGTTCCACAGCCGTAACGACGAACAATTGTCCTATCTCAATCCCTCACAGAAAGGAGTGATCGCTTTTCAGCATAATAACATCTCTTTCCGTTTCCTCTATCCCGAATTCTCCAAGAAAATATTTCAGATAGAGTGCTTCTTACAAGGATATGACAGCCGCTGGTTGAACACCGACGCAAACCGGTCGGCTTCTTACTATAATCTCCCTCCAGGCGACTACACCCTCTATGCCCAGGTAAAGGATAGTTCCGGAAAAATTTTGTCATCCCTCAACTATTCATTCAGCATCAAAAATCCATGGTATAAAACTTGGTGGGCATATCTCCTCTATTTCCTTATTGTAGGTTCTATTACGTTATTTCTGATTAAGAGACATATCTATCGAATTGTCCGCAGGAAACAGAAACTTTTTGAAGAACAGGAGAACAGACGACTCGTACAAATCGAACGGCAGGAAAAGGAGATCACCACGCTACAAAACGAGAAGCTGGAAGCAGAACTGATCTACAAAGGAAAAGAACTGGCCAGTGCAGCCATGACCCTGATCAATCATTCCGAACTGCTAAAGAATTTACGTGAGAACGTGCAATCTCTTATACTTACAGGAAAGATCCACCGTTACGAAGGTAACGAATTGCTTAAAATGATCGAAAACAACATTCCGGAAGAGGATGAGTGGAATCTGTTCCAAAGCAATTTCGACCTGATTCATCAGAATTTTTTCCGGAATCTGAAAGATCGGTACCCATCACTTACACCAACCGACCTGAAGTTATGCTCTCTCCTCAGATTGAACTATTCGTCGAAAGAAATTGCCGACATGTTGAATATCTCAATTCGTGGAGTAGAGGCAGCACGCTACCGTTTACGCAAGAAATTATCGCTTGGAGAATCGGATAATTTAGTCGATTTCATGATCAATTTTAAGTAAAAGGGTACTACTCTATTACCCATATTATATTTTACAAAAATCTAATATACAAATATTTACTATCAATAAACGTAGTAAAAAAGTATCCTTTTAAAACATGTTATACAACACATAGTACTTTTAGCGAGGTCTTTTATTTTCTTGACCTACCCATAGCACCTTATTTTTGTACAAAGTTCAATTCAAATATAGTAAAAGCCGAGAGAAATGCCAAGCTTATTGTAGCACTTCCGAGGCGCATCCTATATTATAACATATTTAAAAATAAATGAATATGAATCACAGGCAAGAAAACCATTCTTTTTCTATTTAAGGTGAAAACAACAAAAAGTGATTATGTACTAATTAAAAGTAGAAGATCCATGAAATTGAAAATCGTAACAGTATTAAGTTTTCTATTCTGTTCCCTTCTTTTATCGGCACAGCAGATAAACGTTTCGGGGACAGTGACGGAAGAAGCCACAGGGGAACCCGCCATCGGGGCTACTGTGTTAGTGAAAGGTACTACCAATGGTACCGTGACTGATATCGACGGAAATTGGTCCCTGTCGAATGTACCGGGTGACGCAACCCTTGTCTTTAGTTATATAGGGATGCAGAGTCTCGAGGAGCCTGTCAACGGGCGTAATGCCATCAATGTATCCCTCCGTGAAGATGTGCATGCACTCGAAGAGGTGGTTGTAATCGGGTATGGTACGGCTAGAAAACGTGACCTTACCGGATCGATCGCCAGCATAAATGCCGAGGAGATATCGAATCGTCCCTCCGCCAACCTTCTGGCATCTATCCAGGGGAAAGTGGCCGGGGTACAAGTAGTCAATACCGGACGTGCGGGACAAGATCCCGAAATCCGTATTAGGGGAACAAACTCCATCAACGGATTTGCACCTCTCTACGTGGTAGATGGTCTGTTTTCAGATAATATCAACTACTTGAATCCTGCCGATATAGAATCGATGGAGATATTGAAAGATCCCTCCTCATTGGCCATTTTTGGAGTAAGAGGTGCCAACGGTGTGATCATTGTCAACACGAAACGGGCCAGGAAAGGTGAGACCGTAGTGAATATCAATACTTCCCTCGGATTCAAGGAGGTGTTGGACAGGATGCCGATGACCAACGCGGCCCAATTCAAAGAACTATACAATGAACAACGGGTGAATCAGGGACAAGCTCCTTTTGACTATACAAATTGGACAGCCGACACCGACTGGCAGGACGTAATCTTTCAAAAGGGTTTCCTTTCGAATAACAATGTAAGTATCACCGGCGCCAGTGAAAAAAATCGTTTTTATCTGGGAGTAGGATATACTTCGGAAGAAGGCAATATCCTGCACGAAAAATATTCACGACTGACAGTCAACCTGAACAGTGATTATAGTGTCACCGATGCACTCCGCTTTGGGTATCAGGTAAACGCGTCCAGGACACTTCCCACGGATGCAAAAGGAGTGAGTGCGGCCATCAAGGCTGCTCCCATATCTCCGGTTTATGACAATAGCGGGAAATTACTCCATACCTTGCCCGACTTTCAACGGGCCCAAGTATGGAATCCTCTGATTGACGTGGAGACCCGGGCGAATCACAATATAGGAGTCAACCACCGTGCAGCCGGAAATATATATGGAGAAGTAGACTTCTTGAAACATTTCAATTTTAAAACCACTTTTTCAATGGATTATGCTGTCAATGAAAGTAGAGGCTTAAGCCCGATCATTTCAGTCTATAATCCCGATATACAAGGGGAGGAAAACCTCACTACTTCCGAGTCGGTGTCACAATCGAAATCAACCCTTACCGTGGCGCAAGGCGATTATATCCTTACATACAATAATTCTTTCGGCGGACATAATCTCACCGCTACCGCGGGTGTTACCAGTAATTTCATAGAATACTCCTCGTTAGGTGGATCCAGAAGCCAGAATCTGGAAGATATCATTTTCTCTATTCCCAGCGACAATGTCGACAAGTGGTGGATATCCTCGATATCCGATAAATCATCTAACAATGGTAGTTCTCAATACAAACGCTTTACCCTTTCATACCTTGTAAGGGCGCTTTACAACTACGAGAACAAGTATCTATTCAATGCCTCCTTCCGTCGTGACGGAGCCTCCGTATTCCGTTCCGTGGGTAACACCTGGCAGAACTTCTATTCATTCGGTGGCGGCTGGGTGCTCTCGGAAGAGGAATTCATGAAAGAACAGTCATTTATAGACTATCTGAAACTGAAAGGATCGTGGGGTATACTGGGTAGTCAAAATACAGGAGGATCCAATTACCCTACTTATCCCCGTCTGGAAAGTAGCGGTAGCGCCATCTTCGGAGATAATATCATTACAGGATATTCTGTACGGTATCTGCCACAAAATCTTTCATGGGAAGAGACCCACTCATGGGAGGCCGGTTTTGAAATCAACTTGCTACAAAATCGATTGAGACTGGAGCCAGTCTATTATAACAAGAATACGATGGACATCATCGTGATGCTTGCCGGTATGGCGGGTGCAAAAAACTCGTTGGAGAATTTGGGAGAAATACAAAACAAGGGTTTTGAACTCTCTGCTACCTGGAACGACAAGATTGGCAATGGTGATTTCAGATATAGCATTGGAGCCAACCTGACAACAATCGACAACAAAGTGATTTCTTTGGGACGTGGGCCGGAAGATGCTATTTTCCAAGCCAACGGTGTTGCCCGCTCAGTGGAAGGATATCCCGTAGGCCATTTTTACGGCTATAAAGTGATTGGCGTTTATCAGAACAGGGAAGATGTGAAGACTTATTACCCGAACAGTGTGGGCAGTGTAGCTCCCGGAGACCTCAAGTTCGCCGATATAAATGGAGATGGCAAGATTACCCAGGATGACCGTACCATGATTGGTAATCCTACCCCGGACCTGACTTACGGCTTCAATATCGGCCTCAATTACAAGAATTTCGATTTGGGAATTGACATGATGGGCGTATACGGCAATGAGATCTACCGCACATGGGACGACCCGACCTATGCACGTCTTAACTATCTCACAAAGAGCATGAGCAGATGGCACGGAGAAGGCACTTCCAACTGGGAACCGATTATCGATCCTTCAAGATCGATCAACCTTGTCAACTCAAGCTATTTTATCGAAGATGGAAGTTTCTTCAGAATCCGCAATATGCAACTGGGCTATACTTTCGACAAGTCTTTATTGCAAAAATTATATCTGAGATCGCTTCGTGTGTATGCCAATGTGCAGAATCTCAAGACATGGACACGCAATACGGGATACACACCCGAAATAGGTGGATCTGCCCTTGCGTTCGGTATTGATGGCGGTACTTATCCCATGCCCATGATTTATACATTCGGGATTAATTTAACGTTCTAAACAAAAGGATAAAAGAACATCTGGATTATTTTACTGAATTCAAATGCTCGATGAAAAAATATAATCTTATGAAGAATTTTCTAAAAAACAAGATAATGATCACGCTGCTCCTCTCCATTTTAGTGAGCGCCTGTAGTGATTTATTAGACCAGGAACCGCAAGGTGAATGGGTGAGAGGTGACGAAGGCAGTAGCGGCTCCTTTCAGTCGGATGTATTTACATTGTATGCCAAACTAAGAGGATTCCATGTAACCTCCGGATCAACAGCACTGGCTATTCACAGCTTTCGATCAGAAGATGCGGAAAAAGGAAGTACCGCTTCCGATGGTGCCGCGCACGGTGCGATGTATGACGATTTCGAATATATTGCCACCAATGGACTTATTGGGTCCTATTGGACTGATAATTATGAAATCATCCATTTGTCCAACAGCATATTGCATGATATTGAAGAAGCGGAAAAAGGAGGTGTTGCCCTGTCAGATGGAGATCAGATCAACAAGTCGGAAGCCCATTTTTTCCGTGCTTTCGCTTTCTTTAATCTTGTACGTGCTTTTGGAGATGTACCCAAAATTGATTTCAAGATAGCAGATGCGGCAGAAGCCAATATACCCAAATCGCCTGCTACAGAGATTTACCAGTTGATAGACGCCGATTTGACGGCTGCCGAAACACATCTTCCGCGCGTATGGCCTCCCGTATTTGTCGGACGATTGACTTGGGGTGCTGCACGCGCTTTACACGCGAGAACCTATATGATGCGTAATGATTGGAACAACATGTATGCCGCGGCAACCGATGTAATTCAGTCCGGAATATACAATTTGAACACACCCTATAACCAGATTTTCCGTGAAACAGGAGAAAACAGCAGTGAGTCGGTACTCGAATTACAATGCACTGCTACCGCATCCCAACCCGCGACGAATGATTTAGGGAGTCAGTTCGCGCAAGTGCAGGGTGTAAGAGGAGCTGGTGACTGGAACCTCGGCTGGGGATGGAATACTCCCACAGAACTGCTGGCTGGGGCATTCGAAACAGGCGATCCCCGTAAAGATGAGACACTTCTCTATTTCTACAAGACAGGAGGAGATCCAGCCTCTATCCCTGCCAACCAACCCTATAACGAGAAGCCGATGGCCAACGCTGATGTAATCAATAAATATTACAATAAGAAGGCATATACCAATCCCGCTTTGCGTATCACTTATTCCAAATCGGGCTATTGGTACAATATCCGTATTATCCGTTATGCCGATGTCGTGCTGATGGCCGCAGAAGCAGCCAATGAAACAGGAAAGACCAATGAGGCGATTGATTATCTCGAAATGGTAAGAGCCAGGGCTCGTGGAAACAATAATTCAATTTTGCCCAAAGTGACAACGACTGACCAAGCCGAGCTTCAGAACGCTATCCGTCACGAGCGCCGCGTAGAACTGGGGATGGAATTCGACCGTTTCTATGATTTAGTACGCTGGGGAATTGCCCGGGATGTGTTACATGCTGCCGGAAAGATAAATTATCAGGACAAGCATGCTTTGTTGCCATTACCTCAGAACGAAGTAGATAAATCAAATGGAGTATTGAAACAAAATCCTAATTACTAATTGAACAATCACATGAAGAAGATAAAATATTTTTACGCAGTCCTGCTTTTTATGCTATCATTGGGCTTCCAATCATGCTTTCAGGACTTGGACCAGGATCCGCCGTTCGATTATCCCGAACAGCCGACACCTCCACCACTTGGAGCGGATGGACAGATATTCTATTTATCGTTTGATAAAGAGCTCGAAGAATACCAGAGTTTAATGGAAGCAATACCAGTAGGAAGTCCCGGTTTTGCCGACGGAAAAACGGGCAAGGCTTATGCCGGCGCTGCCAACAGCTACCTGACGTTCAACCTGAGCAACTTGGCGGCTCCATTGGGCAATGAAGTGACCTTCGGGTTTTGGTATAAGCTCAACGGAAACCCCAATAGAGCCGGTATCATCGTAATTGGTCCGCCGACGGAAGGGGCCGCAGCAAATATGCAGAATAACCGGACTTCAGGAATCAGGATATTCCGGGAAAACGATGGTGACTTTCAACGCATCAAGGCAAATATAGGGGACGGAAATGCTGATACCTGGCTCGACGGGGGAGCAACAACCAACCTCAATCCAGCCACAGCTGACTGGGTCTATATCGCGTTAGTGTTGCGTAGTCTCGGTGCCACATTGTATCTAAATGGAGAAGCGATTGCTTCATCTGCCACTTTTTCCGGCATCAGTTGGAAAGGATGTGATGTGATGTCGATCGGCTCCGGTGCACCCCGGTTCACCGAATGGAACCATAATTCCGATAACAGCCTGATTGACGAATTGCGCATATACAACAAAGCATTGACAGAAGAGCAGATACGTGCAAATATGACAAAATAGTTTCTCGCGATAAATCTTGATTATTGACAATTAAGAGGGAGTAGATCTTCCTCTTAATTGCCACTTTCACTTTTTGATCCATATTCCATGCACGATAGAATAATCATAAAAAAAGGTATGCGTAAAACAGGTAAACAATGGAGTAGTATCTTTCTACTCCTTGTGATACTCTCTTTGGCATCATGCGGGGGCAAGGATGATCCTCCCGTGTCCGTCATATTTCAGTTGAACGAAATTGAAATTGACGGGATCGTCAACCAAGCCTCATATACAGACGTCAAAACCAACCTGCAAGTAAAACTGGTTTTCTCTGACAATATCGACCAGAGTACCTTGCAAAGTAATATCACCTTACAGTCCACACCGTCGGGCCAACCTATACTGCTTACATTCAAGACCGAGCGGAACATCGTCACCATCCAGACCGCCATTCCTCTCAACCAGTTCGCTTCTTATAAGCTGACGATCAACACCGGATTGAAATCGTCATCGGGAGGTGCTATTGTAACGGGTAAAGTATGTTCCATCAACACCGGTGTCGATCCGGCAGATAAGTTTCCACGCATCTCCGACGAGGAACTACTTACACTGGTACAAAAACAGACTTTTAAATATTTCTGGGATTTTGCACATCCCGTCAGTGGAATGGTACGTGAACGCACTACCCCAGGTAACACGGTGACCACCGGTGGCACCGGTTTTGGCGTGATGGCAATGATCGTAGCCGTGCATAGAGGTTTTATCACTAGGGAGGAAGCACTCAGCCGCATACAGACTATCGTCACTTTCCTGGCAACCAAAGCAATTCCCTATCATGGCGCATTTGCGCACTGGATCAATGGAGAAACAGGGGCAACCATTCCATTCAGCTCCACCGATAACGGAGCCGACCTGGTAGAGACTTCCTTTCTCTTTCAGGGCCTGCTGACGGCAAGACAATATTTTGACAAGAATGTGACGGCAGAGACAAAGCTCCGGCAAGATATTACCCAATTATGGAACAATATTGACTGGACATGGTTCCAGAAAGGGAACGAAAAGGTCCTCTACTGGCATTGGAGTCCACAACAGGAATGGCAAGCGAACTTGAAGATACAGGGATGGAACGAGAGCCTGATCACCTATGTGCTGGCAGCGGCATCGCCCACCCACTCCATATCGAAAGAAGTATACGACCAGGGATGGGCACGCAATGGAGAGATGAGAAATGGGGCTTCGTATCATGGCATCAAACTACCCCTGGGACCCAATTATGGTGGACCGATGTTCTTTGCTCATTACTCGTTCCTCGGATTGAATCCCAACGGGCTGAAAGATCAATATGCCGATTACCTGGAACAGAACAGGAACCATGCCAAGATCAATTACAGTTATTGTGTAGAAAATCCAAAAGGATACAGTGGCTACAGTGAACATTGCTGGGGGCTGACGGCCAGTGACGGGGATCAGGGATACAGTGCCCATTCACCCACTCATGATCGTGGCGTAATCGCACCCACGGCGGCATTGGCTTCCATGCCTTACACGCCGCAAGAATCTATGAGAGCGCTTCACTTCTTCTACTATAAACTGGGAGACAAGCTCTGGAGTGATTATGGATTTGTGGATGCTTTCAACCTCTCAAATAATTGGTTCGACAACCAGCATATTGCCATCGACCAGGGACCAATCATCGTCATGATCGAGAATCACAGATCGGGATTGATCTGGGATATCTTCATGAAAATTCCCGAGATACAGAATGGTTTAACGAAACTTGGATTTACTTATTAATTCAATCGGCCTTACTTGTCAGGGTTGGATTGAGAAAAATTGAATAAGATGAAAAAGATTGTAAAAATAGCACCTTTGCTTTTGGTATTCCAATTCCTCGTAGTGGCAGCATCCGTTGCCCAGTACCAGGAATATGACTCCCTTGTCTATGTATCAGGACAAGGAGAATCATTGCACTACCGCCAGTTAAATCCATTAAAGATCGAACAGGGCAAAAAATATCCTCTTGTGTTGTTTCTCCATGGAGCGGGAGAAAGAGGATCAGATAATCTCTCCCAACTGCGTCACGGAGGGATGATGTTTACCAACCCGGTGAACCGTGAAGAATACCCCGCTTTCGTCCTCTTTCCCCAATGTCCAGAAGAGTCCTACTGGCCTACGCCCAAAAGGCCCGACGGCTTTCAGCAGGAGAGCCCTTTCCCATTAGATGCCGAAATTACAAAACCGCTGGCGTTGACGAAAGAATTGTTGGACAAGGTCATTGGAACATACCCGATAGACACGGACAGGATATATATCGTCGGCTTGTCGATGGGTGGAATGGGTACATTCGATATGGTCTGCCGTTTTCCCGACCTGTTCGCGGCAGCCATTCCTATTTGTGGCGGCATTCATACCGGCCGGTTTGACGACTTTTCCTCCAAAACGGCATTCCGTATTTTTCATGGCGATGCCGATTCAGTCGTTCCGGTCCGCCTTTCACGTGAAGCTTATCTGAAATTGAAAGCGGAAGGAGCCAGTGTTGAATATATAGAATTTCCGGGAGTAAATCATGGTAGTTGGGATCCGGCATTTAACAGACCCGATTTCATGTCGTGGCTCTTCCAGCAAAGAAAAAAATAAAAAACAGACAGACAAAATGAACAATCGTATACTTTTATCAATCACGGCACTGGTAACCGGCGCTATCTTCCTCTTATCCTGCAGTAGTAACAATAAAAAAGAGTCAATTACTGCCGGGGAAGAGACGCGTCCTACCACTTTCTCTTCGGATGAAGAACTACTCGATTTTATCCAAAAGACCCACTTCAATTATATGTGGGAAGGAGCAGAGCCCACATCGGGACTGGCACCTGAACGGATACATATGGATGGAGATTACCCCCAAAACGATGCGGACGTCATCACCACGGGTGGAAGCGGTTTCGGTATCGCTGGTCTTCTGGTTGGAATCGACCGTGGCTTTATCACCCGAGAAGCAGGTGTTGAACGGCTGCACAAGATAGCCGACTATCTGGCTACATCCGACCGGTTTCACGGGGTATGGCCCCACTGGTTGCATGGCCCCACAGGAAAAGTAAAACCGTTTGGTAAAAAAGACAATGGTGGTGATTTGGTAGAAAGCGCCTTCCTGATACAAGGACTGCTTTGCGTAAGGGAGTACTTCAAGAACGGAAACGAGAACGAACAACAACTTGCAGAAAAGATCGATACCCTCTGGCGGGAAATGGACTGGACATGGTACCTCAACGGGAAGGATGTGCTCTACTGGCATTGGAGCCCGGAATATGGATGGGAGATGAACTTCCCGCTCGAAGGATACAACGAGTGTCTTATCACCTACATCCTGGCAGCCTCCTCTCCCACCCACTCTATCCCGGCATCGGCTTACCATAACGGATGGGCACGTGGTGGTGGAATCAAAAGCGATGCCATTGCCTATGGCCATCCGTTGATCTTGAAACATAACGGAGCTACAGCATATGGAGGGCCTTTGTTCTGGTCGCATTATTCCTATATCGGCCTTAGTCCGAAAGGGTTGAAAGATCAATATGCCGATTACTGGCAACTCAACCAAAACCAGGCACTCATCAACTACGAATATTGTGTGGAAAACCCCAGAGGGTTTGAAGGCTACGGCGATAACTGCTGGGGATTGACCGCCAGCTACTCGGTAAAAGGCTATTCGGCACATATGCCGATGGATAATGACCTGGGAGTAATTACGCCTACCGCAGCATTGTCCAGCTTCCCCTACACCCCCGACCAGTCGATGAAGGCATTGAAACATTTCTATTTCGATCTGGGCGACAAGATTTGGGGAAAATACGGTTTCTACGATGCCTTCAGCGCACAAGACAACTGGTATCCGCAACGATACCTGGCCATCGACCAACTTACCATCGCACCGATGATCGAAAACTATCGTACCGGCCTGCTTTGGAAACTGTTTATGGGAGCTCCCGAAATTCAGGAGGGGTTGAAGAAACTGGGGTTTACGTATGAAATGTGAATAGGTGGACAGGTTGTGAAAAGGGAGACTGGGGAGATGAACCAAAAACAGAACTTTATTAATTGATTATTGACAATGAATTCTTCACTTCGGACTTTCTCCCTGCTAATTTCTAACTTCTAAATAAAATGAAAAAAGATATTATTTCAGTAACATATATCGCAGTGGCAATTTTGCTGGCATCATGCGGATCACCTTCATCCAGCAATTCAAAAGCCGGCAAATGGCAGAGTTTCAGCGGTGAGAAACGTATAGAACAGCGGGTGGATTCAGTGTTGAAACTGATGACGCTCGAAGAGAAAATCGGGCAGATGACACAGTTCTCCGCCAACTGGTCGATTACCGGACCGGTGATGTCTGACGATTTCCAGCCCTATCTCGAAAAAGGATTGATTGGCAGCATCTTTAACGCTACTTCCGTGGAAGGAATCCGGCGTATGCAACAAATTGCGGTGGAAAAAACCAGATTAGGAATTCCTATCTTATTCGGACAGGATGTGATCCATGGCTATAAGACCATTTTCCCCATCCCGCTGGCAGAAGCCTGCTCCTGGGATCTGGAGATGATGCAACGGACAGCCGAAATTGCCGCTATTGAAGCGGCATCCGACGGTATCAACTGGACCTTCGCACCTATGGTGGATATTGCCCGTGATGCCCGTTGGGGCCGTGTAATGGAAGGTGCCGGTGAAGATCCCTATCTCGGAAGCAAGGTGGCTGAGGCCCGGGTTATTGGCTTTCAAGGAGGAAGAGACGTCAACTCACTAAATAAACTCACCTCACTCCTGGCTACAGGAAAACACCTCGCAGCTTACGGTGCAGCCGAATCAGGCAGGGATTATAACACAGCCGAACTATCGGAACATACGCTACGTAATGTTTACCTCCCCCCTTATCAGGCGGCCAAAGAAGCAGGTGTCGGTACCTTTATGGCCGCCTTCAACGAGATCAACGGCGTACCGGCTACGGCAGACCGGTGGCTGATGACAGAGGTGCTTCGCAACGAATGGGGATTCAACGGATTCGTTGTAACTGATTATACCGGTACCAACGAACTGGTGCCTCACGGTGTGGCAAAAGATGAAAAGCATGCCGCGGAACTGGCGGTCAATGCAGGGATCGATATGGATATGACCGGTGCTTCCTTCATTAAATACCTGGCAGAGTCTGTAGAAGAAGGCAAAGTATCCGAAAAGAGGATCGATCTCGCTGTGCGTCACATCCTCGAGATGAAGTTCCTGTTGGGCCTTTTCGACGATCCCTATCGTTACCTCGATGAGGAGCGTGCAAGACAAAACACGATGACACCCGAATTTATGGAAACGGCTCGTAAAGCCGTCGCCTCTTCCGTGGTACTGTTGAAAAATGAGAATCAAATTCTTCCTATTACACAAGAGAGTGGAAAGACCATTGCCTTGGTCGGTCCTCTGATGAACGACTCCATCAACCTGAATGGCGAATGGGCCGGGTTGGGTGACCGCAACAAAAGCGTACCTATCCTGAAAGGGTTGACAGAGAAGTACGCCGGTTCTACGGTGAAACTGATCTATGCAGAGGGTAGCTCGATCACCGGAACCACACCGGCAAAGATCGCGGAAGCGGTAGCCGCAGTGCGCAGATCCGACATCGTGATTGCTGCGATGGGAGAAGATTTCAACTGGTCGGGTGAAGCGGCTGTAAGAACCGATATACGCCTGCCCGAGCCACAAAGGGAACTACTCAACGCATTAAAGACAACGGGAAAACCGGTAGTATTGGTTTCACTCAGCGGACGTCCACTCGACCTCTCCTGGGAAGATAAAAATATGAACACCATCCTGCAAGCATGGTTCCCCGGCACACAAGCGGGACACGGTATCGCCGACGTGATCGCGGGCGATTACAACCCGTCAGCACGACTGGTGATGTCATTCCCCCGAAACGTGGGACAAATCCCCATCTACTACAATCAGAAGAATACCGGCCGCCCGGCTGATCTCAACAACGAATCGGTCGATTACAAGTCCAGTTACCTCGACACCTCCATCACCCCGCTTTATCCTTTTGGCTATGGATTGAGTTATACCACTTTCGAAATCAATCATGTCAACATCGATAAAAAAGCGTTGAAAACCAAGAACGACAAGATCACCGTAACAGCCGATGTCTGCAATACAGGAGCTGTTGACGGCGAGATCGTAGTACAACTGTACACCCGCCAGCTTGTAGCCAGCGTAACCCGGCCAGTAAAAGAACTGAAAGGATTCCAAAAGATCTCCCTCAAGGCAGGCGAATCCAAACAGGTTGAGTTTGAAGTGACTTCAGATGATCTCGCTTTCTACGGTATCGATATGCATAAAAAAGCAGAGCCTGGCAATATGAAACTCTGGGTAGCACAACACGCAGCCGATAACTCCAACGAGATCGATTTCTTGATGGAGTAAAATATAGAGAAGAAAGGAAATTTCGCAACCGCGAAAATAACGGCTGCGAAAAAATTATGTATTGGAGGATATATAATTATTTTTTTCTGGAGACTCTCGGTTTAGCATCCTTACCGGAGAAGGAGTTTCCTGGTTTTGAGGGTTTGTCTGATTTGAAAGATTTGGCCCCCGGTTTATCGGATCGAAAAGACTTCGTTCCCGGTTTGTCGGAACGAAATTCACGTCTTTCGCCGCGGGGTTTTTCGGATCGATCACGAGGCTTAAATGATTTATCTCCTGAATTACCGGAACGTGCCCCGCGTCTGTCACCGTCACGGGATTCGGAGTGCTCACGAGGTTTAAAGGGTCTGTCCGACTTAAAAGGCCTGCTCCGATCCCGATCGTCCGACCTTCTTTGACCACGTGATTCACCCATCGGCTTCTCTTCTCCTGCTTCGTTTGCCCGTTGAGAACGGCGATATCCCTCTCTGGAATTCCTTTCGTGCCGGGCATCATCACCGGCAGACCCACCTTTGCCTCGGGGTGCATCCTTTTCCGGGCGATCGTCGCGCTTGCCGGAGAAAATCTCGTATTCGCGCATCTCGCACTCCAACGCCCCGTTATAAAGAAAGTACCTTGCGGAATGTTTGAGTCCAATCGCATCAAATGATTCTTTACGATAACTCAACACATAAGCACGGTAACCAGGAAAGACATGTTTCAATCGCTCACCGATCATCGAATAGAGTTCATCCAGATCCTCCACTTTGAGCCGCTCTCCATAAGGCGGATTGGTCATCAGGAGGCCTTCTTTTGATGGTGCTTCAGTAAACTGCTTGAAAGGCTTTACCTCCAAATCAATATACTTCCTGAGACCTGCATTCCTGACATTCTTCTCGGCAATAGCAATGGCCTTGGGGGAGATATCAAAACCCATGATACGATGGTTGAATTCCTTTGCACCCGAATCATCATTATAGATCGTGCTGAAAAGATCACTGTCGAAATCTTTCCATTTCTCAAAAGCGAAATTTGGCCGGTGAATACCGGGAGGAATTCCTAAGGCAATCATCGCAGCTTCGATCAGTAACGTCCCTGAACCGCACATCGGATCGACAAAGTCGCACTCCCCTTTCCATCCCGATTTCAGGATCATGCCGGCAGCCAGCACCTCGTTCAGCGGTGCATCTCCCTGCGCCACACGGTAACCTCGTTTGTGGAGAGATTCACCCGAACTGTCCAACGATAAAGTACATTTATTATGTGCCACATGGATATGCAGCATGATATCGGGATTAGAGACACTGACCGACGGACGTTTTTCGTATTTTTCCATAAACCAGTCGGCAATAGCATCTTTCACTTTATATGCCACAAATTTGGAATGGGTAAAGATATGCGAAAAGACTACGGCGTCGATGGAAAATGTGTTATCCAATGTAAGGTAATCGGCCCAATTGAAACTCTTCACCGCTTCGTATACCTCATCGGCACTCTCCGCCTTGAAAGTATAAAAAGGTTTCAGGATGCGCAATGCGGTACGGCAATACACATTCGCCTTATACATCATCGCCTTGTTACCCGTGAACATCACCATGCGGGTACCTATTTCCACATTGTCCGCACCCAGGGCAATCAGTTCTTCCGCCAGTACGTCCTCCATCTCTGCCAATGTTTTGGCGATCATCGGAAACTGAGCATTGTGTCCGGTTATCTCTTCAGCATGCGACAACTGCTGTTTAGCTGCTCCCTTTTCGTTCAGTTCGCCAAAACGTTCGTTTTCAATCATTCGTTCTCCTGTTAATATGGGTACAAAGATAATACCAGCAAAGCGATTTTACCTCATAGGCATTGAATAAAATCGATAATTGGGATAAAGGCTACCAGAAAAATAAGCGCCAGACCAAGCGATGAGATAAAATCCGCATTAATTATTTCTATAACTTCACCTTGGTCTTTGCCGGTTTGCTTTCGTTATGGAAAGCATCCAATGCTGTCACCACGTAGATATATCGGCTTTCTCCTCCTTCATAAGGCAATACGAAGAAGTTGTCGGGGGTGATCTTCACAATATTTTCGGCCCGGTTAATATTCACTTTTTCACCCCGACGGAAGCGGTAGACAACGAATCGCTGAGCCGCCTCGGGATTCGATGGATCCTTCTGATGATTCCACGTCAGGAAATGCATATCTTCGGTATACACGTCCGTCAGTTTCTTCACTGCTGCCGGACGCCCTTCATACAGATGAGTATAGGCGGGGATCAAAGTTTTGGAACGATGAATGTCGGTTCTCAATGCATCTGCTACTCCGGCAAAATTATCGAGTATCTGATATCCGTACCAGTAACAGTTGCCATGCACGAAAGACATTTCCCTCGACTGGCGTATCTTCTCATTCAGTTCATTCTTGTCGATGCTTCTTTTCAGATCCTGGCCGATATAAAGATGCTGGCCGAAGTTATTAGCATTCCACCAGTGTAACAAGGTAGTATAATCGGCAGCGCTGTGACCGATCTCCCAATAAAGCTGCGGCAGGTTGTAGTCAATCCATCCTTTCTCCACCCATAGTTTAATATCGGCATACAGATCGTCATAATTCTGTAAACCGTTTGTATCGCTCCCATTGGGATCACTTCGCTTATTCCGGTAAATACCGAAAGGGCTGATGCCGAAACGCACCCACGGTTTGGTACCGGCAATAGTCAATTTTATTTGCTGAATAAGTAAATTCACATTGTTACGGCGCCAGTCGTTACGTTGAGAGGGCGAAAAACCCTGAGAAACGGCATACATGTTGAAACTGTTGTCATCGGGAAAAGAGGAGCCGGCGATAGGATAAGGATAAAAATAGTCATCCATATGGATAGCATCTACATCATAACGGGTGATAATATCACGTACCACCTCACATATAAACCCTCGGTTTTCCGGTAATCCGGGATCGAAAAATAACTGGGTTCCATACTGGACAAAACGCTCAGGATGCTTCCAGTAGAGATGATCGGGTGCAAGTGAGTTAGTTATATTGGTCTTTACCCGGTAAGGATTCAGCCAGGCATGAAGCTCCATTCCTCTTTTATGACACTCCTCGACTATAAACGCAAGCGGATCGAAAGATGGATCGTCGGGAGCCTTTCCCTGCACACCCGTCAGAAAGCGGCTCCACGGTTCCAGATTAGACCGGTAAAAAGCGTCTGCTTCGGGACGGACCTGAAAAATCACCGCATTGATACCCGCCTCATCAAATTTCCGTATCATATCGGCAATATAGTGCTTCATAGCCGCACTATTCATCTGGCTATAACGAGATTGACCTACTGTCTGGATCCATGCACCGCGGAACTCTCGTTTTGGTGCAGCATCGGGAATATGTGTCATCATTTTTTTAGATGTTCCACACCCGGAGATTAAAAGAATAAAAAAGAAAAGAAAAGAAAATTCAAAAAATCGATTCATCTAACTAATTAACTACCAATTATTAATTACCTATTATCCTAAACCCTACATCTAAAATCTTAAATTCCTGTTTTACGGAATAAAAATATGATCATCGTTCTCCAGTAGCTGATCTGCTAAATGCTGTTTGGGATACACAACGATACGACTATGATGTGGGAAACGGCTCTCCAGACGGGTGGGAAGACCTTCCAATATGGGGGTATGGGAGATATAACCGATATGGGCCGACACCAGTATGATCAGATCATCTTTTTTAATCATATCTCCGCATGACAACGGATTAGCCCAATCCACAAATGAATGGAAGGTGAAATTTCCGGATCTTTTCTGTCCGGAAATGATCGCTTGCGTATCAGGGTGTCCCAGATGCAATACAGGAATTGACAATTCAGAGGAGAGTTTCACCACCTTATTCACCCACAACCCGAAGCCATCCTCCTTCTCTGCCAGAGGAGGCGAAATCACCACAATTCGTTTAGACAGAATAAGATTCTGCTCCACATGACAGACAAACAGATTTTTATCCATACTTCTGATAATCAAATCTACCTTCTCTCCCAGCAGTTTATCCCATAATCCTGCCTTGCCCGGCCATCCCAAGATCACAATATCCGACATCGTCTCGCGGGCAGTTCGCACAATACCATCCGCCGGATTATGGTCGATGGTTGTGATAATATCAATGTTCACCTCGGCAGCAGTGGCCTTGGAAACAAGCCCTTGCAACTGTTTTCTGAAGCTCACGATATTCTTTTCCGCCTCCTGATTATTAGGCACAACCCCCAGCAGAGAAACAGGATTCACCGATTTTTTATCTTTCAACAGTAATGCCAGTTCCACATGTTGGCCAATGTTGGTAGGATTGGCAATGGGCACCAGAATTTTCTCCTGGGCAAACTCACCCATAGAAGAAGGAGCAAGTGGCTCATTTTCTTCACTGATTGCTATTTTTCTGGCGGCCTTTTGTGTGGTAACTGAGGCCACAATACAGGTAAGCAGGATAAGGATAATCGTCCCGTTTAAAATATATTCATCTATCAGGTCTGCCTTGTATCCCACAAGAATGATAGCCAGAGTGGCCGCTGCATGAGAACTGCTCAACCCGAAGATAAGATCTCTCTGGGTAGTCGAGTAATGAAATGTCTTTTGTGTCACCCATGCCGCCAGCCATTTCCCCAACAGCGCTACCAATGTAAGAGTCAATGCCACGACAAGGGTGCGCGGTCCATCCATTACCACACTAATATCAACCACCATTCCTACTGATATCAGGAAAATAGGAATAAAAAGTGCATTCCCGAAAAACTCTATCCGGTTCATCAATGCCGACGAATGGGGAATTAATCTATTCAGCGCCAGTCCTGCGGCAAAAGCTCCGATAATAGGTTCAATGCCTCCCAATTCCACAAGAAAACCGGCTGCGAACACCACAAGCAACACAAAAATAAAAGTCGAATACTTTTCAGGTGTAGCTCTCTTAAAAAACCACTTGGCAATGCGGGGGACTATCAGGAAAATAATCAACGAGAAGAGCGACAGCGAAAGTAGCAGTTTTATAAAGAAACCGGCATCTAGTCCACCGTTGGTATTGGAGAGCACCATGGCGAGGATAATCAGTACAGCCGTATCGGTCAGGATGGTACCTCCCACAGTGATCGCAACTGCCTGGTTACGGACAACTCCCATACGGCTCACGATGGGATAAGCCACCAAAGTATGAGTGGAAAACATACTTGCTGTAAGGAAGCTAGCATTGGCATCGTAACCGAGAAGATAATGACACACAGGATAGCCGACGACAAGGGGAATGGCAAAGGTAAAAAAGCCAAAAGCAAGGCTTCTGTTCTTATGCTGTACAAATTCGCTTAGGTCAAGCTCTAACCCCACGATAAACATTATATACAATAATCCTATCGTAGAAAACATCGCCACCCCACCATGGGTATTATCAATCCAGCTAAGTCCGTGAGGACCGATGATAACACCCGCGATGATCAATCCGATGATGCTTGGTACGTTAATCCGCTTCAGCATGATAGGCACTATAAGCACTATTGACAACAGAATCGCAAATATCAACACCGGATTGGAAAACGGCAGGGCAAATACATGTTCTATTTCTGACAAAAAAGATTCCATAGGATGACTTTGATATGGGGAATAGCGATTTCCACCCGCAAATATAATTATTTTCTTTAGTTTTCCGGACGAATAATCTCTTTTTGCCCCATAATCCTTATCTTTGTCAGTTATAGAAATGGTCATATGAGCAATTCAAATCAGATCGAAATAAAGGGTGCACGCGTCAACAACCTCAAAAATATCGACGTAAATATCCCACGCAATACTTTTACTGTTATCACAGGACTCTCCGGATCAGGAAAATCGTCACTGGCATTCGACACATTATATGCCGAAGGCCAACGGCGGTACGTGGAGAGCCTTTCAGCTTATGCCCGACAGTTCCTCGGACGGATGAACAAGCCGGAGTGCGACTATATACGGGGTATCCCTCCAGCTATTGCCATCGAGCAGAAGACTACTTCCCGCAATCCTCGATCCACAGTAGGCACTTCCACCGAAATATATGAATACCTGCGGCTGCTTTATGCACGTATCGGTAAAACCATCTCCCCCGTTTCGGGCAAGGAGGTAAAACGCCATTACGTAAATGATGTGGTGGAGAAAATGAAAGAGTACCGGGAGGGTACACGTATGGCGGTACTGTCGCATATCCAGTTGCGGAACGGCCGTGACCTGCGTAGCCAGTTGGAGATACTGCTGAAAGAGGGATTCACCCGTGTGGATGTGGGTGAACAGTTTTACCGTATCGACGAACTGTTGGAACAAAAAAAACTGCCCTCGGAAAACGAAGTGTTATTGGTGATCGACCGGCTCTCCTGCTCTTCCGACAAGGCGACAGTGAATCGGCTCTCCGATTCGGTAGAGACCGCTTTTCTGGAAGGTAACGGCGAATGTATCGTCCGTTTCTGGGGTGAAAACGGGATTGAGTCGTTCACCTTCTCCAACCGTTTTGAAGCGGACGGCATCACTTTCGAAGAACCGACCGAGATGATGTTCAACTTCAATAGTCCCGTCGGTGCCTGTCCCAAGTGTGAAGGATTCGGGAAGGTGATCGGCATCGACGAAAATCTGGTAATCCCCGACAAGAGCCTCTCCGTCCAGGAGGAGTGTGTACAGTGCTGGAGAGGAGAAAAGATGAGCGAATGGCGGCAGGAGTTCGTACACAATGCCTATAAAGTAGATTTCCCAATCCACCGTGCTTACTACGATCTTACCGAGGATGAAAAAGATATACTCTGGAATGGCCGTCATAACTTCGGCATCTACGGGATTAACGATTTCTTCGGGATGCTCGAGAAAAACCTCTACAAGATACAGTACCGGGTCATGCTGGCACGTTACCGTGGTAAGACCAGCTGTCCGGTATGCAAAGGATCACGACTCAAGAAGGAAGCGTCGTACGTAAAAGTGGGCGGGAAATCAATTACCGAATTAGTCGTCATTCCCATCACCGAACTAAAGGATTTTTTCGATCAACTTACACTGGACGAGACCGATGCCACCATCGCTGAACGCTTGTTCACTGAAATAAGGAACCGTATTCAGTTCCTTTTAAACGTTGGTCTGGGGTATCTCACGCTTAACCGGCTCTCGAACACCCTCTCGGGCGGTGAGAGTCAACGTATCAACCTGGTATCGTCGCTGGGGAGCAGCCTAGTGGGATCGCTTTATATCCTCGACGAACCCAGTATCGGGCTTCATTCGCGCGATACTTACCTGCTGATCGGCGTATTGCGTGATTTGCAACATATGGGAAATACGGTGGTGGTAGTGGAGCACGATGAAGAGATCATCCGTGCGGCGGATTATATTATCGACATAGGCCCCAAGGCAGGCCGACTGGGAGGTGAAGTGATCTATCAGGGTGATGTGGCGGAGCTGGAGGAAAAGAGCGACAGCTACACCGTCAAGTATCTTACCGGTGAAGAGCAGATCGAAATTCCTAAAGTTCGCCGCAAATGGAATAATTATATAGAGGTAAAAGGAGCACGGCAAAATAACCTGAAGAATATCGACGTGAAATTCCCGTTGAATGTGATGACAGTGGTGACAGGTGTCAGCGGTTCGGGCAAATCATCACTGGTGAATGATGTATTATTCAACGCACTGCAACACCATTATAAAGGCACTGCCCTGGAACATGCCGAATTCAACGGTATCGGAGGTGATATCAGGCTGATGAAAGGAGTGGAATACGTCGACCAGAACCCTATCGGTAAGTCATCCCGCTCCAATCCGGTCACCTACCTCAAGGCATTCGACGAAATCCGTAAACTTTATGCAGCACAACCATTGGCAAAACAGATGGGTTTCTCGCCCGCCTATTTCTCGTTCAACGTGGAAGGAGGACGCTGTAGTGAATGCAAAGGGGAGGGCACCATCACCGTGGAGATGCAGTTTATGGCCGATATACGTCTGGAATGTGAATCATGCCACGGCAAGCGATTTTCGGATGAAGTCCTGGAGATAGAATATAAGGGAGCCTCTATTCACGATATACTGGAGATGACCGTCAACCAGGCAATCGAATTTTTTGGACAACAGAAGGGGGCTACCGAAAAGAAAATCGTGAAGAAAATGCAACCGCTGCAGGATGTAGGGTTAGGATATATCAAACTGGGACAGTCCTCCTCCACCCTATCGGGCGGAGAGAACCAACGTGTGAAGCTAGCCTACTACCTGGGAGAAGAGAAAGCAGAACCCACCGTCTTTATCTTCGATGAACCGACCACCGGCCTGCACTTCCACGATATCAAAACGTTGCTGCAGGCATTCAACGCCCTTATAGAACGCGGCCATACGGTCATCATTATCGAGCACAATATGGAGATCATCAAATGTGCCGACCATATTATCGATATCGGACCGGAAGGAGGTAAAGCCGGAGGATATGTGGTATGTGAAGGGACACCGGACCAGATCGTGCAATGTGAGAAATCACACACCGGCCATTTCCTGAAGCAAAAACTCCATTGACATTGCTCCTGAGACGGTATACGAAATGGGCAAACTCCAGGAAACTGATATTGTAGCTGAACCGTAAACCCTAAAGAAGAGGCATAAATATGTATTGTTTTTTACAAAAATCGGATTTATAACAAATTTCTCAAAATCCAATAGGCAGTTATTACAATCAGCACCATAACGGCCGACCAACGCCCAAAGAAAAATTTCACAGTCCTGGGGAAACGCTTTTTCCCGCCAAAATACTCCAGATAAATACCCAGGAGGATATAAGGCAACGCCAACACCATAAAGGCATTATATCTCAATGCAGCCCCGATATTGAAATGCAACAAGCTGTGGATAGCTCTCTGGGACCCACATCCCGGGCATTCATAACCCGTCACGAGCAAAAAGGGACATCTCGGGAAAAGAGGCTGTGTCTTCGGATCGAACGTGTAAAAAATATAAAGCGCCGCCGCAATCGATACAATTACGGCTGCGCCCATACCTATTTTCAAACCTTTATGCACAACAGGGCTTAAAAATTATAACCGCTTGCATTCTTTTCAATGATATTCTGCATGTATTCCGGCAAATTACCGGTAATTACCAGAATTGTCCAGAGGATAACATAGAGCAATCCTGCTACGATAGAGATAAGCGTCCACATCTTTGCTTTCTGCGCCATTCGCTCTGCCTCCTGATAGTTTCCATTAAAATAGAGCGAATTAACTCTAACGGCATAGATGATCCCCACAACTCCGAAAGGCACGCAGCAGAGAAGGGTGGCAACAATGGATTGCCAAAGCCAATTACCCGGTTTCAGAGGAGGGATGTTATCCACCGGTGGTTGTTGATACGGCGGCGGAGTCTGTACCGGGTCGCGTTCTTCCTTATTATAGGCAGAAGTCGGCTGTTCCTGATCATTTTGATATTCCATTTATTCGATATTTTGAGATTAAGTATTCAGAATATTATTAAGAGGTGACAAATCCGCAACAAACCAAAAAAGCAACACCACGGTAATTACCATAAGTATCACCCAACCGATAGCGATCCACAGGGCTATCTTGGTCCATTTCGCAGCGGATCGTGAAGATTCCAGCGAAGCGGCATAATCACCCCTGTTATAAAAAGACTCCACTTGCGCTGCATATACGATACCGATAATTCCAAGGAGATTCAGTATGCTGCTACAAAAGATGAACGGAAGGATAGTCACCAGGATCGACTCAACCAGCCAGGTCTTGGGCATTGGCTGTATCACCTGCGATCCGGCGGTTTGCCTGTACTGATCGTACCGTGCAGAGGGCTGTGCCTCCACTAATTCGGGATCCCTATAGGTATCGGCAAACAGAAAGCGAAGTTCATCGGTCTCTTCAGCCCGTCTCCACTGTTCCATACCTTGTGTCCAGACAAGCGTATCACGTTTTATCCGCTCACGCCTCAATTCTTCGGGCGAAAAAGTCCCTTTTTGCTTTCCTTCTGCGTCGATGTAAAAATAACGATTCATATTTCTCCTTTTTTACTGGTAATCTTCCGGTGTGATCTTCAATGAACGGATAATCACTCCTTTTTCGTTTCTGTAAATATACTCAAGAGGTATTTTGTTTTCCTTAAATATGCGAAGATCAGCCTCCAATGAGTGTTTTTTTACTATTTCTTCTTTTAATGATATAAAAACACCTTCAAGAAGGGAGTCCGGATTAGCAGTATTTAATACCGTATAATGATATTGAAATACATTTTCGGATGCAACAACTGCCTTGTCAAACCGAATATATTGATTGAACATCAACGGTGCCGACTCGTTGTAGCTGGCCGCCATTTTTTCAAGTTTCTTATTGAGCGATTTCTCATTTGAAGTACATTGCATAAGAAACAATGAAAAGAAGAGAATAAAAATTATTTTCCGCATACCTTAATTTACCACAAAAGTAAAAAATATTAGGATTGAACTAAAATATAAAGTGTTAAAAGCATTCGGCAGAATGTCTCTCGACATTCTGCCAAACATGTTAACCTTAAATCTAATACTATTATGAAAAAACCACGTTGCAAATATAAAAAAATAAATTAAATATCCAACAACATTTTCAATAAAAAATATAAAAAAAATTATTTTTACCAAATAGTAAGCAGAATCAGACAACAGGTATACCTATTCCTGTTATTTTGCGATATAAATCAAGCGCATAGACATCCGTCATACCTGATATGTAATCGATCACCGATTGAATTTTTCCATACAAAGAGGCAGAGTCTGTTTCATACTGTTCCGGGATCCGGTCGAGAAGCAACTTCGAATAGGTATGACCGGGATTCCGGATAGCATCTGTAAATACCTCCAATAAATAACCGATGATCCTATAGCCGGCCAGTTCAATATCGAGTACATCTTTTGAACGGTAAATATGTTGCTGGGCAAATTCCGCACATCGACTGTAAGCTCCTGCTACAAATGGAGAGATATTTTTAATGAGTGTGCCGGAGAACTTTCCGGCGAGGATCTGCTCCTCATTGGAGAGAAAGAGCGCCGAACATTCATTGACTAACAGCCCTATCACCCCGGAACGCAGATAGGCAATCTGCTCGTTGATATCCGTCACGTACGATAAAGTGGCGATACGTCGTTGTTTATCCTTCCCTTCGAAAAAACCAAGTAACAATTCTACCGCTTTTTCGGTGGATAGCAGGCGTAGTTTGTGTGCATCCTCAATATCCATCACCTGATAACAGATATCATCCGCCGCCTCTACAAGATAGACTAAAGGGTAACGTACAAATTTCAACGGATCTTCATTTCGTTTGATTATACCGAGATCTTCCGCAATTTGCCTGTAATCGTCCTCCTCTGATGCAAAAAAACCGAATTTATTTTTTCCTCCACTCAACTCAGAAGAATAGGGATATTTCACAATAGAAGCCAATGTGGAATAGGTTATCGCAAAACCACCCTTCC
This sequence comes from Proteiniphilum sp., assembly GCF_034927365.1. Classification (GTDB taxonomy): domain Bacteria; phylum Bacteroidota; class Bacteroidia; order Bacteroidales; family Dysgonomonadaceae; genus Proteiniphilum. Next base: position 55,982 of record NZ_JAYFQD010000032.1, on the reverse strand, counting down.
GCCTTCCCCTGAACTGATGCATCAGCAGCCGTATGGCATTTGCATTTCCTTCAAAACAGGTAAAATCGCTCCAGCGGCCACCCTCCTGCTCCAATTCATTCCTAAGGCAAGATCCTTTCCCTTCCGAAAAGAAGGTGGAGATCGCTTTCTCCCCGGAATGGCCAAAAGGAGGATTTCCCATATCATGCGCCAGGCATGCAGCCGCAACAATAGACCCGATCTCCTCGAAATGAGCCGCCGAATCCGAATATCGTCTCCGAAGTTCACGTCCAATATTCTCACCCATCGACCTCCCCACACTGGCAACCTCCAAACTGTGCGTCAGCCGGTTATGCACAAAAATACTTCCCGGTAAGGGAAATACTTGTGTCTTGTTTTGCAAACGACGGAAAGGAGAGGAAAAGATCAACCTGTCGTAATCGCGCTGATACTCCGTCCGTTCATGTTTTTTCGCATCTTCATAATGCTCCATCCCAAATCTTTTCGCCGACAATAAACGTTCCCAGTTCATACGATTATTTTATTGAATTCTCGCAAATAGACTCACCGCAACAGGTACAACTAAAGCAGAGGTTTTGCGAAATTTGAATAATTATATATATATGGACAAAGATAATACCAACTCTTCGAAAAACCGGTCCGTTGACATTTTTTTGATAAGATTATCCTCCCGATACCCGCCAAATTTCCACAAATAAGAGTAAATTTGTGCCTTAATTATAGAAAGGTTTATCAATGACTGATATTATCAAGCACGAATGCGGAATTGCAGTAATCCGCCTCCTCAAACCCCTCGATTATTATTACAATAAGTATGGGACGTGGCAATACGGACTCGACAAAATGTACCTGCTGATGGAAAAGCAGCATAACCGTGGACAGGAAGGTGCGGGACTGGGAGCCGTCAAGCTCGAAGCGTCACCTGGCAACGAGTTCATTTTCAGGGAACGCGCGCTGGGCTCAAGTGCCATATCGGAGATATTCTCCAATGTGCATGCATCGCTCCAACGATTCACCAAGGAACAACTCAGTGATGTGGAGTTTGTAAAAAAAACGGTTCCTTTTGCCGCGGAACTCTTTATCGGGCATCTGCGCTACAGCACTACCGGCAAGAGCGGGCTCAGCTATGTACATCCACTGCTGCGCCGCAATAATTGGGCATCGAGAAGCCTCGCCCTGGCAGGGAATTTCAACATGACTAATGTGGACGAAATGTTCCAGCAACTGCTTCAGGAAGGACAGCATCCGCGCGATTATGCCGACACTTTCGTTATGCTTGAATCGCTTGGACATTATCTGGATCGTGAGGTTCAATACCAATATGATCATCTGAAAAAAGAGAACATGAACGGTCAGGAGATCAGCCACCAGATCGGAGAAAAGCTCGATATACCCTTTCTGTTGAAAAGGGCATCCTCTATTTGGGACGGCGGCTATGCCCTCTGTGGGTTAATTGGCTGTGGCGACGCTTTTGTGCTGCGTGATCCTTGGGGTATCCGCTCGGCGTTTTATTACCACGACGATGAAATAGCGGTGGTTGCGTCGGAACGTCCAGTTATACAGACGGCATTCAACCTGAAGAAGGATGATGTCCATGAACTTAATCCGGGAGAAGCACTCATCGTGAAGCGCAACGGCTCTATCAATCTGCATCAGATACAGGAGGAGAAGAAAAAGATCACCCCCTGCTCCTTCGAGAGGATCTATTTCTCCCGGGGATCCGACTATGACATCTACCGGGAACGGAAGAAACTGGGAGAATTGCTGGTTCCTAAAATCATGGAAGCAGTGGATGATGATTTCGATAATACGGTCTTCTCATTTATTCCCAATACGGCCGAGGTCGCTTATTTCGGCATGCTCCAGGGATTAGAAAATCATTTCAATCACAAAAAAGCATTAACTATCCTCGAAAAAGGGAACTCACTCAGCAAGGAAGAGGTCGATACAATACTCTCCAAGCGGGTCCGTTCGGAGAAAGTGGCGATCAAGGATATCAAACTGCGTACTTTCATCGCACAGGGGAATACCCGAAACGACCTTGCGGCACACGTCTATGATGTGACCTATGGTTCGTTGAGAAGAGGTATTGATAGCCTGGTGATTATCGACGACAGTATCGTACGGGGCACCACACTACGGCAGAGCATCATCAAGATATTGGACAGGCTCGATCCAAAAAAGATCATCATCGTATCTTCTTCACCCCAGATACGCTATCCCGACTGCTATGGTATAGACATGTCGAGAATGAGCGAATTCATCGCTTTTAAAGCAGCTATTGAATTGCTGAAAGAGCGTGGCATGCAGCATGTGATCGACGAGACATACAAGAAATCGGTGGCCCAACGTCATTTGAAGAAAGAGCATATCGTGAACTATGTAAAGGATATCTATGCACCCTTTACCGATGAAGAAATCTCCGAGAAGATAGCGCACATGCTCACATCCAAAGAGATAAAAGCAGAAGTAAAAATCGTTTTCCAAAGTATCGAGGACCTCCACAAAGCATGTCCCAATAATGGGGGCGACTGGTATTTCTCGGGCGACTACCCTACCCCTGGCGGAAACAGGCTTGTAAACAACGCGTTCATCAATTATATTGAAGGTCAAGAGAACAAAACGCAGCAATATTCGTTAAACTTCTCAAAGAACGGAGAATGATTGAGCGCATCATTATCATAGAGAACGTAGACCCGGTTGTCTTTTTTGGAATCAACAACAGCAACATCCAGTTGATCAAGACACTATATCCCAAACTACGAATTGTAGCAAGGGGAAATGTGATCAAAGTGATCGGCGAAGAGGAAGAGCTTACGGGCTTTGAAGAAAAGATCCGTGAAATGGAAAAATTCAGCAACGAGATGAACGTGCTGAAGGAGGAGGATATTCTGGACATGGTGAAGGGGAAGGCACCTGCCATGGTGAATGTGGATAATCTTATCATTCACGGACTGAACGGGAAACCCATTCTGGCCCGTACTGCCAATCAGAAACGATTGGTAGAAGCGTTCGACGAAAATGATATGGTGTTCGCCATAGGCCCAGCAGGTTCCGGGAAGACCTATACCGCCATTGCACTGGCGGTAAGGGCACTCAAATCAAAGAAGGTCCGGAAGATCATCCTGAGTCGCCCTGCCGTGGAAGCAGGTGAAAAACTGGGCTTCCTGCCCGGAGATATGAAGGAGAAGATAGATCCCTATCTACAACCGCTCTACGATGCACTGGAAGATATGATCCCGCCAATAAAACTGAAGGAGTATATCGAAAACAAGATCATTCAGATCGCACCGCTCGCATTTATGCGGGGACGCACCCTGAACGACGCCGTCATCATTCTCGATGAAGCGCAGAATACCACCAAGCCGCAGATAAAGATGTTCCTGACACGCCTGGGGTTAAACGGTAAAATGATCATCACCGGCGATATCACCCAGATCGACCTGCCCCACTCTCAACAGTCGGGCCTTATCCATTCGATGCAGGTACTGAGAAATATCAAAGGTATTGCGACGGTTGAATTCAACAAGAAAGATATTGTACGGCATAAGCTCGTACAGAGGATAGTGGAAGCGTATGAGACAAGTGAGAAGTGGGAAGGTGGGAAAGCAGGAAAGTGGGAAGGTTCTCAGAGCCAAGAGTGAAGAACTAAAAATTAAAAACTAAAAGTGAAGAGTGAAGAGTGAAAAATTAATAGTGAAACAATTAAACAATTAAACGCTTCAAAAGACTTCTTCACTTCTCAGTTCCCAGTTCTAAGTTCTATTAAATCAATAAATCATCAAATCAATTAAGATATGAACGCATTGACAAGAACAGATTATAATTTCCCCGGACAGACAAAAGTATACCACGGGAAAGTACGCGATGTGTATAGCATTGGGGAAGACACATTGGTAATGATCGCCACCGACCGTATTTCGGCATTCGACGTGGTACTGCCCAAAGGCATTCCATATAAAGGACAGGTATTGAATCAGATAGCCGCTAAATTTCTGGATGCTACCGCCGATATCGTGCCTAACTGGAAAACAGCCTCTCCCGATCCAATGGTGACGGTAGGACATCAATGTGAACCATATAAGGTGGAGATGGTGATTCGTGGTTATATCACCGGCAGCGCATGGCGTGAGTACAAGAAGGGAGCACGTACACTTTGCGGCCTTCCCCTGGCAGAAGGGTTGCGTGAAAACCAGAAGTTCGAGACACCCCTGATCACCCCTACCACGAAAGCCGATGAGGGACATGATGAAAATATATCGAAAGAGGAGATCATTGCACAGGGACTGGTAAGCAGGGAAGAATATGAACAGCTGGAAAAATACACTTACGCTCTGTTCAAACGAGGTACAGAGATGGCAGCAGAAAAAGGGCTAATCCTGGTGGATACCAAATATGAGTTTGGCAAGAAAGACGGAAAAATTTACCTGATTGATGAAATCCACACACCCGACTCGTCCCGTTACTTTTATAGCGAGGGCTATCAGGAACGTTTCGAGAAAGGCGAGGAGCAACGGCAACTCTCTAAAGAATTTGTACGCAAATGGCTAATGGACAACGGATTTCAGGGACAAGCCGGACAACAGGTTCCCGAAATGACCGACGAATACTGCCTGAGTGTATCGGAACGGTATATCGAACTGTACGAAAAGATTGTGGGAGAGAAGTTTGTGAAGGCCGATACGGATAATCTGGAATCCCGTATTGAGAAAAATATCAATGAATATTTACAATCCCGATAATAGTTGAATTTCAACCCCAATAAAAGAATGGCCTACAAAGTAGAAAAGGTAAATCCTTATAATCCCGATCAACCGAAGAAGGACCAGGTGAGACGCATGTTCGATAAGATCGCTCCCAGCTACGACAGGATGAACGGTGCGATGTCACTCGGGATTGATAACTATTGGCGGTACGATGCGCTAAAAGTGCTGAGAAAATATCCTCACAAGGAGTTATTGGATATCGCTACCGGCACAGGCGACTTCGCTATTCTGGCACAGAAGATACTTCAACCGGAAAAGATCATTGCCGTAGATATTTCCGAAGGAATGATGAATATCGGAAAAGAAAAGGTAAAGGCAAAAGGATTACAGCATATCATCAACTTCGAAGTAGAGGACTGCGCCAACCTCACCTTTGCCGATAACAGTTTTGATGCGGCGACCGTCGCTTTCGGTGTTCGTAATTTCGAAGAAATCGACAGAAGCTTCCGGGAAGTACTCCGCGTGTTGAGGCCGGGTGGTGTATTTCTTTTTCTCGAACTCACCACGCCGCAGGAAACACCGATCAAACAACTGTATACCACTTATACCCAATATGTCATGCCGGTACTCTCGGGCATTTTGGCAACAGAACAACGGGCATACAGTTATCTGCCTGAATCCATCGCTGCTTTTCCTCAGGGAAGGGAGATGATGCTGATATTAAAAAAGAACGGATTCACCAATATCCGGCTGAGAAGATACACCCTCGGCATTGCCACGTTGTATATCGCGGAGAAACCGGTGAATTGATTGTGTTCGGCTTCGCCTATACATTGTTATTCGGCTTCGCCGTTATTCGTTCGCTCTACTCACGAATCACAACTGAACAACAATCGAACAACTACTGAACAATGCTTACATACGGTCTGATTGGTTTTCCCCTGAAACACTCTTTCTCGGCGAAGTTCTTCACTGAGAAGTTTTACCGTGAAGGGATTGATGCGGAATACCTCAATTTCGAGATTGGAGATATTCAGGAGATCCGTCATATCCTCCTGCTCAATCAACAATTGAAAGGATTAAATGTCACCATTCCCTATAAGGAACAGATAATCCCCTTTCTGAGTGAAATCTCTCCCGAAACCCGGAAGATCGGTGCCGTAAACGTGATCAAAATAGAGAGAAGGCCCGGAGACATGTATTATCACAAACTTATCGGGCACAATACCGATTACATAGGATTTAAGCAATCTCTTCAACCTTTGATTGACCCGGCATCTCACCGTAAAGCGCTGATACTGGGTACCGGCGGAGCATCGAAAGCAGTCGCACAGGCGCTGACAGATATGCAGATAGAATGGCGATATGTATCCCGTACCCCGGAAAATGAGAGATTTACTTATAACGACCTCTCCCCTGCCGTTATATCTGAATTTACAGTTATCATAAACGCTTCGCCAGTAGGCACTTTTCCCCAAACAGAGGATTGTCCCGACATACCTTATACCCATCTCACACCCCGCCACTTGCTTTACGATCTGGTGTATAACCCCGAAGAGACATTGTTCCTGCAAAAAGGGAAGAGACAAGGTGCCACGGTTAAAAACGGCAGGGAGATGCTTGAACTCCAGGCACTGGCTGCATGGGATATATGGAATGAATAAAAAAATAACCGCCCCCTTACTTATCTCAGTAAAGGGGCGATCGGGTCCTTTGCCATTGTGTTTTGAAGAATACGTTAACTTAAGAAATATATAGAGGTGCGATAGTGTAGTTTGTCATTTACAATGACGCTGGAATCATTTATATCAAAATAGAATCGTCTTGATAGACTTGATTATCTTTTTCATCACGATAAATTTTAAAAAAATAAAAACCGCATTAATTTTTACTCCTTTTATTTTTATGATTACTCATTGATATTTATTATATATCAAATTGGATACCAAACCAATACCTGCATACATCCAAAGAGACTAAACATCTGATAATAGGAAACTTAATCCTATATTATAAATATTACACCGGAGATTCACATTGTGGAAATATCGTGGAAAGTGTGGAAAAATTCCACAACAGGAAATATACAATTCCACATTTTCCTCAGCGACCACGTCTACACTGAAATATACACGATTAAAATTTATCATGTATATTTACAAAAATATTGGATGAATGGCGAAAAAAAAATCACCGGAACAAAAGGTCAGGGTAAAAATAGGATTGATATTCCTCGTGGTCCTTCTCTATTTTGCCGGACTATTCCTTTATTCTTATTCACTTAAAGAGAATATGGACATCCAGAAAGCTGAGATGGACAATTCATACCGGATCCTGTCGGAAAGCAATCAATTGATTGTCTCCATACAACAGGCACAGGATGTGTTGAACATGTACCTGGCATCACCGCGGAAAGCACTTCAACAGCAATACGACTCCATCACTACCGATATATCGCAGCAAATAATTACCATAAATAGTATGAAACCGGAGAATGAGCTGAACATACTATTACAGGATATCGACTCCTTGCTACAGGAGAAAAACAAGATTATACGGAGGCTGACGGGGCTCTTCAGGTCACAGAATCCGCTGACGCAACTCGACCAGAAAATCAACCGTTATGATGAGATCATCGTCGATTCAATAATAGTAACCACCAATATCGATACGACACGGGTAATAGAGAAGCAGAAAAAGGGATTCTGGAATCGTCTGAGAAATGTGTTTGATCCCCAGCACGCACCGGATAGCACCATCAACATCACACGTACCGAACAGGAATCAAGATCAAGTTCACGTGTAGACACAACAATGGTTGCCGGTCTGAAAAGCATCACGGAAGAAGCGTCCAAAACCTACTCTTCGCGCATACAGGGGATCGAGCGGGAGGTCCGCGAGCTTATGTATGCCGAACAGAACATTTCACTGCGCATCTCCCAACTCACCAATGAGTTCTATAATGAAACTATCCGGATTGCCTGGAGTGGGACAGAAAATAGTGAAGAGCTTACCCGGAGAATTTTCAGGTTCGCGATCGAGATCGGCGCGCTCTCTATCTTCTTTATCCTTATCATTATTATCTTCATTATCAATGATCTCAATAAAGGCCAGAAAGCACGTGCCGACCTGGTAAAAGAGAAGCAACTCACGGAAGAACTGATTGAAAGCCGCCATAAACTGCTGTTATCGGTGTCGCACGATGTCAAGACGCCCCTCAGTTCGATAATGGGATACATGGAGATGTGGGATTCGGAGGAGACCGATGAAGACAAGAAACGGCAATTACAGTCCGCGAGGAATTCGGGAAAACATATCTTGACAATGCTGACCAACCTGCTTGAATTCTCACGCCTCCAACAAAAGTCGGCCAGGTTGCATAATAGCCAGTTCAACCTTATCGAGTTGATGAAGGATATTATCCGCATGTTTGAACCGCTGACGGAAGAAAAAGCGCTGAGCCTGGAGTTCGAAAACCAGGCCTCTTCCCCGCTATATGTGGAAACAGATCATACGCTCCTGAAACAGATACTCACCAATGTTGTCTCCAACGCCGTAAAGTACACACGTGAGGGCGGGGTCACCATCGGGCTGCAATATGAGGATCGCTTAATTTTCACTGTGACCGATAGCGGCATAGGCATGGATGCAGATGAGCTTCCGGAGATATTCAAGCCTTTCTCCCGCATGCAAAACCCGTTGAAAGCCGAAGGAAGCGGCTTCGGGATGTATGTCACGAAAGGGCTGGTGGATCTGTTAAATGGAGAGATAAAGGTGATTTCAGAGAAAGGAAAGGGAACCTGCGTTACCGTCACCATACCGGCCCTGCAGATATCCGAAGAAAGTATATTGAGGGGAAATGAAGACAGAGCCTCCCGGCAGGATAATGACGCTTTGCAGGAAGGAACACAATTTCAGAAAATACTCCTCTTTGAAGACGACCTTTCACTGGGAAATATGATCAGGGAATATCTTATCCGTCACGGCTATAAAGTAAAGCTATGCAATGAAGCCCGGGATGTGAACGGATTCCTGAGAGTCCTCTCCCTTTTCGATATCGTATTTACCGATATGCAAATGAGGGAAATCACGGGGATCGATATTCTGCGTGAGATCCGGAAAAAAGATTCTCAAACTCCCGTATGGTTAATGACAGCCCACGACGATTATAATAGGGAAAGGGCTCTTTCGGAAGGATTTTCCGGCCTGGTCAAAAAACCTATCCGGATGAGCGAACTGATTGAAATTGTTTCGGGGGAATATTATACCAAAAAGGAGGAAAAGGATCCGGGTGAAAAAGAGAAAAAAGGATCCGATGAAAACATCTATAAGGATAAGTTCCCGCAACTTGTCTCCTTGTTTGGTGATGACACGGAAACCATCAGGGATATCCTCTCGGGGTTCGTGCAAACCGCACACCAGGACACCACTCTTTTACAGGCGCTTATAGACGATGGCGCATTCGAAGAGGCACAAAAACTCTGCCACAGGATATACCCTTTCCTTTGTCAGCTCGATGCGGCACACTTATGCACCTCCCTTCGGAAAATGGATAACTTGAGGGGAAAAGATGAAACAGCCTATCCCGACTGGAAAGAGGAACTCTCGGAAAATATCGGGGAGTTACGGATATTTTCCGAGATGATCAGTAAAGAGATGCTGTAGTCTTATCTCTTGATCATTTTCTTGGTGTAAGTCTGTCCATCTTTTATCACCCGTATAAAATAGATACCCGCAGGCAGTCCGCTTACCGGAACCTGATATTTAGGCTGGTCGGTTTTATAGGTTTTCAACAGGGAAGCACTGTTCCATAACTGTATTTCATACATTCCCGATATCTGAGCCAAGGTCATATTCTGCGGAACTGAGGTACTATCTTCCGGTTGTTTCACTTTCAACTCTACACTCACCACATCGGTTGTAGGGTTGGGGCTAATAATTAGATCAAAAATAGGGAATCCCGGTAGTTCAATGGGGCCTCCTCCACCACCTCCACAGGTTGTTATCGTAAGATTAATGAACATTTCCTCACTTAATCCGCAATCATTACGTGATCTTATCTTAAACGCACCACCTCCAATTTTCAATGGATTGATTTGTAAATAATTTTCACTTTGCACAATTTGGAAATTTTCGGGACTCACAGTCTTTGTCACTTCCCACGAACTGTAATCGGATGAATTGTCCGGATTCATCATCATCAGGTGAACAGAGGTAGTTCCCTGTCCAAGACACATCTCCTCCTTCGATGATCACTTCTTTAGGGCCGGCAGCAAACAAATCAAGTGTCTCATACGGATTTTACCTGTAATTTCGACAATCTGCTCGTTGATCGGCTTGACTCCACGGCATCTTCCTTGAACCGGTTATATCAGTAATACATAATACCCACAGGAATAGCTCCTCCTGAAGAATAGCCCTCAATTCGCTGAGAAAGTTCATCCGGGGTAATCAGGGATATGTTATTATTAAATTTAGCACTGTAGACCCCCGCATATAGCATTGTAAAGATATAGAGATCCACAAAATTACTGTCAGCAGGAATACTATCATAATATTCCAAAGGGATAGGTTGCACACCATAGTTTCCCAATATACCCGTAACGACATTTCCTCGATTCACTTTTTCAAAGACATAATTCATCCGGTTTGTAATTTCCTCTTCCACTGTCTGCGCAAAAAGCAGTGTGGAGAAAACAACAAAAGCACAAAACAGTACAATTTTTTTCATGATTTCTACTTTTTACGGGTTATTTAAACTGCTAAAATCTCCATCCATGTACATGTCAAAACGGCCTTCGGTAATGCGGATAACATTTTCCGCATTTTTCTCACAAGGGAGTTCAAGAGCAAAACGGCCACTGACAACACGTCCTTTGGTGTCAAGCCTTGTAATATATACCGTGCCTATATCTTCTTTTGAGAATCGTTCACACTCGGGTTTTAAATTAAACCAGGCTCTCACAGTGGCCTTGTTCTCCCCGATTTGAGGATTGGTTATAAAGAAAACCATCGTTCCGGCCCTTCCTTCCGCATGAAGATGTAACAATCCTGAATCTGGACCATCTATAGCATAAATAGCAATCAGCGACTCTTCTTGAAATATGCCGCGCGGTAATCTACTCGTAGCCCATAATTCACCATCCACCAGGCAGCCAATGGTGTTGGCGCCTTGCTGTGTCTCAGGGGGTAGTTCTGTCCACACTTTCTCTTTTTCTTTCTCACAGGATGTAGCATAAAATAATCCCATGCATAATATGAATATTGCAAATTGAACTGGTTTCATAATTTTTCATTTTTAGTTTCTAAGTTACAATTAAGGGCTTCTTTCCTGCCTATAAAGCCAATTAACAAACCTCATATTAAATTTACACAAAGACAGGAACATATCAATTATCTAAATAAATAGCAAAAAAAACCATTGTTTAAATACGATCTCTTTTGTACTGCTTGCAAACAGCATTTACAAGCAGGAACTGCAATATGGTGAAACATCCGTTGTCATAGTATTGGTATTTTCCGCTAAAATTAAGAAAAAATTCTACTAATCCGAAGAGTAAATATTAAAAATCAATAAACCATATCAATAAAGAAAGACAATTTCCAAACATTATTTTAAAGAATTATAACCCAATGCTATACTGATGGAGTTTATTATAAAGCGTTTTCCGGTCGATTTGCAGCAGGATGGCAGCTTTTGTTTTATTCCCCTTCGCCTGTGCAAGTGCCCTAAGGATCTTCTCTTTCTCTTCTTCCGGTTCCACGGAAAGAGAGACGTCTACTTTCGGTTGTAATTCTTCTTTTTTTGCTGTAAGTATCGGTAAACTGTCGGGGATAATGGCATCTCCCTTCGAGAAAAGTACCGCCCGTCGGATCACATTACGCAATTCTCTCAGGTTCCCGGGCCAGGTATAGCCTTTCAGCACCGCTATCGCTTCGGGAGAGATGGCGTCTACCTCCCTGCCGAGTTCCCGGTTGGCTTCCTCCCTGAAGTGATCGGCATAGGCCGGGATATCTTCCGCACAATCCCGTAGCGACGGAACCTTGATCATAAACTCATTCAGCCGGTGATAGAGATCTTCCCTGAAATTTCCCTTATCGATCGCTTTTTCAAGGTTTTCATTGGTCGCAGTGATGATCCGCACGTCCACACGCTGGTCGGTGGAAGTACCCACCGGCCTCACCTTCTTTTCCTGAAGGGTGCGAAGCAATTGCATCTGCACACCATAAGGCAGGTTCCCCACCTCATCGAGAAATAGTGTACCACCATGTGCCTCCCTGAAAAAACCAGTCTTATCCTCTATCGCAGAGGTAAAAGAGCCTTTCTTGTGACCGAAGAGTTCACTCGGAGCCAATTCAATGGAAAGACTACCGCAATCCACTGCTATAAAGGGGCCGCCGGCACGGTTACTGCGGTTATGGATCAAACGGGCCACATGCTCTTTTCCCGTACCGCTTTCGCCGATGATCATCACCGCCATCTGGGTGGGTGCTACCAGATCAATGTAGGTGTACATCTCATAGGAAGGAGTGCTCTGTCCCTCCACAAACTCCTTATGTTCTCTGTTTGATTTCTTCTCCACCGGTTGTTTTTCTGGCAAAGAGATATTTTCCTGCCGGGCATCAAAAGCAGCTTCTATCTTTTTCTTGAGGATCTCGGGATTGATGGGTTTTTCCAGAAAATCGAACGCTCCCAGCTTGATCGCCGACACCGCCGTCTGGATCTCTCCATAGCCGGTCATAATGATTATAGGTATCGACCGGTGCGTCTCGTTCAACCAGTTCAACAGCATGATACCATCGCCATCAGGCAGACGCAGGTCGGAGAGGACAACCTGATAAGGATCTGTTTGGGAAAGCGCTTCCTGTGCCGCCACCATGCCGGAGCATAAGGTTGCGGAAAAACCGTTCCTTTCGAACCATTTCTGAAGCATGGGTCCAAAGGAACGATCATCCTCTACTATCAGTATTCGCCTGTTCGCCACCTCTCAATTCAGTTATGATGTAAAGATAGTGGTTTTTCAAAAAAATCAGCTAATTTTGATGTCAAAAACTGATATTCTTTATGAACAAGCTCCCCTTGAATGAAGCCGCTTCAAGGCTGAAAAAGGTACAACAGACCATTACTGAGATGCAAGCTGATGCATGTATTATCACCTCATCGGTCAACCAATTCTGGCTCTGCGGATTCATTTTCGACGGTTTTCTCCTTCTCTTCCCGGAAGGAGACCTGGTCCTGTTTGTGAAACGCCCTTCCAACATTGCAGACGAACGGGCAGTACCCATCCGTAAACCGGAACAGATCCCGGGCTTATTACAAGAAAGAGGCTTCTCCTTACCCAAGCGGGTTCTGATCGAAGCCGACCAACTCACGCTCAACGCAGCCACGCGTCTTCAAACGGCACTGGAAATGCCGGAGATGGTAAGTATCTCGGCAGTATTGCGGAAACTGCGGTCCGTGAAATCGGAATATGAACTGGAACAGATGCGTGAAAGTGCCCGGATACACGCCCAGGTATATAAGATAATCCCCTCTTTATACAGCGAGGGGATGACCGACCTGGAATTACAGATTGAGATAGAACGGCAGATGCGCCTGCACGGGTCGATGGGTATCTTCCGTTCCTTCGGTGATAATATGGATATCTTCATGGGCAGCATGCTCGCCGGCGACAATGCCCAGGCACCGTCACCCTACGATTATGCGCTGGGAGGTAAGGGCGTCAGCCCCCTACTGCCGATAGGAGCCAATGGCTCGATACTCAGGCCGGGCACTACGTTGATGGTGGATATGGCAGGAAATTACCGTCCCTGGATGGATGACATGACCCGTACCTTTGCGATAGGACATGCCCCCGACATCGCCTATAAAGCCCATCAGGTATCTATCGACATCAACAATGCCATCACGCAGCAGTTCCGTGCCGGGGCATTCTGTTCGGAACTCTACCTTTTGGCAGAGGAGATGGTGAAAGAGAACGGGTTAGAGCCCTATTTCATGGGTACCACACAACAGGCCAAATTTATCGGCCACGGCGTAGGGTTGGAAATCAACGAGCCTCCGGTGCTAACTCCCCGCTCGAAAGAGGTGCTGGAACCCGGTATAGCATTCGCCCTTGAACCCAAATTCGTGCTTCCAGGTATCGGTGCGGTAGGGATTGAGAATACCTACATCGTTCATGAGAACGGGCTGGAGAAAATAACCCTGTGCGATGAAGCACTGACGGTACTGATATAAAAAGTGCCCCTTGCTTCTTTCAGTAAAGGGGCACCCAATGCAGAATCATTGTCTTTCCACCAGTAGAGATGATCCGTAAAAATATTAAGTCTTACCTCTTAATCAATTTCCGGGTGTAAGTCTTCCCATCTTTGATCACCCGTATAAAATAGATACCCGCAGGCAGTCCGCTTACCGGAACCTGATACTTCTGCTGGTCGGTTTTATACGTCCTCAACAGGGAGGCACTGCTCCATAACTGTATTTCATGCATTCCCGATATCTGTGCCGTAGTCATATTCTGCGGGACAGAGGTACTATCTTCCGGTTGTTTCACTTTCAACTCCACATTCACCACATCGGTTGTCGGGTTGGGATTAATAATTAAATCAAAAATAGGGAATCCGGGCAGTTCAATGGGGCCACCACCCCCACCACATGTTGTTATCGTAAGATTAATAAACATCTCTTCACTTAGGCCACAATCATTGCGTGACCTTATCTTAAATGCACCACCTCCAATTTTCAATGGGTTGACATATAAATAATTTTCACTTTGCACTATTTGGAAGTTCTCGGGATTCACCGTTTTTGTCACTTCCCATGAACTGTAACCGGATGAATTATCAGGATTCATCATCATCAGGTAAAGCGATGTCGTCCCCTGCCCAAGACACATATTAAAACCTACGCTACTTTCCTTGTAAACAGTGCTCCCCTTATGCACCCAGGGACGGCTGGGAGGACCCACATCTACATTCATGTACAGCGAAACATTTTTACTGCCAACCGTAATATTAGCCTTTACGGTCGATTTGCCATTTTTGATCTTTTTGAAAGTTGCGGATACGCCTCCCTGAGGTGAAGTCCGTTCTATTTCAGTATTATTCCTCCACTCTATGGTGGCTCCCATTGGTAATTTCTCTATCGTATAAGTGGTTGGATTACAAATGGTAGAAGCACCGGAGATATAGGGTTGACATACATTTACCGGAAAGACAAGTTGTTCAACAGGCATTCCTCCAAGGGTGATGGTAGCCCTCACCTCGCTGTCTTCAAACCCGGAGTGCCTGAAAACCGCTCTATTTGTTCCTTGTCCGGATATCAACGTGATATTATTATTGCCCGCACTCCACTGAACCGTCGCTCCGGGTATCAAATTGTCGATTATATAGGTAGACTGGCCACATAAGGTAGTTGGCCCGACAATTGTCATTTTCTTTATTTGATTATAGTAATTCCCGTCTAACTGATGATTAAGCCATTCGACGCTCTCTGTGGTAAGAGAAACATGTCCTTGATTGTACGAAGGAATATAATAATTGTCAAAGGGAATTTCACCGGTTTGTACCAGATCACGATTGTTAATCGTAGCATTCCAATTGAATGATGAATTCTTAAATCCAAGGGCGCTCACAGTGGGGATAAAGCTATGGTTCTCCATCATGCTCCAGGTTTGCCTGGTAACTCCTTTTTTTCTTAAGCCCGCCGAGAATTGATCCTTTATGTCAGATTGCACATTGATTGTACCTCCCTGCACTATATCCATGGAGCCTCTTTGATTGACATTTGTGACATTCTGATCCACAGAAAAAAAATCTAAACTCAAAAAACCTGTCGAGGCAACCATACCTTTAAAATAGGTATTTTGAGAACCAGTCGGCGGCATAAACCTGTTTTTAATTTCAACCACTTTTGTATTGAATATGGTTTTATAAGCGTCTAACGATAAAAACTGATCGGAAGGTTGATGGGTAGATATCCCGCCTCCATTGCCATTCACCAAAGCCACCTTTCTCAGTTTGGTGGGCCATCCCTCTGAACCGGCTAATCCATTATTCTTTAATGCAGTATAATAGGTCTGATGATATACAGCAGTACCATTCTGCCCATCTGTAGCAATAGCCGATCCCCATCTACTATCCAATTGTTCTATTAACATTTGTTGAGCAGCTACAGAGTGCAGTTGTTTATTATAGGCATCTTTTGCTGTTTGTTCTCCTCCCGAGTAACCGAAAAAATAGAGATCTTTCTGAATTGCCAGCGGGATATTCGCTCCGAGGTGCGGACTATCAAAACTTAGCCACAAACGGGTATTGTGGTTCATATCGGGTATGCCCTCTGCTTCTTTCTTTTCCATATAGGCCAACGCGTAACGACTTATCTGGCCTCCCATGCTGGGGCCGACCACCACCAGCTTCTCGTTGCTGCCATTGCCTTGCAATTCCGCGTTCAACTCCTGTATAAGTTTCACCAGCAGGAACGCGTTACGCTCGATATAATCGGCTCCTCCGTCGCGGTTTATAAAACCGGGGATTTCAGGAATATTTACGTTAGTCTTATTTGCTTTGCTATTCGTTCCGGTTATTGGGAAATTCAGGATTACCACGTCATATCCTTTCAAGCGCAGTTCGTCTCCCAATTTTACAGAATCAGTGCCATTATAATAACGCAACAACTTGTCATATATTTCATTATATTTTCTATCATCCATCGGATCGAATCCGTCCACTATGACGATTGGCTTCTTCAATATTCTCTCACTTTGGGTTTTATTGCCATTTTTAAAATGATAGTATATATGATAATCGGCATGGCTGATGGTAGCGGTTGTTTCACCATATCCTTTAAAAGGAATGGTGGAAGTGAGCAATCTGTCTTCCGGCTCAATACTGGTGGCCTCTCCACTTCTAAGACGAAATCCAGAAGGAACAACCTCTATCTCCTGATAGGAGATATAACTCCCGTTACCCGTATGCATGGTTATTTTCAAGAGGCTTATACCCAGACCGGTAAAGGTGACTCCCGCCGTACCGCTTGCCGGCAGGTTGACCGTTTGTCCATTGGCTAAATTCTGCACCGAATATCCTGTAACCGTTTCGTTTGTAAGGTTGTCCAACAGGAAAGAGCTGTTGCAGACAAGCTGGTAAGGCGTATTGACAATAACCTTTTCTGTGGACAGCGCCGCCAAATGTACCTCTTTGGTAATATAGGGAGATTCTCCGCCGGCATCTATCAACTGGTTGTTCTCGATAATTATTCTCCCATCCTCCAAAGCGAGACTGTCTACATACCCGAAGCCGAAATTGATGGCGATCAACGGTATCTTGTTCTCGGTTAACGACAGGGCAACCGCATTTTTCAAGGGATCGAACCTGTTGCCCGGTGTCTCCCGGCTGTTTTCCAGATCCCACCACGCTTGTTTGATATGCACAAGATTGGTGGTATCGCCACTATTCCATTGCTGGAGTAAAGCCCAACCCACTACCCGTTCATATAACACCCCATAAGGAATACGGTCCGTGTTGAGCAACTGCATACTCCCTGCAATTGCCCCGGAAAAGGTCTGCCCCGGTTGCAGATTCAATTGAATGGAAGGGGATGTCTGCCCCTGGATTGTTTGTAGGTAAACCACAAACAACAGACTAATGATTAAAATCCTGTTTTTCATTGCTGTAACTGTTTAATTGTTCCTTTTTATATCAAACCGGCCTTCGGTAATTTCATAGGTTCTATCCGGATCATCATCAAATTGAACTTTCATCTGAAAAGTTCCTGCTATTACATCCTTGTCAAAACGGGTTATCTCCACTTTTGAGTCATATCCTTCCATAGGTGATTGTAACTGATATTTTATGCCTTCCCTGTATATGCCCGGCTGATTCTCAATACAATTAAAAGAAATCCCTATTTCACGCCTTTCATGGATTTCATTCTCTGAAATCGAGGTATCAATATTAAACTGTCCATCAATATAGTAGCCTGACACACCGTCAAATCTAATGAAGGCCCACGTATCTCCTCCATACCCACTACATTTATACACCACCCCATTAATTTTACACCCAAAGGTATTCGCTCCCTCTCGTGTGGCCGGGGGTAATTCATTGATGTCATCTTCTTTTGTGCATCCAATTCCGGACAACAAGAACATTACAAGGAGCATACTGATGATTAAAATCCTGTTTTTCATTGCTGTAACTGTTTAATTGTTTCTTTTTATATCAAACCGGCCTTCGGTAATAGTTTCAATATCCTCATAAGTAGTAAAACTAATTCCATCAGGACCATATTTCTTTCCAATAAATTTTATTTTCATCTGAAAAGTACCTGCTATTACGTCCTTGTCAAAACGGGTTATCTCCACTTTTGAGTCATATCCTTCCATGGGTGATTGTAACTGATATTTTATGCCTTCCCTGTATATGCCCGGCTGATTTTCTGTACAATTAAAATAAATTCCGATTGACCGTCTTTCATGGATTTCATTCTCTGAAATCGTGGCATCAATATTAAACTGTCCATCAATATAGTAGCCTGACACACCGTCAAATCTAATGAAGGCCCACGTATCTCCTCTATACCCACTACATTTATACACCACCCCATTAATTTTACACCCAAAGGTATTCGCTCCCTCTTGTGTGGCTGGGGGTAATTCATTGATGTCATCCTCTTTTGTGCATCCAATTCCGGACAACAAGAACATCACAACGAACATACTGATGATTAAAATTCTATTTTTCATTGCTGTAACTGTTTAATTGTTTCTTTTTATATCAAACCGGCCTTCGGTAAATTCAAGGATACCATTCGGGTCATCATCAAATTGAACTTTCATCTGAAAAGTACCTGAGATTACATCCTTATCAAAACGTGTTATTTCTACTTTAGAGTCATAACCTTCTACCGGAGATAGTCTCTGGTATTTTAAGCCCTGTCTATATACACCAGGTTGATTCGCACTACATTCAAAAGTAAAATTAAATTGCCGGCTGTCATGAACTTCATTCTTTGCAATCAATGCATCAACTATAAGCTTTCCATCATGATAATAACCTGACACCCCCTGTATAGAAGGAAGAGCTCCCACCTTCCAATGTGCGCTACATTTATAGACCACTCCATTAAGCTTACACCCAAACGTGTTTGCACCCACTTGTGTGGCAAGAGGTAGATCGTTGATTTCATCCCCTTTGGAACACCCATTTCCAATTATAAAAAACACGGTAAGAAATAAATAATAAAATGTTTTTGTTTTCATTATGCTCATTGTTATTAGGTAAACATATTTCAACTTGTTTGAAAACCACGTTCACAAGCAGGCACAACTGTTTGGCGGAGTATTCGTTGTCATAGTATTGGCATTTTCCGGTAAAATTAAGGATTTTTTCTACAATACAAGAAATTCCCTCTGTAAATCAACAACTATCCGGTCTTATCTTCGTTGTTGTAAGGTTATCCAACAGGAAAGAGCTGTTGCAGACAAGCTGGTAAGGCGTATTGACAATAACCTTTTCTGTGGACAACGCCGCCAAATGCACCTCTTTGGTAATATAGGGAGATTCTCCACCGGCATCTATCAACTGGTTGTTCTCGATAAGTATTCTCCCATCCTCCAAAGCGAGACTGTCTACATACCCGAAGCCGAAATTGATGGCGATCAACGGTATCTTGTTCTCGGTTAACGACACGGTAACCGCATTTTTCAAGGGATCGAACCTGTTGCCCGGTGTCTCCCGGCTGTTTTCCAGATCCCACCACGCTTGTTTGATATGCACAAAATTGGTGGTATCGCCACTATTCCATTGCTGGAGTAAAGCCCAGCCCACTACCCGTTCACATAACACCCCATAAGGGATACGGTCCATGTTGAGCAACTGCAGACTCCCTGCAATTGCCCCGGAAAAGGTCTGCCCCGGTTGCAGATTCAATTGAATGGAAGGGGATGTCTGCCCCTGGATTGTTTGTAGGTAAACCACAAACAACAGACTGATGATTAAAATCCTGTTTTTCATTGCTGTAACTGTTTAATTGTTTCTTTTTATATCAAATCGACCTTCGGTATAATACGTTGTAATAGAATCTCCTCCTACAGATTCAGGTGCATATTTCACCACATTAAATGTTCCCGAAACAACCTCATCGTCAAATCTAGTTATATCAATATACGAATCTGAATTCTTTTTCACATCTGTAATATCTCTATATCTCCCTAATCCTCCATCATACCTAAAAGTGAAATAAACTCTTCCTATCCTAGGGTGTATAAAATCTCCAGAGATATACATTTCCCCATTCTTATAACCTGTCCTTACCCCCTCTCTTAACGTAATCATAGAGTATTTCCATTCTACCAAAGTTTTATATACTTCTCCATTAATTTTACACCCAAAGGTATTCGCTCCCTCTCGTGTGGCCGGGGGTAATTCATTGATGTCATCTTCTTTTGTGCATCCAATTCCGGACAACAAGAACATCACAAGGAACAGACTGATGATTAAAATTCTGTTTTTCATTGTTGTAACTGTTTAATTGTTTTTTTATATCAAATCGGCCTTCGGTAAATTCAAGGACACCATTCGGGATATCATCAATAAGCTTTCCATCATGATAATAGCCTAACATGCCCTATATGAAAGGAAAATCTCCCACCTTCCAATGTGCGCTACACCTATAGAACACTCCATTAAGTTTACCTCCAAAGGTATCCTCTCCGATTTGCGTAATGAGTGGCAATTGGATCTTTAAGAAATAACTGCCATCTTACCTGTTATTTGAAAAGGAATAGGGGAAATCTTCACGCTTTGTACCCCGCTTCTTGTTGGGTTGGACACCCATGTCAAACAGAATCTCACCTCCCTTCATCAGGTCGTCGTGGATAAGGTAGTTTTTTGTGTAGCGTTTACCATTGAAGTTCATTTCTGCAATATAGCGGTTTTTCTTTGCGCTGTTGGTCGATTTGATCTTCAGGGTTTTCCCGTTCTCCAGATCGATCTCCACCGATTTGAAGAGCGGAGAACCGATGATATACTGGTCGCTACCCGGGCAGACAGGATAGAATCCCAGGGCAGAGAAGACATACCATGCGGAAGTCTGCCCGTTATCCTCGTCGCCGCAGTAACCGTCGGGCGCCGAGGAGTAAAGCTTGTCCATAATCTCCCGCAGCCAGTATTGTGCTTTCCACGGCTCTCCCGCGTAGTTATAAAGATAGACCATATGTTGTATCGGCTGGTTACCGTGCGCATACTGCCCCATATCCATCACCTGCATCTCACGCATCTCGTGGATCATGGAGCGGCTCTTCATCCCTTCATATCCCGGAATGATAAAGACCGAGTCGAGCATATTGACAAACTCATGGCGTCCTCCCATCAACTCCATCAGCCCTTGCGGATCGTGGAACACCGACCAGGAGTAATGCCAACTGTTGCCTTCGGTAAAATCACGGCTCCAGTCGGTCGGGTTGAACGAGTCGGAGAACGAACCGTCATCGGCACGGCCTGCCATCAGCTTGTGCTTGGGGTTGTAGAGGTTCTTATAGTTCATTGCCCGCTCACCGTAAATGGCGATCTCCGATTCCGGCTTGCCCAGGGCTTTCCCGAGGCTGTAGATCGTCCAGTCGTTGTAGGCATACTCCAAGGTGCGGGCTACATTCTGACTGATTTTCACGTTATTGGGAATATATCCGTATTGATTGTATTCTGCATGGCCGGTACGACCCGAAGCACCTACGGTGGGATGCACGTTATTGGCTCCATGCTTGAGCGCTTCCCAGAGTGTTTCGATATCATACCCCCTCAACCCTTTGATATAGGCGTCGGCGACTACCGAAGCGGAGTTATTACCCACCATGATATTGCGGTGGCCTGGACTGGCCCACTCGGGAAGGAAACCACTCTCCTTGTAGGCATTCACCAGTCCTTCCTGCATCTTTACGTTTTCGGAGGGATAGATGAAATTAAGGAACGGGAAGAGACATCTGAAAGTATCCCAGAATCCGGTATCGGTAAACATATAACCGGGGAGCACCTCGCCATTGTAAGGGCTATAATGCCAGATATTACCATCTGCATCAATCTCCGAGAGATTTCTCGGGAAGAGCAGCGTACGGTAGAGGTTGGAGTAGAAGGTCCTCAGGTTATCGGTGTTGTCATCTTCTACCCTGATACGTCCCAGTACCTCGTTCCATCGCGCTTCACCCTTTTCGGCAATGGTATCGAACGAGTCTCCACCCAGCTCTTTCAGGTTCAGCATCGCCTGCTCCTCACTGATAAAGGAGGAGGCAACCCTGGCATGCACCTGCTCCTTCCGGTTCGTCTTGAAGCCGATCACCGCCCCGGCATGGTTGCCGGTAAATTCCCTTTCATTCTCTGCGACCACCCCGTCTTTCACTGCAGCGACATAGGTAAACGGTTTATCGAAGACAACCACGAAGTAGTTCCTGAAGTTCTCCGGTACACCACCACTGTTACGGGTAGTGTATCCCACGATCTTTCGCTCTTCAGGAATGATGCGGATAGAAGAGCCTTTATCGAAAGCGTCGGTTACTACATAAGCGCTGTCGCTCCCGGGGAAAGTAAACCGGAACATGGCAGCCCGTTCGGTGGGGGCAATCTCGGTGGTGATATCCCAATCGGCGAGATAAACCCTGTAATAATAGGGTTTCGCAATCTCTGCCTTATGGGAGTACCAACTCGCCCGCTCCTCCTCGTCGAAGACCGGCTTTCCGGTGATGGGCATCAGTGAGAACTGACCGTAATCATTCATCCAGGGACTGGGCTGATGGGTCTGCTTGAATCCCCTGATCTTATCGGAGTGATAGGTGTACATCCAGCCGCTCCCCATCTTGCCGGTCTGTGGCGACCAGAAATTCATACCCCATGGGAGGGCAATGGCAGGATAGGTGTTTCCGGTGGAAAGTTCATATTTGGAATCGGTTCCCACCAGCGGATTGACATAATCCACCGGATTGGGCGATTGGGCACCCACGGCAAGGGTTATCCCCAGAAAAACAATAATATTCGATAATAGTAACTTATGCATATATCTGTAAATTTAGAAGTTATTTAAAGATAGAATAAAACTTATCCCACCGATCTATGCAATAGTCTATGGGGTTACAATATTAAGCATTTTAAACGACAACCACAAAAGGAAGCACCCACTTCGTGAAATTTTAAAGTGTCCGGTTTTATTTGGAGAAAAGTTTCGTTATTTTCAATCTGAGAGGCTTACAACTATATAAATTATCAAGAATATAATTATTCAAATATTGATAATTCAAATTTAAATAATTATCTTTGGGGAAAATTTATATGGAGTATGAAACCTAAACTGCGAAATCCGTTTGTCATCGGGGGGTACGTTTCTTCTGAATATTTCTGTGATCGTAGAATAGAATCGCAAGAACTACTCTCCGCGATACTAAATTCCCGTAATACAGCAATCATTTCACCCCGCCGCATGGGAAAAACAGGGCTCATACAACATTGTTTTCATTCCCCGGAAATAAAAAAAGATTTCTATCCTTTTTTCATAGATATCTATTCAACGGGGAGCCTGAAAGAATTTGTCTTTATACTCGGTAAAGAGATATTCGACTCGTTGAAACCGAAGGGAAGAAAAGTTATTGACCATTTCTTCAACGTGATCTCTTCACTCCGTCCGGCATTCAAACTGGATATGGCTACAGGTTCGCCTATCTTTGACATAGGTGTCGGAGAGATTGCAAAACCGGAGTATTCCCTTGAACAGATTTTCACCTATCTGGAATCGTCTGATAGACCTTGCGTAGTAGCCATCGACGAATTCCAACAGATAGCCAGATATCCGGAAAAAAATATCGAAGCTATCTTACGTACTCATATTCAAAAATGTACCAATACCACATTTATTTTTGCAGGAAGCCGGCACCACATGATGCAGAATATTTTTTTCTCACACTCCAGGCCGTTTTATCAGAGCGTATCTTTAATCAATCTTGGTTCCATCGACTTAAAGGAATACCAGAAGTTTATTCAACGACACATGAAACATGGAGAAAAAGTCATAGGTAACGAACTGGTAGAGCGCATATATAACCTCTTTGAAGGACATACATGGTATATCCAACACATATTCCATCGTCTCTATGCTTCAATGGAAAAGGGTGAAGTATGTACTAGCCGGATAATAGATCATTGTATTGAAAGTACAGTTAATTCATTTGAACCCATGTTTGAGGGTATCCTCTCTCTCCTTCCTGAAAGACAGAAAGAGGTGATCTACGCTATCGCCAAGGAAAGGAAAGCCAGAGAGGTTACCTCATTTAATTTTATCCGTAAGCATGGGTTGAAATCTGCCAGCACAGTACAATCCGCCTTACGACAGTTATTAGAAAAAGAATTTCTAACCAGGGAAAACGATTTCTATCTTATTGACGACAGATTTTTTAGTTTATGGATCGCTGAAAAATTTGGCACCGGATACTCAGTATAAACTCCGCTTTGTAATCATCTTGAACCGACGGAACATTCAACTCAATCACGGCTCTATCTATCGGTCTGATCACACGAACTTCTCCCGTTTCTGCAGGTTGAGGAAGCCGATCATCAGCCAGACGATACTGCCGATGATCAGGAAAAGGCGGCTCTTGAGGAGGGTGTTCTGCCATATCATGGGGTGGATATCGCCGGGGATGGAAAACGGATTCAGGAAAACATTCCAGAAGGAGTTAGCCATCTGATTATTGGAACCTACAAAAATAAAAAAGACAAGTCCCAGAATAATCATGATCACTGCCGTGCCGTTACCGCTCCGGGTGATCGTGGAAAACATAAAAGCCAGATTACCGAAAAAGAGCATCGGAAAAATAAGCTGTGCTGCCATCTCGAAAATATTGATAGGATAAAGCAGGATACGGGCCACATAGGCAAAAAGTACCAGGATGAAATAATTGGCCACATAGATCATCAGCATACGGACACCCCATACCTTGTACCGGTAATTGGGAATACCGAAGATAATCTCCAGTATCCGGTTGTCTTCATCATTCTGGATACCGAAAACCACCGGATAGAAAATGAGCAACAAACAGGGGAACAATAACAAATTATAGATCGACCCTTCGTTGATTTCCGCCCGGTTCCATGCCTGCTGGAACATGAAAAAGGCAAAAAAGCCAAAAGCAGCCAAAAGAAACCAGAAGAATTTACCCGCAAATATAATTTTCAGGTTATACCGCACCATCCTGGTTGTCAAAACCATATATTTTTTTAAGCTCATAGCTTCAGATATTTTTCAACAGACATAAATAGGCATCTTCAAGATTGGCTTCTACCTGAACGGCTCCCGGATAAGGCTCTTCCTCCGAGATATAGCGTACCTGGATCTTGTCTCCTTCCTGAATATTATTCACCACCAACGATTTATCCAATTTTTCTTCAAACAGTTCCTTATCGATCAGGAACTGCCACACCTTACCCACAGCCATATCTACCATCTTTTCAGGAACGCCGAAGTATTTTAACTGTCCTTTATCCACCACCACTACCTGGTTACAGGAACTGGAGATATCTTCAATAATATGGGTGGAAAAGATAACGATGCGATTCTTACTCAGCTCTACCAACAGGTTGCGGAAGCGGATCCTTTCGCGCGGGTCGAGTCCCGCAGTAGGTTCATCCACCACAAGGATACGCGGCAGATGCAGCAATATCAATGCAATCCCTATCCGCTGCTTCATTCCTCCCGAGAAAGAGCCGATCTTATCATCCTTACGCTCGTACATATGTACCGCCTTCAGGACATACTCGATTCGTTCATTACGGACTTTCTCATCAGTCAACCCTTTCAGGATGGCCTCATAATCGAGGAACTCCGAGGAAGTCATATTTTCATACGTACCGAACTCCTGTGGGAGGAAGCCGATCAGACTCTGCAGCTCTTCCCGGTATACACGGGTATCCAGGCCGTTGATCCAGATGGTTCCGTAGCTTTGCTCCAGAATCCCAGTGATAATACGCATCAGCGTTGATTTTCCGGCTCCATTCGGACCAAGCAACCCGAACATACCCGTCTTTATGTCGAACGACACGCTGCGCAGCGCCTTGAACGGGCGGCGACGTTTTCCAATCAGCGGAATGCTCATCACCATCCGGAAGTAGGAACGTCTCAACCCGGCAAAGCGCCCTTTGATCCGTTCGATATTGATATTCTTTGCATAGAGATACTGGGAAGAGACATAGATGGCTATGCCCAATCCCCACAAAGCACCAATTATCAATACCATCGGGAGATTATCCAGTTTCTTGTAAAGTCCGAACAGGATCAACGGCGGTATACTCCAGAAGATGATCCGATTGATATATTTCACGGCCTTGCTTCCTGCAAAACGATAGAACAGGTATGTCCTTATCTTACGCCACAGGTAAAGCGTGGTGGCATAGACTGCGAAGGAGAGCAGGAAGCTCCATAATTTACTTTCGATATAAAAGTAGGTGAAATAGATGGCAAATCCCCAAAGGATAAATTGCCAACTGATATGAAGAAAATCTTTCAGCGAATAACATTCGTCAGTAAGTCCTAAACGCCGCCGTATTGCCAATCCGCTGTTCCATTCACGGGCAAAGCGTCCTGAACGGTCATAGATCTTCACCAGGCTGCGTACCACAATATGGATTTCCTTATCGGGATCCACCACATCCGCCCTGGCACGCCGCAAACTGGTCTGGGCAAAATAGGTAACCCCGGGAATCAGTGCTACCAGTGCCGTCAGGTATAATATCTGGTACAACATCCCGTCTGCATAAAGATAGATCAATGCCGCCCCTATCACGAAAAGTACGAGATGGATTATTTTTGTCTTTACCGGCAGCGTACGGTACCATTCCAGTGCATTTTCCAGTCCCATATTGACTGTAGGGATAATCACCAGCGTGAGCAAGGTTGAAAACGCAAGTCCGCCGATCACGGTGATGGCAAACGGAGCACCGATAGCTCCCGCATATTCGTTATCACCCATTGCCAATGGAAGCATGGCGATGATCGTCGTGATAGCCGTGATCAGGATCGGACGGATACGCGACAATCCGGCGGTCATCAATGCCCTCTCTCGACGAAAACCGCTCTTCCGTAAGATATTGGCGTAGTCGATCAGGATGATGCCATTGTTCACCACCACGCCCAACAGAATAAGGAATCCCATCAATGTATTGGCATTCATAAGACTATTCCCGGTGATAATCAATGCAAACAGCGAACCGATAGCGGCCAATGGGATGGAAAAGAGCATAACCAGAGGGGTGGTAACCGACTCAAACACAACTGCCAGTATCATGAATATCAATAAAAAAGCGGCGAGGATAAGAAATCTAAACTCCCCGAACTGGTCTTCTTCATGGATCACCTCGATGGCAACACCTGCCGGCAGGTTATAATTGGCAATCAACTCATCAATATTGGAGCGATAACCTTCAAGCAACGTTTTGGATTGCTCTACACTCCGCAGAAATCCGTAACGGACCTCAAGCTGTTTGTCCTGATTGACACGTGTAATGCGGGCACGCCCGAATCCCTTATTGACGGTAGCAATATCTTTCAGGTTGTGCAGCCCTCCGCTGGTATTGGTGATCTGTACCGCCTGAAGATCATCTATCGTTTTTTGTTTTTTCCGTTGCTCCTCCTCTTCTTCGGGAGTCTGATCCCGTATGATGATATCGTATGTATCCTCGCCCACCTTGAAAGTGGTTCCCGAGGAGAACTCGGTATTCAGTTCAGATAATCCGGTCAGTATATTGGCACGCGTAATACCATACGAAGTGAGTAATATCTGGTCGAAATCAAGCAGGATTTCCGGCTGACGACGCGCAAAAGTGACCCTCGAATTTTGGATATAATCCTGTTGATCGATCTGATATTGAATATCCTCCGCCACCAACTGCATCATCTCATAATCCGAACCTTTGACAACAATCCGTTCCTGGTTATCTCCGATCCCCAACATACTCATGAAACCGACCATACCACTCAATGCACCGCCACTGTTTTGCCCGCCTCCCGTAGCATCTGCCACAAAAATCTCAGTACCACCCACATTCGGTATTTTAGATTGCACATCTGCCTTGATATCGGAGATCTTGCGTTTCCCGATCTTTTGGAAGTCTTCCTGTAAAACGAGTGTCAACACTGCCTCTTCCTCATTCACGCGACTGATAAGGTCTTTCTTTTCGGGGATCTCCTCCAGCCGCTCTTCCAAAACAGCAACAATTTTGTCGGTGCTCTCCAATGTGCTTCCTGCCGGCATCGTCACATAAATATTAAAACGGTCGGAATCCACCTCCCTGTTTTGTCTTGTTGTGGTGGAAAGGGATAAAATCAGAGTGAGAAAAAGAAGGATAATAGAACCGAAGATGGTCACACCGGGATTCCGCATACAGGCCTTTAACAGTACAAGGTAGACCTGGATCGGGCGTTGTGACAACGATACTTTTTCATAGAAAACACTTTTGCCCTTTTTACTGCGTAATACAAAATAGGCTGTCATCGGTATGAACAGCAACGCCACAGCCAAGGAGACCAGGAGGGTGGAGATGATCGACACACCGATATGTGATCCCATCAGCTTGAGCATGAAGTTATCCGAGAAAACAAAAGGCAGAAATACAATCACCGTGGTGAAGGTGGCCGCCACAATGGAACGCCACACTTCTTTTGTCCCCTGCTTGACCGACTGGTCGGCAGGCATGCCCGTGCCCGACAGCCGGTATACATTCTCCAGTACGACAATACTGTTATCGAGCAACATACCCACAGCCAAGGCCATACCTACCAGGGTAAGGCTGTTGACTGAAATCCCCGCATAATAAAAGAAGTTGAATGCAGTAAAGATAGAGATCGGCATGGAAAGGACAATAAAGAATACCAGCCGCACATTCTTCAGGAAAAACCAAAGCACAATTACGGCCAATAGCCCACCCATCAAAGCGAGATTAATGATCTGGTTGATATTATCCTCCATCGTTTCGGCCGTATTGGAGTCGACAACGATCTCCACGTCCAATGGGGCCAGATGCTCATTGAGTTGATTGATAGCCTCCAGGGTACGATGCGACAGGTCGATAAGATTTGTTTGCGCATCATTGACCAGTGAAACAGAGATCGACTCCTTCCCGTTAACACGGCTGAAAGAGGTCTCTTCTTTCAAGTCGAAGAATATGGTGGCCACATCTTTCAACAGGATGGGGCCGGGGGCAACCACCAGGTTTTCCAGGTCCGATACCTTGGTATACGATGAGTTTACATGCACAAAATATTGACTGTCGGTTTCCTTGACGGTACCGACAAATATTTTTTCACGGGCGTTACTATTCAACAGGTTGCTTATACGGGAAGGAGTGATATTCAATGCTTTCGCAGCATCTTTATTCAACTGTACCTCGATAGCCCGTTCACGTCCGCCATACACCTGCACGGCAGCAATCCCGTCGATATTCTCCAGTTCCGATACCACCTCCTCATCCACGATACTCCGCACCCGGTCGACCCCTCCGAAGCCACGTACCTGCAGCGACATGAAAGTGTTGCTCATCATCGACACATCCATTTTCTGCACACGCACGTTAAATCCGGTAGGAAGTGAAGTCGCCACCTCTTTCATTTTCTCTTCTAGCCGCAACGATGTGGTCTTAAAGTTCACATTGCTTTTAAAATCGATACGGATAGACGACTGGCGGCTACTGACCTCCGATTGTATCTTGTCGACCCCTCCCACGGAACTGATAGCCCCCTCAAGCGGAATGATCACTTCCGATTCCACATAGGCAGGATCCATATCCTGTTGCGAATTGACGGATACGTACAGCATCGGCAGCTCTGCATTAGGAAGCAATTCTACCGGTAATTGTTTATACGACACATACCCCAACAGGGTAAATGCAATAAACAACATACTGATTGTTACTCTTCTATTTAAAAGAAAGTTCATCCTTTTCTTGTCAATCTAATTCAATCTATCTTCAATCTTCCTTCAACCGCCGTCCGGTTAAATTCCGCTTCATCTGTTCAAAAACATAAAACACGCACGGGATCACCACCAGGCTCATCAACGTGGAAGTAACCAGCCCGCCTATCACGGCTACCGCCATCGATGAGCGCATCGATGCACCTTCCCCGAAACCAAACGTCATGGGCAGCAATACCAGGATCGTGGTAAGAGTTGTCATGATGATCGGCCGTATACGCTGCTGTCCTGCTACTACGATTGCCTCGGTAAGATCCATCGAGTTCTTCAATTGATTGATGCGTCCCACCAGCAGGATAGAGTTGTTGATAGCGATCCCCGCCAGCATGATGATACCCATCACTCCCATGATATTAAGGGGCGTACCCGTTATCAGGAAGATCATGACGGCGCCAATCAGGCCAAACGGTATGGTCAGCAATATCACAAAGGGATAAAGTAGTGATTCGTACTGGGAAGAGAGCACCATATACACGAGAATGACAGAAAGTAATAAGGCAAACAGAAGGCCTTCCATCGACTCTTTCCGCTTTTCCTCTTCTCCGGTCACTGTGATAGAATAGTTGGTGGGGAGCTCTATATCCCGGACAGCTGCACGGATCTCCTGGGCTACCTTGTCGAGTGATTTACCTGCATCCATATCGGCGACAATCTTGTTGATGCGGCTCTGGTTGCGGCGGAATATCTCTTTGGGCGCATTCGAACCGGTGATGGTAGCTATCTCGCTCAACCGGAATTCCTGGCTCCCGCTTCGTATCACCAGATTTTCCAGATCTTTCCTGGTAATATCCGGCACCTTGATGACTATATCACGCATCTCACCCCTGTAATCCATCTTTCCGACGTCACGTCCCTGTAGTTGCTGTCCTATTTGCTGGATGACCGTGGCCACCGTGATATTATTGATCCCCGCAATGGTACGGTTGAGCGACACGTTGAGTTCGGGTGCTCCGTCCGCCATTGACGATTTGGTATTATAAATGCCGTTTACAGATACCATTTGCGACAGCACCTCATCCGTCAGGAAAGCAATCTCTTCGAGATCGTCCCCTTTCACTTCTACTACAATGGGGGCTTCCTCGCTTCCCAAAAATTCACCCAATGAATTGTTATCCTGCTTGAACGAAAGTTCCAGCCCCTCTATGTCGCTTGTCTCATCGAGAAAACGGGCGATCACCTCTTCGGGTGACAACCGGCTTTCTTTGGATAAGATAACTTTCATCATGGCGGTATGCTCGCCTTCGAAGATCTCGTTGGCCGAAGATCCTTTGCCAATATGGCTATATATCGTGGCCAGACTGTCTTCGCTGACGTTATGGAGCAGGTATTCCAGATTATTCACCACGGCATCGGTCCGTTCCAACCGGGTGCCTTCGGGCAATTTAACGGATATAGTAAAATCTTTCCCTTCCGAACGCGGCAGAAACTCGGTGCCGATAAAGGGAAGGAAAAAGAGGGAAACAGCCAGGATAGCCACCGAAATACCGATCACCCACCACCGTTGCTTGAGCAAACGACGAAGCTGATTACTATATCCTTTGAATTGCACAGCCTTTGTCTCGATTTTCACATTCTTTCGCCCGGACAACCGGTCGTATAACATGGGGATTACCAGCAAGGCGACAAATAGCGAAGACAGCAGTGAAAAGGTCACAGTCCATGCCTGATCCTTGAAAAGCTCTCCCGAAGCGCCATGCAAATAGACGATCGGGATAAACACCACGATGGTGGTTAATGTGGAGGCAATCACCGCACCCGATATCTCGGTAGTTCCGTTGATAATCGATTTTTCCCGGTCCAGTCCTTGTTCACGGTTGCGGAAGATACTCTCAATCACCACGATGGCATTGTCGATAAGCATCCCCGCGCCCAACGCAAGGCCGCTCAGGGTCATCACATTAAGCGTCAACCCATTGAAATACATCATGTTAAACGTGGCAATGATCGATATCGGTATCGACACGCTGACAATAAGGGTTGTACCTATACGGCGAAGGAAGAAAAACAGGACCAGCACAGCCAATAACATACCAAAGAGGGCGCTATCCATCACCTCACCGATCGACTGCTTGATAAAAGTTCCCTGATTGCTGATCACCTGGAACTTGTATCCCGGCAGCGCATGCTCTATCACCTTCAACTGATTGTTGATCAGATCTACAGCCTTGACAGTATTAAACCGGGTCTCCTTGTAGACGGAAAGGCCGATACAACGCTCACCGTTGATACGCACAATATTGTCGGGATGAGCGTTTTTAAACTTCACCGTGGCCAATTCACGTAGAAATAGGGGTGCTCTTTCCATACTGCCGTTCGCACCTTGTGTTGCAGTTCCACCTGAGGTTGCCTCGGTAGCCTTATAACCGACGATCAGATTCTCGAAGTCCGATTCGGATGCAAACAGCGACGAACTCTTAACCAGGTATTGAAGCCCCAGTTCGCTCACCCGTCCTCCGGAGATACTCTGGTTATTGGTCTCAATTCTCGAAGCAATCTCTTCCATGGTGAGGCCGAAAGCACTCAATTTATAAGGATCGGTCTCCACGGTTAACACAGGAATCTCTTCACCCGACAAAGCCACTTCGGCGACTCCCTCAAGACGTATGAGTTCGTTACGCACATAACTATTCGCCATCTTGCGCAACTCCGTCATATCATCTATCGAATGGTGGGACATGGCGATTAGCATTACCGGCGCTGTATTCGGATCGTGCTGGGTGATATTGATCGATTCTATATCCTGATTCTGCGAAAACGGGGTCATCGCCTTCTGAAGATCGAGGAAGGCTTCATCCATATCCTTATTCTGTACATACTCGACCGTTATGCGGGCAGATCCTGCCCTGACAATAGATGATACCTGCGTCACATCGCTTTGACGGATAGCCATCGACTCCATGTTTTCGACAAACATCTTCTCGATCTCCTCCGGTGGACGTTCTCCCGCCTCAAACTCTATAAAAAGACGCGGCGAATTCATATCAGGCAATAAATCCACACTCAGCCGGTCGTACGAGATCTTACCCAACAGCAGGATGGCAAATACGATCATACTGATGGTAACGGGATTTCTTAATGCAAATCTGACTATATTCCTCATTTACTGTATCATGTTAAAAGTATAATTACCCTTCTGTCCAGGCTACTTCAATACTTTCACGCGGCTGTTCTCACGCAAAGTCTCGTATCCCCTGATGATCAGATTGTCATTTACATTCAATCCCTGGGTTACCTCTACGTTATCTTCATCTTCAAGACCTGTCTGAATATCTCTCACGATTGCGGTATTTTTTTCCACGACATAGACATATTTCCTGTTTCTCCGTGAAAGGATAACATCTTTCGGGATGATAATCGCACTGTCTGCCCTATCCACCACGATATCGGCCTTCACAAACATACCGGGACGCAGCTTCAATCCGTTGTTATCAATCAACACCTTTCCTTTGAAGGTACGTGTTTCAGTGCTGATAGCCGGTGACAATTCACTGATTTCACCACGAAGCGTGTCATTGGGCAAAGTGTAATGTGTCACATATACCGGCTGGTTTGATTTCACATACCCGATGGCGCTTTCCGGCAGGTTGATATCCATATACATACGTGAATAGGCCATCAGCCCTACCATCAGGCTTCCCTGGTTCACACGCCCCTGCTGGGTATAATGCGGCAAGGTGACGATCACTCCGTCGAATGGTGCCCTCACGCTCATTTTCTCCAGGTTGATGGTGGCGTTTTCAAGGTCAAGGCGGGCATTGGTCACCCTCACCTCAGTATTGCGCATTTCGCTCAGTGTAACACCTCCTTTTTCATACAGTGCCTTCTGTTTGCTCTGTTCCTGTTCGGTAATTTCAAGGCTGAGTTTTTTCGATTCCAGTGCAATCCCGTTTTCATACTCCTTGTTTTCGAGCCGTATGATCAGTTGACCTTTTTTAACTGCATCTCCCAGTTTATAAGGCCTGCCGGTGGAAGGATTCGTCTGAAGCGCGTAAAATCCGCTCGTCTCGGAATTGAGTTCTACGCTGTAAGTCGCCAGCGCCGTTCCTGTCGTATTAATCAACTTGCTGATCGAACCTTTCTTAAGTTCCTGCACAGATACAGGTGTTTCAATATCGCTTTGGGTGCCTTGGGGTTGATTTCCGCAAGCCGTAAGTAAAGCAACAATTACCGTAGATAATAAGATCCTGTACTTCATCCGATTATTTGTTTTTATATTAAATGATTTCTTATTTTATTTTCAATTATTTAGACTATTTCTCGCTATGGCATAGTTCAAGCAAGCTTGGCCCTGCTCATTTAGCTTATCGAAATAGTTCAAGTCAGTAAAATTCAATTGGTAGCTTCTGCCAATTCCCTGATCGGCACAATATGTTCATCCTTTTCAAAATCATACAATGATAAAATTTTCAGGTTGAGCAGTTCGATCTTGTAGTTGATAAGCGCCTGTGCATGGGCCATCTTCCTGTTGGA
This sequence comes from Proteiniphilum sp., assembly GCF_034927365.1. GTDB lineage: Bacteria > Bacteroidota > Bacteroidia > Bacteroidales > Dysgonomonadaceae > Proteiniphilum. The sequence goes on along the minus strand of NZ_JAYFQD010000032.1, from coordinate 21,808 downwards.
GAGCTGGGTTTGAAACTGATTGATTTCCATACCTGTAAGATCACCTTCACGATACCTTGTCAGGTTGATATCGTATGTAAGCTGTGCATTGCGCACACTCTTTTCTGCGATATCAATCTGTGTACGAAGATTTTCAAGTCTCCTCCACACCTGTCTCACATCCAGTTCGATATCGATCCTCAGATTTTCCTGCTCCAGTTTGGCAATGGTCTGCGCTATCTTTTGCGCCTTTACCCGCGCTCTCTTTTCACCCCAGTCAAAGATAGGAACGGTGAAACTGATGGCTACACGCGGATTTTGGGTAGGATTCTCATAGATATTGTTCAGCTTTTCATCGTCGCCGATGATACCTACCGATAAGGAAATATTTCCCTTAAACTCGTTGAGACTCTTGGTCTGAATCATCTGAAGTTCTCCCAGTTCAATATCGATCTCACGTTGACGGATTTCCATCCTTGAACTCAAACCGCTCTGCACAGCCCTGTTCAAATCTACGGCTATGGGGCTCACCTCTATCTCTGCCATCACTTCTATATCTTCATTCAACGACATTCCTAAACTTTGTTTCAGCTGATCCTTCGCATTTTCAAGAGATACACGTCGTTCTTCAACAGCAGATTGCGCATTTGCCAAATTCAATTCCGCCTGAAAAAGCTCTTCCTTCGCCGCCAGGTCGGCCTCCACTTTATTTTTGATGATTTCAAAGCTTTGTTGCGTATTTTCAAGTTCTTCCTTACTGATTGCAAGGTTGTTTTGGGCCATATATACGGCATAGAACTGATTGGTAATGCTTCGTTCGGTATTTAAGCGTTGCAAGGCATATCGTATTCCCGCGTTTTCATAGTCAAACTCAATCTGTTTCAACTCCATTTTCCGACGATTATAGGTAAAAATCGGTTGTGTCAACCGCAAATAAAGATCGTTGCTAAATGCCCTGTTACTGTTATCTATACCTTCCACCGTCGATTTATTATCCTGCCAGCCGAAGGTATTGATAAGCGACACTTCACCATCGGTCAGTAAAATGGGTTGTGATATCATAAACGTCCCGCTCGTATTAAGAGTTTCATTGGTATACCATTGAGAAAGTCTGTTATCAAACCTTCTCGACCTGCCATAACTCAGCGGATTAAGATCCAATGAGAATTTGGACTTGAGTGATGCCCGCTGTGCGACAAGATTCTGTTGATACCTTTCAAGGCTCAGCTTCGATGCTTTCAAATCGGGATTATTCTCTTCTGCAATATCCAATGCCTGTTCAATGGTTAACGGCGCCTGGGCATGGGTGACCGAAAGCAATGACACCATTGCAAAAAATATCAGCAAGCAGGAAAGTTTTATCCTCAACCATTTATCCTTCATAACTATTTAATTTACTAACAATTATTTATCTTCTGACAATCTTAACGGCATCGGCCGTGACGGTACGTATCTTGCAATCATTACTCAACACAACTTGTACCGTATCATTACTAAAAAAGTAAGTTCCCAATATGCTCCACCCCTCTTCCGAGCGCTGCAAATTGATGTATGCATTCTCTTCGTCATCGTCATACCTCACTTTAAAGTGATATTCAGCATCTCCACCGGAACCTCCCCGGCCACGGCCACCTCTGCCACCCCTACGAAGTTCTTCCGGCTTGTAGAAATAATAATAGAGGTCGTACTGTCCTGCTTCAGGAACGGGGATCTTCCATGTTGCGGTCTGGCTTCCACTTCCGCTTTTGATCACATAAGCGGAACGGACATGCGTGCCATAATATTTATCATTGGTAGTCAATGTCCACTGCAACGGCGGACGCCACCCCGATACACCCGAATAGCGGAATGAGTTGTCATCCACTCGATCAAGCCATTGCGGTAAGAGTCCCACGACATCAGGTGCCGACAGCACGAACAGAATCGAGTCTTCGTTATCGACAATCACCTCTCCTGGTATGCTGTAAGATGCGTTTCCCACAATGAAATCGCCTTCTTCATCTATGGGTTTGTTCCTTTCACGAATGATATTGTTGACGGGAAGATTGATCAGATTGGGCAAATTCGCCGAAATCAACGTATTGACATGAATATTGCGAGGCGCTTCGTCCCATACCGATATCAAGTTTTTCGTTTCATGTGCCTTGAGTGGCACCTTCCTTTTTGCACGCGGATCATATATTGCACCGCCTTGTCCTCCCGTATTTATTTCCACATTGATTACTCCATCGTGATCGGAATCATTTGTAACCTGTAGTTTCACAACAAATACCTCTTTATCACGATTCGTAATCTGGGTGACTTCCGGCGTTCCAAATATATAGACGGGAAGAGGTGTAGGATAGTTCCATGCTTGAAGAGGTGTACGCAAGTCTACCTCGGCAATCATTCCCATGGTATCTAATAGATTTTCAAATCTAAGGTTGGTAAATATATTGCGCTGCAAAACAGCACGTAACGAATCCCTGTATTCTTTATATCCCACATTTTGCTCTGCATAAGCAAACAAATAATTGGCTTTCAGAGAAGTGACGTTATCCAATAAATCCCGGTGTTCCGCATCGGCAAGTAGTTCCTTGAAGGGTGACTGCTCCATCAGTAAGTTTGCTTTTTCACTATTACTGATCCCGTTCATTTGCCTGATCCAGTTGTTATTATCCGATTTATCCTGAAGGTAAAGTTCAACCAAGCGATTGGCAATAGGCCACTCGGATGAAAAAATATTGTATCTGAAATTATATAATTGCGGAAAGACAAAATAAGGATTGGGCTTCACGGAAACATTGACCGATCCCCGATCCTGTGACCAATCAAAATTGCTTTCGGTTCTCTCGAACAACCTCATAAAACGGTTCAAAACACGTATAGCCGCCTCTTCATCACTGATTTCCTGACCATTCCGTTTTGCCCAATTTTTCTCGTTCTGGACATTTCTTACCACATCCGCATCGTTGATCAGACTTCCTTTTTCAGGGATCAACACCATTTCAGGTTGCATCACCTCTTGTGCCTGCGTCCATGTGCGCATATAACTGTAAAATTGCACAGGCACTTCCACGAGTGAAAAACGACTGAACGAATAATCAAGCGAATAAGCTCTTTCTATCGAACGTCTTCGCTCCCTGATCTGTGCAGGTATCGTGTCGACGATCGAATTGAAGGCGGAAGAAAAATAGTCATGCTCTTTCAGGTGCCAGATACTGAAAAGAGTTTCATTCACATCGATACTTTTCTGTTCATAATCACCGATGATAAGTGAAATGGATGGGGTCAGGAAATCAGTCTCATAAATGAACAGGCTATCATATGTGACCTCGGTAACTATTTTCGTCCTTTTCTTCGGCAATTCACTCTTTTGATCCGAAACCGAATCCGATAGGGTAGCGATAAAAGGATTCTCCCCACGAGGGCTTCTTGCTCCGGCACTTCTATCTGTAATCCCTTCCTGGCTCCTGTTATTTCCTACATTTCCTCCTCTCTCTACTCTTCTTTCGCTATTTTCGCCTCTATTTTCTCTCCCTTGGCGATTCTCACTTCTTTCCGGTCTTCCTTCACGACTCCGTCCTCCTTCAGCACCCCATTCACGATTTCCTCCTCGCTCAGCTCTTGCTTCACGATTCCCTCCCCGTTCAGCGCCCGCTTCACGATTCTCTTCTCCACCGGACCTACCATCTCTATTGCCTCGCTGTCTGCGAAGCGAATCGCGTGAAAAGACCCGGGTTGTATCTCTATCACGGCTAAAGGGTCGGATTGAGTCTCTATCGCGACCTGAGAATCGGGTTGTATCCCTATCCCGGCCGGGGCCTCTGGTTGAATCTCTTCGGGAGAACCTATCCCTGTCAGGATGGTCATCTTCTTCAGGAGCGGCTAATTCACTATTCTCTTCCTCCGGTTCATCAACCTCTACCTCGGTTCTTTTCACGATCGGCCATTTCATGGTTCCCTGCGACAGCGCTTTCAAGTTGTTGATCGTCGTCACCTTCAGGCGGAAATGGCTGAAATAAGCCTGTTGCCAATCCGGGTTTTCACTGCTGTACGACGTACCGGGGCGTGGATACCAGTAGGTTTCGGGGGTGAAAAGCAGGTAGTTCTTATCCTGGAAACTATATTTCTTGTCGATCTTGAACATCTGACTGGCATACTCCTCCTCCAATATCTCGGAAGGAATATCCAGATAACAAAAGCCATCATCGATTACCCCATCATATTTCACCTTGACACGAACCGAATCTCCCGAGGCTATCTCACGTCCGAAATTAATCAACAGGATTTGATGATCGCGTGTAAATGACAATGATTGATCATTTTCGGTTACTTCGCTCACTCTCAATCCGGGGTTCAGGCAAAATGTAAATACAGTCGCTTTTTCCAAAGCTACCGCACGCATCTCCACTTCCGAAGAGATGGTCTGGGGATGCTGATTCAGGCTGATATCATAATGGTCGATCACCATCTTAGGCTTGCTCACATATTGATTGTTCACTTCGGTATATAACTGACGCATTTTGGCCGCTTTCATAATGGAGTCCACATGATTGTATGCCGACCATATCCCGGCAACCACGAAGAGCAGTGACAAGAAAAGCCAGCGATAACTGCCATATTTTGTATTAGGAAGGCGCCTGAACAGAAAGATGGCAAGGCAAATAAATCCCAATCCGAGTAAAAGGTAGATCATACGGTGGTTAATCAACGTACCCCAATTGGAAAAACCCACAATCGTCGATTTCACCAGCGGCAGATTATACACCATGTAATCGAAGAGGTAGTAGAACTTATCACCAATATAAAACAGCGTAAGGGCGATATATCCCAATAAAACCACAAAAGTAATGGCCTGGCTTTTAAGCACAAGCATAAGTCCGACCGATAAGCCGAAGATATAGATCAAGGTGGGGATACAAATCAGCAGAAAATAGACCCCATAAGCCATCCAGTCGATGGATACGCCGGAGACAATATTGAAAATAACAATCAACAGGATGACAAAAAGGTCGAGACGGATAAAAACCGCCATATTCCCCCAAATCTTACCGATCACATATTCCGCATTGCTAAGAGGATGTACATAAAAGACCTCCGAAGTATCGAGTTTTTTATCCGATTTCAGAAACTCGGAGGAGAGGAATACGGCGATGATAGCCTGTCCGGTATTTAAAAACATCAGGTTAACATAGGGGACATTGGCGGGCAACGCCTTCATGATCCAGAAGCCGCCTCCTTCAGCGACCAACGCCCCAAAATTGAATATGCACAAAAATAGAATCGCCAGTATAAGAAAAATACGGTAAAACCAGCTTCGCATCAGGAGCTTACTCTCATATTTGGCAACAGACTGTATATTATGCAATTTAGACATGCTCTCTATCTTAATCTACTTATTCACTATCAAACCACCGATTCAACTTTTTCTCCATATAATAGACATACGCGTGTTCGAGATTGGGCGGATAAGGCTCCGCGTCGTATCCCTCTATTTCGTCGGCAACGACCTGAACCTCCCATCCCGTCCCCGATGGTATTGTAGTGATAACCGGATATTTCTTATCGATCAGCGGCAACTCGTCGCCACTGATTTGCATACGCCATACTTTCCCTTCCGCTGTCTTCCGCATCTCTTCGGGCGAACCGAAAAAGGCTATTTCACCTTTATTCATCAAAGCCATACTGTTACAGGTACTCGATATATCACCCACGATATGGGTCGATAGAATGATGGTTACATCCTGCTCGCTGATTTTTGAAAGCAGGTTACGAAAACGGATACGCTCTTCCGGATCGAGCCCCGTGGTGGGTTCATCCACGATAATCAATTTCGGATTATGGATCAGTGCCTGGGCAATACCCAGGCGACGCTTCATTCCACCCGACAGTTTACCGGCATACCGTTCCCTCACATCAAACAATCCGACACTTTCCAACATCTCATCCACCGCCTGACGACGCTGCTTTTTGTTGTTCATACCGGATAATCGGGCAGCATAGTCTAAAAATTCATAGGTTTTATATTTGGCAAAAAAACGGAAGTCCTGCGGTAAATAACCAAGGATACCACGCACCTCCTTACGCTCTCTCAACAGGTTATATCCAAATACATCGACTTCACCTGACGACGGCTCCATAAGAGCCACAAGGATTCGCATCAGGGTGGATTTCCCGGCACCATTGGGTCCCAGCAGGCCAAACATACCTGTTGGAATCTCCATATTGATATCTTTTAATGCATGGTTCCCATTCGGGTAAACCTTATTCAGCGACCGTATTGATATGCTCATCGTTTATTCATCCAAAATACACAATGATGTATTTCTTTACCAAGAAATGACTGATTTATCTTAAATCGCTACAAATATAGTTCATTTATTTTTATTCTACCATTCTAATTGCACATTGATTCCGTCAGGGTCATTTTCAAATTTCAGAAAAACGGTGCCGCTTTTCTTATCCATGGAAAAGTGGTGGTCTACCGGTTCTCCGTCTTTGTTCGTCACCTTACAGGCAGATGCTTCACCCGGCAAAAGAATACGCATCACGTTGGTAGTTTGAATCGGGCTTTTCGCAGTGAAAGTGTAGCGATTTCCATCTCTTTTCTCATCGCTGACACGTGCAGCCGTTGCAAGTACACCGGGTTGCTTCCGGTTGTCAATCTTATCAATATCATATAACAGTGCTTGTTGTCCCGGATGTAACACTTTCTTCTGCAGTACCGGTATCTCGGGATCGAAAAGATCAATAAAGCATCCTTCTGCTACAAAAGGCGATTGGCTCACCGACTCGTCCAAAACGGAAACCATCAGGTAGGGGCCCCTTCTCAGGCTGAAATAATTCTTCCACTGCAGAGTTTTTTTGGTAGCCTTGCTATAGAGTTTCTTCAGGAGCTCCATAAAATGGGTATCTCCGTTTTCAGTCAACACAAACTCTTTCGGATCATTCCGCACAATATGCAACTGGCCTTTTCCTACACTATATTGCCCGGCTGCATAAGGTTTCGGTACGCCTAACAATTCAAAAAGATGGGCAGATGCAGTAGGATAATCTTTCCCGTTGCTGTTCCACCATTCCGTCACCTGCTGGAAGGGATCGCTATCCCTCCCGCAATAGAGCAGGATTCCTCCTTTCTTCACCCATTCGGCAAGGAATTGGTGTTCCCGTTCTTCCATCGGCTTCATCCCGGAGTAGGAACCGATCAATACCTTTATATTTTTCAGTGTTTCAGGATAGGAGAGGTTCTCCATATGTACTGTCTGAACCGGCACTCCTCTCTTTAACAAGGGGAGGGCCTGACCGTAAAAGTTGGCCAGTTGCGGATCCTCATAGCCGTCATGTTCCGGGAAACGCTGGAACATCAGTGAATTCGACATAAGCACTCCGATACCGGGTGATCCGTCCACCCGATTCTCACTTTTCGGCATATGGTTCAATGTATTGACCATCACCTGCATCTGTGTAGAGTAATGCCGTGGGATCCGTTCTTTCTTGTCGCTGTCGTGGCTGGTACGGTAGAGCCCCTCATAGATCCGTTCCGGCCATGGCATCACCTCATACTTGTCGATACCGGGGTAGAGCAGTTGGGCAGTAAAGGTGGCCTCGTAATTTTTCTTATAATCCCCCCAGTCGCGTGGCCAGTCCTCGATAGGATCTGTCAGGAAAAACATCTCTCTTCCCGTGGGTGCCGTCATCGACTCCATGGAACCATATTCAAGGAAAGCGGTTTCAAAGACCCGTTCTTTCATCTTACCATTGAAGTAGTTCGGCTCGCGGGAAGTGCCTGTCCATACCTGAGCGATATAACCATCGACAGAAGGAAGCGAAGCCAGGCTCGCTTCCGGGCTGACAATCTTCCATTGGGCATAATTGACCAAAGAATGGGTAGGAACATAACATTTCACATCCATTCCCTTGCTTTTCCCATACTCCTTGGCAAACGAAAAGACCTCGTCAAGGGCATTATAATAGAGATGATATTTCAGTTTATTGGCAAGATAGGTATTTTCAGGCGACAGGTGCTGCGGCCTCCAGTCGAAACCGTAATACTTTTTCCATTCTTTTCTGAATGCTTCACTGTATCCCGCTCTCGCCCAGAATTCGGGTTCTTCCATGAAAATCACATCAATACCGGCATCGATCACCCTCTTCACGTGCATCTCCTTGAGATAAGTCAGGAAATTCTCGGAAGGAACAATGTAGGGTACCATATGACCATGCCAGATGGTATCGCCGTTCTGTTGTACCTGTCCTTCGTCGAGATGCATCTTCCCGTCCCATTGGCCGGTAAAGTAGTCCTGATATTCACCCCACGCGATACCGGTCATAAAATGGGTAATATAACCTCTATCTCTCCAGGATTGTACCCGTTCTTCGAAAGGGATCCTCCTTGATTTGTCGGAAGGGTTACCACCAACTCCGTAGACCATCACTGCATCCGATCTCACATCGATCGTGGGCCTCCACTCCCTGGATGTCTGTAGGGTGGTTTTTACCGGCTTCTCCTGTTGGGCGTGCAGCGGCAGTAAAAAGCATAGTCCTGCCGATAGGGCAATGATTGATCTTTTCATAGAATTCACATTTTATTTTGTCAGTTGATAACGTGCCAATACAGCATATTCGGCAGCGAAAGAAAAACTGAACATCCCTTCCGTATTGTTTTCCTTGTGATCAGGCTTCCATCCGGTCAGCAGGTTGGAAGGCAGGAAACCGTTATGGAGGAAGTGTTCATAACCATAATCGAGGTTCTTCTGGAAAGTATCGATATAACTATCGATTTCGGGATACCTCGGATAAAAATCGACGTAAGCTCTCATCAGCACTCCGTTGAACCAGTTATTGAATCCATCGATCTTATAGCTGTAATAGCCTTCCACCTCCCGGTCTTTTTTCGCGAAGAAAGAGAAAGTTGCATCCGATAGCGCCACACCATCGGTAAGGTATCTGTTATAGCTCGTCGCCCTGTAGAGATCGGCCGCACCCGACAGCATCGTTCCACTGTTATAGGTAAGCGGAGTCCCTACCCTGTCGCGGCAAATAACCCCTTTGCGGTAAGTAACCCCATCGATCGTTTCCAGTTCCGGTTTTCCAGGAGTACAGCCACCCATCATATCGCTGTAGACACCATCTTCGCGAATCAGGTGTTTCTTCTGCCAGTCATAGACCTTTTCGGCGAATATGAGATAGTAATCACTTTTCTTCATCTGTGCCGTCTTCCTTGTTCTCCTGTCTACGGGGTCGATATAGCGATGGGTAATCTCGTCGTTCTTTCCCATATAGAGCTCGTGGAGCCAGACCAGGGGACTTACCATCGGACCGTTACTGCATGAGTGTTTCGTGACATAGCCCGGCCCCCAGGGGATACCACCGACCTCGTTGCCATTTTCATCAATGGTACAATCCCATCCATCGAGCACATATTCAGTCAGGTATTCCGCTTTCTGAAGATAGTTTTCTTCGCCGGTCAGTTTATACGATTCCAACAGTTCGCGGGTCAACCACATCTGGTCGTCATATACATTCTCAATGCCTTCTACTTTAGCGGTGCCTTTAGATCTGCCACGGTTCACACCGTAAATGGTCCACTCTTTCGTCTGGGTATAAGAGGTCAGGGTGAACGTACCCAAATAATAATCAGCATTATCATACAGTTCCCGAAGTTGATCGGTATAACGTTTAAAATGCGTATTATAGAGAGTTCCATCTCCATGTTCTTTCTCTGCCTGCAAAGCGTGCAGGATGGCGTTGACAGCTTCGATGGCGCTGGTATACATCCATACGCTTCCCACTTCATCCGGGCGGGTATCGGCATAAGGGTTATAAAACCGGGCCATCCTCATTCCGCTTCCTGTAAAATGGGCAGCGATTGTATGATCGGTAATCTCCATCGCCCGCTTGAGATTTCTTTCACTCAAACTCTTTCTTTCGGAAGAAAATTCCTGATTTTTACCTTGCGGCGTTTTTACACCACAAGATAACAGTATAGAAAAGAACAGGATACCTATCACTCCTACCGAATTTTTTCTCACATAATTTTTTCTTGTCACCTTCATATACTTTATCTGATTGTCTTCAATAATAACCTACGGAGTACAATATTAAGCATTTTCAGGGAGTCACACAAGTGAAAGTCCAAACTTATTCAAGCTTTTAAATTTTACTCGATTATTGCATCTGCTTGTTCGTTATCCTGTACAATAGATACAATAAAGGGATTGTGATGGTTATTTTCCAATCACAATCCCTTCTCTGTCTCAATCTACTAAACTCACTCTGTTTTAAAACAGAGATTAAATGATTTAACTCCCACGTTACTGTTATTTACCAGATCATATTTTGAAAGTTCTACCTTCACAAACCTATAATTGCATTCAGGAAGATTGTAAACAGGAGTTTGCCTGCTATGATTCGTAGGTGCATACACGGGATTGTAATTCAATGGCGGTTTATTACTGGGGAAGAGAACACCTTTTTCATCCTCACCGAAATTGATATCCTTTATAAGTTCCCAAGCGGAGGGATCAGGATCGTCGGCAGCGCTCACCGGATTGGTAAATTGCCGAAGACCGAGGTAATCATTACAGCCGTATAATTTGACACCCCACCACATCAATCCCTGGCCATCACCAGATGCGGTTCTATGAATCCAGTAGAAACTATTGAAAGTGGTCTTATATCCCATATCAAGCACGAAATACACTTTTCTACCGCCTCCTGCCGTATTATTGGAGCCACCCGAACTTTTGCTGGGCTTTGACAATGACAGGAATGAATTAATCGACAGGTCGGAACCATCATAGCAAGCGTCCTGAAAAGGTCTACCGTTCTGCGGTTTACCATCCGTCGCGGGCTGTACCGAGGTATACACATTTTTCCAGAATGTCCTGTCAATGTCAATCATTCCATTCACAACCGACAACGTGGTATATTTCCGTTCATCAGTGGGTACTTCGGCAATAGATCCGGGTGGTTGATAGATAGAATGAATCGTAATGGGCTGGCCGGGCCGGGCACCCGGTAAAATAGTGATTGCATCTGTTCTGAGAGCTTTAACCGATGCCTGTTCCGGATTTTCGGGATTGGTATAGTCTGTATATTCCACCACTGAAAAAATCTGGGTTGGGTCTGACTCCACTTGCCAAAAAACAGTAGCACCTTGTGTCCAGCCAACAGTTGCCACTTTGCGGGCTTTGTCCCTGCACCATTCCCGATAAGTTTGTTCATTGAGTGTGGTGGTAGAATAGGTACGTTTAAAAGCAATAGTATCTATAATTTGCACTTCTCCTCTAAAAGGCATGACACGAACATATACGTCAACCGAATAATTTGATTCACCTTTGAGATTTTGCATATTAAAGTTCAGTTCTTCATCCGGAAGCAATTCACCTTTCCTTAAAACATTTTCCATATCATAATACTCATATTGCATGCCGACATATGTCATTAACGGATTGGATATATCCAGCCAACTTAAAGTAGCAGAGAATGGGGACGGAGAAATTTTTGGCACAGGGATATCATCGTACACATCCAGGTCGATGTCGGTAAAAGGTACCTCCGATGCTTCCTGTGGTACCGACTTGTTTCCAAATTCATCCTCGGTATATACCTTGAAATGGTATAATCTCGCCTCATTCAGTCCGTCGATGCTTATTCTCGAGAGAAGACGGTCCCATACGCGGGGTTTATCTTCACCTTCAACTTCCACAACTGTCTTTACCGCCTTACCCAGCCAGATTTGTTCGGAAGACACCGGTATCTCTTTCCTCACCATCTTTTTATTCACCAACTCGAAATTGTCTTTGAGCAAATCGAGTTCGATCCTGTTGTATCCCACAGAGAGAGCAATGGTATCAAACTTACCGGGATAGATGGTTTCAGAGGATGCGAATTCTTCTATGTTGTCAAACCCCGATTTGCAGGAGGTCATCCACACTGTCACAAGCATAATTATAAAAATAACTTTTTTCATAATTCCTATTTTTTAAAGAATGTTCTATTTAATAATCACTTCTTTATCGTTAACGTCCCCTTCGGGCATCCCGTATAGCGTGATTTCCGACAAGCAGTTAAAATTTGAAGATGAATAAGGAATATTATTCTCAGCATTTATCCCGGAAAGCGCTTCGTAGCGGAACCAACGTACCGGTTTTGTGTATCCGGGCGTTTGCGGGAACATATAGGATTCATCTCCTTTTATTCCTAACGGGACATACTCAATAGATGCCAAGCCGACCGGAATGGGTATATAATGCTCCGAAATACGTACCCACGTGCCACTGACCTCTTCTCCATAAATATTCCAGACTCTGTCTCCGGGTTGGTCTTCATCCAAAACCCACAATGCGAAATGACCTACATTTTCTCCCTGATAGAGAGTACTTCTTGGGGCACTCACAGAATAATCCCAACGCTGATGAGTAGTTACCCTGCTAATATGCCAGTAACCGCCCAAATCGATAATTAAATTCCATACATTAGCCATTTGAATACCGGGAATACCGGTACGTCCCATACCACTGGTATGCATATAGTTATTCGATGCGGCACTTGATCCCTGCTTGAAGTCGATTTGATCATCTATCACACGCTCCAATCTACCGTTAAAACCGTCACCAAAACACATGGGGATCCAGTCAATAGAATCATTTGTTTTAGGCAATATCCAGATAGGATTACCGCTGGCATCTCTTTTAGGGATTTTCATATCCTCCAACAACCGGACATTATTCACTACATATTTATCGGTACTATTCCCATAGATATCTTCAACGCGTACATTTACATTAATAGCTTCTCCGGGAGGCAAATCAGGAATCACCTGATGAACCGAGTCGGTGTTAGACGAATAAACCAATCCTAATAGTTTTCGTTCGCCGTTCAACATAAAATCAAGGTCTACAAACACGTTTACAGTTTGCGTCTGAGGATTTTTCCAGTCCACGATTAAAGCACCAAAGCCAGGATTGACGCCGATTGACTCTTTCACATACCAGATACTGGATGTGTTAGGAGTAACCTTAACGGGTACCATGGCGGATTTAGTTCCCCCTCTGGTTTCCGCCCAGATATTAAAAACATACTCTCTTTGTTCCCCTAATCCCCATACTTCGAGATATTTTTTATAATAAGAGGATGAGAATTTAAAATTCTTTCCGTTGGAAGCGGTAATTTCAGCTACTATCTGCAATAGTTGTTCATCTCTTGGCAAATCGTAGAAAATACGTGCGCCTCCATCCAATGGCTCTATTCTGGTCACCACCGGTACACCCGGGACGGTATCGTCGCTGGCGCTGATTTCAAACCGACCTTCTTCCGCACACCCATAAAGCATTAACAACGAGAAGGTTACTATCAATAAATATCTAAAAATCATCATATTCTTAATTTTTAATTATTAACTTTTAACTTTTAATTATTAATAATTTCTATCTCCATCCGGGATTCTGTTTCAATCCTCCCTGAATATTCAGTTCGCCAATGCTGATCGGCCATAAACAATCGGTGATTGTAAAGCTACGAATCTGTTTCAATTCCGGTCCCCTACCGGTTTGAGCGCCAATATCACTAGCAGTATTGTTCCAGCCATATACGGGTTTAGAGAATTCTTTCGGTGCCCTCTTATAACGTAGCATATCATAAAACCTGCTTCCTTCAAAAGCCAATTCAATTCCTCTCTCCTGGAGGATAATTTCACGCAATCCCTCCTGGGTCAAATGTTTGCCGGCATTTCGAGCCTTTCCACCAATTTTCCATGCTTCTTGTATAGATGGAATGCCAGCTCTGGTGCGAACTTCATCCAGCGCATCATAAACAACCTGAGTAGGGCCGTAAAACTCATTAAGCGCTTCTGCTTTCATCAACAGAAGGTCGGCGTAACGAATAATGGGAAATGGGCTGCGTTGAAGGCGTGTCCAGTTGCCGGAATAGGATTCGGGGTGTACAAATTTCTGGATTCCGATGCAAGTCTCCAGATAGTCGTTTGCTTTTCTCCATGTTTCCCTGCCGCCAAAAGGATAGAGTATTTTACCATTATCTCCCCGTGGGATAGCGGTCGTTCCCGAAGTGCTATAATAGGGATTAAAGGGTATCAGAAAATAGTGTCCTCTCCAATAACCTCCGGTAATACCCAGATTAGCGTAAAACCGGGGTTCCCGATTCATGTATAAATAGATGGTTTCCATATCGGGCTGCATATAGCCTGCCCAGGGAGCATAAGCCGGATCATCCGTATTCGGCACATCATACTGATGGTATTTCGAGCTTTCAATAAAATCAATGTCTTCTGTCAAAGGAAGGCCATTTTGTGTATAGTATCTTTCGGTCATCGCATAAGTTGCACCAAGATGTTGATTGGCAAAATTTTCCACTTCGTCGTTATCACCGGAAAAACCGGTAAATGCACCCATTACTGATTGCATAACAGCCCAAAAACGTATTTGTGTTCTGCCATACAGCGCATTCCTTCCCGTGTTCCAACCACCGTCGCCATTGCTCGACAGAATATTGCTATACCCCCAAAGCAACTCCTTATTCCATGGAGTGGTTATAAGTAATCTCAAGTCGTAGAGCGTCTGCATCCGCTCTTTGTTAACTTCAAAAGCATCTCTATCGTAGAGATAGGGTTCGCCTTCAAAATGAAATAATCCCTTATTGAATTTAGCACATGTTGCAAGAGCATCGTCACAAGCATCTATCACATCTTTCCACTTATTTTCATCATAAGTCAGCGGGAAAAAAGGTTCACCGTCGTAGTCTTTGAAAGAAGCATAATAATCACTGTTTCCATTATAGAATGGGCTTGCCCGAAAAAGTAATACACGTGCCTTTATCGCCTTAGCGCCAATTTGGTCGATTTGACCGGCATCCTCGGTAACCGCCTGGCCTTTCAGGTAAGGTATTGCTTCATTCATGGTACGAATCACGTAATCGAAACAATCTTCCAATTTAGAACGATTTTGATATAATTCTTCCTTAGGTGCATCGAGTGAAAGACTCTTATCCCGAATAATGATAGGACCATATTGCTGTATCAGCAAGAAATGATAATAGGCTTTCAAAAACTTTGCCTGTGCTTTCCAGTCTTCCCTTTCCGATTCGTCCATATTCGAAGGCAAGTGAATATGTTCAATAAAAATATTACACTGCCTGATACCTTCATATAATTTTTTTCCACCCCGTGTTCCGGACCAATAACCCAAAACGGGATTTTCTTCGTTTTGAAGGCCTCTCATAATTCGTATGGGAAGATATTTATTGTTATCGGAATCCCAGTCTTTTCTTCCCATGTATTCGTCACCTAACAACCAGGGAGAAAGATCGGCATCAGTGATATTGGGCAAATAGTTATATATTTTCGCCAAGCCGTTCCAGGCACTCTCACGGGTTGCATAAAGACTTTCCAGTGTTTCAGCCTCATCGGGGACTACATCTAAATAATCTTTGCAGGATGATACCGCAAAAACCATAATATATAAAAATATAAATATTTTTTTCATTTTATTGTTTATTTAAAGTGGTTACTAAAACGACACCTGAATTCCCAGATTGAATTTTCTGGTGAGAGGATATCCCAATCCGTTACTTCCCTGCTCGGGGTCCCATAACTTAAACTGACTCAGCACAAAGAAATTCTCACCGGTAAAATAGAGTCTCATATTTTCAATACCCATTTTTTTAAGAGATGAAATATTATAACCCATCTCAACGGTTTTCAATCTTAAGAATGAGTTGTTACGCAGCCACCATGACGACTGTTGTGTATTATTTGACACATCGGTGACCGACAGTCGGGGCCAGAAAGCATGAACATTAGGATTTGTCTCGCTCCAATAATCACGGGCAACCACTTTCAGGGCATTTCGGCGGTTGACAAAAGGAGCAATCCCCTCGCCCGAACTGGAGTCGATAAAGAATGAAACATTGGCATTACCCTGGAAAAAGAAGGAAAAATCTATTTTTTTGTATCCTGTTGATAGCCCAAAACCGTACTGTATCTGGGGAGAAGTAGGCCATCCCATCGGCACCCGGTCTTCCGAGTTGATAACTCCATCACCATTGACATCCTTATATTTGATATCACCCGGCAAATAATTACCATCGAATTGTTTGGGTGAATTTTCAATCTCTAACTGGTCCACAAAGAGGCGTTCGGCCACCAATCCCCATCTTTGTGAGGTGGAGTATCCTATCTGACTGCGGTAGGCATCCCTGTAATTGGGCTCATCCTTTTGCAGGATTTTATTGACGGCATAAGTGAATGTACCGCGGCCGGTCATCCAGAACTCTTTATTAAAACTGTGCTCAACATCCATCGAAATATCAATACCATTTGAACGGACCCTTCCGGAGTTGGTCTTGATCGGCACTTCCAAACCGGCACTGTGTGGATAATTGTTACGTACTTCATAAATATTGTTTCGTTCGTCGATAAAATAATCCGCCTGAATTTTAATGGCTTCATTCTTTAGCAACCCTAACTCTAGTCCATAGTTGTACTTTGTGGATACCTCCCAGGATATATCGGCATTGGCATAGCTGGAGATACTGTAACCCGGGTAATAGTTCAGGAAGTCGGTGCCGAAAGTATAAGAACCTCCCCCCCGATTATAGGACGAAAGGTAAAAGAAACGTCCACCACGTCCGTCGAGCACATCATTTCCGACCCGTCCCCAAGAGAATCTCAGTTTCATGTTGCTGATGATTTTATTACTCACTTTCCAATAAGGCTCATTAGAGATCAACCACCCTGCACCAAAGGAAGGGAAAAAACCAAATGCTCTATCCGTTGAAAATTTTTCCGAGCCGTTAAATCCAAAGGCAAACTCAAGGAAATAACGGGAATCATAGCCATATGTACTTCTTCCCGAAACCCCCAGATTCCTTTCAGGCAATGTTTGGTAAATAGAATTATTCTTTCCGTTTGTCAATAACTTTTCACTAATCATACCCACCAGCATTGAACCGACAGCATGTTTATTGAAATTACGATCCCAATTGAACCGAAGTTCACCATTGAATAACGCATCGGAATCGTTATCGGGTCTGACATCACCCAACTTGTAATTCGTGTTGGTGGGATTCAGCACATAGAGTTTGTGCTCACCGGTCACTAAATTGTAATTATCCAATCCGTAATAAAACGGGGTATAAGACCTTGTTCCTGAACTTTTGTTCCATGTTTGGGCTGCGACTTTCAACTGCATCTTCAAGCCCGAAGTTATGAAGTCAAGATCCTGCAATAAAGAGGCTTGTGCCAAAATCCTGTTCTCATTTCGCTGCTCATATCCTCTTACCATTTCGGCAAAAGGATTTTGTTTCATTACCTGGTTATTATTAAAGGTATTACCAAAAAGAATATGGTCGGCATGTATACGTGCTTCATCAGGCCTGTAAATTACAGGATGATCAACCGGGTTTGCATTCATAACCATTTTATAAATATCGGTAGCAGATATCGAAGGACCGTTATATTTCTCAAAACGTCCTTGGATACGCGTATCTATCTTGGTCGTTGGAGACAATTTCA
Source organism: Proteiniphilum sp. (assembly GCF_034927365.1). Lineage (GTDB taxonomy): Bacteria > Bacteroidota > Bacteroidia > Bacteroidales > Dysgonomonadaceae > Proteiniphilum. The sequence goes on along the minus strand of NZ_JAYFQD010000032.1, from coordinate 4,317 downwards.
ATATGATATTATTACGTACATGTACTCGATTGATACTGATATTATTGTTGAAATTATTCATTTCCGCAACCTTCAACAATCCGTTATCATGATCAAAACCCGCCGCTACATAATAAGTGGCTACCTGTCCTCCACCCGATATATTGATGTTAGCCTTGGTGTTCATGGTAGTAGAATTGAAAAGCTCATCGTACCAGTTTATATTGGGATAAATCATGGGATCATCTCCACGCATGGTTGATTGGATTTTTTGTTCACTGTAGAAAGGAACAGCTTCCGGATTGCGACTGATCTGAGCCTCATTATACATCCGCATATAAGATACGCCATCTAACACTTCCTTGACACGGGTAGGGGTAGCTACGTTCATATCAAATCTTGCACTGATTTTGGGCTTGCCTTCCAATCCCGATTTCGTGTTCACGATAAGAATACCGTTAGCACCACGAGCACCATAAAGAACAGTCGCAGTGGCATCTTTCATAACTGAAAAGCTTTCGATATCATCGGGCTGCAAACGCGCCAAATCATCTTTTGTGGCCTCAAAACCGTCGATAAGAATCAAAGGAGAAGAACGGGATCCTTCGAAAGAGGAAACTCCACGTACAAAAAACTCAGCATTATCTGCACCCGGTTCTCCGGTAGTCTGATAAGAAATGAGTCCTGCTACTCTTCCGGCAAATGCGGTAGTCAGGTTAGAGGATGGAATTTTTATATCACCAATTTTTACAGTCGATATAGAAGAAACGACACTCTCTTTCTTTTGTCGGCCAAATGCCACAACGGTAACTTCTTCAAGTTCACTGGCTGTTGAACGGAGAGCCACTTTTATGTATGTCTGCTTGCCCACTTCGACAGTTTGTGAGACCATTCCGACAAAAGAAATTACCAACTTGTCCGATTGGGAGGCTCTTATTTCGAAAGTCCCATCAATGTCGGTCGTTACTCCTCTGGTTGATTTTTCGACTAAGACTGCTGCACCAGGTAAAGGCTCCCCGGAATCCTCTTCAATAACCTCACCTCTTATAAGCTTTTGTTCCTGAGCTATTACCCACAAGGGAGAGATAAGAAAAATCAGTAATAGAATAATTTGAATTCGCTTTTTCATGTGAATGTTTTTACTAAATTTATAAATTCAATAATTGAGTCCACTCCGAAAACCACAGTGAACATTTGTTGATTAATCTTTCGTTTTTAATAATTTGACATAATAGACAAAATAACCTCAAAAAACTCTTTAAGAACATGCATACCCATCTATATTTTTCAATCTCTCAACAACTCGAAAAACCAACTTAACTCATTAAAAATCAGAAATTAAAAATCAACCGAATGCTTTATAATCACCTCCATTCAACCGTGTACGTACACAAAAAATAGACGTGGACGTGCACAATTAATAAAAGGGTCAACATCTATCTTAAAATTTTATTTTTACATTATATAGCAAGAAGTCAATATTACAATCTGCGAAAAATACAACGCACAAAAATAGAGTTCTGAAAGTTAAAACACAAAATAATATAGTTAATTAACGCAAACATATAATAGATTCAAAATATTATTTAATAAAAATATCAAATATAAACCACAGAATAATAAAAGAATCGACTTATCAATTTCCCATTAGCCCACACTTTCAACCAGAGTTATTTTGGCTGGCAGATCTTATTCATTGTCTATATCTCCTTTTTTAGCACAAATATAGTAAAAGTCGAGTGAAAAACCAAGCTTGAATGGTAAATAAAAAAATTGAAAGAAAGTTGTAACCAAACCGACGCAAATCAAGTCTTATAATAAAATAGAATATAAACTAAACATTTTCAACAATGAAGACATTATTTACAATTATCCTTGCCACAATGGCACTCGTCAGCGCACCGGCGCAGAACAAGATCATAAAACAAAACCGTCAGGTATCGTCCTTTACTGCGATCAATGCCTCGGGCGGATGGGATGTTGTGGTTCGTCAAGGTGACCGCCAGTCGGTTTCTATAGAAGTCAGCGAGGATATATTGGACAGGGCTGTCGTGGAAGTCAAAAATGGCACGCTGTATGTTTATAACAAAAAGGGTAACAGCTCATTTTCTCTCAACAAATTGCTTCGTTCACATAACACAGTTCAAAAAGTATATGTCACTGTTACGGATTTAGAAAGGATAGACGCATCGGGTGGTGTAGATATCCGTTTTGATACTCCCATAAAAACAGGTGATTTTGAGCTTGAATTGAGTGGTGGTACCGATCTGGAAAATTTAAGGCTGGAGTGTAAGCTATTTAAGGGCCAGTTTTCGGGAGGATGTGATGCCAGGATAAGCTTTATTGCAGCAGAGACAGTGAGAGCCGACGTGAGTGGTGGAAGCGATGTGGACTTGTATGATATATCCGCACAGGCGGCCGTGATCACCGCCAGTGGAGGATGTGATATTGAACTGTCCGGGAAGACCGACGAGCTCATCTTGAATGCCAGCGGCGGATGTGATGTTTCGGCTTCCAAACTCACTGCCCGCAATTGTAATGCCGGTTTTTCAGGTGCAGCCGACGGGAGCATCCGGGTTACGAATCGCCTCGATATTTCCGTTTCGGGTGCTGCCGACGTTACCTGTTTCGGTAATCCGAAAGAAGTGGATAAAAGTGTGAATAAGAGCAGTTCACTGAAGTTCAGTTGATCATTATTCTTGCATTTAAATTATAGCTCCATCTTCGGTTTATTGTTCGGTCCCATATTGATCGTTGAATTAATTTTCAATGATCTCAATGGCTTTCTCGATCCAAACATCCCGTCCAGCTTTAATATCATCCAGTGTAGGAGATACGGGAATGTCTATTTTCACACCTTCTCGTTGTAATTTCACCCAATTGGGATAATAAGCTCCCAATTGGGTATATTTGAATTCAATACCTCCGGGCAAATAAATTCTTCCAACATTTCCATTTGCACCAGCAGTCTGTCGTCCAACGATAATGCTGTTTGGCGCAAGACGATGAGACATGGCCCATGTCTCTCCTGCGCTCTGGGTGTTTTCATAAATAGACTTTTATGTACACCTGTCAAACAAACGAATTTAAAATTCAATTATTTCTCTTCACCGGTTTGAGATACAGATAATAATTTTTCAAATCCAAAATGACATCAAAATTCTCGAAAAATCGAGTACCTATAAGCCCCCCAAAAGGCATCAATTGAGCCTTCTCTGAGGCAAAAGAAATATAGTGTCCAGTGGTTACAAAATTTCTACCTACTTTAATGGTATCAGCAGGAAGGGAAAAACGGGAATGCGCCACACTATATCCTCTCAACCTACCCTGAGTCGCGTTCTCGGTGTTTATTTTGTATTTAAGTGAAATGTTATAATTGAGCGATACATCTCCATTAGAACCTGTATCAATAAAAACAAACTCATTTATTTTTTTCCCTTGTAAAAAAACACTGACGGGTATTTTCAATAAACCTGAATCGATCGTAATTTTTACAGAATCATACCCTGAAAGGTTCTTTGTAGTAAAAATTTCCCGAATGTATTGATGTGTAAATGATATTTCTATTATTTTCTTATCGAAGAAATGCCATGGGATAAAAGCTACTTGCTCTTCTAAAAAATTCTTATATATATAATTATTTTTATCCAAATAGTTAGCTTTTAACGAATTACCGTAACTCTTTTTCCATTTTCCTATTTGTATAGTCTTTAATTTTTGTACCCGTCCATCATCCTCGAAATCATAAGCAAAACTATCAGAAAATACAGTTACTCCTAATCCTGTCTCCAATAAATATTTCATAGGAATAGAATCATCCAGTAGTCCTGGAATTAAAATTACCTTCTTCATTTTGAAATCGTATTCAAACGGGATTGCACCCTCGGGAATACTATCGTTGCCTGACTCGCTCGCTACGTTTATAGATTTTCCAGTGCATGACAAGAAAACAAACAATGGAAAAAGGATAAAAACCTGAAACTTTCCGGCCAAAAGAATCCTGCCTAATAGGGAAATTGCAGGAAATGCCAACAAAGAGCAAAAATCGCTTTTCATACGGTTACTTTATTGTATTTCTATAGAATTACTTTAACGGTTAATGTAACTGTTAGATGTCCATACACCTCCAATTCATGTTATAGAATCAGATTACAAACATACGACCAATTTAAGGAATAAAAACAATAACTCTTTATGTTCTAAAACAGTGTTCTATGGCATGAAAAAAAAGCCCCCGCAAGATTACTCTCACGGGGGCTCCTGTAAAGGATGGCGGCTACCTACTCTCCCACAAGACATGCAGTACCATCGGCGCGATCGGGCTTAACTTCTCTGTTC
>NZ_JAYFQD010000017.1:0-18964 GCF_034927365.1 Proteiniphilum sp. | reverse complement strand
TTCTTCTATCTCGTAACCAGAAGGCACTCTTATTGCTTCGCCCATAACTCTAACCCATAGATAAATAGGGTATTTGCCATTTTTAAGCGATTTATCTCTTCTGATGCACGGTCTTACTGAAAATGGTTTCATGTAATTTTTGATTTAATCCTCAATTCATGGACTAAATTAGTAAAGTTTCTGTGATTAGAAAAATATTTCCAAAAAATATTTGCGAGGAAAAATAAATTAAATGACAGTAAATCAAACTTTTGGCTAAAAACAAAAACCGTCCCTTATTCCGTCCCTAACCAAAAATAAAAAGCTCTAAGTAGTTTATATTTATCTACTTAGAGCTTTATTTTGCGGTATGGACGGAATGTGAACTCAATCACTTAATCCGCTATTTACCAATATCTTAACTCGCTTAATATTACCATAGGTAATGATTTGGTAACGAGGTTTGAAATAGCTTATTTACAAAAAAAGTCTGTAATCAATGAATTACAGACTTTGGCTTTAAGATTTCGCCGTTTGGCTTATCTTTCAGCGGTCCGGACGAAATGCGAACCTGACCGCGTATATAATTCATTGATAGCACTTTTTATCAAATCAAACCTAATAGGTAATGATTTGGGAATGTTGTGAAAGAACGATTTTTTGTCATCAATTAGTGCAGATATGTCCGCATATGACTCGGGTTCAAAGATACAACAAAAATATCAATAAACAAGCATATTCATTATTAATGTTTTAACTCAAGGTCGAGTAGGCCTGGGCATTTCAGCCCAAGCCTCTCACAGAACCGTACGTGAAAGTCTCCCCTCATACGGCTCTTCTTATCCAAACGGTCTCAATCTGTTTGGTTTGGCACCATATTGCCAATGATAAAACAAACGGGGATTTTCGGATGCCACTTTCACCAACCATTTATAAGCCTTGTTCGGATTTCTCCTAAAACGCTTATACTTCCTTTCTGCCCAACGTGCTAATTTCAAATTGATTTCCTGAAGAAAGGATTTCAGCGAACTACTATAGAATTTGCCATAATAGTTTATCCAGCCTCGAATCTCAGCATTTATTCCGGCAGCGATGTCAGATAGTTTTACCTGTACATGTCTGTTCAGATTCCAATATCGCATCTTTTCGTGGAGGCGTTTCTTGGCTTTCTTGCTAATTGCAGGAGAAAAGCCGTTGAAGACCTGTCCACTTCTGTTTCTCAAAGCACGAGGTTGAAAGGTATAGCCTAAGAAATCAAATGTGATTTCAGTATGCTCTCCTTTTCGTTTTCCGTCTTTGCAGTAAACTATACGTGTCTTGGATTCGTTCAGCTTTAACTTGCAGGTTGCGAAACGTTCGATTATGGATGCTTTAAGCCTTTGGGCTTCTTCAAGATTCCGACAATGACATATTGTATCATCGGCATAACGTTCAAAAGGAATAGATGGATAATAAATCGACATCCATTTGTCGAACACATAGTGAAGATACAGGTTCGCAAGAACCGGCCCTATGACTGAACCTTGTGGAACACCCATATTTCTTTCTATACGTTCTCCGGTTTGAGTCGCGTACGGAACTTTCAGCCAACGCTTGATGTAAAGCAGTATCCACTTTTCTTGAACATGACGCTCTACAGCCTTCATGAGCAAATCATGGTCTATGGTATCAAAGAATTTGCTGATATCCATATCCAATACCCAATCATACCGCCAACAGCGTTCCCGTGCTTTTGCCAATGCATCATGAGCACTTCGATTCGGGCGATAGCCATACGAATTCGAATGAAACTCTTGCTCCATTCTCGGCTCTATCAGCATGACAACTGCCATTTGAGCAACACGGTCTTCTACTGTCGGAATACCTAACGGACGTGTTCCACCCGAAGATTTAGGTATATCCACCAACTTTACAGCATTAGGAAAGTAACTTCCAGAACTCATGCGGTTCCACAACTTGTATAAATTACATTTGAGATTACCCTCAAAATCGGTTATACTTACATTGTCAATTCCCGCACTTCCCTTGTTTGCTTTAACCCGCTTCCAAGCATTCATTACTGTATACTTGTCGATTGTAAACGGTTTTGCGTTTTGATTTTGTGTCATCCTAAAATTTAATTAGTTGTACAAGACAAATACGCCGGATAAGCTGCCCCCTTCGTTCCATTGCCATTACAACAACTTCATCACTACTACGAAGCAGTCCGCCCCCACCAAAAGTATCGGTACTTAAACCTTGCGGGGTTACCGCTTTTGGTTGCTCCCTTAACATCTCTTGGTGAGTTCCCGTGTTCCACAACATAGCCTCCATATAGGTCATGCCACCTCTACGCCGGATGTCGAACAGACAGTAAACAGGTATCCTCTGAACTTATCCCGGATTTCTTGCATCAACCCGGTTTTGACATCATCTTGTTGCATTTCGACGCATAATCAATGGTTCCCTTTCGGTCATCTCCTATACAGCCACCTAACGACTAATGCCGCTATGTATCGCTCACTACCCTGCCTTTTGAACAGAGCAGCATACATTGGTTTGCAATCTCCTCCTGTAAAGCGATTGCGGAAGGCCAACTTCCATCTATGTTGCAGTTACGAATATGGCAGCCATTCCACATTCTCACGGCACACTGCAAGGTGCAAGTTTATCTATATATAGATACTTGCACCTTGCACTTATTGTCAAAAAACAATTCCAACCTTTGTACTTGTAAGATTGTTAAGCACTATTTTCATTTTATAAATAACATGTGTTCGATGAATGTCTCAATGTTGAAAACTCGTAATTTTCAATAAAGGGTACACTTAACAGTTGAGCATAAAATTACTAAGTAAGTGCTCATAATTAGTTGTCAATAAGAGAAAGAATATTTAACGAAAATTTATATTCGTAAAATTACGAATATAAATTTTATTCGTATATTTGCGAACAATAAAAACGGATAGTATGAGGAATAAAATCCTATGAGTTTTTAATTAAAAAAAGTTTGAGATGATATTAAAATCTATTTTAATCTGGCTATTGATTATTCCGTTTGCCATATTGAATGGTGTTTTGCGAGAGTCCGTATTGAATCGTTTGCTAGGTCAGAGTATTGCCTTACCCGTAAGCGGAATATTGCTCTCATTGTTTATCTTACTTATCTCATATTTTCTAATTCCGAAGTTAAAGGCAACTAATTCAAGAACTTATTGCAACATTGGATTGATTTGGGTCGTTTTGACTTTAATTTTTGAATTCGGAATGGGTTTGTCAATGGGAGAAAGCTTTTCCAAAATGTTATCAGCTTACAACCCTTTTTCCGGAAATCTATGGCTATTAGTCCTTATGGTTACGGGAGTCTCTCTTTGGCTGGTAATGAAAATACGTAAAAATGCATAAGTATAATTGGAATAGATATTCTTTTTTACAGGTCTAATTTAAGCAATCAGAAACAATTAGGTTTATTTTATCCGCCCGAATTCCTAAAATATCAATAAAAACAAAGAAAATTATCATTCGTAATATTTGCGAACAATAAATACCAAACATATGTCAAAGAAAGAATCGACAGCCGACCAGGAGCAACTCGCACGCTTTGCAAAAGCTTTGGGGCATCCCATCCGTATTGCTATCCTGGAGATGCTGGCAACCCAATCCTGTTGTTATCATGGAGATATGTCGGAGCTACTGCCGATTGCCAAAAGCACTTTATCACAGCATTTGAAAGAGCTCAAAGATGCCGGATTAATTCAGGGTACAATTACATTACCCACTGTGAAGTATTGCATCAATAGAGAGTATTGGAATAAAGCGAAAGAATTATTCAGTGGCTTTTTTACCCAATTACCCGAAACAGATGATATTTGCTGATATCAGAAAGAGAGCGGAAAAGTATGCTATATGATATTTTTAAAAAATACATGTTCGTTATTCGACGAAATAAGAATAATGATTATAAATACAATAAAATGAAAATCTTGATTCTTTGTACGGGTAATAGTTGCCGCAGTCAGATGGCACACGGGTTCTTGCAATCATTCGATCCTGAACTATCGGTTTATTCCGCCGGGACAAAAGCAAGCGGGCAGGTAAATCCCAAAGCCATAGAAGTGATGAAAGATGCGGGAGTGGATATTTCGCACCACACATCCGATCCTGTTGAAAAATACATCCATGATGAATGGGATTATGTGATTACCGTTTGTGGTGGTGCCAATGAGACTTGTCCGACGTTTTCCGGAAAAGTTAAGAACCGTTTGCATATCGGGTTTGATGATCCGTCCGAAGCCACAAGAACGCCTGAATTTATACAATCGGAGTATATCCGGGTAAAGGATGAGATCAAAAAAGCATTTTACGAACTGTACCTAAATATAATAAAGGTTCATGAGTAAAAAGAAAATGAATTTTCTGGACAGAAACTTAACCCTATGGATATTCTTGGCAATGACTATCGGGGTGGGATTAGGTTATTTCATCCCGTCATTCAGCGGTTATATAGACTCCTTGTCAAGCGGAACGACAAACATACCGTTGGCTATCGGTCTTATCCTGATGATGTACCCGCCGTTAGCGAAAGTGGACTACAAACAACTGCCGAAGGTATTTTCCAATGTAAAAATACTGACGGTATCACTGGTACTGAATTGGATTATCGGCCCAATTTTAATGTTCTTACTGGCTATCTTTTTTCTGCACGATTATCCGGAATATATGGTAGGGGTCATTCTCATCGGCCTTGCAAGATGTATTGCAATGGTGCTTGTCTGGAATGATCTGGCTGAGGGGAATACCGAATACGGCGCCGGCTTGGTCGCTTTGAACAGCATCTTTCAGGTGTTTTTTTACAGTTTCTATGCCTGGATATTTGTCACAAAACTACCTCCGCTATTCGGTTTTGAGGGTGCAATCGTGAATATATCCATCGGAACAATTGCCGAAACGGTCGCTGTTTATCTGGGTATCCCTTTCCTGATGGGTATTCTCAGCCGTTTGCTATTGTTTAAACTCAAAGGGGAACAATGGTACAGGGAAAAGTTCATTCCTGCTGTTTCTCCGATTACCCTTATCGCTTTATTGTTTACGATTGTGCTGATGTTCAGTTTAAAAGGGGAGTTAATCGTACAGATACCGTTAGATGTGGTTCGAATTGCCATGCCGTTATTAGTCTATTTCGTGATGATGTTCTTCCTTAGTTTTTTTGCAGGCAGGCTCATTGGTGCATCTTACGATAAGAATGCTTCGATTGCTTTTACTGCCACAGGCAACAATTTTGAACTGGCTATCGCTGTTGCCATAGGCGTCTTCGGCTTGCACAGCGGGCAAGCCTTTGCCGGTGTTGTCGGCCCGTTGGTTGAAGTACCGGTACTTATTTTGTTGGTAAATATTGCTTTCTGGTTAAGGAAAAAATACTATATCCGGGAATCGAATTAATTACTTTCTTTGAACTCGAAATACATCATATAAACGGCAAAAGTTTGAACAGCAGATGAACGAAACGAATATTAATAAAGGTTCTGATATAAAAGAGATCGCAAAATTGTTCTTGCGATTGGGCTTTACCGCCTTTGGCGGGCCTGCGGCACACATTGCCATGATGCAACAAGAGGTGGTAACAAAGCGTAAATGGTTGAACGAACAAGAATTTCTGGATTTACTGGGGGCTACGAATTTAATTCCCGGCCCCAACAGCACAGAAATGGCTATCCATATCGGGCATGCACGCGCAGGATGGAAAGGGTTGATTGTAGCCGGTATCTGTTTTATTTTGCCGGCTGTCTTTATAACACTCATTTTTGCCGTGTTGTATAAACAATATGGACAGCTCCCTGAAGTGCAGCCGTTTGTTTATGGCATTAAGCCTGCTATAATAGCCATCATCCTTTCGGCAGTCTATCCGCTTGCAAAGAAATCGTTGAAAACTACCGAATTGATTCTGATCGGAATAACCGTGCTGATCCTTTCATTCCTGAATATCCATGAGATTTACCTGATGTTTGGAGCAGGATTGTTTGCTCTGCTGTCCGCCACTGTCAGGAACAGAAAAACAGACAGTCTGCACGGGTTTTTACCTTTTCCTCTTTTGCAGGTTACAAGCTCGGCTCTGATATCGGCAACCAACTTAAACCTGTTTCTTACTTTTTTAAAGATTGGAGCTATATTATACGGCAGTGGTTATGTGCTGATTGCCTTTCTGGATACCGAATTAGTAGCAACGGGACTTTTGAGCCGGCAACAATTAATTGATGCTGTTTCCGTGGGGCAATTTACGCCGGGCCCGGTTTTCTCTTCGGTTACCTTTGTCGGATATCAGATCAATGGCATTGGAGGTGCTGTCATCTCTACGGTTGGGATTTTTCTTCCTTCATTTGTATTTGTCGCCCTGCTCAATCCATTGATAAAGCGGATGCGAAATTCGGTCGGTTTTTCTGCATTTTTAGATGCAGTAAATGTAGCCTCGGTTGCCATTATTATCGCTGTCTGTTTTGCAATGGGTAAGGAAACCATAACGGATTGGCGGACAATCCTAATTGCCATTGTCGGGCTTATCATTACCTTTAGGTTTACCAAAATAAACAGTGCATTTATTGTTTTGGCAGGATCAGTAGCCGGTTATTTATTATCGCATGTATAAATATGAGATATTTTGTTGTTATCTTTTATCATCCGATTATTCCGAATGGGAAGATTTAAATATGTCTCAGAGTTGTTATTAACAGACTAATAATATGGATCTTAAAATTTACACTTTGTCAATCAACATTGTGTAATCTAAGATATTAAAGTTATAAATAAAACTATTTGTCATATCTTTGCATTCAGATGATACACATTCTAATAATAGAAGATGAACCCGGAATTTACAACTTTCTCAAACAGGGATTAGAAGAAGAAGGTTATGAGATTACAATTGCTGTCAATGGAAAGCAAGGAATTGACTTTTTTGAATCTTCAAAACCGGATATTGTATTACTTGACTGGATGTTGCCTAAGATTTCAGGAATAGAAGTGTGTAAAGCAATCAGGGAGAAAGATTCTGAAACGCCCATTTTATTTCTTACCGCTAAAGATACAATACAGGAAACCATCGAAGGATTACAATTTGGAGCAAACGACTACATAAAAAAACCATTCAGTTTTGAAGAGTTGCTGGAAAGGATAAAAATCCATTTTCGGAATAAAAAGAGACAAAATATCTTGGCATTAGGCAATATTTCGCTTAATACCAATACATACGAGGTAAAGATGGATTCTTCGGATATAGCACTTACTCAACGCGAATTTGAATTATTAGAATATCTGATAAGAAACAAAGGAAACGTTTGCAGAAGAGATGAGATCATAGATAAAGTATGGGGTATTAACTTTGAGTACGATACGGGCGTAATCGATGTATTCATTAATGCTATCCGTAAAAAGTTGAATTTAGATAAAAAGAATGGATATATCAAAACTGTCAGAGGTGTAGGATATATCGCCAACGAATAAATATGAAGAGTTTTTCATTCAGAAACAGGATAGCCTTGTATTATATGATTACAACGGCATTATTAACCGGACTTGTTTTCATTACTATCTATATGGTGGTGGAGTATAATGTGTCCGAGCATCTGAACGAAGACCTGCAACGCGAAGTTGACCGCCATTCACATGAAATAGAAGTAAAGGACGGAACGATTGCCCTGAAAAGGCATAAGGAATGGATGGAACGGGAACACAATACGGTCGGTGTCGATCCGGTCTTTATTGAGTTCTTGGATATTGACGGCAATCTTATTGACAAATCTCCGAACCTAAAAAGCAGTAATTTACTGTATGATTCCAATCAGAAAGACAATGTGTTTTTTAACGGAGAGTTAGCGGAGAAAAGGATTCGCCAGGTGCAAGTCCCTATTCTGGATGATAGCGGCAAACGGGTCGGACACTTGTTAGTCGCTGTGGCACGCGAAGGTTCTGAAGTCGTATTGGAAACATTGAAGCATAGTTTACTGATAACCTATCCGATTATTTTAATTATTCTGTTTTTTATCGCACGATTTATTGCCGGCAAGAGCATCAAACCCATTAACGATATTATCGAAACATCGAATAGAATATCGCGGGACAATCTAACCGATCGAATTCCACTACCTTATAACAAAGATGAACTGTACGTCTTGTCCGACACCATAAACGAATTACTCAACCGTATAGAAAAGACGATCGAGCGTGAAAAATCATTCACATCGTATGCTTCGCATGAATTCCGTACACCCCTGGCTATACTCAAAGGAACATTGGAAGTTCTAATCCGAAAACCCCGACAACAAGAGGAATATGAAGAAAAAGTCAAGTATTGCATCCATGAAATAGACCGCTTAAACCATTTGGTGGACGATTTGCTTATCCTGACGCGTTTTGAAAATCAGAAGCAATCTTTGCGCATTGAGAAAGATGTAAATCTAAACTCAATGATTCACGAAGCCCTGAATTATTTTGCACCAAACATTGAGCAGAAGAACATCCATGTGGATTATGATATCTCTTCTGAGGATATTCTCTTTCAAACCGACAGATATTTATTCTCAACGATTCTTACCAATATTTTTTCCAATGCTATCAAATACTCTTATCAGGATGGTAAGATAGAAATCAGGATAAGGAAAGTTGATCATTCCATAACTTGTGAAATAAAAGATTACGGAATCGGCATCTCCGAAAAGGATTTGGAACGGATTTTCGATAAATTCTTTCGTTCCACTGACCACGGCGACATCAAAGGCTTCGGCTTGGGTCTATCTATCGTTGAAAGATTCTGTTCTCTCTTGAATATTAAGATAGAAATTTCAAGTAAAGAAAACTCAGGAACGGCTGTCAGACTGCAAATCCATCAATCTTAAGCAAATCTTAAGCTATTTCATTCCACATCTTCCTATTTTTGTTCCTTGTCATCATAATTAGGTATAAAATAAAGTTAGATGTTAGAAAAGATTATAAGGTTCAGTCTCGGACACAAACTTATCATATTGCTGTTTACGCTTGCCTTATTCATATATGGTATTTATTCGGTTTTTCATATACCTATCGGTGCTGTACCGGATATAACCAACAATCAGGTGCAGGTCTTAACTACTTCTACAAACCTTTCGACCGAAGACATTGAACAATTTATTACCTATCCTATCGAAATGGAAATGGCAAACCTGCCGGGCGTACAGGAAATCCGTTCTATTTCCAAATTCGGACTGTCTGTAGTAACGATTGTTTTTGATGAAAGCATGGGCACCTATCTTCCCAGACAATTGATAGCCGAAAAAATAAACACAGCCTCCGAAATGATACCAAAAGGTTTCGGTGTTCCTGAAATGGGACCGATTTCGACGGGCTTAGGGGAAATTTACCAATATATTCTCGATGTGAAGCCCAGCTACAAAGACAGATATTCTGTTGCAGATCTTCGAACTATACAGGATTGGATCGTTAAAAGGCAACTTTCGGGAATACCCGGAGTAGTCGAAATTAATACATGGGGCGGATACCTGAAGCAATACGAAGTCGCTATCAATCTTTCCCGGTTGAAGGCGATGGATATTACAACAGGAGAATTGATGACCGCTCTCGAAAAAAATAACAGCATAGCCGGAGGGGCGTATATTGAAAAGGTCAATCAAAGTTATTTTATACGAGGAGAAGGAAAAATAAGTTCTATTGAGGATATTGAAAACATCGTTGTAAAGAACAATGACGGTATTCCTGTTTTGGTAAAAGATATTGCGACTGTGCAATTTGGGAACGCCAACCGATTCGGTGCAATTACGGGAAATGGAGAAGGAGAAAAGGTTCTCGGTCAGATAATGATGTTGAAAGGAGCCGATTCCAAAGAAACGATCAACGCCGTAAAAGAAAGGGTTGAGGAAGTACAGAAAAGCCTTCCCGAAGGCGTTTATATCAATGCTTTTCTGGAACGTAGCGAATTGGTCGCCAAAACGACGTTCACCATTGCCGAAAACCTGATTCTCGGATGTTTGATTGTCATATTCGTAGTTGTACTTTTACTCGGAAACATACGATCGGGAATTGTTGTTACTTCCGTGATCCCGCTGTCACTGCTTTTTGCAATTTCCCTGATGCGTATATTCGGAATAGATGCAAACTTGATGAGTCTCGGTGCGATAGATTTCGGAATAATCATAGACGGCGCTGTCATTATAGTGGAATTTGTTTCTGCTCAAATAACAGCGAATGCTGTCGGGCTGAACCATCTGTCAATACGTAACAAGCGAAGAGAGATCGACAAAATAACACTAAAGAGTTCATCTACCATGATGAATTCCGCTATTTTCGGACAACTGATTATTCTCATTGTCTTTATCCCCATACTCTCGCTTTCGGGAGTGGAAGGAAAGATGTTTCGTCCAATGGCGCTGACATTCATTTTTGCATTAATAGGAGCCATGTTGCTTTGTCTGACTTATGTTCCGGTTTTATCTTCCATAATAATAAAACCTCGGGAACAAAAAGAAAATAGCATCACTTCTTTTATAATGAAAACAATAAAAAAGTCTTATTTACCTGTTATTACATGGGCACTGAAAAATGGTAAAAAAACTCTTGCCGGAGCAATAACTCTGTTGATAATGGCTGTTATCATATTCTCCCGCATGGGAGGGGAATTTATTCCTCAATTAGACGAAGGCGATTTTGTAATACAACCGGTCTTGAAAACAGGAACTTCATTGGCAAAAACGATTGAGACAACAACGCTTATAGAAAAGACCATTCTTGATAAATTCCCTGAAGTGGAGCAGATTGTCAGTCGCATAGGTGCAGCCGAGGTTCCCACCGATCCAATGTCAATGGAAGAAAGCGATATTATTGTAAAAGTCAAGCCTCGAAGCGAATGGGTATCGGCGGGATCGAAAGACGAATTAGCCGACAAAATAAAAAATAAATTGAACGCGACTATTCCGAATATGGAAATAGAATTTACGCAACCTATTGAAATGCGTTTCAATGAACTGGTTTCAGGTACACGTTCCGATGTAGCCATCAAGGTTTTCGGAGAAAATCTGACCATTCTTGCAGAGAAAGCCGAGCAGATAAAACGTGCTATAAGTAGTGTGGAAGGTGCGGCTGATATTATTATAGAGAAGATAGACGGTCTACCTCAAATGACTGTGGAATATGATCGCACCCGCATTGCACAATACGGGCTGAACATATCCGATATCAACGATATCGTCGCTTTATCATTCGCGGGAACTGCAGTAGGAAGTGTTTTTGAGGGAGAGCGTCGGTTTGATCTGGTAATACGTCTTGAGAAGAACCTTCGCAATGATATCGAAGATTTGGAAAACATCCATGTTCCCCTGCCCGCGGGCGGACAAATACCGCTTCGGGAACTTGCCAAAGTGGACTATACGGAAGGGCCGGCTAAAATATCGCGCGACGACACCAAGCGTCGCGTAGTAATAGGAGTGAATGTACGTGGGCGGGATATGCAAAGCGTTGTTAAGGACATTTCGGTTATTATCAATGAAAAAATCAATTTGCCTGCGGGGTATAATATTACCTATGGCGGACAATTCGAAAACATGCAAAATGCGCTCAACCGATTGAAAATAGCGGTACCTGTAGCACTTTGTCTGATTTTTATACTTCTATATTTCGCTTTCGGTTCAATAAAGGAAACATTACTCGTTTTCACTGCCATACCGCTCTCGGCTGTGGGTGGTGTATTATTGCTTTGGATAAGGGGAATGCCATTCAGTATATCGGCGGGAGTCGGTTTTATCGCCTTATTCGGCATTGCGGTACTCAACGGGATTGTTTTGATAGAACATCTGAAAGAACTAAAAAAAAGAGGGATGAAAAATGTTGACGAACTAATACTGCAAGGGACAATAGACCGATTACGCCCCGTATGCCTCACTGCAGCGGCTGCAGCATTGGGATTTCTTCCGATGGCGATCTCTTCATCGGCAGGGGCGGAAGTTCAACGCCCATTGGCTACAGTCGTTATTGGCGGATTGTTTACTGCAACCCTTCTCACAATGGTCGTGCTGCCTGTCCTTTTTAAAATGTTTGATAAAAAACTGGCTGAAAATGAAGAAGAAATATAAAATTGCTTGTCTGGCATTAATATGTTTAATAGGTATGGATGTTTATTCACAGAATAATCCCGAATTGGACAAACTGATTGAAGCCGCCTTAAGTAATAATAAGGAATTGATTTCTTATCAGTTACAAACCGATGCCTCCCAAGCGAATATCAACACTGCTTTTGATTTTGAAAAAACATCTGTCTATTATGGTTATGATGAAAATAATGTAGCACCTAACGATGAGGCATTGCGAGTATTTGGCGTTGAACAGACATTCTCTTTTCCAACAGTCTATGGTGCACGCAGGAAGGTTTACAAATCGCAATGGGAACAGCATAAAGCATTGTACGAAATACAAAAAAACAAGCTGGTTCTCGACATCTCACTGATCTATGAACAAATTGTTTATATTCAAAACAAAGAAAAACTATATACTCAATTAGACAGCCTCTATGCCGATTTTTCTAATGCAGGCAGCCGTAAATTCGAGTTAGGCGAATCCAATTATCTGGAAAAAATTACGGCTGAAGCTAAATTTAAACAGATTCACACTCACTTGGTACAGCTTAAAAACCAGAAACATGCATTTTATGAACAATTGAAATCGTTGATACAAGGTGGTGAAGAATATTGGATACGGAATGACGAATTGGTTTTGCTTCATCTCAACGACACGAATGCCGGCAAAGAGTTGCAAAAGCAATATCTGGAAACTGTAAGTAAAACTCATTTGTCACAGGTGAAATTTCAAAATCAAAACTGGCTTCCCGATCTGAGCATCGAGTTATTTACAGGTACTAACAAAGGATTAGGATACCGTCAAAACGGATTCCAGATAGGAATCGCTATCCCTTTGCTTTTCAGCGGAAACGTAGCGAAAAACAAAACAACAGAGTTGGAACGGAAAAGTTGGGAAGCGATGAGAAGCAACCGTGAAATACAGATAGAAAGTTATTATCTGCAAAAACAGGCGGAACTAAATCAGCATAGGGAAATGATAAAATATTATACGGAAAACGGACAGCTACTGTCGAAAGAAATCATAAAGACCGCCGATGCGGGCTATAAAAACGGCGAGATAGATTTTTTCCAATACATTCAAAGTATGGAGAACGCGATAAGCATAGAAATGGATTACTTAGACAATATTCTTTCTTATAACAAATCGTATTTAGAGTTGCACCACTTTAATTTCAATGAACAATGAAAAAAATTGCACAATATATCTTGGTTTTAGCTATCTTATCTCTTCATTCCTGTGTAGGAGGAAAAAAAGCACCGGAAAATGGAGATGCAGAAAATGAAGAAATCTCTTTGGTGGAAATTACGCAGGAACAATTCAACGCCATGAAAATGGTAATTTCCACTTTACAGGAAAGTGATTTTGACCATACGATAAAGGCTTCGGGAAAAGTAAATGTTCCACCAAGAAGTAGAGCCAAGGTAACCTCTTTTCTGGGTGGATATGTAAAAGCAACTTCCCTGTTGGTCGGAGACAGAGTAACAAAGGGGCAGGCTCTTTTGACGCTTGAAAGCCCTGAATATATAGATCTCCAGCAATCTTATCTGGAGATTTCAGGGCAAATTAAGTATCTGAAATCAGAATACGATAGACAAAAGACCTTATTTGACGAGAAAATCTCTTCCCAAAAGAAATACCTGGAAGCAGAAAGTGAATATAAACGTGCTAAAGCTACATTCGAAAGTTTACGTCAAAAGCTGAATATGCTACATATTAATCCCGCACAGGTTGAACAAGGAAAATTTTCGTCTTTCATTACGGTCTATTCTCCTATTTCCGGCTTTATTACTGAAATTAATGCGAATGTTGGGATGGCTGTTTCTCCGTCTGATGTTATTATGGAAATTGTGGAAACGCAGACTATGCACTTAGAGCTGGCGGTATTCGAGAAGGATGTCCTCAGTCTTAAAACAGGACAAAGAGTACAATTTGTTGTGCCGCAGGTTGATTCTCAAAAATTTGAAGCAACTGTTTTACGCATAGGTAAATCCGTCGAAGGGAATGACCGCGTTATCCATGTGTATGCCGCAATGGATGAGGATACGAAACAAAAACTGCTTATCGGGATGTACGTAGAAGCCCGTCTTGTCACCGAATCGCGCAAAGTCCTATGTATCCCGTACGATGCCGTCATTATAGAAGAAGGAGATAACTTCTTATTGGTTTTCAAGTCGGAAAAAGATGGGCAATATACTTTTCGTAAAACGTTGGTTAAAGTAGGCGAACGTAAGGGTGATCAGATAGAGATTATACCAAGCGACAGTTTGAATTCAACTGCTAAAGTGTTAATCAAAGGAGTGTATGATGTAATTTAAATTATTTTATCTTATGCGGTTAGAAAGTCATTATGTTACAAGATCCAATTGGTTAAGAGCTGCTGTTTTGGGAGCAAACGACGGTATATTATCTACTTCCAGTATAATTATAGGAGTGGCTGCAGCAAGCGCATCACGTACGCCCATCGTTTTGGCAGCTTTAGCAGGAGCAATCGCAGGAGCAATGTCAATGGCGGCAGGCGAATATGTGTCTGTTAGTTCCCAAGGAGATATTGAGAAGTCCGATTTAGCAAGAGAACAGAAAGCATTAATTGAAATGCCCGAAGTAGAATTGGAAGAACTGGCTGACATATACCAAAAAAGAGGGTTGAACGAAGAACTGGCTTTGCAGGTTGCCAAACAGCTTACCGAACATGATGCTTTGGAAGCGCATGCCAGAGATGAATTAGGTATAAACAAAATCATGGAAGCTAACCCTTTTCAAGCTGCACTTGCTTCTTTTGTCGCATTTATCATCGGAGCGATACTTCCATTTGTCGTAGCTTTGCTTGCGCCGGTAAAAGAAATGATTTATTATCAATATTGTTTCTCTCTGCTTTTTTTAGCATTACTCGGAGCTATTGCTGCAAAAACCGGAGGTTCGAGCATCAAAAAGTCAGTGTTGAGAATTTGCTTTTGGGGAACAGCAGCTATGTTTGCTACTGCGTTGGTAGGATATATTTTCGGAGTCAGCATTGCCTGAAGGTAATATGAAATTTTGCGCAATTTGTACTTGTAAATTAATCAACTAATGAATTATATATTTTCTATTGCTTCTTTTTGCTCTTTTTTCTTTGCCGTACTGCTTCTAAAGAAAAAGACAAAAGCATTGCACGATAGGGTCTTATTGTATTGGCTTATTTATTTAGGTTTATTTACAGGATTATATTTGATATCGGACTTCGATTTTTTTATCCGATTTAAACTTTTTCCGGTTTTTGTCATATCCCTGTTTCTGCTGCATGGGCCTTTTTTATTTTTATACACCTCGGCATTGACTTTAGGAAAAAAAGGCTTGCAAAGAAGAGATTTTCTCCATTTTGTTCCATTCCTCACTTTTGCTGTTTATCTTTTTATTGCCTCCCTATTCCCTGATTATGCCGCCAAAATAAGCATGGATCATGTAAGCTCCCATGTACAACCGCCCCTCTTTTTTATTTTGTTGCTGTTGGCAACCGCCTTTTCGGGGCCTGTATATTTTATATTGTGCATTAAGGAAGTCCAAAAACATAAAAGCAACTATCCAAATAATTTTTCAAGTATCGAAAACATCAACCTTGATTGGCTGAGAATACTTTTATACATTTTCGGGGCAGTTTGGTCTGTTCTGATAATCATTGCTGTCATACATCATGTTTTCCATTATTCATCCATGTATTTCTGTATCAATGGGCTGTTGCTTTCCCTTTCAGCTTTTATCGTTCTTTTGGGATATTACGGACTGCGACAACAAGAGATTTTTACTCATTTTCCCATTGAGGATTACCGGCATGCCTTCTTGCAAGATGAACCTGAAGGGGCGAAAGTAAAATATGCAAACCTTAGCCTGAGCGAAGACGAAATAACTTCGTACTCGGAAAGAATCGACCGTTATATGAAGGAAGAAAAACCTTATCTCAATCCCGACCTGACACTTCCCCAACTCGCTTTGGAATTGAATACTTCCACACACCAACTTTCCCGAATCATAAATGAACACTATGGTCGAAATTTTTATGATTTTGTAAACGGATACCGGATTGAAGGAGTAAAAGATAAGCTTTTTGATCCGAGCTATCACAACTTCTCTTTATTGGGCATTGCTTTCGAATCTGGTTTCAACTCCAAATCGGCATTTAACCGGACTTTTAAAAAAGCAACGGGGCTTACCCCGAGCGAATATAAAAAAGCACAATCCTAACCATCGAATAAAAGACGATACGTAGCACTTTATAAAAAAGGATTTCTTTCTTTCGGAGAACAAGTCCCAACTTATAAACTGGGGCGTAGGCTTGTTTTTTCTACCTTACTTTTGTATCAAAACAATTTTAGTATCCACCAATTAAAAAATTTATTATGAAGTCAAAAGAAATTAATTTCGAAAAAAGAAGTGCACAGAATCTTTCCACAGAAAGAGCCAATTCACGTATAATGCTTTCAGTTGCATTAACATTGTTGTTTATGGTATTTAGCTCGCTTCAAGTTTTCGCTCATTGCGATTCTTACGATGGGCCTACCGTTAAAGACGCCCTCAAAGCCCTCGAAACCAATAACGTCAATTTGGTTTTGAAATGGATTGATAAAGAACAAGAAGAAGAAATCATTTCTTTGTTTAATAAAACCTATAATCTGAAAAAGGGAGACAAGGAAGTGTACGCCATTGTGGAAAAACATTTTCTTGAAACGCTAGTCCGCCTTCACAGGGAAACGGAAGGGGCGCCGTTTACCGGACTGAAACCGGCAGGAAGTACGAAGAAAATAGTTCAATTAAGCGACAAGGCTTTGGCTGACAAGGATATTGATGACTTACTCGAAAAACTAAACAACCATATCGGAAGCATCATTCGGGAAAAACACCGAAAAGTGACTGAACTCGATAAGGTTAAGAATGAATCGGCGGAAAAAGGTCGCGCTTATGTGGCTGCTTACGTAGATTATACACATAGTATAGAAGCCTTGCACGACATTCTGGAAGATGGTAGTGGACATCACGTACATTAATGCATATATATGGAGGTAAGGGTATGAAAAATGCAGAATTTCAATTAGAAACATTGACATGTCCATCGTGTATTCAAAAAATAGAATCGGTATTGAACAACAGAAAAGGAATACTTTCTGCCAAAGTGTTGTTTAATTCGAGTAAAGTAAAGATGGAATTTGATGATTCTCAAATAAATACTGATCAGATAGAAAATTCCATCGGTAAATTAGGGTATAGAGTATTGAAGGTTAAAAGTTCCTGATTTATAAAAAGGAAATGCAGTAAAAATGTAACTCAGGAGGGAGAAATTAACAATCAGTAATTCGTAAGCATTCGCTCTGGGTCATCTTTCAGGATTTCGGGAATGGGTCTACCTTTGCATAAACAGGAGTTAACGATAATTTAACGAGCAATCAGTTTTTGCAAGAATGAAGTCAAACCAGTCCGGGACCTATATAGCATATCTTCGCCAGAGTACAATGAAACAGCAAGCCAGCGGGCTGGGTATAGAAGCCCAAACGGAGATCATAAAAAATTATGTGAAGAATGACAGTAAAATCCTTCAAACGTATATAGAGACCGAAACGGGAAAAAATAACCACCGCCCCAAATTATCCGAAGCACTGGAACAATGCAGGCAAACAGGTTCCATATTGATTTGTGCCAAGCTGGATCGTCTGTCACGCAATTTTGCATTCACCAGCCGGTTGCTGGAAAGTGATGTCGAGATAATTTTCTGTGATTTCCCGAAAGCCAACCGGTTTATCCTGCATATCATAAGTTCGATAGCCGAGTATGAAGCCAGACTGATATCCGAGAGAACAAGACAATCCCTGAAAGCAAAAAAGGACAAGGGGATAAAACTGGGAAAACCGGAGAATCTGTTGAACAATCACGCACGGGCCATAGCAAACAGCACAAGAACCAACAAGGCAAAGGCCAGGAACAATGAGAACAACAGGCGGGCCCTGGCCCTCATCATTATGATGAGAAGGGAAAACAAAACTTATTTACAGATTACGAGTACCCTGAACAGGCAGGGATTCAAGACCAGCAAGGGGTACCGCTTTACGACATCCCAGGTTTGGCGTCTATATAAACGTCATCAGGAGGAAGAGGAGAGGTAATTTAATCTCCGGATTTATTGACCTTTTCCAACGGCTTCCATTTTCCCGGTAAAAGTTCATCCAGCCTTTGTATGGAGTGATCCTGTATCCTGTTCAGTACATCCGTAAGCCAGAAAGTCGGATTTATGCCATTTATCTTGCAGGTGCCCAGAAGGGAATAAATCATGGCCGTCCTTTCAGCCGACTGGTGGTTTGAACAGAACAGATAGTTTTTGCGCCCCAGGGCAAGAGGCCTTACGGCATTTTCCGCCAGATTGTTGTCAATGCGGTATCTACCGTCAAGGACATAGCGGGCCAGCCGCTGGTAAATTCCATAGGTATACGACATGGCCTGCCCGATTTTCGATTTGGGCAATACCTGCGGGTAGTTTGAATCGATCCATTTCTCAAAATCACATAAAAGAGGATAGGCCTCTTCCTTGCGTAATTTTTCTATCTGCTCCCTTGTGAGATTATCGCTGACTGCCTTTCGTTCCAGTTCGTAAAGTTTTCCTATCTGTGCAAGGGCATATTCGGCTCTGGGAGGATCATTACCCAAAGCCTGCTCAAATTTTCTCCGGGCATGGGCCCAGCACCCCAGCAACAGGACTCCCCGTTTCTTCTCATAGATATCATAGGCGCCGTACCCGTTGCAAATTCCGTTTTATCCTGACCCCTCATTCCGGAACAAGCTGACCCCTGTTCCGGGATCCTGACCCCTCTGTAAAACTCCCCTGGATACGCATTTTATTAAAGACTTGCAGGGGTCAACATGCCGGAATGTCCACCTC
>NZ_JAYFQD010000007.1:0-545946 GCF_034927365.1 Proteiniphilum sp. | reverse complement strand
ACAAGATAAAAGAGTATATTGAGTTTTATAACAGGGAAAGACCCCACCAGTCATTGGGCTATAAAACCCCGGAAGAGATGTTCCGGGCGGCCGCTTAGTTTCTCGGGACCGCCCCGCGGGGCGGTCCCGAGAAACTAACTTAATTGAGAGTAATAACTGTCTAAGGAAGGGGAGAAGTATAGGATACCCCTACATGATAATGCCCCGATTGCCGTCAAAAAAGGAAAAAAAAGAGCCGATACAGGGGAATCATATAATACGCGTGAATGGATTGATACCGGTAAGTTATTTCCGGAGGCCACATCAGCCATCTATCACTATGGGGATAGTATGCCGGAATATCCGTCCGGGTCGATCCTTATGCTCAAGCAAGTGATTGATTTAGGTCTTATCGTATGGGGAAGAAATTATTATGTGGAGACAAGTGAAGTTGCATTTACAAAAAAGCTTCAGGATGGAGGAGAAGATTATATCATAGGTTATAGTTCCAACCTGAAAACATATCCGGATGGCCGACTTGTACACGAACCTGTGAAAATATCAAAGAAGGATATCGTCCATATTCATCTTATCCTGGGATGTGTGATCAAGGAGTTTGGTGATAATGTGATTTCAATCACAACATAAACAGCACCCAAGAGAATATTTATAAAATCAAATGTCTCCAAAATACCATGGGATTAAACCCTGAATGGCATTTGGAGACATTTATTATTTAAAGGGAACCTTTCTGTTTACCAGAATATAGCCTGGTCTTCATCCGGGATCAGTTTACTTACATTACGTTGCATCAACATCGTACCCTTACATCTATAAGGGAATACTATATTGTCACTTGATTCAGCGTCTTTATACCTGTATTCCATCGTCAACGTAAAGAAACGCTTCACAATATGCGGGCGATCGATATCCAGTTCTTCCTTGATTTCATAGCTCGGTTCACCGATAACCTCGAATTCCAAAGCCGGATTATCCGCAGTCAATGACAATTTACCTCTCTTTATGAAAAGGCCTGTGCCTTCTTCAGTTTTCGAATCTATGATCTCTTCCACCGTGGGTTCCAGGAATTCACATTTTACTTTGAATTTACCCCTGTTCTCTGCCAGTTCTTCGGTAATACCGGCATAAAAGAAGATAGTATTGTCATTTACAACCCTGGTCTCACGGGTGCTGGCGGTCATGTATCTGGTAGTATTATCCCCAAAATAAACATACATACTTGCAGCATTATAAGTACCGGAATAGTCGTTAAACGGCATTACCCAGAGCAAAGCTTTCTGCCTACCCTTATAGGTGTTCAGCTTATAGGAAGGATCGGGTAAGACGGTCAGCGGTAAAACCCATTTCTCTACAAGATCAATCCCTGAAAAATTGAAGTCAATGTTAAAATGTGCCACATCAGTACCAGCCGGGATATGGCAGGTTTGTGACGGGAAGCTGAAGAAATTCTCAGGCAATTGTTTGTAATATAGGTCAGAACGATCAGTATATTTATCGAGATTCAGGTAATCAAGCGTATCGTTATCCACACTAATACGGACCATATAGTCCTTGTCATTTTTGCGTGATCCGCTTACGATAACCGGAAGTTTAAACGTTACCGACTCATTATTAGGTTTGTATCTCAAGTAGATAACCGACACGTCATCTCTGTTGATAGGTGCCTTCAGTGATATCATTCTGCTATATAATTCACTTTCCCATTCGTCATTACAACCGGAAAGAATAAAAAACACACCAATCAGTACAGTCAAATATATATAAAATCTTTTCATATTATTGTATTTTTTAATGCTGAATTAATCAAATGAAGGCCATCCGGGTGCCTGGGTCAGGCGGGCATTCCTTTTCAATTCATCGTAAGCAATCGGCCAGAAATATTTTTTCATTGACCATGAAGTTTGCACACTGGGAACTACAACCTGTTCATAGAAGTATTCGCGATATTCTTTCGGAACAGTAGTATTGCAACCGTAAATCATCTGGCTTTCTTCCTCCGGAGCATCTTTCCAGCGACGAAGGTCGTAATAGCGTTGATTTTCTCCTAAGAACTCAATCTGGCGTTCACGTTTGATCTGTGCCCTTAATGCTTCTGCGCTCGCATAAGGATCACCCATACCAATTTCATCGAAATTGGGTAATCCGGCCCTCAGACGTACCGGAAGTACGGCAGCCTTCATAGCAGCCACGTCGCGCGAAATAGAATAGGTTTCACTACCATCCCATGACTTAACCTGATGGGTAGTTGTCAGTTCGTTCAATGCCTCGGCATACATCAACAGGATATCCGCATAACGGATAGCCGGGTCTACCTTAGGATATACAGTTCCGTCCTTATAACTTTCCTTAGGATTGACGAATTTCATCATTCCGATGCCGGTCGGTATCCAGCGGTCGTCGGTACTCACAATTTTTCGTCCGTCATCTTCACCATAATAGTAAAATGTCTGGAAATCACGGTTAGTGGCATCTTTCGCACTTACATTGGCCCAATGAGCACCACTAAAAGCCACCGACGCATAGAAACGGGGCTCCCGGTTGGCATATTCCAGCCACACATCTTTTCTCAGGTAGGGATACTCTCCATCACGCTGTGTAAAACCTTTCGGACTGATATTCCTGTCGAATGGCTTGCCGTCATTCATCGCATAAGCATCACACTGCTTACCGGTGATACCATGGCAATTCCATCCTCCACCCCTGCTTACCGGCATCTGGTGACGGGTCATAGACTGTATACCATATTCGTCATTCAATTGGTTATCACCGCGAGAGAAGATCAATTCCGGGTTTTCCGCAACGTAAAGGTCGCCATTAAACAAGGCACGGTAAGAGTCCAGCGGATCGATATCCTTCCATCCGCCTTCCTTCCAGCTCTTCTCAGAATACACCGGATGATAGGGAGGTTCAATGGTCTTGGGATAGGCTCCCCAGAGTCCTCCATTTAATCGTCTGGGAACCACGTAGATCTCATATCGGCCCAATTTCATTACATCTAAGGCGGCAGCAGCAGCTTTTGCCCATTTCTCTTCACTATATTCCTGAGAAATAAGTTGTCTTCCCTTGTCGTCTACGAAGGACGCCATCTCCTTGTTTCCATTCATTAACGGGCTTGCCGCATATAGATATGCCTTGGCACGTACCGCCAGCGCAGCGCCTTTGGTCGGACGGGAAGCAGTTGCACTACTCCGCTTACTCTCTAACAACTCAGCAGCCAACAACATCTGTTCAGAGATATACTCCACGCATTCATCGTATGAATTTCTGGGACGAGCCAAATCCGAATAGGATGATTCATAATCGAGCCCTTCATCAGGAAGGATTGGCACAGGACCATATTTCCGCAACAAGAGCCAATAGAGATAGCCACGGATAAAGTAAGCCTGCCCCTTGAGATCTTTGTACATCTCCTCGGTAATTTCGGGTCCGGGGTGAACATGCTGTAAAAAGATAGAAGCCTGGCGGATCCCCTCATAAGATTGATCCCACGGTCGTGCAATAAGGGCATTGACATTACCACCGTATTGCGGGCCATACTGGCCGAACTTATAATTCGAGAAAGAAATCCCTGCACCTCCCTCGGTAAAGATCATATCATCCGAGTAATTGGTAAGCGTAAAGCGCACATGACCTATTTCCAGATTAAAAGATAGTAACTGGTAATAGGCGTTGGCAAGCCATTCCTCAGTATAATCCCTGCTGTTGAATATACGCTCCAGGTCCTGCCTGTCGTTGAAATAGCGTTCCACACTCAAAAAGTCGGAACAGGATTGGAAAAATATTCCCAGACTGATGATAACGCTTAATAGAATATATTTTTTCTTCATCTTATTAAATTTGTTTTTTCTAATATGATTCAACATTTAAAGATTAACAGTCAATCCAAATGTCACTGTCTTTCCCAATGGATATTTCATCCCGTTAGAACTTCCCATTTCCGGATCCCAGAGTTTGAAGCTGGAGAATGTCAATATGTTCTGGCCGATAACATGGAAACGCATTTTATTTACATAGAACCTGTTGGTCAGCACTTTGGGTAAAGTATACCCCATCTCCAATGTTTTCAGGCGCAAATAGGAACCATCGCGTAACCAATAGGTGGACGCACGGTAGTTGTTGGCATTTCCACCGTAACTCAAACGGGGATATTCGGCATTCGGGTCTTCATTGACACCCTGGATCCAGCGGTTGGAATTTGCCATCTCATCCAGGATATTACCCCACTCTCCATTGACAAACGGATATACTGTAAATCCATTGATAAAGAAATTGGACTTTCCGGCACCCTGGAAGTGGAGGTTGAAATCAAAACCTTTCCAGCTAGCAGAGATACCGAGACCATAGATTAAATTCGGACGGGTAGTAGCGCCAATGGCAATAACATCATCGTTATTAATGATTCCATCACCATTGATATCCTTGTATTTGATATCACCGGGCATCACGTCTCTCTGGTCTCCAAAATCCTGACGGGGACTGTTGCGGATATCCTCATAATCCTTGAAAAGTCCCAGCGCCACCAGACCTTTGGCCTGATCCACACGGTATCCGGTACGACGAAGGTAGGGGTAACGGTTGACCATCTCATCGGCTTCGGTGATCTCGTTCTTGCTGTAAGTGAAGTTACCCCTTACCTGCATCCCGACTTCTCCGATTTTCTGATCAAATTTGAAGTTACCGTCGAACCCTCTGGTTTTCACGCTTCCCACGTTTG
The DNA here is from genome assembly GCF_034927365.1 of Proteiniphilum sp. Taxonomy (GTDB): domain Bacteria; phylum Bacteroidota; class Bacteroidia; order Bacteroidales; family Dysgonomonadaceae; genus Proteiniphilum. The sequence goes on along the minus strand of NZ_JAYFQD010000007.1, from coordinate 541,232 downwards.
CAGAAGGATTCGTTCCCTGGATACCAACCATATCGGGCAAATAATCTCGCCTCATATAGATACCATCACGCCTTTCATTGAAATAGTCGACAGTCAAGCCAAATTTATCATTCCAGAGGTAGAGATCCAATCCCAGGTCATGCTTCTTGGCAATCTCCCAGGTTACATTATTCGAAGATACACGCGTATAGGTCAATCCTGAATATCGGAAGGGGGGGCGAGCGGGACTTCCCAAATCTCCCCAATTATAACCGACCGCTTCTTCACCTGCACCTGTGGCACGATTATAATTTCCGAAGTCAGCCAGATAAGGGAAGCGGGAAGAAGAGTTGTCTGTCCCTACTTCTCCATAGGAATAACGGATTTTCAACATACCCAACCAACTCAGGTTGTCCTTGATAAAGCTCTCTTCTGCCACATTCCAGGCTCCTGAATAAGCAGGGAAGAAACCAAATTGATGCCCTTTGGCAAAGTTTTCGGAACCGTTATAACCAAAATTGTAATTGAGAAGGTAGCGATTCTTATATCCGTAAGAGAAATTTCCGGCCAACCCCTGATGGCGGCGGGCAATTCCGGCCATAATATCTCCACCATAACCTGAAGTATTCACATAATTGTCATGGGTATATTTGAGCACACTACCTACATTGTGATCGCCAAAGGTTCTGCCATACGAAAGTTCCGCTTCTGCAAACTCCTTTCTATCGCCTGACGCTGAAGAGCCTTGGCTCATCAAACGCTCGGGTACCACACGGTTAAATACTATCTGTCCGTCAGAATTTCGTTGACGCTCAGCTCTCCACATCTCCGGATTCTTCCGGCGCTGTATATAATTGTAATTAAATGTATCGTATCCGAAACGACCGATAAATTTCAAACCTTCCGTGATAAATTTAAGATTTTGCTCCAACGTAATATTCGAATTAATGGTATTTTTCCATATCTCTGAATATCCTGTCTGTGTAGCGGCTGTCCACGGATTATAAATAGCTTCCCAAGATGATGTTATCGTACCTTCTGACATCATGACCGGCACATATCCGTTTGAATACATGATTGGCAGAGTAATGGGGTTATAACCGAAAATCGAATACCAGATATCATCAGTGTTTATCGCACCGGAACGATTCGTTTTTTCCAGTGCGCCTCCGATACCCACCTGGATCAGGGTTGTTTCGGTGATGTTCATATCAATATTCATACGATAGTTATACCGCTGGTAATTGGCATTGGTATCGTATTGTTTCATATTCTTGTCCACATGGTACATCCCTCCTTCATCGAGAAAGCTCCCGGAGAGATAATACCTTGCTTTCGATCCTCCACCCTTTACGCTCAATGAGGCACGGTAGGTGGGAGCGCCATCCTTTAATAAAAGATCCATCCAGTCTACATTCGGATAGATATCCGGATCTAACTGCTCGCCGATCATCATCAATTCCTGATCGGAGTAAATCGGCCTCTGATTGCGGGATACGCGGGCTTCATTGGCCATAGAAGCATAGGTAAGCCCATCTGCAAATTTGGGGGTACGGGTACGGGTGGTCCAGGTATATTCCGACTTGGCATTCACCTCTACCTTACCTTCATTCCCTCTTTTCGTATTGATCAATATAACCCCGTTGGCACCACGTGAACCATAGATCGCCGTGGCAGAAGCATCTTTCAATACTGAGAACGATTCGATATCTTCTATATTGAGCTCATCCATACTACGTTCAAATCCATCTACCAGGATCAAGGCGCTTGAGCTACCTCCGAATGTAGAGATACCACGTATCCAGAATTCGGAGGTATTGGATCCCGGCTGTCCTGAACGCTGCATGGCCAAAACTCCGGCAACATTACCGGCCAAAGCATTACTAATACTCGAAACCGGGGTCCGTAGCGTTGTCACATCTACCGTAGTGATCGCCCCGGTAACCGTCACTTTTTTCTGGGGTCCCATACCTGTAACCGTGATTTCATCGAGCACGTTGGCTTTTGACTCTTCCATCACGATATCAAGGACAATATCCTGATCTTTCACCAAGTGCTCCTGGGTTTCGTAGCCAAGATAGGAGAATACCAGATATTGGAACGATTCAACTGTCAATTTATATTTCCCGTCGATATCGGAAGCCACCCCCAAACCGGGTCTGTCCTTTACAATTACAGTCGCACCAATCAAGGGAAGACCTTGCTCATCTACAATGGTTCCGGAGACCTGCACACTCTTTTTCTGAGCAGATACGCCCATTGCATATATAACCAAACATAAAATGGTTAGAATATATTTCTTCATCTTTTTCGTGTTTTTATTCCTTTGATTCAATTGATTTATTCGACAGAAATGGTGCGAATACGCTTGTTTTCACGGTCTGCCACATAGAAGATTTCCTCTTCCGGATCATATGCTATTCCGCAAGGCTCTCTGAAGCGGGCAGTCTCACGGGCTTCCCCGTCAATCCAACCCCATACCCTGCCGTCAATACCTACACTACCACGTCCGGCAAAAGTGCTGACTTCACCGTCGGGAGTTATCTTCCGGATGGCATTGTTGTTATGATCGCAAAGATAGAAGTCATACACATCTTCTTTATTTTCCTGTACATACTTAGGATTCTTCACGAATACACCCTGACGTGGACGATTGAATCGTGCTGCACTACCCGGTGCATCTTCATAACCTGATCCGCCGCCAATGGCCCCCACATGAAGTACAGACGAAACCAGTTCTTTCTTCTCTTTATCATAGGCACATCGATATACACCATGGAATCCTGTCATATACACATATTTATCTTCAGGATGCCTGATCATAAATACATGGTCACTTGAATTAGCTTTCACACTAAATAACGACTTTCCATCCCACATCTGGCTCTGTTGGTCAAATACCTGTCGGGCCTTGTACACTTCCGAAGAGGTCCATGTATTGTAAAAAATAGTACCGTCACCCATTGATACGGCAGAATAAGAACACTGGGCGTAGAGATAAGGATAAACCTTTCTGAATCCTTCGTTGCGAAGGGCATAAAACATATTAGGCATCTGGTGCCTGTCATTCCAGCTTCCGCGACCGTTATCGTCTACCAGGAACAGCGTATCCCTTGTAGGAGTGTCGAACAACATCGACTTCACCTGGTGCACACCGGCCTGGCCTTTCATAAATACGGTAGAAACTTCCCTTGTTGTCAGATTAATTTTTCGAAGTGCTGCAAGGTTCTCCGCATCTATACAATAAAGAATCTTGTCTCCTGTTTCCGGGTCTTTGTCGAATTCCAACCACCAGGGATTTTGAAATTCAGCCTCTTCAAAACTACCATTGATAATACTGGAAGAGTTGGTTTGCGGATCCACCTTACCAGTCAGCGTATTCACCTGCAAGGCTGTATGGAGGACAAAAATATCTCCAAATTCATGCTCCTTTACCACTTTTCCATTCACGTCCTTGATGCGCACAACCACATCCCCTCTATTGGAACGCCGGGGTGCCATTGCGGCAATTTTCGAACCTGAAGAGCCAATCACAGGAGCTGGTATACCTCCAATGACTACTTCTATTTTCGAAATATCCGTTCCGAAATTGGATCCTTCAATGAAAACCAATGTCCGGACAGGTCCCTCTTTAGGAGAGAAATCGGTAAAAATTACCGGCTTCGAAGGATCGGTCGGTTCGGTAGGGGTGGGCCCTTGATACCCTCCTTCCTGGCTACAACTTGTAGCCGACAGACCTATCACAAGTAAACTTGCAATAAATCCCAATGAAAACTTTTCTTTGATTTTTTTTAGCATTTCTGATTATTTTAGGTTGTTAAGTAATTGAGAATAATATATTGAATATATATTAATACCTCCGCAGACAAGTAGCCAAAGCATAAATTTATAGTTAATCCCCACTCACAGACATCGCCCGATTTTTATTGCCTTCAAACAATAGGAATTAATATTATCTTTTTGATCTAGAACGAGTAAACAAAATTTCCATTACAATTCATTAAAGCCGATTAGATGTATTTTGTTATTTTTTCACCTCTTTTCCGAATATATTCGGGGGGTACAAAGATAAGCCATTACAATTTCTTAAACAAGCAAAGCAAATATTTTTGATTTATTATTTGAACAAAAAATAAAATTCAGGATATCGCATACAAAATTAGGATTCATATATTCAGTAGTGTATAATATTTGTCCCAAGTGGTGTAAAAATTATCCCAAATACAATTAATAGGTTCCTGATTAGTGTTAAGATCTATTTTACAGAAATCCACTTTAATCATAAATAAAAAATTTGTTTATCACCGTGAATAATCGTACTTTTACTTTTCGTTAAAAAGGATATATGTCAACTATTGCAATTACATTCTGTCCGATTTGCGGAAGTAACGATTTGCAGAAAGTTTTTGATACAGTGGATCATTTCTCAAGCCAGGAAATGTTTCCTGTATGTGAATGCCTCCATTGCGGATTCAGGTTCACAAACAACTTTCCTTCGGAGGAAACCATCGGCAGATATTATGATTCTCCCGATTATATCTCTCACTCCGATTCCGATAAAGGAGTGATTAACCGGTTATACCACTACTTTAGAAAACAAATGCTCCGGAAGAAAGTAAAGCTGGTAGCAACTCATACAACCGGCGATCCAATCCGGCTGCTGGATATTGGCTGCGGCACGGGTTATTTCCTGCAGGCGGCCAAAGAAGAGGGATGGAGCGTGACAGGCATAGAGAAAGACGAAAAAACCCGAAAGAGTGCCACAATCCGTTCCGGAGTGACAGTAAAAGATGAAAACGCTCTTTGGGAAACAGAGAGCGCTTCTTTCGACGCTGTTACCCTCTGGCATGTACTGGAGCATCTGGAAAAATTGAATGAAACCATCCATAAAATAGAGGAGATCATCACTCCTGAAGGAATTGTTGTAATTGCACTTCCTAACTGTCACTCTTACGATGCGGGATTCTATAAAGAACACTGGGCTGCATACGATATACCCCGTCATCTCTGGCATTTCTCGCCCGAAACCGTCGAAAAACTGCTCGCCAAACACCACCTGCAAGTTGTAAAGAAAGTGCGTATGCCTCTGGATGCTTTCTACATCTCACTCTTAAGTGAAAAATACAGGCGAAGTAATCTCCTGACAAAATACATCAGGGCATTTGTGATCGGTGTAACAGGTTTTTTACGCTCCTTGACCGATCCGGGACAATCAAGCTCTATCATTTATATCGCGAAAAAATATAAATAAATGTATCATGGGAAAAAGAAAGAAACCAATTCAATTTGACGAGAAACGGCTCTTCTATTCCATTCAGGAGGTAGCCGACCATTTTGCGGTAAACATCTCGTTATTAAGATTTTGGGAGAAGGAATTCGAGAATATCAAACCGAAAAAAACAGCCGGAGGCACCCGACAGTACACCCGGGAGGATATACAGCAGGTAGAAATAGTCTACCATCTTGTAAAGGAGAAGGGGATGACTCTGGAAGGAGCCAGACAGACTCTGAAATCTAAAAAAGATGAGGAGGGAAAGCGGGTGGAAGTACTCAGTCGGCTGACTGAAATAAAAAAAGAATTGATCACACTTGAATCTGAATTCGACCAGCTTCATAAACAACAGAAGTACTCGAATAAAAAAACGGAATGATCAATGTGCCAATGAAGGGTGAGGTGAATTTCTCTTTCTCAAACCATATAATATATGTCTTGGATCTTGATTCTTGGCTCTAACTATACAATGATATGAAAAAATATATTTTACTCCCAATTTTGTTCTTTACTGCATTTATTTTCGCACAAAATGAAGCACCTGTAAAAGTGGGGGCTGAGCGGACGGATATTTATTTTCCTTTGTTAAAGGGTAAACGGGTTGCGTTAATGACCAACCAGACCGGAATGGCCGGAGACGAGCATCTGGTGGACATGCTGGTCAGGAACCACCTTAATGTAGTGGGCATTTTTTCTCCCGAACATGGCTTTCGCGGGACGGCAGATGCAGGTGAACATGTTTCCAATTCGATCGACGAAAAGACAGGCGTTCCTATCTGGTCACTATTCGGCAGCGGAACCAGAAAACCTTCACCCGAGACAATGGCGCAATTCGATGTACTGTTGTTTGATCTACAGGATGTAGGGCTCCGTTTTTATACTTATTATGTCACAATGGCCCAATTGATGGATGTCTGTACGGAGTATGGGAAAAAGATGATCGTACTGGACCGTCCTAACCCAAACGGATTTTATGTGGATGGACCGATCCTCGACATGAAACATAAATCGGGCGTAGGATGGCTCCCTATTCCGGTCGTCCACGGCATGACACTTGCGGAACTGGCGCTGATGATCAACGGAGAGAAGTGGCTTCCGGAAGGCAGGGTGTGCGATCTGACCGTTGTTCCGTGTGAGAATTACACCCATCAGACCCGCTATGTGTTGCCTATAGCCCCATCACCCAACCTGCCCAACATCCATTCTATCTACCTCTATCCTTCCACTTGCCTTTTCGAAGGTACAGTGATGAGCCTGGGACGGGGTACTTCGTTCCCGTTTGAAGTATATGGCCATCCGGAATATAAAGAGGCTGATTTTTCTTTTACGCCACGGAGTGTGCCGGGTGCCAAGAACCCCCCGTTACTCGATAAAAAGTGCTACGGAGTAGACCTGCGGAATATACCCAATGAACAGATTTGGAAAAACGGATTCGACCTCTCCCATGTGATTGACGCCTATAACAGCCTGAATATGGGTGAAAAATTCTTCTCCTCTTTCTTTGAAAAGCTGGTCGGTGTAGACTACATCCGCAAAGATATTATCACCGGAAAATCCGCCGAAGAGATCAGGAAAAAATGGTCGTGTGATGTGGAGAAATTCAAAGTACGCCGCAAACCCTATCTCCTATACGCTGAATAATTTGGATTTGGGATACTTTTTGTACTTTTGCACTTCAATTTAGATGTGAATTTATGGAGATTGCAAGCAAATACAACCCTGCAGAGGTAGAAGAGAAATGGTACAGATACTGGATGGACAACAAATTGTTCCACTCCGAACCCGATAACCGTGAACCGTACACTATCGTCATTCCCCCACCCAATGTCACCGGCGTATTACACATGGGGCATATGCTCAACAACACGATCCAGGATGTACTGGTACGCAGGGCTCGGATGCAGGGAAAGAACGCCTGTTGGGTGCCCGGTACAGACCATGCCTCCATCGCCACTGAAGCAAAGGTGGTCAACAGGCTTGCTTCGCAGGGCATCAAGAAAAACGACCTCAGTCGCGATGAGTTCCTGAAACATGCATGGGAGTGGACAGACGAACATGGGGGAATCATCCTGGAGCAGTTGAAGAAACTGGGGGCTTCATGCGACTGGGACAGGACTGCTTTCACCATGGATGAAACCCGTTCGGAGAGTGTTTTGAAAGTATTTTGTGACCTGCACGACAAGGGATTAATCTACCGTGGCGTACGGATGGTCAACTGGGACCCGAAAGCACTCACGGCTCTTTCCGACGAAGAGGTGATCCATAGGGAAGTGACCGGTAAACTCTACTATTTAAGATATAAGATCGAGGGTGATCCCGACGGTGCTTATGCTGTCGTTGCCACTACCCGACCCGAAACTATCATGGGTGATACCGCCATGTGTATCCACCCCGATGATCCGAAAAACGCCCATCTGAAAGGAAAGAAAGTGATTATTCCCATAGCCGGACGTGCTATCCCCGTCATTGAGGATGAATATGTGGATATCGAGTTCGGTACCGGCTGCCTGAAAGTGACACCGGCACACGATGTGAATGACTATATGCTGGGAGAGAAATACAACCTGCCCTCTATAGATATTTTTAATCAGGATGGTACGCTGAACGAAAACGGAGACCGCTACGTAGGAATGGACCGTTTCGAGGTACGCAAACAGATCGAGAATGATCTGGAAGAGGCTGGCCTGATGGAAAAGGTAGAGCCTTACACCAACAAAGTGGGTTTCTCCGAACGCACCAATGTAGCGATAGAACCCAAATTGTCGATGCAGTGGTTCCTGAAGATGGACGATCTGGCGCGCCCAGCCATCGAGACAGTAGAGGACGGCACCATCCGTTTCTATCCCGAAAAATATAAGAATACCTACCGCCACTGGATGGAAAATATCAAGGACTGGTGCATCAGTCGCCAGTTGTGGTGGGGACACCGGATACCGGCTTACTTCCTGCCGCAGGGAGGGTATGTGGTGGCCATGACCCGCGAAGAAGCGCTTAAGAAGGCGTTGGAAAAAGTGGATTATCCGCTGACTATCGACGGCCTGAAACAGGATGAGGATGTGCTCGATACATGGTTCTCTTCGTGGCTGTGGCCTATCTCGGTATTCGACGGCATCAACCAACCCGATAACAGGGACATCAACTACTATTATCCCACAAGCGACCTGGTGACCGGCCCCGATATTATCTTCTTCTGGGTGGCACGTATGATCATGTCAGGATATGAATACCGCAACGAACCCTGCTTCCGGAATGTCTACTTCACAGGAATCGTGCGCGATAAACTGGGACGCAAGATGTCGAAACAACTTGGTAACTCTCCCGACCCAATCGAGTTGATGGAGAAATATGGCGCAGACGGTGTCAGAATGGGATTGTTGCTGACTGCACCCGCAGGGAACGACCTTCCTTTCGACGAGTCGATGTGCGAACAGGGACGTAATTTCAATAACAAGATATGGAACGCTTTCCGTCTGATCAAGGGATGGGAAACCGACGGGAACATTCCCCAACCGGAGACGGCAAAGATTGCCGCAGCCTGGTTCCAGAGCAAACTCTCCGAAACTATCATCGAGTTGGATGACCTCTTCTCCAAATACCGCCTCTCCGAAGCGCTGATGTTGCTCTACAAGCTCTTCTGGGATGAGTTTTCGGCATGGTATCTCGAAATGATCAAGCCGGCTTACCAGCAGCCTATCGACACAGAAACCTACAAGATAACATTGCATTATTTCGATGCGCTGATGCGATTGCTACATCCCTTTATGCCATTTATTACCGAAGAACTATGGCAGGCTTTATACGACAGGAAAGAAGGCGATAGCATTATGACTACCCTCCAGCCGGCACAAACATCAGTAGACAAGATATTACTGACCGATTTCGAAATGCTGAAAGAGGTTGTTGCCGCTGTACGTACCATCCGCTTAGAAAAAAATATCCCCAACAAGGATGAACTGGAATTGCAGGTGATCGGCCTGCACAACCCTCAATACGACAGTGTAATTGCCAAAGTATGCCGCCTTTCATCCATCTCTTCTGTCTCGGAAAAACAACCGGGAGCAGCCGGTTTTCTGGTAGGAACCACTGAATACAGTATCCCTCTGGCGGAGAAAATGGATGTGGAAGCCGAATTGCAAAAGCTAAAGACAGAACTCACCTATACCGAAGGATTTTTGCAATCGGTATTGAAGAAGTTAAGCAACGAACGGTTTGTACAGAATGCAAAACCTGAAATCGTGGAAGGAGAACGCAAGAAACAAGCAGACGCCGAAAGCAAAATCGCCCTGTTGAAAGAAAATATCGCAGCATTGGAGAAATAACTTCAATGCTCGCATATAAGGTGCACGCCTGATAATCAGATCAACGACAGATTACTTACACTTTAATATATTAACCGTATGAAGAAGATCATTGTTGCTCTATTCTTAATTGGCATTGTACATCCTCTTTCCGCTACGGGACAAGCAGCAGATGTGTTTATATTCAAAAATCAAACTTTAAAAATGAGATGAAAGCCCTCTCTAATTACATATCAGACACCTTTGCTGAAAAGATCCTCTCTTTTAAACCGGTTTCCGGAGGAGATATCTCTTCAGCATATAGGGTTGATACGGAAAAGGGTAAATATTTCCTGAAAGTAAACAATGCCCCTTTCGCCCCGGATATGTTCCGGGCAGAGCAGAAAGGACTACAAGCGATTGAGAAAACTAAAACCATCACTGTTCCCCAGGTGCATCTCGTCGACTCCATAGAGGGGCAAGCCTTTCTCCTGATGGATTATGTGGAAAGTAAACGGCCGGATGCATCCGATTATCAACGTCTCGGCGCTCAACTGGCCCAATTACACCAATGTTCACAGGCTGATTTCGGTTTTATATCCGATAATTTTATCGGCAGCCTACACCAACAAAATAACCTACATAGCGACTGGTCAATATTCTACTGGTTCGAACGAATTCTCCCCCAACTCCAATTGGCACTCAAATCCGGATTGATACAACCCAATATGATACCGGAGGAAGCGAAAGCTATCAGTCTGTTCCGGGAGATTTCCTGTGATGTAAAACCATCATTGCTGCATGGCGATCTTTGGGGTGGCAATTATCTGATCGCCACTGATGGGACCCCTTATCTAATCGACCCTGCGGCCTATTTTGGTCATTCCATGGTAGATATTGCCATGAGCCGCCTCTTCGGTGGTTTCGGTGCTAGTTTCTATGATGCCTATCACGACATCATCCCCAAATCCACTCATTATGATGTCCAAATCGAATTGTACCAACTCTATTACCTATTGGTACACCTCAACCTCTTTGGCAGCGGTTATTACTCCTCGGTTGCATCAATCCTGAAACGATTTTTTTGAGTTAAATATCAATTAATCTCTATTTTTTTCATCATCTTTGTAGAATCAAGGCAAACCTGACATCATCCAGACTAAAATAGACTATCTATGAAGATCATTCAACAAGTTATTCGAAAAACGGGGCTCTTATTCACTTTTTATCGCTATTACATCTGGGTATCCCTTTTGGTTAACGTGGCCTGTGCATTTTTCTTATGGAACAACGGGATTGGAGCGTATTCTGCATTATTTTGGTTTAAGATATTCACCATGGGAGTATCACTTTATCTTATAAACGATTATCGAAAACAGCAATATTTTTATTTTTACAATTTTGGACTTTCCAAAAAAATACTTTGGATATTCTCCCTGGCTTTCGATCTTTTCCTATTCTTCGCTTTAATAATTTTGGCCTATAATCTCCGATAAATATTCTTGTTACTTATATAATGATAAAATGAAACATATATTGGAAGTAAGCAGCGTCCGGTTACTATTCAAGGAAAGACTTATCCTTTCGGACGTTTACCTGAAAATTCAGACCGGTAATATTGTGGGATTATTGGGACAAAACGGAAGCGGAAAATCTTGTCTGATGCGTGGTGCATACGGAACACTCGCTTGCGATAAATCGGTTAGCATTGACGATGTTTATTTTGATTATGCCTATACACGTCCCCAATTGATACGTTACTTTCCTCAGCATTATTATATTCCAAAATGGTTTTCTTTAAAAAAGATTTTTCGGGATTTCAGTGTCGATTTCACAACATTCGCACACCTCTTTCCCGAATTTCAGGGACGTGAAAAGTCAAAGATCGGAGAGCTTTCAGGCGGTATGCATCGCCTTGTAGAATTGTATATCATTCTAAAATCTGACGCGCAATTTATACTGCTCGATGAACCTTTCACCCATATCAGCCCCGTACATAATGATATAATAGAGAAGATCATTATTTCTGAAGCTGTCAACAAAGGTTTTTTGATTACCGACCATATGTATCGCCGTATCCGAAAGATTTGCGATCCTGTTTATTTACTGTCAAACGGGAAAACGCATCTGGTAAATGAGGAGGAAGATTTAAGGGATTTGAAGTATGTGCCATAGAAGTCAGTCTTTCAAGCACCCAAGAGGTACAACGTAAACACCGTCCGGCCTCCTATAAGCATATTGACCTCCGGTAAGTACCATCATAAATTTGCTTTAACATCTCCAAGTATCGTTGACGCAGTTGTCAGGGTGGATATGTTCCGTGAGAATGAACGCAATACCTGTCGAACGAGCATCTTGCCATTCGTCTATCAATCGTGGTATATCTCCCTCCAATAATAAGTTGTATTTACTGCAGAATTAAGCATTTATGACGAATCATGCAATGTAACTTCGGAAAATGGCGGACTTTCACTTCGGAAAATGGCAAATGGGGATACAACAAATTGTAGCGGACACGAAAAATTGCCTAATAAATAATTGATTTTCTAATACTATTACATATATTTGCGTGTTGATCAAAAATTTGAAGAATGTACAATCCGACCGGAAGAAACTATCGGGACCAGTAAACAGGGGCACGGACAGGGTAATAAACTCAGCATCCCACAACCAGTTATTACTGAGAAGTATTTCTATAAACGGCTTGGCAATTATAAAAAGAAAAAGAGAATAATTAACGGACACAAATTCCTTTTTGTAGCTAAAGGGACAAGACAGACTTCCAAACATGCTTGTACAATAAACAACATTGAAGAAAATGAGTAGAAAAGATTGGACAGACGATAAATTAATATTCCGACTGATGAATAACAGGTCGGACAAGACTTATTGGGACAATATGGATGTTTTAAGAAGACGACCCAGTAAAGAGTTATTTTCAAAATGCGAAGAACTGATAAAATCAAGTAAGCCAAAAAACAAAATAATTGGGATTGATATTTTAGCTCAATTAGGCGGATCGTCAAGACCTTTTTTGAAAAAAACTTTACAACTCTACTTCGACTTACTCAAAACCGAAACTGATCCAAAAGTACTGCATTCATTACTATCCGCCATTGGACACAATAATGATAAATTGACCAAATTGCAGATTGAAATCCTTTGTTCTTTTTCTGACAACCCGAATCAGTTGGTAAAAGATGGATTGGTTTTTTCTTTACTTGGAATAGAAAGTCCAAAAGCTATTGAAACTTTGATAAAACTCTCTACCGACAAATCCAATGACGTTCGAAACTGGGCGACCTTTGGTATCGGATCGTCAATAGACAGCGACAACGAAAACATCAGAGAGGCTTTGTTGAAAAGGACTAACGACAAACATGGAGAGACAAGACATGAGGCTATCATTGGATTGGCGATGCGAGGAGATAGCCGTGTGGTTGAAATAATAAAACAAGAACTAATTGGCGGTGAATTCGGTTATTTGCTTTTTGCAGCTATTCTTGAAACGAAAGACAAAGAATTTCTCCCTTTACTTCAACAAAACTTAAGAGCAGTAGAGGGTGACACATCCATAAATCCTGAATGGATAAGAGACTTGAAGAAATGCATTGACGAGTTAACTAAACTGACAAATGAAACATAAGCAATCATATCTACAACAGGCTGCAAATAGCCTTTCAAATAAAGCAATTGCAAAGAATAACGGACTTTCACTGCAAAAAATGGCGAAATTATACTAAACCTTCGATTTCGTTTGTGTCACAATATACACTCCCACAAATATCAATGCGGAAGCAACCCCTTTTATCCACCCGAATGTTGCTATCCCGATAATAACAGAAGCAATTGTACCGACAACAGGTTGCATATAATTATACATGCTCACAACCGTTGCATGAAGTGTTTTTTGACCTACCATGATCAGCACATAAGCAAAAAAAGTCCCGAAAAAAACAACATACCCGACTTCCAACCAAACACCAACAGGAAAAGACAAGGATATCATCTCTGATAAATCATGATATGAAAAGGGGATGAAGCACAGAGAGGCATAGGTAAACATCCACTTCATCAACGTGAAAACATGATACCGGGATATCAACCCTTTAAAAAATGTGAGATAGCAGGCAAAACTAGTCTGAGAGAATAGACATAACATATCACCCCATATATTGCCGGAAATTCCGGTACTATTGTAATTGCTCAAGATAAGGATCAGCGCTCCTACAGCACCTATCACCACTCCAAGGATCTTCATGGGTATAACCGCTTCCTTTAAAAACAGGATTCCCAATATCAATGTAACAATCGGTAAGGATGTGGTGATGATCGTCGCATCTATGGGTGATGTAAGGGATAATCCAAAGATAAACATGCCTTGATTGAAAACAATTCCCAATAGTCCGGCAAAAAATAATAGCAGAAAATCCCGCTTGGCAACTTTTTCTTTGGGAGCAAAAAAAGAGGCTATCCAGAAGCAAAGAGCAGCCCCCATCATCCGCATCGAAGTCAATGACAGGCTCGTAATACCCGCGTTCATCGCCATTTTACCGACCGGCGACATAAGTCCCCACATACTCGCAGCTGCAAATAATGCAATATGGGCTTTGACTATCTTGTTATTCATATTTTTTCAGAGCAGACAGGGTTCTGCTTGTTCCCTAAAACATATCTTTTTCACTGAATTACGGTGCAAAAGTACATTTGATTTGCAATAAATACAAATCCATAGGACTATAATCCAGTCAGACATTTTATAAAAACAGGTAATATGATAAAATAGAGATAATAAACGACTGATATTTAATATTATTTCATATATTTGTGCAGTAGCATGCGAGTGAACATGGGGCAGTCGACAAAAACCTGAAAGTTGAAATATTAAATCCGTTTTATAATAGAGATTTTTTCATGTAACTTAACAATCATAACCCAATGAAAATAATAGTATTTCCAATTCTGGCTATCATCTTGTTCATAACAACGAGTTTCAAAGAAGGAGAAACATTGTCGATCATGACAATGACAACTGAAAAATCAGAAGTAAAGATTTATTTGTCGGGTTCAGGAACATGTACCATTGATTGGGGTGATGGAACAGATATAACAGTAACCCTTTTACCCAACGGTAAAGCTCTAACGGAAACCAAGAGCCATGTTTACACCAATTCTTCCACCCATACTATAACCATCACCGGCGGAACTATCACAGGTGTAAGTTGCATGCATAATGGATTAACAAGTCTAGACGTAACTAAAAATCCGGCGTTGACACATTTGAACTGTATGATGAATCAATTAACATATTTGGATTTGAGTAACAATCCGGCATTGGAACAATTGAGTTGTAATAGTAATCAATTTTCTACCCTTGATATAAGTAATAATCCAGCACTGACATATTTGGGTGCTAATCAAAATGAAAAATTAGCAATCCTGGATGTAAGAAAAAACACATTACTAAAAGAATTATATTGTGGTTATAATCAGTTAACCAGTCTGGATGTAAGCCATAATACCGAATTGACGCACTTGCTATGCCCTAATGCCCAGTTAACAGATTTGGACGTGAGTAAAAATACAAAACTGAAAAGGTTACACTGTCAGAATAATCAGTTAATAAGTCTTGACATTAGCAAGAATACAGACCTATGGGAATTAAATATTAGTGGCAATCAGATAAAAAAATTTGAAGCAAATAAAAATTTAGTACTGAAACGTTTACATTGTAATAATAATCAATTGACCAGCCTTGACATTAACAACAATACCGCGCTTACCAGTTTGGGTTGTAGTAATAATCAATTAACGAATCTGAATTTAAGTAACAATACAGCATTGGAAAGATTGGACTGCAACACAAACAAATTAACCAATTTGGACGTGAGCAAAAATCCAGCATTGATAGACCTGAATTGTAGCAATAATCAAATAACCGGCCTTGACACCGGCAATAATATCAATTTGAGAACCCTGGATTGTAAAAAAAATAATTTGGATTCTGATGCATTGGATGCTTTATTTAAATCACTACACAACAATAAAGTATATGACAGTTTCTTTGGTAAGGTTACTCAAAAAGAACTAAACATAAACGGAAATCCCGGAACCGAAAGTTGCGACCTAAGAATTGCAATGAATAAGGAGTGGATCGTGAATTAGCTGCTTGCAATGTAGCTTCATTCTTTCCACATTACTATTTTAGCAAATAAACATCCGGAAGTTAGTTTTGTCACAATAAAAGATGGTTTTTTAATACTATTGCATATATTTGTGTGACAGCAAAGAAAGTATACAAACGTTGTGCTTGCGGAGTTGATTCTATTTACTTTAAAATAAATGATGACATCGTCGAAATCTTGGCTATTGTAGAAAGACAGGATTTGAAAAATATATTATGACAAAGACACTACCAAATATTTTCTTCTGCATACTGACAATAAGTGCAGCAGTTGGACAAACTAATTTTTATGACCAACTCGCGGACTCCGCTCTCGTTTTGACAAAACAGAAAGTGCGGTACGACCCTGCATATTTTCAGATTGACTACCCCAATGGGGATGTACCGCCAGACAAAGGAGTTTGCACTGATGTCGTCATTCGGGCATATAGAAAATTGGAAATTGACCTCCAAAAAGAAGTACACGAAGACATGAAAACGAATTTCAGCAAATACCCGAAAAATTGGGGACTTACCAAGCCGGATAAAAATATTGACCATAGACGTGTACCCAATCTTATGACATTCTTTTCGAGGCACGGCACAGTAAAGAAAATATCGCAAGACCCCAATGAGTATCAACCGGGAGATATCGTCTGCTGGAATTTAGGGGGTGGAACAACCCATATCGGCATCGTTGTAAAGCAAAAATCAAGGGATGGCCAAAGACATTTGATTGTACATAATATTGGAGCGGGACAAGTACTTGCAGATTGTTTATTTAGTTATAAAATAATCGGCCATTACCGGTATGAAAAGGTGAAAAATAATAGCTCTTAAATTTGGTTTTTCGACACAAAAGTAATTACTTTATAATCACAAAACAGATTTGTATGGAAATTCCAGTAATCAATATCGGCAACTCAAAGGGCATCAGATTACCAAAAGCCCTTTTGAAGGAATATAATATCAACGACACCATTGAACTGATTTTAGAAAAAGGGAGCATTATCCTGAAACCCAAGTCTGCTCCAAGAAAAGGGTGGGAAAAGTCGTTCAAACAAATGCATGCAAATGGGGATGACAATCTATTCATTGACGACATTTTTGAAGACGAAATGCTTGAGGAATGGAAATAAAGCAATATGATTTAGTGCTGGTCAATCTCGATCCAACTATTGGAAGTGAGATTAAAAAAACTCGCCCTTACGTTGTTATTTCTCCCAATGAAATAAATAAATACCTTCAAACTATTGTTATAGCACCACTGACAAGCAGCTCAAAACCTTATCCGACAAGAGTGGAAATCAAACAAGCCAAGACGAAAGGTTGGATCGTTTTGGATCAAATCAGAACAGTGGATAGAACAAGAATTATCAAGAAATTGGGTAACTTGACAACAACTGAAATTGCAGATGTGAAAGCCGTAATAAAAGAAACTTACGTAGAATAAAACTTGTGGATGATTTGATAAAGACAAGCCCAGAAACAACAAGCCATAATTGACTGGATTCGAGACAAACTTTTATAAAATATACTATGGATATCATTATCTTGATCTTAGGAATTATTATGATAGGTAGCGGATTTCTGGCTAAAGCTTCACCTAACCTGATTGCAGGATACAATACGATGCCTAAGGAGAAAAAGAAAAATGTTGATATCGACGGACTGGCAACATATATGCGTAACAGTCTAATCATTATAGGATTATATATTATAATCGGATACTATCTATTCAAATGGGTTGGACTTACTACAATTGCCAGTTATTCATTGATACTGATTGTTTCTATAATCGGAGTAATGATTATGGCGATAGGGGCACAGAAATTTGACCATAATAGAACGAAGCGATGAAAACTATGTTGAAAAAGAATCAATTTATGAGAGCCTTCATCGGAGGTATAAGTGTAACTTTGCTACTTCTTTTCTCATGTAATAAGAGTAACAATGAGAAAAAAGGAGATTCCGTCTCTGTTTTGTCTCAGGTGACAACAAATTGCTTAGTCGATTTCGATTTCTTAGTCGAAAAAGTACGAACCAATTATCCGGGTTATAATGATAAAATAACAGACAAAAATCATTCACAACTCGCAGATTTAGAAAAAGAGATAAGATTGAAAATCACAAACCATCCCGACAGCTGCTTCTATTATATGAATGAATATACCGCTTTCTTCAAGGATGGCCATCTTGGCGTCACTCATATCCGGTCTGACGCAAAAGGGAAGGATCGGCAACCTAAAATCATGGACGTTTCCTCTTACGGAAAGAATCTATACATCAATGTAGATAGTTTGCAGCACGTAACAGAAAATATAAGTGGAATAGAAGGCGTCTGGAGAGGGTACAAGCGAGAATTTCTCGTAACCAAAGATGGGAAGAAATATGTAGGTGTCGTTGTGAATCAACAGGAATGGAAAAGAGGTCAGGTGTTATACGAATTTGAACCTGTGAATGATACTGTTTTCAACGTCATATATCATTCGTTAATCAAAGACGAAAAAACCCGTGAAACAGAAGCTTCATTACACTTAAACCGGAGGATACTTGAAATCCATCATGATAGGACATTCGTCCGGAAAACCGATCATCCGATTTTCGATGAAGCTTTTCGATCCACTTATGAGCCCGCTTATCCCAATACCATAACTTCTGTTTTTATGGCTATGGCTCTTGATGATAATACGTTCTTCCTAAGAATACCCTCTTTTTCCCATAACAGAGGCAATGAACTCGTAACAAAACATTGGGATAAAATAATGAGTCGTCCTAATCTGATTATCGATATAAGAAATAATGGTGGAGGTTCTGATAATTTCTATCGGGAGCTGGCAAAAATAATTTATACCAAACCATACGAGGTAACAGGGCTTGAATACTATGCCACCGAAGATAATATCAGATATTTTGAAGAGTCTATCACTAAAGGAGAGACCCAAAAAGAATGGATTGGATGGAGACAGGCCTTAATCGAGGCAATGAAAAAAGAGAAAGGCAATTTTGTAGCGTATCCAAATAAAGCAGGTACCAATACAATCATTAGAGAAAGTACAATTTACCCCATGCCCCGAAATGTGGGGATTATCATCAATGAACGAAATGCTTCATCTGCAGAACAATTCCTATTGGCAGCAAAAGAAAGCGACAAGGTTACTATATTTGGAAATACGAATACGGCCGGTGTCCTGGACTATTCTAATGTGATAGGAATCCCTTTCACTTCAAACAACTACCTTTTAAGATGCCCCACGACTCGTTCAAAACGTGTGCCAGAGAATCCGTTTGACAATATTGGCGTCGCCCCTGATATCATCATTCCGTTTCCAGCGACAAAGCATCTGAATGATAAATTGGATAATTGGATCTACTTCGTCAAAAATTATCTGGAAGCGCTGGATGAGGAAAAGAAACAATAATGATAATTTGTGAAAAGCTTTCGGATAAATGAAGACATCGTCGGAATCATGGCTATTGTGGGAAGACAGGATTTGAAAAATATACTTTGATAAATACTATAATCTACTCGACTGTAAATCTTATCGATAATGAAATCCCATTTTCATCGACGACAGTAAGGGTATGTTCACCCGAATCGGGAGAAAGTTCCATTTGGTGGATATCCGAGGTCTCACCCAGGTAATCTGTACCAAGATGCCAGAAAATTCGTGTGGAAGGGTTACGGTGCGCCAGCTCAAAAACGGCTTTGCCTCTCGACCCATCCAATTGTTTGGTTATCCTGAGTATCGCTCCCGGATAGGGATAGATAAACTGCATCACGGCATCGGAGAGGTTTCCAGTAGCACATTCGGGTGAGAAAGGGGGTAACGAGCGGTAACCGGGATGGCGCTGCTTGTAATACCATTCCCACGATGGCGGTAACTGGAACCATGATACGGAACGGATTCCCCTGTTGCCGGCACATTGTTCGTACACCCGATACTGACCATCCTCCGACAAATGGATCCGTCTGTGAAAACTGCAAACCGATGCCTGCAATCCTTTCGCAGGAACCAACAAGGTGTCGATAGAGGTTTCGGGGCAGTACATTCCTTTCAATTGTCCGCTTTCACGGCATATAGCCACTTCGGCCAACTCACCATATGGCGTTTCAAACCATCCTGTAGCAGGCAGTATATTGAACAGGTCGAACATCACCTGCGCCGACGTACGTGCTCCTGTAAGCCCCGGACGGCCCTCTCCACTGGCATTGCCTGTCCATACGGCTACAAGGTATTTTGGCGTGACACCAACCGACCAGGCATCCCGGAAACCGTAACTTGTACCCGTTTTCCATGCCACTCTCCGGAGAGAGGGAACAAAATCCCAATTCAACTCTTCGGGGCGATTCACATTCGTCAATGCCTGTAACGTGAGCCACGCAGCACCGGCATTGAACAATGGCGACGCATCTTGTTTCCTTTCCCGTGGTTCATCATCACGCAACAACCTGAAATTCTCCCACTCGTAATATTTCTTGTCCCGATTATAGTCCTTCACGGCATACACCATTCTGGCATAAGTGTTGGCAATATCCCACAATGTGCCTTCAGTTCCGCCGAGGATCAAGGAGAGCCCGTAATGATCGGCAGGCCGATTGAGGGTGGTCATTCCCGCCTTTTTCAAAAAATCGTAGAACTTCGGTACGCCGTATCTGCGTAGCGAAACTACCGACGGGACATTCAACGAACGTGCCAGTGCATCATCGGCATGGACCGCACCATCATACCCCAGACTGAAATTTTTCGGCGCAAAACCGTTGATATTGATGGGCACATCGGGAAGCAATTCAGTAGGCAACAGTACTCCTTCCTGTAACATGGCGCAATAGAGAAATGGTTTTAATATGCTACCGGTGCTTCTGGGAGATTGAATAATATCGACCTGGCTACCGTAGGCGTTGGTACCAAACCCCACATTCCCGTTATAGGAAAGGACTTCGTTTGTTTCCAGGTCGACAATCAACGCAGCAAGGTTGAAAATCCCATTTGGGGAAAATTCCTTATTCCAGCGGTCTAACACCTCTTCGGTCCGCATCTGCAGGTGCTTATCGACCGTAGATTGTACATGGTTCCCCGGATTTTGCAGATAGGCCTGCGTCACCAAGTGAGGAACGATCTGGGGCAGAGGATGAGGATGAGCGGGTAACGGTTCTGCCAACGCCAGTTCATAATCTGTTTGTTCAATGATATTGTTGTCGAGCATCTGTTGCAATAGGCGATTGCGCTTTTTCAACAGCCCTTCCCGGTCACGGCCGAAGTGCATCATCGCCGGAGAGTTGGGCAATACGGCCAGCACAGCCGCTTCCCCCCATGAAAGGGAGTGTGCGCCATGTCCGAAATAACGCCACGAAGCAGCATCGATCCCCACCACGTTCCCACCCATCGGGGCGTGGGATGCATATAACGCCAATATACGCTTCTTGGAGTATGATAACTCAAGCCGGGTAGCGAGGATCACCTCAATGAATTTTTCCAGATAGGTCCGTTTGTTCTGGCGCATTAATCGTACCGTCTGCATGGTAATGGTGCTTCCACCGCTCACCACCCTACCCGCTTTGATATTCTGGACCATCGCCCTGCCCAGCGACAAAGGGTTCACACCGGGATGATATCGAAAATGGCGGTCCTCAAACTGGATAAGACAAGTTTCATATTTCTCCGGCACACTGTCCGCCGGTGGAAACCGCCATTGTCCGTCGGCAGCGATACGAGCCCCCAACAATTCCCCGTTCCGGTCGGACACCAGCGTACTGTAGGGAGAGTCGAACAATGTACGGGGCAAGCAAAGGAGATACCAGACCAACAGGAAAACAAGCGCCAAAAGGATGAGTTTTTTCCGTATACTCAATGCCTTAAACCGTCTCAATAACGTTTCACCGTATGATACCATACGCTTTCCCATCCTCATCACGGCATTCTTTATCATTCCCACTTCACTCTTTTGCTCGCCGTTTTACAACTATCAAACCGCCCCACAAATCCTAAATCTCAAATCCTAAATCCCTACATCATTCCACAACCTTCACCCTCATTCCCCTGTTCCTCGCCTCTTCCTGCGGTGCATACATCGCCTGGCACGATACCGGCGGCAAATAATAACTACCCCTGTAAGCCGCCTGCAAGCGCACCCGGAATGTTTTAGTCTGACCAGCACCCAAATTAAAATAGGTCAGTACCCGGTCGTCACGGATATCCCGGTAATTATACCCACCATCGTTACCGGAAGCACCCGCTTCAAGCACCCGCTCGTTAAAGATTTCCCAACCGGACGGGAACACCTGTGTCAGCGCCAGGTCGGTGAACGCCTGTTCGATGCTGTTCTGGACGGTTACCACCGCCGTAAATTCCGTTCCCTGCGGAAGCGATTCCACATTCAGCGGGCTACCCTTCAAATCGACGTACTGTACCGACATCCTGAAGTTCCCCTGCACCGGTTCATATTCCGTCCCGGCCTGCGGTTGTGTACGGGTCGAAAGGCGTGCGTAGAGCTTACCTTCTCCCTTGTTGGTAATGCTTGCCGAGAGGTTCTTCTCCGGCTTGATATCGACCTGATAAATCGCCTTAGGCGTATTTACATGATCCATCTTCTTGCCATTCAGTGTCCAGTCGATATCGATATTGCCCGTACCTACTTTTGCGGCTAGCTGCGCCATCGCCACCAAGCCGAATGCCGCCGTCTGGGTGGAGATATAACCGGACGAGAGTGACTGTGCCACCGACGGAGCCAGCGACATCGCCTTCTCCACATTGTCCAGCAACAGGTATGTCTCCAAAATCATTGCCTGGTCACGTCCGGACGATCCATAGGTATCGTTGTTGAAGTTATATTCCTCCACTTGATCCGAACTGTTAAAGATAAGCGAATTGGCTACCTCTCTTCTGCCTGCCAACACATAGGCTGCAGCCAGCCGCCAGCGTGCCTGCACCGACAAGTCGGGCAATTCACGCATACGGTTCATCGCGCCGAGTTCCGTGTTTCCACTTAATGCCAGTGTATAGAGACGATATGCCTGTTGCAGTTCGATCATCGAAACCGAATAATAACTCCGATTGGGGTTGGTAGGCAGCCAGTTCTGGGCAAGTGCCCTCTGGAACTGAACCCATCGTGACAACACCGTCTCGGACACTTCATACCCCCTGTTTTTCGCCTCCATCAGGAAATGACCGGCATAGGTAGTCACCCATTCCGATGCATAGTTATCACCATACCAGTACATAAAACCGCCATCGGCCAACTGCCGTGAAGAAAGCATCCTGATCACTTCATCCACTTTGGCTGTCATCCGCTGCTTCTCATCTTCTTTCAAGACGGTGAATTCCTCAATATAAAGTATCGGGAAAGCCTGTGAAATAATCTGCTCCGTGCATCCGTGCGGATACTCAAGCAGATAATTCATATTCTGACTGAAATTGACACTCGGCAGGCGTGAAAGTTCGAGGGTAGCCCAATCACCCGGTTGTACGCCATCGGTCTGGATATCCAATGTCACCGATTCACCCGGTTCGATAAGCCGCGCCTGTGTGAGCACCACGGGCGGATTCGGATTGCGGACAGCTATATCGATGGTTTCGGTGAACGACAGACCGTTGCCTGAAGCTTTAATTTCTACTTGCTCGGCTCCTGTCTCCTTGCCGGATGTTAACTTGAAGAAGACGATTTTATCACCCGGCTTGTCGAACGACACGCTTTGGGTAGTCCCGTCCGTAGGTTTCAGTAATCCCTTTGTCTTGATGGAAACCTGCACATTCTTCACGTTGTTTCCCATGGCGAAGACATTGACAGGGAGCCACACCTCTTCCCCCGGACCCACGATACGCGGGAGCGTGGAGAGCGTCATCAGGTCGTTTTTCACCGTAACGGTCTTTTCAGCGTTGCCATAGGCACCGTCACCTCCTGCGACCACCATCACCCGTACAGACCCTACATATTGCGATAGTTTGATTGTATGGTTATTGGTCTGGCCACCTTTCAACGCGAATGGACCGATAAATTTCACTACCGGCTTAAAGCGATTCACATTGTCGCGCGACGGCCTCAACGCTTCATCACCGCCGATACCCAGCAATGGGCCCATAAAGCCGCTGTTAGTTCCCAGTACACGGTCGAACAGATCCCACGTACGCACACCAAGTGCTTCACGGGCATAAAACTCACTCCACGCGTTGGGCGTCTTGAATGCGGTAAGGTCAAGCAATCCCTCATCCACAATCGCAAGTGTATAGGTCATCGGTTTCTTCGATTTCTCCGATACTGAAATGCTGAATTCTTTCTCAGGATGTAACATCTCCGGCATTTTTATCACCGGTTCGAGGATACTGTTCTTGTTCTGCACTCCCACGTTCGCCACTCCATACATCCGGATAGGAAGGTCGTTCACCGTCTGTGCGTGCGGTTGCAGCATGGTGGCGAAAACGTAGAAATTCGGCGCCATCTTGTCGGTAACCTCTATCACGTATTTGGTATCTTCTTCCGCGGATGTTTTCACCCATTCTCGATGAAGGATGCCCGATCCATTCTCGATACTGATCAGCACCCGTCCAGTTGAACTCTTCGGAATGATGACAGTCGCTTTCTCGCCTGTTTCATACGACGGTTTGTCGGTAGAGAATGCCAGCATGGTCAACCCTTCCGGATCGCTTTTGGCTGAACGTCCACGCCAGGAAGGCCAATCAACATAGAAGATGGTTCCCGTAGCATGTTTACCCGACTTATCTTTCACCAAAAGCAGGTAACGTCCCCAATCGGGATAATCTACCTGAAAATCTATTTTTCCCTTTCCGTTTGCAAGGACTACTTCTCCATTGGCGACGATGTTAGCTGCAGTATTGTTCACATAGGAGCCCAGATCTTCGCCGGTACTGTTCCACCACCAACTCCAGTTGAGTTTATAGACACGATACTCCACATTCCCCGAAACAGGCTTGCCGTACGCGTTTAGCGTGACCACATCAAAATGGATCGGGTTGTCGGTTTCCAGGAACTCACCGGGTCGGGAGTCAGGCGCTTTTACCCCTACGTAGGTTTTATAAGGCGAATAAAAAACTGTCTGAGCGTAAAAACTCATATCACCACCGCTTTCGTAAACACGCGAAAGAATATTCCCGCGCAACATACCCGGTGCATTTTCGGCCACGGGTACTTTGGCGGTCACACCCGCCACGCCGGAGGCGTTCAGCACCCCTTCAAATATTTTCGTCTTGCTTGTCTCGAAATTGACGACCGGATTATTGAACGAGTAACCGGCATATCCCTTGAACGGATTGTCGGCCGCATAGAGCGTCAGGTCTACTTCCGCCTTCAGGTTCGAAGCGGGTGCGCCGTGCAGCCACTGCGAGGTAAGCGTACCCGAGATAACGCCATTCGCCGCATCAATAATGGAGTCGGTATCCAAGCGGACTCTCAGCCGGTTGGGTTTAATCGTCTCGATGCGAAGCGACTTTTGAAAGGTAGTGCCCCCCACTTTTACCAATCCCTGCCAGATACCGGTCTCCACAGAGGGATCGGTAGGAACGGCAAAAGTATAGAAGCCGTTTACTCCGTCGCTCTTCACCTGCCGCTGGTAGAATTGTCCGCGGGGTGTATACACTTCGAGTGTGACGGGATGGCCTTGCGGCAGTTTCTTCTCTTTGTCTTCAAGAATAAACGATACGAAAAGGGTATCGCCAGGGCGCCAGACACCACGTTCGCCATATATATACCCTTTCAGTCCTTTCTGTATCTCCTTGCCGCTGACATCGAAACGGCTGAGCGATAACGAAGCCTGCTCAGCCACTTCCAGATAACCTATATCATTGCCTTTGGAAGCCGTCACGACAAACGGGCGACCTTTCTTATAGTCGATTTCCACGAAACCGTTAGCATCAGTCTTGGCCGTGCCTAACACCTGCATCTGATAGTTATAAAGGATCACTTCCACACCCGACAGAGGTTGGGTGGTAAGGATATCAGTCACTGCCACCGTCATGGTATTCCCCTGTCCCGATTTAGCGATAATACCCACATTCGACGCCATGACCACTGTGTGTATCCTCCGTTCGTAATTCATATAATAGGTAGGCTTACAGGGGTCATCCCGCTCTTCCCACTTATAATTGCTCCAGTCGATCGGTTCGTAGTAATAAGGCGACGGTTCATCCCATACGGTTTCATCCTCTGCCGAAATCTCATTATCGGAAAAACGGTTCATATTCACATCATCGGGTACCTGTGGCCGTGTTCCGCCGCAGGTATACAACGAATATTCAGGCTGCATCGAAAGCTGTACCATATACAACGCACCCGGATCCTTCTCCATCATTTTGGAGAGATCGATGGAGAAATTGTTCCATTTGGAGAGATCCAGCTTCTTGTCGCCATCCAGACGGATACGCTTCTTCATGACCAGCCGTCCGAACCGGCGCAACTCACTGCTCGGCTGGTTATTGTTGAGCGAAGACGATTGCAGGTAATAGAGCAGGTTGTTGCGATATACTTTGACCACCTTCACATCCACCGCCCAGAGATTGACAGCACTGAACGGCAGCAGTAGCTGTTCGGCATCGGGAAGGATATTCCCGCTCTTTCCGAACTTGATCATCGGTTTATCATCTTCGATCTGCAATTGATAGAGGTAGGTCTTGTCAAGGTTCAGGCCGGAATTATTCTGAATACCCTGATGGATTTGCAGTTCTATCTGTCCTTTGGGTAAGGTCTCCGGATATATCTTGATCACGTTCTTGTCGATACGATAGGTGAAATTATTCACGCCGGAAGGTACGATCAACCCCCTCAAGTCCTTCGTTTGCGAAACCGGATCACTGAACGTCAGCCGGATATGCGGATCGGACGCCTGTACCATACGCACATCCGTCACCACGAAATGATCCTTTGAAAAGGCGGGAATATCGATCGTATAGTCGAGTTTCTTCTTCGAATCGATCGCTTTACCGTCAATAGTGAGCAGATATTGTTCAGGCTTATCCGTCCGACGCAGGCTGTCAATCAGAATGCGAAACGATATCGGGCTGGCTGGCATCACACGTACCTGCGGTTTTTGTCCCCCTTTGATAGTAAACATCTTACTTATATCATCTACAGAAACCGGATTCGACACTGCCATCATTATCTCTACCCCGTTCCAGGTCAGATCGGACGTGCTCATCGGTGAAAACGGAAGTATATCGGCAGTAAAACTCTGTTCGTTTACCCGTATAGAGAAATCGAATTGCTTGAATTTATCCTCCACTTTCAGCACTTTATCCAGGTGAAAAGCGACTTTATATTCCTTTCCCGGGGTCAAGGCTCCTGCTTCGGGCATAAAGCGGACGGTGTTCCCGTTCACCCAGAAAGTTTGTCCTTTCAACACAGGAGAGAACGAGAATAATTTCTCTTTCACCTCTGCATTCAACTCCACGGCAGGGATTTCCTGTACCAGTTCGACCTGAATAAATGCGTCGGAAGAGATGTTTCCATAGGTGAATGCCGAGATGTAACGGGCAAATTCGGGATCAATCTCTTTGGTGGTTCTTGGATTGCATCCTGTCGACAATAATAACATAGCCACCACTAAGGCTGAAAGAAAACGGAGAGATAGGTGTTTCATACGATTAAAAAATTAGATACAAGAGTATTTGATTTTTTTGATTTACGATTTTAAATAGATATTTCAAAACTCCAGATAGGGTTCAAGGCGGAGAATATCTTCGGGCGTAAACTCGTCAAGAATGGATAGTTCACGGATAGAGGAGATATCACCTTTTCGTCTGCGGATACTCATGATCACCTGCACCTGCTTATAATTCAGGTAAGGATGACGCAACAGCTCCCTGAAATCCGATTGATTGACGTGCAGTCTGCGGATATTACCACCTGGTTCAATATAAACAACGATACGGGAGAAAAGTTCCTGATCCATGCCGTATACCTCCAGCAATTGTTCCGTACTGACAAAGCCTCCCAGTAGGTTTCGGTAACCTACAATACGGGAAGCAAAGGTACTGCCGATACCGGGTATCTTCTTCCATTCAGCCGTATCGGTTTCGTTCAGCAAAATGGTTTGCCCTGCGGAGAGCTTTTCTACCGACGGATAGGTAGCATAAGAGGATCTGTCACCCCGGGAAGTATATCGTCCACTTTTACGAGAGTTATCCTCATACCTCGCACCGCTTTTGTCCGATGAACGAAGATCTGAACCACTTTCCCGATCCACAAACCGGTTCGGTCCCCCCGGGACATCAGACGAAGGATCCCTTACCGTCAATGACCGCCGGAATTCGTCAAATTCCCGCACCAGCGAGTCGTTCTGCATCAGAATCATATCCGACGACTTCCTGTTACTGAGAAGAATATTCAGGATAAGCGTCAATACAATAAGGATAAGCAACAGAATTACCGCCGTTTTTGATCCTCTTTGAAAATATAAAAAGTCTTTCCAATGCATCTTTTTTAGACATAAGAATCAAGATCCAAGACTTTTAGACATAAGAATCAAGACTAAATTGATATGATAATTTGTTGATATGAAGATTGAATTATCCATCATCAAATCAGCTAATCATCAAATAACCGCTCACCGGAGCATTATTCATACCCTTTCATTGGCATATTAACTACACTTCGTTCCGTTGAACGATGTTTGGCACATTATTCATAGTGGCACATTCATAACTTCACCGCTTTAAAGTTACAAATTATAATGTTTTCTTTTTAATAAATCGTCATAAATTGTATCTTTGACAAATCTTTGTCTACTAATTATCTACCTGATCAAAGATTTCCACAAGATATGGTATTGAATTATATTTGGATAGCATTTTTTCTGATCGCTTTCGTGGTGGCTTTGGTAAAACTTATTTTCTTTGGAGACATAAACATCTTCACCGAGATCATGAATTCTACCTATTCGTCGGCCAAGACTGGTTTCGAGATCTCACTGGGATTGACGGGAGTATTATCGCTCTGGCTGGGCATTATGAAGATAGGTGAACGGGGAGGTATGGTGGAGCTTTTCTCAAAGGCTGTCGCCCCTCTGTTTTCGCGGCTCTTCCCCGGCATCCCCAAAAATCACCCTGCTTCCGGTTCCATCCTGATGAATATATCGGCCAATATGTTGGGTCTGGACAATGCAGCCACCCCTTTTGGACTGAAAGCAATGCAGGAATTGCAGGAGATCAACCCAAAGAAGGATGCGGCCTCAGACCCTATGATCATGTTTCTGGTGCTGAATGCATCGGGACTGACATTGATCCCGGTCACCATCATGGTCTACCGGGCACAATTGGGAGCTGCCAACCCGGCAGATGTCTTTATCCCGATCATGATTGCTACCTTTGCCTCTACTGTCATCGGTATGATCGCCGTCTGCCTGAAGCAGGGAATCAATATCTTCAACAAAGCCATCATGGGTTTCCTGCTGACCATTGGAGGTCTTATCGCCGGGACTGTACTTCTTTTCCGGTCAATGTCACAGGAGCAGATCAATATTGTCTCCGGACTTGCCGCCAATATTTTTCTCTTCACCATTATCGTACTTTTCATCGTAAAGGCGTTACGTCGTAAGGTCAATATATTCGATGCATTTATCGACGGCGCAAAAGATGGTTTTAAGACCGCAGTGACCATTATCCCTTACCTTATCGCCATATTGGTAGGAATTGGCGTTTTCCGCGCTTCAGGGGCAATGGATTTCCTGATGGAAGGGTTGCGTGATCTGGTAGCGATAACGGGGCTGGATACCCGTTGGGTAGACGGTATGCCTACGGCGCTGATGAAGCCGTTGAGTGGTAGTGGCGCCCGGGGAATGATGATCGACGCAATGCAGACTTTCGGAGCCGACTCGTTCGCCGGTAGATTATCGGCCGTATTTCAGGGAGCCACCGACACCACTTTCTACATTGTAGCTGTTTACTACGGTGCGGTAAATATTAAAAATTCACGCTATACCGTTCCCTATGCGCTTTTGGCCGATTTGGCAGGTATTATAGCCGCCATTTTCGTGGCCTATCTCTTTTTCGGATAAAAAATAGAGGATTCTCCAAGCAAATAAATGTTAACAATATGACCATCATTTTTAATGCTGAAAATATTGATTTCCCGAAGATCAAAAAAAGGGAAACAGCAAACTGGATAAAATCCGTCGCAAAAAGTTACGGAAAACAAACGGGTGATATCTCATACCTTTTTTGTAATGACGAAAAAATTCTGGAGGTCAACCGACAATATCTCCAACATGATTTTTATACCGATATTATCACCTTCGATTATTCCGAAGGCGGTCGTATCTCGGGAGATATTTTTATCAGTCTCGAAACAATATTGTCCAATTCAATCCAATATGACACCGATTTCGATGAAGAGTTATACCGGGTAATTATTCATGGTATCCTCCATCTTTGCGGACTTAACGACAAATCGGAAACCGAAGCTAGAGAAATGCGGAAAGCAGAGGAGAATGCACTGTCCATATTACGAGAAAGCCTGCAGTAATTATGCTGTTACCGAATCACCTGATGGCTGTCTCCAATCAGATAAACCGCCACCACTAAAAACAGAAATCAATGGCAGCCGAAAGACCCATTCGGCCTATCTTTCGAGAAAAATCTCCGGTTTCATACTGATAGGTCATAGGACTATAATAGCGCATCTTAGACAATGAGGCATAAACGCCATTGACCTGTATACTTATTCCGGCAAAAGGAAGAAGCTGATAACGAATGGCTGCCGATAAGGCAAATCCGGCAGTAACACCCGTGTGAGTAGGTCCCCCATCTCTTAACTGCATAAGTACACTCGGATCACCAGCATCAGTAATTTTATCAGGTTCAATAAGATCAGTTGAGTGACGAATATGGTAAATTTCTCGCTCTATCTCCGATAATTTGTTATGAAACATCACCACTCCTGCATTGGCCATGATCATCCATCTCGTTTCGCCCAAAGGTAATCTTGCATAAATAGCCGGACCAAACATATGAGACTCCTCTTTAAAGGTAAGCGACCTATATTCATACACAAGGTAATCATAAGAGTGATCAGTATATTCCTGATAAGATTCTTTGTCATAACCAGATTGATAAAATCCATATTTTAAACCTATACCCCATTTTTTTGAGAAAAACCAAGCACCATCGAAACCGGGAGAGAAACCTCTGTTAGTCGCAGGTAGGCTAAGCATCTCCGTTATTGCAGTACTCGATGATCCCACTCCGAAAGTCGGCCCCACGTTAATAGAGAGATAGTATTTCCGGTATTGTTCCCCAGTGTTACCAGATTGTGCATATACAGAAGAGAAAAAAAGTATACAGTATGCAGCCAAAAGGAGTTGTTTCATATTCATCGTCGTATATTTTAGAAAATTGCTTTCCTATATAAATATGCTCCGGATAAGAATTTAAGACCGAATTATATATAGAGGGGAACAAAGATAAGTCACATTAATGAAAACTATTATAGTTGCGAATACTTTTTCTTTTTTTGTATCTTTGATCCCGTAAAATGACTGTTGAAACGATCTAAATCGATGAAACAGTCATCATTTACCAAAACCTCAATTTACATTTGTAGCAAATTTTGTGCAGATATGGCAATTCCGTTCTCTTTCATGTTCTATAATACCGAAAATTTTTATGATATCATGGATGATCCCCTTACGATGGATGACGCTTTCACGCCCGACGGAACAAATAAATGGAGCAAGAAACGATTCAATGATAAAGTAACCAAGTTAACAAAAGTAATCAGAGATATCCGTCAACCCAATATTCCGGATATCATAGGATTGGCTGAGATAGAAAATAAAAACGTAATAAACAGCCTGCTAGTTGAAATGAAACAGCAGGGGATTACACAATACAGTTATGTACATTACGACAGCCCCGATGAAAGAGGTGCAGATGTGGCGATGATCTATAACAGCAAAACATTCAAAGTACTGGAATCCATACCAATCCATGTGCATCTGCCGGGAATTGAAGACCGCACCCGTGACATACTGCATATAAAAGGAATAATACCAGGTGATATTGTGATCCATCTGTTTATCACCCACTTCCCATCACGCAGGGAAGGTACGGATCTCTCGGAACGAAGACGCTATTTCGTAGCGAGTGAACTAAGAAATGAAGTCTACAAGGTTTTGGAGAAGAACCCCGAAGAAAATATCATAATCATGGGTGATTTTAACGATACTCCTGATGATAATAGTGTGGATGAGGTATTGGGGGTGGAGAAAACTTTCGACCCTATCGAGAAATCAAAACTCTATAACCTACTGTATCTACGGTATAAAAAAGGAATAGGCTCTACTTACCATAAAGGATGGCTACTATTCGACCAGATTATTGTATCAGGAAATATGCTGTCGTCCCGGAAAATAGACTGTAAGCCGGAATATGCAGACATATTCAATCCATCTTATCTTCTACATTTCGATAATGACCGGAGGGTAAGTCCCAACCGCACTTATCGGGGAGGATACACCGGCGGATATAGCGACCATCTCCCGATATATCTACATATTTATCTGAAATAAAGCATATTGAATTATTCTTATCGGTAATTAACATCACAGCTACATCTAACTTTTTCTTTTTTAGTATCTTTGCTCTCTCAAATCAAAAAAATGACTTTCAATTACGACATCATAGTGGTGGGAGCAGGCCATGCCGGATGCGAAGCAGCTGTTGCCGCCGCCAATCTGGGATCCAGGACACTATTGATCACGATGGACATGAACAAGATCGCCCAGATGAGTTGCAATCCTGCCGTAGGTGGTATTGCCAAAGGGCAGATTGTACGTGAGATTGATGCGTTGGGAGGACAAATGGGGATTGTGAGTGACAAGACCGCTATTCAGTTCCGGATGCTCAACCGTTCGAAAGGTCCCGCCATGTGGAGTCCCCGGGTACAAAGCGACCGGATGAAGTTTATCGAAACATGGCGTGAGATCATCGAAAATACACCTAACCTCGAGATGTGGCAGGATATGGTCACCGGACTTATTTGTAAAGATTCAACCATTGCCGGCGTAAAGACAGGCATGGGGGTAGAATTCTTCTGCAAAGCGGTAATCCTTACAAACGGTACTTTTCTCAACGGGTTAATCCATATCGGCAAGGTGCAGATTGGCGGAGGTCGCATTTCCGAACCGGCCTCACACGGCATGACGGAACAACTGCGCGATCTGGGGTTCACCACCGACCGGATGAAGACAGGAACCCCGGTACGTATCGATGCAAGATCGGTCGATTTTTCCCTGTTGGAAGAGCAAAAAGGAGATATGGATTTCCATAAATTCTCTTACCTTCCCGATATACAACGGACTCTTCAACAAAAAAGCTGCTGGATAGCCTATACTTCCGAAGAGGTACATGAGGCTTTGCGGGACGGCCTTCAGGATTCTCCGCTTTATAACGGACAGATACAAAGTATCGGTCCTCGTTATTGCCCAAGCATAGAGACCAAGATTGTTACATTCTCCGATAAGACAAGCCATCAATTATTTTTGGAACCGGAAGGGGAAACAACCCATGAGTACTATCTCAACGGTTTTTCCTCTTCCCTACCTTTACAGACACAATTGAACGCCCTGCAACGAATCCCGGCTTTCCGAAATGTACACATATTCCGTCCGGGATACGCCATAGAATACGACTTTTTTGATCCTCGTCAATTACACCCCACTCTCGAAACGAAACTGGTAAAGAATCTCTTTTTTGCCGGACAAATCAATGGCACTACAGGCTACGAAGAAGCGGCGGGACAAGGGTTGATAGCGGGTATCAATGCCCACATCAACTGTCACGGAGGAAATCCTTTCATACTCCGCAGGGATGAAGCTTATATCGGTGTACTGATTGACGATCTGATCACGAAAGGGGTAGATGAACCCTACAGGATGTTTACCTCACGGGCCGAATACCGTATCCTCCTTCGTCAGGACAACGCCGACGAAAGGCTCACAAAAAAAGCGCATGAGATAGGATTGGCGACCGAAGAAAGACTCCACCTCTTCCATCGTAAAGAGGAAAAAGTGGCAGAAATTATCGATTTTGTCCTCAATTTTTCCATCAAGGCAGACCGCATCAATCCTTTTCTCGAACATATCGGAACAGCACAGTTAAAGCATGGAGTGAAGTTACACGACCTGCTTACAAGGCCACATATCGACCTGTCGTTGATGGCTCAGGAGGTTACTCCCCTCCAAGAAGTGCTAGGGAGTATCGACGAGCGCAAAGAGGAAATTATCGAGTCGGCCGATATAGAGATAAAATACAGTGGCTATATTAAACGGGAACGGCTGATGGCCGATAAGATCACCCGTCTTGAAGATATCCGCATCAAAGACAAATTCAACTATAACGAAATACAATCGCTTTCAACCGAAGCAAGACAAAAACTGACCAGGATCAACCCGGAAACTATCGCTCAAGCAAGTAGGATTCCCGGTGTTTCGCCCAACGACATTTCTGTTTTGCTTGTATTATTAGGACGTTAAAAATGCAATGTTTCACGTGGAACATTCAAGAAAAATAATTATAGAACAAAAAATGAGTATCGAAACACTTACTTCCTCAGTCAGGAATATTCAGGATTTCCCCATACCGGGAATTTTATTCAGAGACATTACCACCCTGTTTCAATCTCCCTCACATCTGAAAGAACTTTCGGATATCCTGTGTGAAAGATACAAGGATAAAGGAATTACCAAAGTTATAGGGATTGAATCCAGAGGTTTCTTCATGGGCCCAGCCGTAGCAATCAGATTAGGGGCTGGATTTGTTCCTATCCGCAAACCCGGGAAACTTCCCTACAAGGTGATTGAAGAGACCTATACGAAAGAGTATGGCGAAGACACCATACAAATCCACGAGGATGCGTTAACAAAAGACGATGTGGTATTGCTTCACGACGATCTATTGGCAACCGGCGGGACCATGGTGGCGGCATACAATCTTGTAAAAAAATTTGGTGTGAAAAAGATCTATATCAATTTCCTTATAGAACTCGAAGATCTGAATGGCTTGGAACATTTCCCGAAAGAGGTAGAAGTAAATTCGGTTATCAAGTTTTAAACAGACAGATCATCTTTGATAAACGACAGATAAAATCATCTGGTTTATCTGAGATTTCCACTCTCGATTCAGTAACGATTCCAACCCTACTATGACCGACGAAATCAAAAACACATTGGCCGTTATTCCTCATCAACCGGGCTGCTACCAGTTCCTTGATGAGGGTGGTACGGTTATTTATGTCGGCAAGGCAAAGGATCTGAAAAAAAGAGTATCCTCCTATTTCAATAAGCACCACGAACACCCGAAAACACGTATCCTGGTAAAAAAGATCAGACAGATAAAATATATTATCGTCAATTCTGAAGAGGATACATTCCTGCTGGAGAACAACCTGATTAAGCAGCTAAAACCACGGTACAACGTGATGCTGAAGGATGACAAGTCCTACCCTTTCATCGTGGTAAGAAATGAATACTTCCCCCGGGTCTATAAAACCCGTAATGTAGTGAAGGATGGCTCCAGATATTTCGGGCCTTACACCTCCGTACAATCGGTGAATGCACTACTGGATATTTTCAGACGGGTCTATAAGATACGTACCTGCCAGCTCAACCTAACACCCGAAAATATTGCTGCAGGCAAATTCAGGGTATGCCTCGAATATCATATAAAACGGTGCGAAGGGCCATGCGAGGGTTTACAATCACTGGCAGACTACAATAAAAATATTGAAGAGATCATTGAGATATTGAAGGGGAATGTAGCCATTATCGAAAAGCAAGTCCTCGAAAAGATGCAATTCCTAGCGGAGCAACTACGCTTTGAAGAGGCACACCGTTTAAAAGAGAAATTATTGCTGATCCAGAATTTCAGGGAGAAATCACAGGTAGTGAGCAATATACACTACAATCTGGATGTGTTTTCCATTGAAGGATCGGAACAATCGGCATATATCAACTATCTCCACGTGGTAAATGGTGCTGTCAATCAGGCTTATACTTTTGAATATAAAAAGAAACTCGATGAGACACCGGAAGAACTCCTCGGTATGGGGATTGTGGAGATGCGCCAACAGTTCGGTAGTGATATGAAAGAGATCATCGTTCCCTTTATTCCCGATTTGAAATTGCCGAATGTGGAATTTATCATCCCCCAGCGGGGAGAAAAGCGAAAACTCCTCAGCTTATCGGAAAAGAATGTAAAGCAATACAAGATCGATAAACTCAAAAAAGCGGAGATGCTCAATCCCGAGCAACGGACAACCAGAATTTTGAAAGGGGTACAAAATGACTTGCAATTGAAAGAAATCCCATGGCATATCGAGTGCTTCGACAATTCCAATATCCAGGGGACAAATCCGGTGGCAGCCTGTGTCGTCTTCAAAAAAGCAAAACCATCGAAAAAAGATTATCGACATTACAACGTGAAAAGCATTATAGGACCAGATGATTTCGCATCGATGCGCGAGATTGTGGAAAGACGCTATTCTCGACTACTTAACGAGAGTGCTCCCCTACCCCAACTCATTGTAATTGATGGAGGTAAAGGACAATTACACGCTGCCGTAGAATCGCTTCAGAAAATTGGCCTATACGGAAAAATAGCCATCATCGGTATCGCCAAGCGTCTGGAGGAAATTTATTTCCCCGAAGACCCCGTTCCACTCTATATCGACAAAAGTTCAGAAACGTTAAAATTGATTCAGCAGGCGCGCGATGAGGCCCATCGGTTTGGACTCACCTTCCACCGGCAAAAAAGAAGTAAATCACAGACGACATCCGAATTGGATCAGGTCAAGGGAATCGGCCCTGAGACCAAAAAAAACCTGCTGGTTCATTTCAAAAGTATCAAACGAATCAAAGAGGCGACTAAAGAGGAGATTATTTCGGTAATCGGGAAAAGTAAAGGAGAGATCATCTGGCAATGGATAACCGGCGAGAATGAATAATTATGAGACTATTGATTCAACGTGTAACAGAAGCAGCCGTTCATATCGGAGGACGGAAAAAGAACAGTATAAAAGAGGGAATGCTGGTATTGGTGGGCATTGAAGAAGCCGACAATGAAGAAGATATTACCTTTTTATGCAAAAAAACGGTAAATTTACGTATATTTGACGATGAGAACGGGATTATGAACCGGTCGATACTCGAAACCGGCGGCGATATCATGGTAATTTCGCAGTTCACGCTGCATGCCAGTACAAAGAAAGGCAATCGCCCTTCCTATATACGTGCCGCCAAACCGGAGATCTCCATTCCGCTATATGAACAGTTCTGTTCTACCCTATCGGAGATGCTACAAAAACCGGTAGCCACCGGTGAGTTTGGCGCCGACATGCAGGTAGAATTGGTGAATGATGGCCCTGTAACTATCTGGATCGATTCAAAGAACAGGGAATAAGAACCGATAAGACAACGACGATCGCAAAAAACATTCTTTATCGGACTATTTACTGATGCAACGATAAACAAAACGAATCATGACAATACAGGAAGCCCAAGAGCAGGTAGATCAATGGATAAAAACTTATGGTGTACGATATTTCAGTGAACTGACCAATATGGCTATCCTCACCGAAGAGGTAGGTGAATTGGCACGGATTATGGCACGGACTTACGGTGACCAATCATTCAAGAAATCTGACTTATCGAAAAACCTGGCAGACGAAATGGCGGATGTACTATGGGTACTACTCTGCCTGGCCAACCAGACCGGAGTTGATATGGAGGATGCATGGCGCAAAAACATAGAAAAGAAGATAGCAAGAGACGCCGATAGGCACCTGAATAACAGTAAATTATAGATATTTAATCAAGGTATCCCAATAGACTTATTATATAATAAAACAAATGGAATCAAATAAATATAGCAAAGCAATCAATGCACACCCGTTCAAGCTGACGGACGAAGAAGTATCGAAAAAAGTAAATGAACTTCTTGCAGAAAAGTATAAAGAGAACAATATTACCTCTGTCTATAAAAAACTGTATAGTTGTATTGACCTCACATCGCTCAATAGTACCGATTCAAACGAGAGCATCTGGAAATTTACCGAAAAGATAAATAGGTTCGACGGCACTAATCCGGAAACGGATAATGTTGCGGCCATCTGTGTATATCCCAACTTTGCCAGTATTGTGAAAGAAGCGCTTACTGCTGATGTAAAAATAGCCTGTGTGGCGGGTGGGTTTCCATCATCACAGACTTTCAGCGAGATTAAAGTAGCAGAAACAGCTTTGGCTGTCGCAGACGGTGCAGATGAAATAGATGTAGTCATCAATCTAGGAAAATTTTTGGATGCCGAATATGAAGATATGTGTGAGGAACTCACAGAAATCAAGGAAGCCTGTCGTCACACCACGTTAAAAGTAATTCTGGAAACAGGAGCATTACAGAATGTAAAGAATATTCATAACGCATCTATCCTTGCTCTATATTCCGGAGCTGACTTTCTAAAAACATCCACCGGAAAAGGATACCCCGGAGCCTCTCCTGAAGCAGTTTATGTGATGTGCCATGCTATCCTCTCCTACCAGGCTAAAACCGGAACGAAGATAGGGATAAAAATATCCGGAGGAGTTGCTACTACAGAAGATGCAGTAAAATATTACACTATAGTAAAAGAAATTCTTGGTGAAGAGTGGTGCAATAATACTCTCTTCCGTCTGGGTGCCAGCAGATTGGCAGATAATCTCCTCGCGAGAATAGAAGCTAAATAATGTGATAATGTGATGATTAAACGAATCAACAAAATACTTATCCCTTTTAATTCTTAATTTTTCACTTTTCACCGTATAATTATGAATATCAAATCTTTCCTCCTAGGGACAATAACATTTTTGCTTTCTGTAAGCACATTGTCAGCCCAGGATCACAAATCGATTTCCAATCGACGTTCACTACCCTATTGGCAGGATGTAAACGTAGTAAAGGTAAACAAAGAGTATCCACGTACGCAGTTTATGACCTACGACAACAAATCGGAAGCATTGACGATACCTTTTGAGAAAAGTAAATATTATCTTTCTTTAAATGGAACCTGGAAATTCTACTTCGTGGATTCCTATAAACAATTGCCAGAGAACATCACCGATTCTATCATTAATCTCGCGGGCTGGAAAGATATTAAAGTCCCTGGTAACTGGGAAATACAAGGATTTGGTACCCCCATATATGTCAATCATCCCTATGAATTTGTGGAACGCGATCCTCAAACGCGGTATCCCAAGATGGAAGCACCCTATCTTCCGGAACAAAATCCTGTAGGGGTCTATCGTCGTGAGATAGATATTCCGGAAGATTGGAATGGTCGCGAGATATTTCTAACGATCGATGGAGCAAAATCGGGAGTATATGTATTTATCAACGGTAAAGAAGTGGGATATAGCGAAGATTCCAAGACTGCTGCTGAATTCAGGATCAACTCCCACGTAAAGCCCGGGAAGAACTCTCTCGTACTCAAAATATTCCGTTGGAGCACCGGCTCCTATCTCGAAGCACAAGACTTCTGGCGTATCAGCGGCATTGAACGGGATGTCTTCCTCTGGTCACAACCCAAGACATCATTGCGCGACTTCAGGGTGACATCGACTCTTGATGACAGTTACCGCAATGGTATCCTCGAACTGGAAACAACGGTCAGCAACTATCAATCGGGCGCTTCCCATGCCGATGTTTCATACGAATTACTCGATCCCTCCGGTAAGGTAGTTGCTTCTGAAACAAAGCCAATAGCCGTGCAAAGCCATGGTGAGAATTCCATACGTTTCAGAGCACAACTACCAAATGTAGCAACATGGACTTCAGAACAGCCTCATCTTTATAAACTACTTATTACAGTGAAGAAAAAAGGTGAGAGTGCAACTGAAGTAGTCCCCTACCCTGTCGGCTTCCGACGTTTTGAGATCAAAGCCGTAAAAACGGGAGAACGGATCGACCGTCTTTTCCTTGTGAACGGACAGCCCATCAAACTAAAAGGGGTCAATATCCATGAGACTAATCCCGAAACCGGGCACTACGTTACGGAAGAGTTGATGCTAAAAGATTTCGAGTTAATGAAACTGCACAATATCAACAGTGTCCGCCTCTCTCATTACCCTCAATCGCGTCGATTCTATGAACTATGTAATGAAATCGGACTCTATGTATATGATGAAGCCAATATCGAATCACACGGGCTCTATTACAGCGAACGTTCACTTGCCAAACATCCCGAGTGGGAGCAGGCGCATATGGACAGAACAGTGAATATGTTCGAAAGAAATAAAAACCAACCATCCATCTTCATCTGGTCGCTCGGGAATGAAGCAGGTAACGGGATCAATTTCTTCCATACCTACAAATACCTGAAAGATCAGGAGAGGAGCCTGATGAACCGCCCTGTAAACTATGAACGGGCATTATGGGGTTTCAATTCCGATATGTATGTTCCCCAATATCCCAGTGCAGCCTGGCTGGAGGAAATTGGTAAGGCAGGAAGCGACCGTCCGGTAATTCCTTCAGAGTATTCGCATGCAATGGGTAACTCTAATGGAAATATAGATCTACAGTGGGAGGCAATCTACAAGTACCCCAACCTACAGGGAGGATATATCTGGGAATGGGTCGAACACGGTTTACTGAAAGAGGATGAAAAAGGAAACAAATTCTGGGCATACGGAGGAGACTACGGTACGGATATGGGAAGCGACGGTAATTTTGTATGTGACGGGGTTGTTGATCCGGCAAGGAATCCCCACCCTGCCATGGCCGAAATTCAATACGTACATCAAAATTTCGCTTTTGAGGCGATTGATCTGGAGAAAGGTGTTTTCCGGGTTATTAACCGGCAATACTTCTCCAATACGGATAACTATTCTTTCCGTTACATCATCACAGAAGACGGAGCGACAGTCGCAGAAGGAGAACTGAATATTTCCCTGTTACCACAACAAACGACAGAGGTTACAATACCGGTCAATAACCTCCAATCCATACCAGGAGCAGAATATTTTGTCAATTTTGATGTAGTTCAGAAAGAGGCACAATCATTGGTACCAGCAGGTTATATCGTGGCCATAGAGCAATTCAAATTGCCAATTTCAACGCCAAAACAGAGCTACACCGAAAGTAAAAACAGGCCCGCATTGAAGGTTGACCAGAACGAAAACATTCTCCGTGTCTCCTCTCCGCACCTGCAATTCCTTTTCGACAAGAAAAAAGGGATGGTTACTTCTTATAAGGTAGAGGGCAAGGAGTATTTTAACAAGGATTTCGGTATACAACCCAATTTCTGGCGTGGTCCAAACGATAACGACTACGGTAGTGGTAATCCTCACCGACTACAAGTATGGAAAGAATCAAGCAAAGACTTCAACGTGACTGATGTGAAGAGTTATCCGGAGGGAAAAAATATTGTGGTAGAGACCACCTATTTGCTCGCTGCCGGTAATCTCTATACCGTAAAATACAATATCTACCCGTCGGGAATTGTAAAAGTAAACGTGCAGTTCCACTCCACCGATATGGAAGAGACCGAGGTTGTCGCTTCAGAGGCTACCCTGACAGCCACCTTCTCACCGCAGGCGTCGGCTGCCCGCAAAGCATCCTCTACTTTAAGCGTCCCGCGTATCGGCGTTCGTTTCCGTCTACCAGTATCGATGAACAACATAGAGTATTTTGGCAGGGGACCCGGAGAAAATTATGTAGACCGTGCTTCCGGATCAAAAGTAGGTATTTATAGCACTACGGCAGAAGATATGTATGTCGCCTATTCCCGCCCACAAGAGAACGGTCACAGAACCGATACGCGGTGGGTAACTCTCACGGGGGGAAAAGGCAGACTATTGATAGTTGCTGACAGTACAATAGGATTCAACGCATTACGTAACAGCGTCGAAGATTTTGATTCTGAAGAAAATAAAAACAGACCCTATCAATGGAACAATTTCAGCAGCGAAGAAATCGCATCCCGTTCCGATGAGGAGGCAAAGAACAAGCGTCCACGTCAAACTCATATCAACGATATTATACCTCGAGACTTTGTGGAGGTATGCATCGATATGAAACAGCAAGGTGTAGCAGGATACAACAGTTGGGGAGCACGCCCCCTGCCCGAATACAGTATTCCAGCCAACCAGGATTACACATGGGGCTTCACACTGGTCCCGGTAAAGAATGAAGAAGAGATAGCCGAGAAATCACTCCTGAGATACTAAAGGGATTTATTTTCTTTCAGTCTTTTCAGTACTTACAACGGGCAGAAGGTCGGTTTACCGGCTTTCTGCCCGTTTTGCTTAACGAAAATGTTCAAAACAGGTTTTGCCTCTGTGCTCGTTTAACTAAAAAGTTCACTAAAGTTCACCATTTCGTAACA
The DNA here is from genome assembly GCF_034927365.1 of Proteiniphilum sp. Classification (GTDB taxonomy): domain Bacteria; phylum Bacteroidota; class Bacteroidia; order Bacteroidales; family Dysgonomonadaceae; genus Proteiniphilum. The sequence continues at coordinate 499,186 of NZ_JAYFQD010000007.1, read as the reverse complement.
GATTGACAGGAAGAAAGATGTATATTTGTAGTTCAATGCACTAAATTATAAAACACATCTCTATGCAAAGAAATTTACTTATTATTATCCTGTTTTTTTTCAGTAGTATTCTTACCTATTCCCAACAGACAGTTAAAGGATACGTATATGAAGATGCCAATGGAAACAGTAAAAAAGACAGACGTGAAGCCGGAATACCCAATGTCCCGGTTTCAAACGGAACAGATGTGGTACTTACAGACAGTAAAGGATTTTATAGTCTCCCTATAATCGAGGGTAATACGATCTTCGTGATCAAGCCCAGCGGATACACTCTTCCTGTGGACGAAAACTATATTCCCCGGTTCTATTACCACCATAAACCGCAAGGTTCACCTGATTCTTTTACTTATAAGGGGATATCACCCACAGGAAGTCTCCCTAAGTCGGTAGATTTTGCCCTCTTTAAACAGGATGAGCCGGAGAATTTTACCGTTATTGTTTTCGGAGACCCACAACCCTACTCCATACAGGATATGGACTATTTCACAGAAAAAATCGTAAGTGATGTGGAAAAGACCGATAAGACCCTTTTTGGTATCAGCTTGGGTGATATCGCAGGGGATAACCTCGATCTGCACCCTGTCTACAAAGAACGGATGCGTCGCCTGGAATTACCGTGGTATAACGTGATGGGCAACCACGATATGAATTACGACGCTCCATCCGATGAACTTTCGGATGAAACCTTCAAAAAGAATTTTGGCAGCGCGAATTATGCTTTTAACTACGGCAATGTCCATTTTATCATCCTCGACAACATCCTCTATCCCGATCCGCGCGATAGTAAAGGTTATTGGGGCGGCTACCGGGAAGATCAGCTCATTTTCCTGGAAAACAACCTGAAACATGTTCCCAAAGACAGGCTGGTGGTCTTATCACAGCATATTCATATGAAAGACAATTCGGGCGGTTCGTACCGCCTGGAGGACCGCGAACGCCTGTTCGACCTGCTGAAAGATTATGAGAACGTATTGATCCTATCGGCGCACACTCATTTACAAGACCAGATAGAGTATACGGAAGCCGAAGGATGGAAAGGGAAAAAGCCTTTGCATGAATATAACGTCGGTACTACTTCAGGAGACTGGTATTCAGGAAAACTCGACGAGAAGGGATTGCCCGATGCGACTATGCGTGACGGCACCCCGCAAGGATATGCCTTCCTGAATATTAACGGAAACCAATATGATGTGGATTATAAGGTTGCGGGTAAAGGGAACGATTATCAAATGAATATCTTTGCTCCAAGAGTAGTCCCGCATAAAGGAAGGACGACTTCGCAGGTCATGGTGAACTTCTTTATGGGTAGTAAGAATGATCTGGTAGAGTACAGGATTGATGAGGGAGAATGGCGAAAAATGCACTATGTCTCTGCTCCCGATCTGAACTATCTCACAAAATTATTGGAGTGGGATTTCACTGAGGAATTACTGCCGGGACGACGTCCGTCGAATCCGGTGAACAGCACGCATGTATGGATTGGCCCTGTTCCAACTGATCTGTCAGAAGGCAAACATACTATCGAAGTGCGGGCTACCGACCGATACGGCAAAACCCACTTCGGTAAGAGAATATATTCGATTCTCGAATAATATCTTCGGACAAACAAGCCACCTATCGAAAGAGACCATTCTGCCCTACCCTGAATGGTCTCTTTGCTGATAACACAACACGAAACAATGCCATTTTGTCTGATATCTATCTCTTTTTATCGTTTATCTTCGCCTAAACAAGACATTTTGTCATTTTTATATACTTTCATGAACCCTTTATTCACTCGGCACATATTTTGCCCTTCCAATGATGTAAGAACAAATATAAAATAAAAGAAAGGAGTAAAATTATGGCAATTATCAGACGTACAAATAACTGGTTACCAAGTGTATTCAATGACTTTTTCGGTAATGAATGGATGGAAAACAGCAGCCGATCTGTGCCGGCTATCAATATCCAGCAAAATGAAAATGGCTTTACAGTGGAGGTAGCAGCTCCGGGTATGACCAAGGAAGACTGTGTAGTGAAAATCGACGAGGAAAATAATCTGGTAATCTCTTTTGAAAAGAAGAATGAACAGGAAGAGAAAGACAAAAAGGGAACCTATCTGAGACGCGAATTCTCTTACACACAATTCCAGAGGAGAATGGTACTTCCCGAAAATGTAGAAAAAGACAAAATATTGGCTAAAGTGGAAAACGGAGTTCTGACCGTCGAAATTCCCACCGTAAAGGAAGAAAAAACGTCTATCTCTAAACTGATTGAAATCCAATAAGTGACAGAAGAAGAATGAAGAAAGGGGAAAGGGGAGTGAACCAACAGTTTCACTCTCTTTTTTCTTTTTAATAATCGCGATTGTTCAAATAGATAAGAAGAAGACGCAAAAGATCTTTGATAGGGTCATCTATGGCGAGTTCTGATATGATAGTTTCCGCTTCATCCAATAACTCCCGTATCTTTTTATCAGCATACTCTACCCCATGATACTCTTTGGCAAAATCAAGCACACGCTCAATATTCTCTTCCGAATAATCATGCGAATAAATAATTTTCAATATATCATCCGACAAAGGTTTGGGTGCATTTTGCAAAGCATATATTAGCGGAAGTGTTACCTTTCCCTCCCTGATGTCATTTCCGGTAGGCTTACCCACATCGGTCTTGTAATAATCAAAGACATCATCCCTTATCTGGAAACAAATCCCCAGAATCCCTCCTAAACGGCCGAATTTGGAAATGGTTTGTGGGGGAGCACCTCCTGTAATAGCTCCGATAGTAATGCTGGCACGCAATAAAGAGGCGGTTTTCTTTTCGATTACTTCAAAATAAGATGCTTCATCTATGATCACCTCCTCAGCAAGTGAGAACTGGACCAATTCACCTACAGCGAGCTCTTTTCCCAACTCCGATATGATACGCACGATATCAAGATTGTTTGTCTTTACGCTCTCCTCCAAAGCCGACGATAAAAGATAATCACCCACCAGAACCGCCCTGGTATTATCATAGATCGCATTCACCGAACTTCTCCCTCTACGTACGTCGGACTTGTCAATCACATCGTCGTGCACAAGCGTAGCCGTGTGCAACAACTCAATAGTCACCGCACCATGGTATGTCTCCGGTATAATTCTCCCGGACGCTTTTGCAGCCAACAACACCAGCATAGGCCTCAGCCTTTTGCCGTTAGCCTTAAAGACATAATCGATAATTCCTGAAATGCGGGGATTGTCATTTCTGATCGATTCTCGCAAATAAATATCAAAAATTGTCAGTTCTTCCTGCAGAAAGTCTTTTATGACCTGACTCTGATCCATCACCTCCTGAATTTTATGTCACAAATTTATAAATAATTCTCCTCTTAGCAACAAATATTCGTAACTTTACACTTCTTAATCCCTTTTTTAGACATTTATGGACAGAAATAAACTTTTCCTTCTGGATGCCTATGCACTCATTTACCGTTCCTACTACGCATTTATCAAGAATCCGAGGATAAATTCAAAAGGTGAGAACACTTCCGCCGTCTTCGGGTTTGTGAATACCTTGGAGGAGGTGCTCCAAAAGGAAAATCCGTCGCATATAGCGGTTGCTTTCGATCCTGATGGTCCTACTTTCCGTCACCAGGAGTATGAGGCCTACAAAGCGCAACGCGAAGCGACTCCTGAAGATATCAAACGTTCGGTACCCATCATCAAGCAGATCATTGAAGCATACAATATTCCAGTGTTGGAGATGGCCGGTTATGAAGCTGATGATGTGATCGGCACCATTGCCAAACGAGTAGACAAAGATCGTTTTGATGTCTATATGATGACCCCTGATAAAGACTATGGCCAGCTTACGGAATCGCATATCTTCATCTACAAGCCCAAATACGGCAGTAATGATTTTGACATTCTGGACGACAGGAAGGTGATGGAGAAGTATGATCTCTGCAGCCCAGCCCAGATGATAGATCTATTGGGATTGATGGGAGACGCTTCCGACAATATCCCCGGCTGCCCGGGAGTAGGAGAGAAGACAGCCGTAAAGCTGCTCAAAGAGTTCGGCTCGATTGAAAACCTGCTGGCCAATGCCGATCAACTGAAAGGAGCATTGCAAAAGAAGGTAGAGGAGAATCGCGAACAGATTATTTTCTCTAAATTTCTGGCTACGATCAAAACCGACGTACCTATTGAGGTAAAAGAAGAGGATCTCGCCCGAAAAGAGATGAACAGGGAGGCAATGAAAACGCTTTTTGAGGCGTTGGAGTTCCGTACCTTCCTGAATCGAATGTTCAATCAATCCCCTCCTACCCCGGTGGCTCCCAAAGGACCGGTACAGGGCGATCTGTTTGCGGCGTTCGATGAGACAGCCACAGCGGAAACTGCACCTGTCGAGGAAATGCCCGCCAATTACTCCGATATCCACTCCACTCCACACCACTACACGATGATACGCTCAGAAGAGGAGATGGAGGAGCTATGCAAAAAGCTGATGGCTGAGCCATCAGTCTGCTTCGACACCGAAACCACCGGTACCGATCCGTTATTGAGCGACCTGGTAGGGCTTTCTTTCGCTTATCAGGAAGGAGAAGCTTATTACATTCCCATCTCGGGCGACCGTGAAGAGGCCTATCGTCAGGTAGCAATTTTCAAGCCTTTTTTCGAAAATGAGGCTATCGGTAAGATCGGGCAGAACCTCAAATATGATATCCTGGCACTTCGCAATTATGATATCCATGTAAAAGGCAAACTCTTCGATACGATGATCGCCCACTATCTTCTCAACCCGGAACTCCGACACGGAATGGATTATATGGCAGATACTTACCTCAAATACAAGACAATCCATATCGAGGAACTGATAGGCCCCAGAGGTAAGAACCAGAAAAATATGCGCGATATAGATCCGGAAATCGTGGCCGATTATGCCGCGGAAGATGCCGATATCACACTGAAACTGAAAAATATACTGGAACGGGAGATCCACGACAACAAACTGGAAAAACTGTTTTATGATATTGAATGTTCCCTTGTCTATGTACTGGCCGATATGGAATGGACAGGGGTAAGACTCGACCTGAAAGCGCTGGAAGATCTATCGATACAATATACCGTTGATTTACAGAAAATTGAAAGAGAGATCACCGATATGGCCGGTATCGATTTCAATATCAATTCACCGAAACAGATCGGGGAGATCCTCTTCGACAAATTGATGATCGTGGAGAAGCCAAAAAAGACCAAGACTGGACAATACAGTACCAGCGAAGAAGAACTGGAAAAGATACGCTCGAAACATCCAATCATCGAAAAGATACTGGAACAAAGAGGGTTGAAAAAACTGCTCGGTACCTATATCGATGCATTCCCGCTCCTTATCAATCCACGGACCGGCAAGATACATACTTCGTTCAACCAGACAGTAGCCGCTACAGGCCGTCTGAGCAGTACCAACCCCAACCTGCAGAATATCCCTATCCGCGACGAACGGGGAAAAGAGATGCGGAAAGTGTTTATCCCCGATGAAGGATGCCTCTTCGTCTCGTCGGACTACTCACAGATCGAACTGCGTATCATGGCACATCTGAGCGGCGATGAAAACATGACCGAAGCTTTCAACAAGGGACAGGATATTCACGCTGCCACCGCGGCAAAAATCTACAAAATACCTCTCGAAGAGGTTACAGGAGATATGCGACGCAAGGCAAAAACAGCCAATTTCGGGATTATCTACGGCATCACACCCTTCGGCCTGTCGGAACGGCTCAATATTCCCCGTGGTGAAGCCAAAGAACTGATCGACGGGTATTTCGCCACTTTTCCGCAAGTGAAGCAATATATGGATGAGAGTATTGCCCACGCACGTGAACAAGGCTATGTAGAGACACTTCTGGGACGCAGACGCTATCTTGCCGATATCAACTCACGGAATGCCGTCGTTCGCGGCTATGCCGAACGGAATGCTATCAACGCACCGATTCAGGGAAGTGCGGCAGATATCATCAAAATAGCCATGATCCGTATCTTCAACCGGATAGAGAAAGAGAAACTCCAGTCCAAAATGATCCTCCAGGTACATGACGAATTGAACTTCAATGTTTTTCCCGATGAACTCGAAAAGGTGAAACAAATTGTAACAGAGGAGATGGAAAATGCCTGCCGGTTGTCGATTCCTCTAAAGACCGATATAGGAGTAGGGGAGAACTGGTTGGTAGCTCACTGATCAATGTGCCAATAACTCAATATGCCAATGTGCCAATTAATTGTATGTTAGACGGATTAGCGGAATTCGGTTACTGGGGATTATTGCTGGCTTCTTTTCTGGCAGCGACTATCTTACCGTTAAGTTCGGAAGTAGTTTTCGCGGCACTGATTGCCACAGGATATGATATCTGGACCTGCATCGCCTACGCTACCGTGGGCAACTCCCTTGGCGGAGCAACATGCTATTATCTGGGTCACCTGGGTAAAACAGCATGGCTGGAAAAATGGTTCAAAATAAAAAGGGAGAAAATCGACAATATGATTTCCCGTTTGCAGACAAAAGGAGCAATAATGGGGTTTTTCGGCTTTCTCCCCGGCGTAGGCGACCTGATACTGGTGGCATTAGGCTTTATGCGGGCCAATACTTCTATCGTAATGATATCGATGACCATCGGCAAATTTTTACGATATGTAGTAATTGCTTTCGGAACCGACCGGATCCTGTCATGGTTTTAGTCACGTTAATTCTATATTCTAAGTTCTTACATCATATGTCCACCATACTATTTCATGAGATTGTTTTTGGCCCTATCCACAGCCGGCGGTTAGGGATATCGCTTGGGATGAACCTCTTGCCGTATGACGGCAAACTCTGTTCCTTCGATTGCATCTACTGTGAATGCGGCTTCAATAAAGATTTCCGCACCAAAACGAAGTTACCCGACCGGGAAAATGTACGGGCTGCACTGGAAGATAAACTGCAATCATTACATTGTGAAGGCGTCACACCCGATGTAATAACTTTTGCCGGTAACGGGGAACCGACGATGCACCCGGAGTTTGGAGGTATCATTGATGATACCATCGCATTGCGCAACCAATACTTCCCCAATGCCAAAATAAGCGTGCTGACCAATGGCATGCATCTCAACAAGCCGGAAGTATTCGAGGCGCTTCAAAAGATAGAAAACCCCATCCTGAAACTCGACTCGGCAATTGACGAGACCGTCCGTCTACTGGATCGTCCCAATGCACCCGGCTATTCGGTCGCAAAACAAGTGGAACGTTATCAACGCTTCCATGGCAATTTTATCCTGCAGACGATGTTTGTGAGGGGTAGGTTCGAAGGTCAGGAAATAGACAACACCACAGAAGAGGAGATTTCAGCCTGGTTAGAACTCATCAGAACGCTTAACCCGCGCGAGGTGATGATCTACACCATCGACCGGGAAACGCCCGCCAAAGAGCTCGTAAAAGTCCCTTTGGACGATTTGCAGAAAATAGCGGCCAGGGTAGGAGAGTTGGGGATAGAAACCAACGTGGCTGGATAAGAACTATTTTGAAACGAAAAGTTTGCCGTAGCTTAGGTCTAACTCGCTTTAATTAGCAAGAATAAACGTAACCGGTACCGTACACCGGACTCTCACAATCTTATTCTGATGAATGCCAGGCTTCCATTTGGGCATCGCCCTCACTACCCTGAGCGCCTCCTTATCCAAGGAGGGATCAACACCACGCACAATTTCCAGATTCGTCAAACTTCCATCCTTTTCCACTATAACAGTTATTATTACCCGACCCTGCAAATCATTGCTGCCGCCAGGTGGATAATTTATCGTCTCCTGAATCCATTTCCTCATGGCATCCAATCCTCCGGGGAATTCAGGAAGAGTATCCACCTGTTCAAAAACTTTTATCGAGTCAGGTATAGAAGGAATAGTAACCGGACTTTCTTCCAAAGCAGGAGTAATACCTTCCGTTGCCATACCTCCTCCACTTTTCTTATCCCAATTCATATAACCGGGTACACTCAATAAATGCATACAACCAGGCACACTTAATAAAATAGACAAAAGAAATAACAGTTGGCATACAAAAAAACCAATTAATAAGGATTTACGAGTTTTCATCGTTCAATAGTTTTAATTGATAACTTGTGTTTCATTTAAATACTAAGAATAATAATTTATTCTCATGTCTATGACTTTTGCCTCAACGACTAAGCCAGTTTTAGGAGTATTCAACTTGGCTGTAAAGATAAGCGTATCTTGTGTAATATAAATTAACCGCTCAATTTTTTTCCTCGTTAATTCTTAAATAATCGAATAAAATCTCCACCAACAGGAACAAAGCCTTATCCGTACCCTCGAAAAGGGTCTTCTGCTCGCTGGAAACATAATTCGTACCCCAAAACGACTTTCCTCCTACCGGAGGACATAATCAGCACTCGCCAACACCACACATGTGGGTTCGATATAATAAAAGCAGATAAATAGTAGGATTATAGCGAAAAAAATACCTATTTTTAAGTTGTTGAAAAGATAAATTGGTCATGGCTTAGGTCGATCACGTTATGTAAGTAAATAGTTTCACACCCCAACAAAACAGCATAAAAGGTATGTCTCATTGTATTACACTTCAGAATGTCGTTCCAAGGATGCCCGAATCCCCTTTCACCCAACCTATCAACTGGGATATCAACCGTGGCGAGGTATGGAGTATTGTAGGGCGGAACGGAAGTGGAAAATCATTATTATCGAACCTGATTTGTGGAAAGATAGCCATTCAGTCGGGTAATATCCGTTATCATCTTCTGGAAGAACCGGATGCCAAAATGGATGGTCGATTGCCCTCTCAACAGATCAGGAAGATCGAGTTCAATGCCGCCTATTCACTGCTCGACTATCGCAAGCTGTTTTACCAGCAACGATTCAATAACTCTGAAAATGAAGAGATACCACTGGTGAGTGAATTATTGCCGCTGGAAAAAATATCGGAAGAAAATCGACTTATATTCAACACCTTCCATATCTTCGACCTGATGGACCGGAAGTTTATCCATCTATCCAGTGGAGAATTGCGAAAATTCCTTATTGCGAGGGTATTGCTTGACAACCCGAAAATGTTGATCTTCGATAATCCCTTTATCGGTCTGGATGAGGCATCGCGCAATGCACTCAACGAGATGTTTCTCTTTCTCCTCCATCAATGCCATATCCAGTTGCTCATCCTTGCCCCTTCCGTTGATGATCTTCCTGCCTGCACAACGCATATCCTGGAGATGAAGGACTGCATGATCAATTATCGGGGTGAGAAGTCGGATTTTATCCCGGAGAGGCTACCCGGCGACGGCTCCAAGCACGACAATTCCGGTTCAGGAATCCGGTCCGAAATCGACTGGCACGATTTCACACTCGAGGAGCGCTCTTCCGAAAGTGACGAGTTGGTATCGATGAACCATGTGGCAATTGCCTATGGAGATCGGATCATCCAGAAGGATGTGAACTGGATCATCCAAAAGAGTGAGAAATGGGCATTGCTGGGGCCCAACGGCTCCGGTAAGTCGACCCTGCTCAGCTATATCTTTGCCGACAATCCGCAGGCTTATGCCAAAAACATACGCCTCTTTGGGCGGAAAAGAGGGACAGGCGAAAGCATCTGGGATATCAAAAGGCGTATTGGATTCAGTTCTTCAGAATTACACCTCTATTACAGGGAAAATGTAACCTGCACAGCGGTGGTCGCCTCCGGTTTTTTCGACAGTATCGGGTTATATCGCAAGTGTAACCCACAACAAACGCTTCTGGCGGAGAAACTATTGAAAATACTACAAATAGACCATCTGAAAGAGAGGCCATTCCTGAAAGTCTCCTCTGGCGAACAGCGGTTGCTCTTCTTCGCGCGGGCGTTGATCAAAAATCCGGAGTTGCTGATCCTCGACGAGCCTTTTCACGGATTAGACCAATATAACAAAGCACGGTGCACCGCCATCGTCGAGTCTTTTGCACACCAGCCCGGAAAGTCTCTGATTTATGTGACCCACCGGAGAGAAGAAATCCCCGATTGCATCGATCACTTTATGATCCTCCAACAGTATGAAAGGATCTCTTGATTTCATTTGTTTTCAAAAGAAAACCGTGCGGCAGACAAACACTCCTTTTTTACCTTATTTCATTATCCAAAATTCTGTGATCCACTACAGCGACCGGAACTGTTCCTGCATATAGGAGAGCGCCGGATAAATCTCATGAGGCAAATCGTTCCACCTGCATTCGATAGAGACACACCCTTTATAGCCGATCTCTTTCAATGCCCTGAAATAGGGTCTGAAATCATCACCCTTAGTGCCGGGAGAGGTACGTTCTTCCCGTTCGGCAATATGACAATGACGGATACATTTGGCATACTTCACTATTTCCATGGCGGGTTCATTTTCCCGCATCATATGGTATATATCACACAGTAACTGCAGATTCGGATGATTGACCGCCTCCACGATCCGTGCACCTTCCTCCAGAGAATTGATCAGATTGGTTTCCACCCTGTTTAAAGGTTCAATAACTACCGTTACATTGTACTTCCCGGCCAATGGTGCAACCTGTTTACAAAAATCAATGAATTGTTGCGTTGCCTCCTCCTTACTGAAATTCTCCGGTACATGACGGGCCTTACCGCTTCCAAAAACAATGTAGGGGATATTTAGCATACCCGCCCTACGCAGCGCAGTCTCAGCCCATTCCAATGCTTCATCCTGTTTGGTTTCAGGACCCACGAGCGGCAAACTACCCGGAATAAAACTGGTACAGGATATAATCTTGGCATCATATTCCTTTATTTCATCCAGATTTTTCTGAAATTCATCATCAGCCTTATCCGGCATCAGGTACGACACATTCGACTCGACATAACTGTATCCTGCCGTTTTGAGCAACGGATAATTAGCTATACTTGTACATACAGCAAACTCCGGCTCATAAGGATCCGAAGAAAATGCCATGACAAGCATAAGGATTGCCAGCACTATACTGTAATGAAAAGATCTCATAGGCAAATTTTTAGGAACTAAGACAAAAGAATCAAGACACAAAACTTTTTTAATGGACAATTGACAATTGACAATGATTTCGCCACTTCCAACTTCTAATTTCTTATTTCCGACTTCTTAATTTTCACCGACTTCCAAGTCTTGGTTCTTGAATCTTGGCTCTTGGTTCTATTCAATACTTAAACACTTTGCCTCCCGCCAAAATCTGTTTCTTTGCCGGATCGTATACAGCCCTCATGCCTGTCCTGAAAGCGGCATTAGCCATCACGCAGGCGATAGCATGGCTATGTCCTGCCTCCACAGGGCAGTTGGTCGCCACATTCTTCGCCCTCACGCATTCCATCCAGTTGCGCATATGGGCTGAAGTAAGAGGATCACCTCCGGTATTGGCTCCCGATTCCACGGTAACACTCGGCAATGTGAATTTTTCAAGACGGTTGGCCTTCAGTCCCATTGCAGAGGCCTCACGTTCAGTCAATCCACCTTCGGGAGTAATCTCGTTGGTATCCAGGTTCAACATTCCACCGTTCGAATAATAGAGTTCTTTTGTACCTCCGGCAGAATTGCTGAAACGGGAGGAATAAGTTACCTGAAAACCCTTGCTATCATCATCCAATGGCCCGTAATCGAATACCGATGTCAACGTATCGGCATTGGTACGCCCATCTTTCCACAGGTAAATCCCTCCGTTGGAAACCACACTACGCGGGTAAGCCAATCCAGTGAACCAGTGTACCGTATCGATCTGGTGACACATCCACTGTCCCGGTATACCCGACGAATAGGGCCAGAAGAGACGGTATTCGAGGTATTTGCGCGGGTCCCACGCCACTTTGGGCCGGTTCATCAGATAGCGGTTCCAGTCCACATCGCTCTCCCTGATAGAGGCACACAAATCGGGTCTGCGCCAACGGCCCGGCTGGTTCACGTTCCAGCACATCTCGGCGATCACGATATCACCGAATTTTCCGGATTGGATATAATCATGGGCGGCATGGTAATTCGCACCGCTACGGCGCTGTGAGCCTATCTGCACCACAATACCGCTTTCCTTACACGCTTTTAACGCTGCATTGGCATCATCCATGGTTTCCGCAAACGGTTTCTCGCAATAGGCATCCTTACCCGCTCTGGCTGCTTCCACCAGGTGCAATGCATGCTGGAAATCGGCCGTACTGATAATAACCGCATCGATATCGTTCCGCTCATACAACTCTTCATTATTACGGCACAGGGCGACATCCCATCCCGTTTTCTCCTTGATATAGGCTTTTCCCTCTTCGCGACGGCGACTCCATATATCGGACAAGGCGACCAGCTCAAAATTCAACTCCTTGGCATGGTCCATAAAACTGGGTAGGAGCGAACCTCTGAACCTATCGGAAAAACCCACAACCCCGACACGAATCTTATCGTTTGCACCGCGCATATGGGCATAGCTCCTGGCACTCAATTCAAAACCCTTACTCCCTATGGCCATGGCAGCTACGCCAGCCGATACTTTTTTGATAAAATGCCTTCTATTTTCCATCTATACTATCCTCACGATTAATAAAATTATTACAGGTATAACAATAACTCTAATCCATTACTTATCAAATCCGTACAGCTTCAGAATCTTAGCGAGGATATCGATATTCTCATATATTCCCGCGAATTCGGCAGCACCGGCTCCATATACAAACACGGGGACCATCACCGAAGTATGCCCCTTTGAACCATATTTGGCTTCTACTTTTCCGGACGACAAGTCTCCGCCGGTAAGCGACATCCCCCCTGTCTCATGGTCTGCCGTGACAATCACCAACGTATTCGGATCCTGATCGGCATAATCGAAAGCTACCTTAATGGCCCGGTCGAAATCCAGCATCTCTTGAATGGTCGCTTTCTCATCGTTGGAATGGCATGCCCAATCGATTTGCGAGCCTTCCACCATCAGACAGAATCCTTTATTATTGTTTTTCAATAGGTTGATAGCAGCCTGCACACTTTCGGGAAGGAACTCCCCCCTTTCGGGATATGGAGCAGGGTGTTCGTCGGCTACAAGTCCGGCCAGTTTCCCTGAAGAGACTTTCCTGACATCCTCCATATTGAATGCAAGCTGAAAACCTCTTGCCTTCAATTTTTCCAGCAGGTTCTCCTTATCTTTACGGTCATCGAAATACTTTTTTCCTCCACCGATAAAAAGAGTGAGGTCGGAATTTACAAAATCCACCGCGATCTCTTCCTGCATGTTACGACTCGGTTGATGGGCGACGAATGACGCCGGCGTAGCATGGGTAACGGCGCAACTGGCCACCACTCCGGTCGAAAAACCATTCTCTGCAGCATGCTCAAGAAACGATTTCACAGGATTTCCCTCAGGATCCACCCCTATGGCACCATTCTTGGTTTTGGTTCCACATGCGATGGCGGTACCCCCGGCAGCCGAGTCCGTTATATAACTATCTGCAGAATAAGTCTTGGAGAATCCCACAAACTGGCATCTTTCGAGATTGAGTGTTCCCCTGTTTGCCGTCATCCCGGCATACACCTGGCTCACGCCCATCCCGTCACCAATCATAATAATAACATTCTTTACCTTCGGGGGCTTCTCTGTCCCGTTTCTATCAGCTGAAACCAGCCATTGAACACAAAAAAGGGACACAATAAAAAGTGACAATCGTATTATTTTCATCATATTATATCTTTATCTGCCAAAGATAAACAATTAATGAAAATAATACCTTTAATCCACGAATACTTTTTTGTGGTCGGAGACAAATGTCCGTGTACTTACCGTAAACTCATTTCCATGCGGATCTTTATAGACCAGATCTACATAAAAGGCCTGAAAGCCGCTTTTCGGGTATTTTATCCTTACATCTGCCACAGGACTGACTCCTTCTTTGATTACTATATCACTCTTCGTCCATGTCGCCTTACGGAAATCCCTGCTGTCGGAGACCGATTTCCACAGGATCGCTCCTACCAGATTATCCGGAGAACCTTCCACCCTGAGATCGATATTTTTTCCTTTCTCCGCCAGATTCCACTCACAAACAGGATAATCCGCCTTTTGCAACATACAGGCAAAGAATGCGCTGAGCGCACCAAAAGCCTGGACTTTATCCCCCAGACCGTGACCGGCATTGGGCACGTAATGCAACAGGTTATGCCCGGGGATATCATTGATATAATGCTTCACCGCATCCACCGTCCAATAAGGATCGTTGGTGCCCATAATAATCATTTTGGGCAGCGTCAGTCTCTTCCGATAAGAGTAGGGGTCTATCATCTGCACTACAGCACTTCCAAATTCGCTATGGATCGCCTGCGGGATCTCCAGGTTCACATAATCCTGGATCTCTTCACTGTATTCTCCATAGAGTTGTTTCTGATAATCGAGGGTGACAGGCATATTCAGCATATCGATCACCATAGGAGCAATAGCTTCCACCCGCGGATCCTGAAGGGCACCGGTAAGCCAACTGGTCCATCCCCTCTTCGATGCTCCAGAGACCAGGAAACGGTTTACTTGCCGGTCCAGTAGTTGCGATGCAAATTCCTGCACTGCATCCATTGCCTTGTAGGCCGTCTTGGTCATCGGGAACAACAACGGCCAAGAGTAATCCTTGTCTTTCCTGAACTTATTCAGTGTATAGGAGATCAATGCATCCTCTTTCAGGCCGTCGTACAAGGGTTGATTGGGTACCTGCTTCAACAGGCACACAAGGGCTTTATTACGGTTGGCCAAGGCTGATAGAAACATAAACAGGCCATCACTCTCGTTCGCGAATTTCGGTATTCCGTCATTTACCGACCCTCCATCCACAAACAAAAGCGCTCCATCCTGTTCTACCGATTCCGGTACGAAAATAAGCAGTTCATGTTTCCACAGGATCCCCTGCCATTTCTGGGAAATGAATAGCAAAGAATAGGCCTTTGCCTGATCCAGTTCATAGCTATGGCGCACTTCCCATCCCCACGTCGGATCACCATTATGCACATAAGCATCCAATGCCGTCCCGGGTGTCATCGGCTGCTGTGCATAACCAATAACAAGCCCTACATAGAACACTAAAGTGAACAGTAATTTCTTCATACCATCAATTATATTAATTCAGACTATTCCCTAAAGCTCTGTATTTGGCGTATAAGATATCATAGGTATCCCGGTTTTCGGGACGTGGAACATACACCGTTTTATAACCCTGTCCCATCGACTCCAGTGCATGCTCCATCGTGTCGAAGACTCCTGCAGAAACGGCAGCACATATCGCCGATCCCAATGCTCCCGCCTGCTGGGCGACAGCCACCTTGATGGGTACTCCCATGATGTCGGAAAGCATCTGCATTACATAGGGTGATTTCAACGAGATACCCCCCACGCCGATCACCTCATTCACTTGCACACCTTCCTTTTCAAGATGCTCCATGATGGCACGCGAACCAAAAGCGGTAGCTTCCACCAGACTCTTAAATATTTGTGCCGGGGTGGTGGCAAGGGTGATACCGGATATAGCACCCTTGAGAGTGAGATCGGCAAATGGTGTACGGCGTCCATTCAACCAGTCGACGGCTACCGGATCCGATTCCGTTATCGGCAATTTCTGTGCTTCATCAGTCAGTTTTGACAATATCAGTGATGCCGCCTCAACATGCTGCGCTTCAGGCAACAGCTTCAATGGCCACAAAAGCACCTCTTTCCACCAGGCATATACATCGCCAAAAGCCGACTGACCCGCCTCCAGTCCAATCAGGCCCGGGATAACCGATCCGTCTACCTGGCCGCTGATACCCGGAATCTGTTTTCCGGCGATATCCTCTTTCGGGGCGACCACAATATCGCAGGTGGAAGTACCGACGATCTTCACCATGCTATTGGCGGTGATACCCGCACCGATGGCACCGGCATGTGCATCGATGATGCCGACGGCCACATCCACATTTCGGGGCAATCCGAGGCGTTTAGCCCACTCTTCGGTCAGTTTCCCGGCAGAGATATCACTCGTATATGTTTCATTCGACAGACGGGCTGCAAATCCCTCAAAAGAGGGATCAAGCGCAGATAGGAACTCCTGCGACGGATAACCGCCCCATTCCGCTGCCCACATACCTTTGTGCCCGGCAGCACAGCGGCTCCGTTTCACCGCTTCCGGCCGCAGGTTGCCTGTCAACAATGCCGGCATCCAGTCGCAATGCTCGATCACCGAGCAAGCCTTCGTCCGCACTTTCTCATTGGCTCTCAGTACATGCAGTGCTTTGGCCCAGAACCATTCCGAAGAATAAATACCACCGGATCGTGAAGTATAATCGATCTCCCAGCCATATGCCAGTTGATTGATCTCGTCGGCCTCACGTATGGAAGTATGATCTTTCCAGAGGATAAACATCGCATCGGGATCTTCGGCATATTCAGGCAGCAATGCCAGCGGAGTACCGTCACAGTCCGTCAGGCAAGGAGTACTGCCGGTTGTATCTATCCCCAAGGCGACAATATTGTTCACCTGATCGTGCGGTAATTGTGCCAATAACGCATGAATCGCCTCTTCCATCGAATCGATATAATCCTGCGGATGTTGGCGGTAACGGTTGTTGGAAGGATCACAGTACAAACCTTTCTTCCAGCGGGGGTAGTTGGAAATCGCTCCCCCCAGCTCTTTGCCCGAGGTTGTATCTACCGCAATCGCACGGCATGAATCGGTACCATAATCGATACCTATGACTAATCTATTCATATCTTTTTATTTTCCGTTGCCCAGCTTCTTGCTGCGCGCTATGGTTAAACTGTAGTAAGTAATGATAATAAAGGCGATGGCAGGTACCCAATATGCGAATTTAATACTACCTACCTGATCGGAAAGTATGCCCTGCATCTGTGTGAGTAATGCCGCACCGGCAATAGCCATTACCATACCCGAGCCGGCAATCTTCGTATCATCCCCCAGTCCCCTCATACCAAGGCCATAAATTGTGGGGAACATAGCCGACATGCAGCCGGAAATACCCATCAAGGCATACACACCGATAAATCCTTCGCCGTAGATAGTCAAAAATGAACAGATCACGGCAAGAATACCCAGCCCCGATAATATATTCACCGGACGGGTGTATTTCATCAGCCAGGTGCATATAAACCGTCCCAGAACGAAGAGCACTAATGAAAGAACGTAGTAGGTGGCTGCTGCCTGTTCAGCCGTACGAGGCAGCATTGCATCCAACCCAAGGAATTCACACAAGGCATAAAAGCCCCCCGCTACCGGTTCTACATGGCGCAGTGCTCCAATAATGGCGTCCTGTGAAGGATTGGCTCCCAGAGTTACAATAACGGAGTCAAAATCGAGCTGGTGCATGGCATAGCGGATCATGAACGACCAGACAGCAATCTGTGCACCCACATAGAAAAACTGTGCGATTACTCCCCAAATATAGTTTTTATTCTTCCTTAATCTCCCCCATGTTGCTTTCAGATTCAGGCTCTTATCATCATCCTGTGCTTTCGGCATTTTGGTAAAGATGATCAAAAGCAGTACCACCAGCATCACCACTCCCAGAATCAGATAAGCCATAGTGACGGCGTTCAACTCACCATTCTGGATGGTAGTCAGTTCCGACTCACTCAGGTGTGCACGTTCGCCGGCTGTCAGCGTATTCAACTGTGACAGTACAAATATCTGGCTTGCCAGTGCACCCGCCAATGCACCGAAAGGATTGAATGATTGGGAGAAATTCAATCTGCGGGTAGCTGTCGTCGGATCGCCCAGCGCATAGACATAAGCATTGGTAGAGGTCTCCAGTACCGATAATCCGGCAAACATCACGAAAATGGCGAAGAGATAGGTGGCGAAACTCAGCGGTGAACTGATATTGTTTACCAACATAGCCGGATAAAAGAGGATCGATCCTACGATACATAACAGAAGTCCCATCTGTACCCCTGATTTAAAAGTACGTTTCTTGATATAGATGGCGCCAGGAAGCGCAAAGAATCCATAACCAAGAAGATAACAGACGACCTGTATCCATGCCGTCTCCGTATCGGTCAGGCTCATGATACGTTTGAATGCCGCCAGCATAGTGTCGGTCATATTATTGGGTACCGCCCAGATAAAAAAGAGCGAAGTAAGAAGAATAAAAGGGAACAGGATCCCGGCAGGGATCAATCGATGCTTTTCTACATTATTTGTGTTCATATTTATTTAGAATCAAGAGCCAAGAATCAAGAGCCAAGAAAACAGGTATCAATCTTCAAAAGATAGATTTTTACTTTTATTCCCAGTTCCTTTCTTGCTTTATATTATTACGTAAGAATTATGATATTTATAAGCCTCGGGGAAGACTGGGTCAAAAGATATTCCTGACTTTCTCCAGTGATACGCCCAGCACTTTCTCCGCGATAGGGGAGAGGATTTCTTCCTCACCTGTGAAATGGAAGACGTTGTGTTTGTGAGACAACGACTCTCCCGGTTTCAGGAAGGCAGCAGGAGAACAGCTCTCGAGTTCCAGAAAAGGCCCCATAATGGTTCCATCTTCCAGAGGACCATCGTTATAGGCATTCAAGGCGTCTCCCACCAGCGGTTCTTTATCAGGATTCCATTCCTGATTGAGATAGGTAGCCTCAGGATCGGCATTGAATGTGACGATAGTCAGCCGCTTGGCAAGAGGATCGTAATTCCCTGCAATCGATTTGGTGCGCTTTGCGTTCATCCCCAGTTTACCTCTTGACTTTCCATCGGTTTTGAAAAAGAGGATCCCATTATCGTCCTTCAAACGGTCTGCAGGAATTTCACCGAAATAATCGGATGTCGCCACCTTACCTAATTCTTTCTCATCACCGGTATTATAAGGAATCACGGTAACGGCCGCATCGGATGGATTGATCATATCGAGCATCCAGATACAGACAGTTCCCGTCTCTGGTGTCCACTCGAAGTCATTGCCGTTGATAATCCTGTTTTCCGTTACATAGGCTACCGCATTTACACCTTCCGGGATCTCTACCTGTAACTTATTGCCTATCTCACCGGAAGAAAGCAGCGAAACCTTACGCTCTATTGCAATACTCAGGATATTCCCCAAATAGTTTTTTTGTTCCATCTGCTTGAAAAAAACAGCTTCCTTTGCTGTCACACTGCTTACCTGCCATTCTTCGATATCAATGGCTTTGGGTGTATGCCAGTTATCATAGACCTGCTCTGCTCCCGGTTCAAAGTAAACAGAATATTTTCCTCCTTCCGGACCGAGCCATAAGCGATCCTCTCCGCCGAAGCCGTTCATATGTTCATCCACTACCCCTTTATCAAAGAAGTTGTAATTGACAAATCCGTGGCTATTGCCTTCCGGCCCATTGGCGGTAGAGGTAAATACTTTACCCTGATACTTTCCGGACACTATTACCTGTGCCTTTTCATCATCCGATTTCAGCACAATCAATTCCCCATCTTTTTCGGACAAATACTCCAGATCATATCCGAAAGTTCCCTTTTGATATTCCTTTTCCATGTTTTCTGTTGTTTTCCTGTTACCTGTGCAGGAGAGCAAAATAGCACCTCCGATCATAACAGGCAACAAAATGCGATAGACTTGTTTTAATTCTATTTTATTCATCTCCTTATTTGTCTATTTAAATTTATTTGATTTTTCCGAACTTGTCGAAAATACGGTTATAGGCCTCTGCTGCAGCCCCGTTTCCCCAATCATATATTGTAAATTCACCCATTCCCTCGCCTTCGGGACTGGTACGTCCCCCATGACCATAGTTCTCCATCATAAAACCATAGTCTTTCTCTCCGAAAAAGGGGTAGACTTTTTCCCACTGCGCTTTGGTGACAGGATTGAAAGGACTGTACATCATCACAAAGGATGCTTTCAATGCAGCCCATCCTCTCTCACTATACTCATCACTATCCAATAATTTACCGTATTGCAGGATCAACTCGGAAAAGAGGCTTTGGCGGGAGTCATTCCACTCGGCATCAGCATTCAACACTCCGAAGCCACCGAGTACATTCACATACATATAGGGTGGTTGCCATGATGCCTGGGTCATCAGCATCTCATCGAGGGTACGTTGCCCCTGCTCCAGGTATCGCTTCTCCTTAGTCAGCCGATATGCCTCGAAAAGTGCTTCCGCCGTCCAGAACATCGAGAAATTATTTTGTTTATACATGTTATTGCGGGAGAACTTTTTTCCGACCATATCACCGCCATAACGTGAACAGGACCAGTAGGTCTCAAAATCTTCCCATCTACCCGCAGGAATGATATCACGGATAACTGCTTCAATGGCTTTGAGTGCGGCTTCTTTATATTCCTGTTTTTCTGTCAGTTCATAGAGTTTCAGAAGAAAGGTAACCGACATGGAAGTTTCGGGCGAATTATTCAATTGGTCCATCGGTTGCAATGTGTGCAAGTCGAGCCATCCCGGAAAAAAGCCATCTTCCGACTGGAGACCAAGCAGCGATACAGCATATTCCTCTGCATAATGCAACAATCGTACATCCTTCTCAAGCTCGTCATACCAGCGAAGCATCAACAGTGCCGTCCAACTCATATCAAGAATATGGAAGGGCGATTCGATCGGATTCCAGGTATAGGGATTACGGTTTGAATTTCCCCAATAATGGGTATCCCACCCTTTACTACGGTAATATTTTCTGCCGTCAATCTCCACTTCGTGCATTTCTGTACCGATCAAACCGTAAAAAAAGCCATCCTTTTGCGGGTAGGAGAGTGCCAGTTCCTTCGTGAGCAACGCTTTTTCCTTTAATTGCTCATTGTTTGTCCTCCTGGCATAACGGTACAATCCAGCGGCAGAGCGCAGGGAACTGAACCAGGCCTGGTTCCATACCGAGCGGAATTCCCGCTCATTGACTTCTCCCGGGTAATTGGGGCTCTGGGTGACATTCACGATGAACACCGGCGAACCCACTTTTTTTCCATCCAGTGAAAACTCCTGCCACACATTCTCCGCCCAACTATTGAAAGCCCAGCTGTAGGTATGCTCCACATACCGTTCCAAGTCCGAATTTACCGGATTTCCTGCCTGATACAGATCATGTCCCCATCGGCTCCAGAGAAAATCGAGCGGTTTCCTGAAAGGATTTTTCAGTGACGCTTCATCGTTGTGCACCATCAGATAAAAGCCGATCTCCATTTCACCCGCCGGATATTCTGCCCCGGGTTCCCGCATAAACAGCACATGATCATCGACCTTACTGTTGCTCATTCCTAATACCAGCTTATTGTCTTCAGCATCCATATCGAGATACCACCTTACAGGGGTTCCCTTTTTCATGATGCCCAGATCGGGGATAAGGGTTATCACCTGCCGGTCATCGGCCATGATCAGTACCGGGGAACGGAACACATGCTGATCAATGATATGACGGTTGGTAGGTGTAAGATGAGGTGCCCAGTGAAAGGAGGGGATAAAACCCGGTGTGATCGCCACCTGCCAGTCGTCCTGCCGGACAATCTGATCAGATGAGAAACTAAGTTGTATATAGAAGCAATTATCGTCAATGACCTTGATTGTACTAGTTCCTTTCTCTCCACCTAACAGGTCGTACTCAATCTTTTCAACGGCATTCCTGAGCGGCTTGGGTACTTTCAACACTACCTTATGAGATTGATCCTCCGACTTCATATCCTTTGATTGAACGCAAGAGGAAGCCATCACTAAGCCAAATACTATATAAATAACCCTTTTTATCATCTTCTCATCAACAAATCAATATATTCTTTCAAGAATAATCAAATTGAGTTCGAACTGATCGGCTTTCCCATTGTTCCTCACATGGAAAGTGACGGAGTTTGTCT
This sequence comes from Proteiniphilum sp., assembly GCF_034927365.1. Taxonomy (GTDB): domain Bacteria; phylum Bacteroidota; class Bacteroidia; order Bacteroidales; family Dysgonomonadaceae; genus Proteiniphilum. Next base: position 477,331 of record NZ_JAYFQD010000007.1, on the reverse strand, counting down.
GGGGTGTGAGCTGTATATCCCCCACATACACATTTTCCTTAAAGGACTCTTTGCCGGCTCTGGTCGATATCCATTCCGAAAGCTGCTTCTGACGCTGCCATACCTGGAAATCGGCGCCATTCGGCTTTTCGTGGTAGTTAACCAATACCCTGTATTTTCCTTCGGGTACATCGGTAAGTATCACTCTGACGGCACCCTGTCCAAAACAAGTAAGCATCAGCCCTCTGTCAAGGATCGCCTGTATTCCCCTGTCAAGGGTTATCTCCATCAACTGAGGGAAATAGATATGCTTTTCAGGAAAGTAAACCTCTCTCAAATCCGCGATCGGCTCCATACGCTCCTTCAATGGCTGCTCAGCATAGAAAAATGCCACCGAAGTATAATCCACCGGGAAATTATTAGCCACCTCTCCATGTTCCATGCCATGATAGATCTCTTTTTCGAAAGAGATTTTATCCGAAAGGAAGAAGCGGTAACCTCCGGTACGTGCCATCGGTAAGGAGTAATCGAGTGAACCGTGGATTGGCATGCTGATTCCTCTGTCCCAACGGTCGAGCAACGCATACCATCCTCCGTTATAATAATCTTCCGAACCGGTACCGTGCATACGCATTTTTCCATCCACATAGGTACTATCATCTCCCTCGAAGAAAAGGGTCATACCCGGGCGCAAGCCCTGTGCCTGGTGGACGGTTCCAATATAATGCCCCTTCCCTTTGGTTTCCATAAAAGTATAAAACTGTTCCGGTTCAGGCTTTTCCCTTCTCCAGACAGCGTAGAACTTACCCTCTTCCTTTCCCTTCCTAGCGTTATCGTTATAATAGACTTTCACGGTTACCGGAATAGCATTCTGTTGTACTCCTTCCCTCTTCCCATAAATCAATTTCATCGAAGCCGAACGGTCAAAAGGCATGGGCAGATAGCAGTAATTGGAAGTCCCCTGTCGCCCCATCACGATGCTTCGCATGGCAGGCTTTCCGTAGGCGTAACCGAAGAAATCGGCCAAAGGTGCATGAATGGCCTCTATTTGTTCATTATCCCATTTGGCAGAAAGGATCATGTCCTTATAAATCCCTTCAAACGCAGTACCACCATCAATCTCAAAACCGACGATACGACCCGCAGTTTTTTTATCGAAGAAAGCGACCTCTTCACCCGGCTCAATAGTGAATGATTTCTCTTCGGTACGGATATTGGTCGATAATCCCAAGGCATAGCGGTCTACAGTGGGTGATATATCAGCCCACACATTACTCACCTCTGCCAATAGTTCCCGGTCTGATGCACTGAAATTACCGGTCCAGCTTTCTACTTTCATTCCCGGAAGTTTACGGTATTGAATTTGGTGAAACATAATCTGCTCTCCCTTGAACACGATCTTCAATGATTTTGCAAATGGAATAGGGATATAGCAGTAATATCCTCCTATTTCGTTACCACAAACCGGCTTTATGAAAGGTTCAACCTCTCCCGAAAAAAGATCCATAAAACGTATCTTCAGGCGTGGTACACGTTCTCCATCGAAGTAAAACAATAATGTATCATTCGTTGGAGTAGGGGTCCATATCCGGTTTACCACACCCGGTCCTTCGAATTCAGCCAGCACCAGTCCCTCTTTCTCCTTACGGATAAAAGAATAAGTGCCATTGAATCCGTCGTTATTCCCACCCGTACGGTCGTAACTCGACTCCTGTTCCATCAGTTGATTCTCCCGATAGGCAGGTAACCGGTCCACTCTCTTTAAAAGTTCCAATTCATCACTCCACCGATAGGTCTGGTTCTGGCTGTTTACCTGAAAAACTGCTGCAATGCATATTGCTGATAATAAAAGCTTGATAGAATTATTTTTCATTTTTTATTTATATATCTAACTATCGGATTTGTCAAGCCGATAAATTTATTCTGTTATAAATTGTATATGATCAGTTTATTTCTAACTCTTGCCATGAAGGAAATTTTGGAAACGGAGCATGGGGCTCTTTCTGATACCAGAAAGTTGTGGAGGAGATATCCGATTGTTGTGGCAGATAACGATGCCCATGCCTCCATCCCAGATCCTGGATCGTGATTCTCAGGTCTTTCTTAAACCGTATCGGATCCATTACATGCCAACGGTACAATCCAAATCTTTGTCCTGATCTGTAGGTGATATCAGGGGGTAATACCTGTACCAAACCCGCATAAGGTGTTGTAAAAGTTATATATCTCCCATTGCGGTCGAAGTTATACGATCCACAGAAATAATCTTCAGTACCGGTTCCGATAATAGTGGGGAATTGCTTGTCGCCATCCATGAAGAATTTAATCTCTCCTTCGCCCCACCAGCCATTATTATTCACCTGCCAGGCCATGTAAACACCTACATAATGTCCTTCACCCTTTATTCCGTCAATAATAGTGTAATCGGATGTTTTATTCACTTTTGTGCGACGGAATTGCGCATGGAAATAGGCTGCATCGTCGGGCACATCTGTCAATGTATAGTCGACCTGATAATAGAGATTCATCGGCAGTTCATCATTGATATTGGTCATAGTGATCCTGCACTTTTTACGGAACGGCATCACCCAGTAGCAGTTGAATGCACTTCCAGGGTTGACGGTTACCGGCAGGGAATTCAGAGGAGCATATTCGTTCCAGCCCATACCGAAGAAATCACCCACCGGCGCCTCCACCGATGGTTCGGTTTCATCATCCCAATAGATACGGATAATGGAAAAGCGCCAGTTACCTGTGGGTGTCATCCATATATGCTGAATAGCACCGGGACCATCAATTTCCGCCATGGTAAAGGTTTCACCGGGATTGATCGTCACAAACGGATTCACTTTCCAACCCTGCCCCAAGTCGCGGGCGGGGGTTGTGGCATTGGCGGTATTACGGGGTGCATTGGTGTCGGGCAGAGCCATTCCCCCTTTCCCTTTTTCTCCGGTAAAATTTTCAGGGCTGATAGAGCGGGACTCAGCATTAGAAAGACGGTAAAGATTACCCATATTCATATCCAGGCCGTTGAAATCACGGTTTTGTGCTTGAACTAAAGTACCTGTTACCCAAATAAGCATTGCATAAAAAAATCTGTTTAGACGCATAATGGTTGTCGTTTTATGATAATGATAAATTATTATTTACGGTATAGAATCCTCACTTTTGCCAACATATCCCAAACTATGACGGAATAAATTACCAATATTTAGCAAATATAGAATTTCTTCCTCACTTACAGCATGATTTATCCGAATTATATGATCAATTTGCTTTCTCATGAAACATTAATCTCTTTACCACTAATATTATACCTATTCACTTCGATTGTTCCATACACCACATTCAGGTTTGGTTTACCCGCATTATATGCTACTGTACCGAATCCTGATTCAGTACTTATAAAACAGGTGAAATCGCCAATCTGAGAATTGATATGCAGTGTTTTCTCTACAGTATCATAATAAATGCCGGTCAATCCCTGTAACAACCCGTAACTTGCCATTGCCCTGGCATACCAATGGCCACATTCATACTCGTTAAATGGATTTCGTACTGAACCGTCGTACCTGTCACGACAAACACGCACTATTTCCAATCCCTTTTCTACTTCTCCTTTCAACATCAAATGACTTGCCACTTGGTATTCAATACCGGTCCACACCTCGTTACTATACACAAACGGCAGAGATAGAGCACCTCCTTTCGGCCATGAACAGAGCAACAAACCTCCATCTTCACCACAAGCATAAGTCGGCCGTTGGGGATTATAATGATCGAGTAGTGTTGTTTTTAGATTATATTTATGTACAGCCTTCAGATGACTGGTAACCATATTATTGTCCACAGTCTCCGGAAGTCCGCACACAGAGGCGATCCACATCCCTAAAATTCCATCTGAAAGACAACCGGTACCATACTGATATTTGGGACCCTCTTTCTGCAATAAAGCGATTGCCTCTTCTGAATAAGCGCCTCCAAAGGATTGTACATTTACCGGGTTAGGGGCTTCCAGCCCTTCCCATTGAATCTTCTGAATAAAGTATTCTCCGTCGAAGAGGTTATCCTCCATATATTTTTTACCTTTTGCCAGTAAAACCTGATACTCTTTATAAGGCTCTTTCAATGCCTTGCTCATCTCGATAAAAGCGGTAAGCGCACCCAGATAGAAACTGGTACACATCCCGTCAGGGCCCCAGAATTCAATATCATAAGTATTATGATGGGGTTCCTCGAGACATCCTTTCTTTTTGGGATCCCAAGTGCGTATACAATAATCGAGACTTTTCTTCACGTAAGGATAGAGGGATTTCATCCATGCTGTATCTCCACTGATCCTCCAATCCCGGTACACTTTCATGATTCCTCCCAATTGTCCGTCTGCTGCAGCATGAAAACTATGATCAGTCGGAGTGATGGGGATATTGGTCCTGAAATTCTGATGTCCTTTATCATCCTGGCTCACTTTGAATTCCGTCTCACGCAATGTGCGTTCCAAAGCCGGGAAAAGATGCGGAATAGCCTGTGCATAGTTCCATACATGGGTGCAGCTCCCATGGCAGCAGCCCGAATCATCATTACATCCCTCCCATGCCCAGAGCCGTCCATCGAATACACGTAGGACGGTCGGTGATTTCAAAATGGTCAGGTTGGCAGCCACCGCTTCCAGCACCTCGGCTGGCAGAGTAGATTCATAAAAAGAACGGGTAAACAGTTCAGAATTTTTCCGCAGGAGTGCCACATTCTCATTCCAATATTGTACTACACTGTCCAGACTATCAAAACGGTTGGCATACCAAGGGCGGTAATAGGAGTTCTCAGGATTTGAGAGCCCCATCACTTCGGGTTCAATAATTTCCCAGCCATCTGAATAATCATTTTCAAAATCGGCCAACACGATTGCTCCGGAAGAAGGGGAGGAGAGGTTCTCGTCGTGACGGTCAGTTAACACAAACTGGTCGGCAAGGATATGTCCCCATGCCGATGTATCGAGATCAATAATTTTCAGTCGTCCGGTTTTTCCGACATATTTTTTTAAATCCCAGATTACCTCGGTCAACTGCTCTGTATTATTTCCAGTAGCAATCTCGACAATCTGATCATCTATCAATAAGTTGACGGAGGTCTTATCTTTCTTATTGCCCCCTCCCACTAAGAATTTAAGATACCTTTTGCTGATGGTAAATCCGTGAGAGACCAATATTCCTATCTGTCCATCCCCATTTGGATCAAAACTGTTCAGTAAGCCTTCTCCGGCATAACCCGACACCGTCTGCTGATTCTGCACCGGTCGTTTTGTTGCTTTGCCGGTGAATGCCGGACCGGTTACGATTTGTTGCCCTATAGATAAATCCGATTTGGGAAGATACCAGCAGAAATTGACTTTCACTATTTTTTCTTCATCTGGATTCAATTTGATCGGCAGATAGACAGATGCGCCGGGAGAGACTCCTTGAATGGGTGGGTTTTCAATAATCTTTGTATTCCTGATATTATCCCAAAGGATCGTTTGAGAATCAAACCACCCACCCCTGAACCAGCAATGATCGGTCACGGCGTGATCATCATCGAGGTAAATGGCAAATCCTCCCACACCATTATCACTACCAATCCCCGATTTGGTCATCCTGAAACCATTCTTCTGTTTGGATATAGATCCTTTTTCGTCCACAAAATTACGGGTGTTATATGAGAAGACGGCTTCAATCACACTGTTCGATTTATTCTTAAAGGAATATTCCAGTACACCCACCGGAAGACTTGAGTTATTCTCATCAGTGGGGATAAAGGGACTCCAACCGGTAATTTTTACATCCATTGGAATATCTTTATCTTCCAAAGATATAATTCCAAAGGGGAAACGAGCTAAAAAAGAGCCTTTCTCAAACCTCGGTAATCCGTAACTCCTGTTTCCCAAACCATTTCCACTACCACGGGGACCGAACAACTTCCAGGTAGGTACGGTTGACTCCAGCACTTTTGCTCCATTCTCTATCCCCTTAACGCTGATTGCTGCAAAGGCATAAGGTGTATTATATATTTCAGGACGATTGTTGACAGACAAATGTGAAATGGCTCCAGTTCCCTCCAGACAAAACATACCGGCACCAATGCCTCCAATCGGAAAAGCAAGCTTACTTAAATATTCGTTGCTATACTCGCTATTATAGCTTCGACTTGTCCTCTCAAACTGAAAATTCAAACTTTCGGGATTATTATGCTTTAACAAACTATCTGCCGACATGAAACCGGGAACATTTGATGCTGCAATGGTACCCAAACCTATTTTCTTGATAAACGATCTACGATTGGTCATTTGTTTTTGTCTTATAAGTTGTTGAATTCACCTGAAAATAATCCTATTCGTGGAACTGCAAAACTGACTACCTATGATTGCAGTCCCACGAATATAGCCATATAAAATGAATCTAGCTTATACCACTAATTAAAAAGTGAATTCAAATCATAATTTTCAGGAACGATAATCATTGCTGTAATACCATAGAATAAAGCCCATTGTGTATTATCGGGGCCCGGCTTGAGATTCAACTTTATTTTTTGGTTATCATCAGCGATTATATCTTCCAATATGACAACATTAGACGGATTCCTGGAGGTAAATAAAAGTCCACTCTTTTCATTTTGTCCCTTAGCTGTATATTCCGTCTGGGTAACGTTGCCATCATCAATATTGGCATAGATGATAAATGTATACTTCGTTCCCCGTTTCAAATTAGACAGAATAAATCCGGCCGAAGCAACATGAATGCCATCATTGAAAAACATATCGAAAGAAACATTATCCGGAAATCCCAATACATTGGTATGAGAACCTCTGTCCAGCGTATTGAATGATCCTTCAACCTCAATGGCATATTTGGATACAAACCCTTTTTGATCTACCAGTCCCTGCAATTTGTTTCCCGAATTCAACATGGAGTTGAAGGGGGGATCCGACTTTATTGTGCCAAAGTCAAGGAATATAGGATAATTAAATTGAAATGCCTGATTAATCTGTAAAGTCGAAGTATATTGCAACTTTTCATCTGCCGACACTATTTTCAGATAAGTCTTCCCTGCTTTTAATCCTGTGATGGTAACGGAATTATCCCCATTCTCGACGAGATTGACTAAATCCTGATCAGCAACACTCCATTTAAAACTTCCTTGGGCTGTTGCCTCACTATCAAATATCGGAGTAATGGTAATCTTATTATCATCATCACTTTCCATTATGATATCACGCTCCGGGATCCTCACATAAGGCCTGTTTTCACCTTTCTCATAACCAACCTCTTCTGCGCACGAACCAAGTAAAAGCACAGAAAAACAGAAACATATTATAATATGAATTGATTTCATACGATTAAATTATTTATTATCAATATTTATATGCTACCTATTCATCTTCAGTCCAACCGGGATTCTGAACCAAAGAACGCCGGGTTATATCAATCTCAGTTTGAGGAATCGGGAACCAATAATGTTTCTTTTTATCAAATACCCGATCTTCACATTTAATTCTTTCATAAAAAGCATTATCCTGCAAATGGGTTCCTGCCATAATGTTCATACAATGAATCGGCCTGTTCTCCGTGATCTCCGCTGTTCCCCAACGACGAACATCGAAATACCTTTGACCTTCAAAAGCCAATTCGATCCTACGCTCACGGTGGATAGCCTCCCTCATTGCGTCTTTATCCAAACCCGTCGGCAAATCGGCAATTCCGGCTCTGGACCGGATTCTATTTACGTACAGATATGCTTTTGCAGGCCCCTCCGCTTCATTGATGGCTTCTGCATAGTTCAAATAAATCTCTGCCAACCTCATATAAAGCCAGGCTTTTCTACTATACCCTGCTCCGGTAGAAGGATTCGCTTCGGGATTAATAATTTTTGCAATGAGGTACCCTGTTTTGCAATAATCGCTACCGGCACCTCTTCGTCCATCCTTCCCTGTATACCAGAAATCGCAAGTGGTTCCCAGCCACCTTTGTCCTGCAAAATTGATGGATGCGTAAAAACGTGGCTCGCGGTTCGCATACATTTTTCGAATACCAGCCGGACTCCAGCCATTGTCTCCTTCAACTGGGGTATAACCACTTTCTTCATATCCCGATGCCGTATTAATTCTGGGTGTCACTCCATCGCTTTCATAACCGGTTATGGGAACCATGCCGTTAGCCATATGGTACGCATCGACCATCTCCTGGGTAGGATTCAAAATTGAAAAACCCTTTAGACTAAGCATCGTTCCACAGTTGTCCAAATGGTTATACCACTCCACATTTCTCCAGAAGATCCACTCTTCATTATAAAGTTCCTGGTGAATACCGCGGTAGTTATTCACATAATTCGGGAGTTTTGTAGTATATAGCTTATGACCCGCAGCCTCCAGTGCGTTTATACATTCCAATGCCGCTGCTGCTGCCTTACTCCATTTAGTAGCATCGTAACTGGTGGGAAACAAATGATTGCCCTCATTGTCAGTAAAATCTTTAAAATACTCATGTCCGTTATAAATAGGGGATGCAGCATAAAGTAATATTCTCGATTTCAATGCCATGGCAGCTCCTCCTGAGGCCCTTCCCAGATTTTCTCCCGTAAACCGTACCGGCAACAGGGATATAGCCCGGTCGCAATCATCCACGATAAATTGAATACATTCTTCCAGCGTATTTCGCTTAATAGTGGTGTAGTCACCGCTTGTCGGAAGTACATGGTCGCTAATAGGTACCGGTCCATAAGTCCTCACTAGCTGATAGTATGCAAAAGCCCTTAAAAGATAAGCCTCCCCTTTCCATTGATTACGGATTGCTTCGGTAAACTCTACTGCGTTACTCTCTTCAGGTAACGGAGTATTATCTATGTTTTCCAGAAAGATGTTTGCTTTACGGATTCCCATAAAACACTCATGCCATACAGGACTAATCGTTTTAGAATTGCTCGAATTCAGAGAACCATTATTGAGATAATGCGAAGCAGCACCACCATATGCTATTTCCATTTCATCGCATCCGGCTGTAAATGGATTCCTGGCCCAGGTGTCATTCAAATCACACATATAATTCAACTCTGCCGGCAAATGCATATAGGTATTTGCCAACCAACGTTTCGCGGTTGTATAATTCTCGAACACTTCTTCTACGGTCATATCTCCTTCGGGCAGTTTATCAAGATAATCGTCACATGATGATATCCAAACTGTTACAAGAAGGATCGCTGTATATTGTAATATCCTTGTCCTCATAATATAAAAAATTAGAAGTTAATTTGAGTTCCAAAATTTATGGTGCGCTGTAACGGATAAGCATCACTGATATTCTGCTCCGGATCTATAATTTTGAGTTTGTCAAACGTCAATAGATTAGTACCGTTCACAAAAATCCTGATTCCTGCAATTTGCACTCTTTTTATCCAGTGTTCAGGTAACGTGTAACCAATTTCTGCATTTTGTAATTTCACATAACTCGCATCACGCATATAAATCGTCGAATTGCGGTTGTTATGCACATTATTGGCGGCAATAACCGTCGGATATTTGGCTCTCGAATTGTCGGCACCTGGTACCCAACGCTTATCGTAATACTCTCTCAATACGTTATAATTCGGATATTCCAGTGAGAAGGGGTACATTCCCTCCTGGGTAAGGAAAGTACTGCGGTTGGCTACGCCTGAGAACTGCATGGACAGATCAAACTGTTTATATGCCAGACCTCCGCCAAAACCAAACATAATTTCGGGAATTTGGGGATGCCCGATAAATACTCTGTCTTTTTCATTGATAACCCCATCCTCATTCATATCCTTGTACTTTATGTCTCCGGGTATGATCGTGGTCTGAAATTCGGATTTGGCCCAGTTATCTATCTCTTGCTGGTCTTTGAATAAACCTTCAGCCACCAGTGCAAATGCTTGCGTAAGCGATGTACCTCTTGTCTGCTGATAAGGTTCAGCAGGAGTTGGTGTATCGTCTTCCACTATCTTATTACGGGCAAAAGTGAAGTTTCCCCTTAAAGAATAGGTCAATCCATAAGATGTTGTATTTTTCAGCTCAATAGCAGTATCAAAACCTTTATTATCCACGATACCTACGTTACCATAAGGAGTACCATGGGGAACCAATCCTATAAGAGCGGGTAACTGTGCTCTTTTCAACAGAATATTCTCGCGACGCTCCTTGAATGCATCAATTTGCAAACTGAATACCTTAAACAGGCCAATATCCAATCCCAGGTTATACTTGGTGGATGTTTCCCAGGTTAAGCCCACACCGAACTTCTTTTCTTCAATTCCACTCAACCAGGTTTGTCCGGAACCATACCAATATCCAACAGCATTGGTATTGACAGCAGTTACATACAGAAAACGGTCACCACTTACCAGATCGCTACCTACTTTTCCTGCTGATCCCCTCAATTTGAGATTGTTTACCACAGCAGGATTCCAGAATTCTTCACTCGATACTACCCATCCCAAGGAAAGAGAAGGAAAAAAGCCATACCTGTTTCCTTTAGGGAACTGTTCCGAACCGTTATATCCAAAATTAAACTCTCCCAGATAGCGGTTGCCATAATTATAGGAAAATCTTCCGACAAGACCCTGATGACGGTTGGGCAAATTATCTATCGAATTACCGGCAGTAAGGTTTTTATACTCTTTTCTGTTGAGAAGCAACATGGCTGCCACGTCATGAAAACCAAACCTGCGGGCATAATTGAGAGCGCCCTCCCAATACATGGAATAACTGGAATCCTGGATATCTACCTTATAACCCATCGTTCCCTGTTCACGCCAGGTGCGATAGACATAATCACCATCTTCATTACGGCTTGTTACCTGCTTCACTTCAAAATCAACCCGCCGGGCTACTTCATTTTTGTAATAGTGGTCGAATGCAAATTTACCGCTTACCGACAAACCTGATGTTACAAGTTTAGATAAGTCCCAGCGAGCAGATAAATTCCCCTGATTGTTCCCTATATACATCTGTGTATAGCCCGATTGTGTTGCCAAACCATACGGATTACCGATGAGGTATGCAGTTGTACCTCCACCGGCAATTGATCCGTCGGGATTTCTTACAGGATAAATCAAAGGTGATGTCTGACGTATGGCGGACCAAATAGCACCGGCGCTAGTACCCTGATAACTCCGATTTTGTATGGTGGTGGCTAACCCTAATTCAACAGACAACTCCCTGGTAACATTGACGTCTATATTCGATCTCAGATTATAACGTCGGAACTTACCTCCGTTAGTTTCCCAATCATGCGACTTATCTTCCCGATATAAGCCATCTTTCCCGATATATCCGAGATTGATATAATAACGTGCCACTTCATTACCTCCCGAAACATTCAGGTTATGCGTGGTTTGCCAGGTGTCTTTCTTGAATACCTCGTTTATCCAGTTTACGTTAGGATAAAGATATGGATCGGATCCATCCTTGAATTTTTGAATGTCATCAGAAGACCAGGGTAATGATGATAGCCTGGAATTGAAAGAGGCTTCATTCATCAATGTGGCAAATTCGTAAGCTTCAATATATTGAGGAAAACGCACACCCTGAAGTGTAGCATATTCACCGCGATAAGTTACTTTCGGCTTTCCTTGTATTCCCTTTTTTGTGGTGATAAGAATTACTCCATTTGCACCTTGTACACCGTATACTGCTGTAGCCGAAGCATCTTTCAATATAGTAAAACTTTCAATCTCCTGTACATTGACAACATTAATATCTCGTTCAACACCATCTACCAAAACAAGTGGAGAAGTAAAATTCGATCCGGTATTCAACGTTGCCATACCCCGTATATAAAGGGCAGCACCGTCGAACCCCGGTTCTCCGCTGGATTGACGGGTAATTATACCGGGAATAGTCCCTCCCAGTGCATTCGATAAAGAAGCTGCGGGAACCGATTGAAGGGATTTTATTTCGGCATTCGAAACAGCACCCGTAACCGAAATCTTCTTTTGGGTTCCATATCCTATAACCACTACTTCATCGAGTGCTTCTGTCTCCTCCTTCAAAAATACATCAATAATTCCCTGCCTCCCTATTTGAATGTCTGTTTCCTTGAAGCCGATATAGCTGAAACGGAGAACTGCATCTTCCGATGTTATATGAATAGTATAGGTACCATTTATATCTGTCACCGTACCATTGGTAGTTCCTACTTCCATCACATTTACTCCGATGAGAAGTTCATTATTGGTATCCATAACACGCCCGGTCACTTTATGTCCCGCTTGTGCCATACCACACAATATGTTTCCTATACATAAGAAAACGATAAGAAACAATTTGTCAAAAAGCCTGTTTTTCATACTCTCTTGTGATTAATTTTTAACTGTTTAATTTGTCAAAACAATAGAATTCACATTAATTCTTCTTTGAGATAGCCTTGATCAACACTATTTTATACCCTTCCGCCCTCTTAGGACGAAATATGGTTTTGGATTCCGACCACAGATTCCCCAAGGACTATACGATGTCCTTAGGTTTATTCCTCGGGCTTCTGGTTTTCCGTGGTTGTAGATAGAGCCCATTTTTTGATAAATGATGAGATATATCTTTATCATATCTCCAAATGTATGGACCGGTTTTCAGAAAGAATATCTTATTACTCGTTTCCCCACAATTGAGGATCATTTCCTTTAGCTTTCCGCCATGCATCTCTCCACCGGTGTATATCCATATGGTTAATGAATGGTTTAGGCTTACGTACTTCTTTGGAAGGTGCCGCAGGTAATTTCACAGCCTTGTCCTGATACCAGTAAGCTACAGTAGCCAAATCAAGTGTGAGATTATTGTTGTGCCCCGATTCGATAGTACCTTTCACTTCTGTTTCAAAGAAGATGGGATCATTGATAAAGAAGCGATACACATGGGTTCTTCCCAACCATCCTATATCATGATTAACCCTTGGATAACCGAAATGGGGATGAGAGAAAGGTTCTTTGGGACACCAGGAGGTATTGAAGAAATCTTCCGTACCGGTTCCGATGAGGGATGGAGTCTTTTCTCCATCGATAAACCACATATCATCTCCCTCACCATACCACATGGGAGTGGGAGAGTGCACGTAATAATTGATACCTACGAAATGGCCTTTTCCTTTGGTTTCAATAAAAACATAATTTCTCTCTCCGGCTTTATTGGGCTGTTGAGGTCCGACAAGCTCCCACTCGGTTTCACCTTCCGGCAAAGCCTCCGTCAGACTGTGATTATACCAGGCGTGAAAGCGGCCTGTGCCTTCCGGAAGTTTTGTCATCTCCAAATAGTCTACATAGAAATAAAATGCATTGATTGTCTTGTCGGTCTGATTTTCTATTTCTATCCTTGCCCCTTTCTCAAAGGGCATCGCGAAGTAACTGCTCATCCCTGTCCCGTTTTCAGGCCCGGCCGAAAGAGGGAGAGAGGCGTAGTTATACCGTTCATCCCATCCCTGGCCAAAGAAAGGCCCGATTGGCGATTCCACAGAGGGATAATCATTGCCGTCCCAATACATCCTGATAATGATATCATTCCTACTCAATTCACCGGGTGGTGGTGCTATGGTAACCCAGATATGATTAATCACACCAGTACCTTTTATCTCCGCAATAGTGCGTTTTTCACCAGGTTTAAAAGGCTCCAGATGGTCACGATTCTTCCCTGTGGGATCAGTACTGGATATCCTCTTGTTTTTCATACCCGATTTCATTTTTGCCAGTTCAAACATATCTCCCATCGAACCCGTTTGGGAAAAAAGAGGAAATGAAAGCATAATCCCCAGTATAAGGATGCTTAGCCTCATCATTGTAAAATCATTTTTCTTCATTGTCTCTGTTTATTTGGAATTTTATTTTGATGTCATATAACCAGTAACTAAGGTATTCGCCGGACGAATGCCTTAGTTACTCATACTATATCCTATCTGTACAACGGACCATAAGCAACACAAGCTCTATAGTCTGCCCCTTCATTGTCGGAACCGAATGCTGACCATGCATCGGGACGGAAGATCTTGTCATCACTTACATTATGCATATTTACAGGGATTGAAAGCGCTGATGCCAGTGTGATCAGATCAGCACCAATATGGCCATAACTGATAGCCCCATGATTCGCTCCCCAATAGTTCATCACCGAGTAAATATCGGTAAAACGGCCTTTACCGGTAATACGGGGTACGAAGAAAGTGGAGGGCCAGGTCTTGTCAGTACGCTTATTAATGATATTGAAAACTTCTTCCGGGAAAGTAGCGGTCCAACCTTCTGCAATCTGAAGTACAGGACCCAATCCTTTAATCATGTTCAGCCGGCACATAGTCACCGGCATACCTGCCCTGGTAAGGAATTGGGAAGAATAACCACCACCCCGCATATACTCAAGCGATGCGGGATACCAGGTAGTTGCATCAAGCATTTTTTGAACCTCTTCCTCACTTATTTCCCAGAAAGGTTTCATTACGGGATTACCGTTTTCGTCGGATTGCTGTCCGGTACCGTCGAGGGTACATGAACCGGAGTTGATAAGATGAATCACACCATCTTTCATTATTCCATCCGGTTTCCATCCGCTTACCCGTTCAATGGCTTCAGGACTCCAATAGGTGCGTACGTCGGCAAAGATCTGTGAAGTATTGGTAATCAGTTGGTTAAACAACATACTGATACCATTGAGATGATCATCTTCCGTAGCAAAAGTAAATGGCTTCCGGATTCCATTCCAGTCGAATGATGAATTCAGGATCGCTTCCGAGAAATCTCCATCGGGCAGGAAATCGGTCCATTGGCGTTGTCCCTGGAATCCCCCTGCTATGGCATTATGGCCAAGAGCTTCCTCTCCATATCCCATAGCATCGAGTGCCGGATTCCCGATCATCAGATCACGCATGATCAAGGTCATTTTAACTACAAATTCCCAGTTTTCATCCTTCTTCGCACGACTATGTTTCAGATGCTCCGGATTAAAATCCTCCCCTTCATTGGGCATACAATTTTCTCTAGTCCATTGCATCGCTTTGGCAAATTCATCCTTATCATAGATCTCCAATTGAATACGACGAAGGATTTCGCTTGCATCCACAAATTCAGTACGCATACCCAGATATTCCTGTAAAAAATCGGGATTGGTCATCGAACCCCCGATTCCCATAGAGACAGAACCGATAGAAAGATATGATTTCCCCCTCATTATCGCTACGGCAAGTCCTGCCTTCGCGAAACGAAGCAATTTTTCCTGTACATCGTCCGGTATCCTGGGATCATTCATATCTTGCACTTCTCTTCCATAAATACCGAAAGCAGGTAATCCTTTCTGGTTATGCACCGCCAACGCTGCAGAGAGATAAACCGCCCCGGGACGCTCCGTACCATTGAATCCCCAGATCGCTTTCGGAATATTCGGATTCATGTCAATAGTCTCTGATCCATAACACCAACAAGGAGTAACAGACAGGGAAAGACCCACATTCTCCCTTTCAAACTTTTCCGCACACAAAGCGGCCTCTCTTACACCTCCTATGCAAGTATCCGCAATTACACACTCTACCGGAGAACCGTCAGGATAACGCAAGTTCTCGCGGTATAATTTCTCAACACTTTTTGCCAAATTCATAGTGGTATCTTCAAGGGATTCCCTGATACCTCCACGCCTTCCGTCAATCACCGGACGGATTCCGATTTTAGGATAAACTTGTTTCATACAACCTAATTTTTTGAATATTATAATATCAATACTTTACTTATGAAAGATCTGTATATTATTATATATTGATGAATAAAATTAAACGTTTAACTAAAATCTAAAAACTATTTACTACCTGATTACTTGTTACTTGCATCTCTAACCATATAGTCTTTAAATTAAACGTTTAACTAGCAATATAAAAATCATCAAATAAATAATTCTGCTTCCAGAAAAAATTTATGAGTTTCTACATCTTTTTTTTCTATTTGTACGATCAACAATTCCAAAGCTTTCTTTGCCATCTCTTCAATAGGCTGTTTTATAAAGGGCACTCTGAAAGGAAATAAATTAATAGCATCGGTCTCATCGAAACACATTACCTGGATGTCTTTTTGAATGGAAATCCCATGCTTAAGCAGCGATTTTACTCCTGCAATGGAAATAGTATTGGTTGCAAAAAAAATAGTATCCACTTTTTTTTCACTCTTCAACAATTGGGAAATTGCTTTGTCCATGTCTTTTTCCAGACATTGATAGCTTACCTCTTTCACATAATGAGGATCATATAACCCATTATTATACATTGCTTCTATGAATCCTCTCTTACGCTCATTCGTATGAAATTGATCCTGCCGGTATGTTATGAATGCCATATTTTTATATCCCTGATCAATTAGTTGCTTCGTGGAACGGTAACAGACTTCATAATTATTGATCAGAACCGAAGGAACATTCAATTCCGGAAAACATCTATCTACTAAAACTAACGGCTTTTTACTTTTAAAAATCGAATCAATTAAAACTTCACTTCCCTCGGCGGGAGTAATAATGAGACCGTCTACCTGCCTTGAACTAAGAAAAGAGATTATTTTCTCCATCTCTTCCAACTTTTCATTGGTATTGCCAATAATTACTGTATATCCCTCTTTTTCGGCATAATTCTGAATATGTAATGCCAGCGTACCAAAAAATACGTTAGAAATATCAGCGACTATCAGTCCAATTGATTTTGAATGTCCCATTTTTAAGCCTTTAGCCAGACTATTGGGTATATAATGTAATTCTGATGCCTTATCAATAATCTTTTTAGACATCTCATCACTTACTCTGCCGTTCTTGTTCTTTCCATTCAAAACAAGCGACACAGTGGCTGCAGAGACCCCTAACTCCTTTGCAATTATTTTTAAGGAAACCTTTTCCACATCAATATATACTTATAACGTAAGTTAGCACAAAAGTAGTGAGTTAATCGATTAATTGAAAATTAATTTATATGTTTTACAGCATATTTGAGCTATTTAATCCTTATTTATACCCATTCTAAATAAATAGTGAATTACTTATTATTTACACATTAAATCTGAAATGCATGATATCACCGTCCTGAACTACATATTCCTTTCCTTCCACACTCATTTTACCTGCTTCTTTCACTGCAGATTCCGATCCGTATGCAATATAATCCTCATATTTGATCACTTCTGCACGAATAAATCCCTTCTCGAAGTCGGTATGGATGACACCTGCACACTGTGGAGCTTTCCAACCTTTCTGAAAAGTCCATGCGCGTACTTCCTGTACACCGGCAGTAAGAAATGTTTGTAAATTCAACAATTTATAGGCAGATTTAATAAGACGACCCACACCGGATTCTTCCAGACCAATCTCGTTCAGAAACATTTCACGTTCTTCATATGTATCAAACTCGGCTATTTCAGATTCAATTTTAGCTGCTACTACCAATATCTGTGCATTCTCATTTTTCACAGATTCTCTCACAGATTCAACATATTTATTTCCTCCCACCGCACTAGCTTCATCCACATTACATACATACATTACAGGTTTTGCTGTCAAAAGAAAAAGCTCACGTGCAATTTTGTTTTCATCTCTGGTATCAAGAATTACAGTACGTGCCGAATTACCCTGCAACAAGGCCTCTCTTATTTTTGAATATACATCGAAAGCTAGTTTGGCATCTTTATCACCACCAGTCTTAGCCTGCTTTTCTACCTTATTAATACGGGCTTCTATGGTTTCCAGGTCTTTCAATTGCAACTCTACATCGATGATTTCCTTGTCCCTTACAGGATCTACATGCCCATCTACATGAGTTACATTCTCATCATCAAAACAGCGGAGCACATGCAATATAGCATCCGTTTCACGAATATTAGCCAGAAATTTATTCCCCAAACCTTCTCCTTTACTGGCTCCCTTTACCAATCCGGCAATATCTACAATCTCTACAGTAGTAGGTACAATTTTGTGTGGCTGAACCAATTCTGCTAATTTATTTAAACGCTCATCAGGAACAGTAATAACCCCTACGTTGGGTTCGATAGTACAGAACGGAAAATTCGCTGCCTGTGCTTTCGCGTTCGACAAACAATTAAAAAGAGTAGATTTTCCCACATTAGGAAGTCCAACAATACCACATTGTAGAGCCATTATATTAAGACTTTTAGATCGCTCCGCTCCAAGAATCAAGACTGGAAAGGCAAAGCAAAGTTTTATTTTTTATTTTGCGGGCGTAAAGGTACAAAAAATCTACAAACCATACTTTGCCGATATCTCCAGCATCCGCTCAATAGGTTTCACTGCCTTTATTCTTATCTCCTCATCTACTACAATTTCCGGTTTTTCATTTTTCAAACAAAGGTATAATTTTTCTAAAGTATTCATTTTCATATAAAAACACTCGTTACAAGCACAAGTGGAATCTTCAGGAGGAGCGGGAATAAATTCCTTATCCGGATTTTCTTTTTGCATTTGGTGTAAAATACCGGCTTCCGTAGCTACGATAAATTGTCTGTTTTCTGAGTTAGTAGCGAATTTTAAAATAGAAGAAGTAGAACCCACATGATCAGCTATTTCCAGCAGATATTTAGGACACTCCGGATGTGCCAGCAATAAAGCATCCGGATATTTTTTTTTCAATTCCAGAATTCTCTCTAAAGAAAATTGCGCATGGACATGACATACACCATCCCACAAAAGCATATTTCTTCCGGTCAATTTATTGATATAATCTCCAAGATTTTTATCCGGACCAAAAATTATCTTTTCATCTTCAGGGAGGGATTCTACAATCTGTTTAGCATTGGTAGAAGTCACAACTATATCTGTGAGTGCTTTCACAGCTGCTGTTGTATTTACATAAGAAATGACTGTATGATCGGGATGCGCATTGACAAATTGTTCAAATGGAATGGCAGGGCAACTTTCAGCAAGAGAACAACCTGCATTTAAATCAGGAATAAAAACACGTTTTTCCGGACTCAGTATTTTAGCTGTTTCACCCATAAAATGAACTCCACATAAAACAATAATATCAGCCGAAGTTTTAGTAGCCCATTGAGCCAACGCAAGGCTATCCCCAACGAAATCAGCTATATCCTGTATTTCAGGTTCCTGGTAGTAATGTGCCAGTATAATAGCATTCTTCTCTTTCGTCAGCAACTTTATATTTTGTATAAGTTCTTCTTTTGTCATATGGCTATATTTTTACAAATTACGTAATTCAAAACCTTCAAAGATTTTTAACCGAACACATATTTATTATATATAGTTTTAAAATTAAAAAAAAGTATGATATTGATAATTGCCTGTTGATACTGTTGATGATTTTTATTCTGAAAAATAGGTAATGACGTTATTAAATTCAAAACATATATTATCAACGTTTATTCACAGGATTTTTTTTATTTTATATCTGTAAATGTGATAATTACAAATGTTATCATAAACTGTTTACAAAGGGCAAAGTTAATAATTAATTTCATTTATGGGATATTTTTTTTGTTGAAAAGTAGCCGAAATCTTTCCAATAAAAAAAACATCTTTTTTAGGTAAAGTCAAATTTTTTTTGATAGACTGGTTTTTTCAGTATTGCAAATCATTTTATCAAATTCTATCTACACTCATTTCACAAGTTATCAACAGTCGTATTTGATGACCTCAACTTGTCAGGATAACTTGTCCCGATTTATCGGAAAAATAGTATTTGATAATCTAAATGACGGGAATAAAAATTTATTCCAAATATCTAAAAACTAAGTATTAAAAAGAAAAACGAATAATTATATATTGTTAATCATTTTACCTTCTATTCATTTTGGTATAAAGTTTTTCGTATATTTGTTTTGTTTCTTGAAGGAGATATGAAAAAACTATATTCCATATCATGTCTTTTTTTGCTGTTAACTCATATAAACTCCTGTATGTCAACAGTAAAAATTACTTCTGTCGTTGAAAAGGACAGGGAAGGGGATTATTTGTTAAAGTGGGAAGTGAGTCCTGACCAGGAAGGTAATATAGATATTTATTCTTCTCACACTGACAGTTCTTTTACCAGTTTCGCTCCCCTCACCTCAAAAAAAATTGCCGATCAGGTTTTAAGAGTATCTCCTACCGGATCGGAAGTAAGAGAATTCTTTATGCTTCGCACCGGTGGTGCCTATTCGGGTGTAGTGGCAAATAGAATTATTGAAATGGATAATATAAAAAATTTTAGAGATTTAGGAGGATATTTCACTGCCGATAACCGTCAGATAAAATGGGGAGTAATATATAGATCTGGTAATTTAAGTGATGCTTCTCTATATGATCAGGATAGAATCCGAAGGTTGAATATTAAGACAGTAATTGATTTCAGATCTGTGAAGACTGCAAAAAAATATCCTTTACTTCTTCATCCCTCCATTCGTAAAATAGCACTTCCATTAAGTCCGATGGATGGAGAAAAACTTGATGATCAGCTTAATAATGAAAATTTCGACAGGAGTGATGCTATTCGCTACGTACAGGAATCATACGTAGATATAGTTGAAAACCATAAGGAACAATTCGGCGAAATGTTCGATATAATGACTAACGACAGTAATTATCCTATTCTTCTTACGGAATCATTAGGTAAGGATGGTGTTGGATTAGCTTCTTACTTTATACTTTACGCTTTAGGTGTTCCACACATTGCATTGGAAGATGACTATATGCTTTCGAACCGCGAGATTGATCCGGCAAAAGCGAAAATAGATGCTCAAAATCTTTCGGAGCCATTACAGGAAGCAGTTACTGCCATGCTTTCCGTTAACAGGGCATATCTGAATTATGTCATTGACCATATAAAAGAAAAATATGGCTCGGTCGATAATTATCTCGAAAAAGAACTTCGTGTTACCTCCGGAAAAAAATCTTTATTGAGGAAATATCTATTATACCAATTCTGATATTTATTTATTCATTACACTTACTTATTTAATTTATTTTCATACCTTTGCATCCGATTTTAAAATCGGGATGATTTTTTAAACGATTTTTTTGAGTATCAGGTAATCATCGCCAATCGAAATCATAAAATCATAGGTTGTCATTGAATTCTCTCTTCTTTCATGTCGTGGTTGTGGGGTAAAGAGAAGCATCGATACCCATCACACTAAAATTATTTATACAATGAGTACATTTGAAGAATTGGGAGTCATTCCGGAGATCCGGCAGGCTATAGAGGAATTGGGATTCGAAAATCCCATGCCGGTACAGGCAGAAGTGATCCCGCAATTACTCTCCTACACGAGAGACATCATCGCCTTGGCACAGACCGGTACGGGCAAGACGGCAGCCTTCGGCATTCCCGTCATCCAGAAAACAGATCTTTCATTATTATCGCCACAAACAGTCATCCTGTGCCCTACCAGGGAGTTATGCCTGCAAATCGCAGGGGACCTGACCGATTTCTCTACCTATGTGGAAGACTTGAAAATACTTCCCGTATATGGCGGATCGAGTATCGAAAGCCAGATACGGACATTAAAGAGAGGGGTTCACATTATTGTGGCAACTCCTGGACGACTTATCGACCTGATCAACCGTAAAACGGTTTCATTGAAAAATGTACATACTATTGTACTGGATGAAGCGGACGAGATGCTGAATATGGGTTTTTCGGAAAGCATTGACGAAATCCTTTCCAGTGTGCCGGAGAGCCGCTCCATGTTGCTCTTCTCGGCTACCATGCCGAAGGAGATCGAGAAGATCACCCGCAAGTATATGAATGATCCGGTGGAGATCACTATCGGTAGGAAGAATGAAGGTGCACAGAACGTAAGGCATCTTTATTATATGGTACATGCCAAAGATAAATACCTCGCATTGAAAAGGATTGTCGATTACTATCCCAATATATATGGTATTGTATTTTGCCGTACCAGAAAAGAGACACAGGAGATTGCCGATAAACTGATGCAGGACGGATATGATGCGGACTCGTTGCATGGCGATCTGTCGCAGGCGCAGCGCGATTATGTAATGAGTAAGTACAGGAACCACAATCTACAGATATTGGTGGCTACCGACGTGGCTGCACGGGGATTGGATGTGGATGATGTAAGCCATATCATTAATTTCGGATTACCTGATGATTATGAAGTGTACACTCACCGAAGCGGCAGGACTGGTCGTGCCGGAAAGACAGGAACCTCAATCTCCATTATCCATATAAAGGAAAAGGGAAAAATTGCCCAGATCGAAAAACTGATCAACAAGCAATTTGAAAAACGGACTATCCCCAAAGGAGACCTGATCTGCGAAAAGCAACTGTTTAATTTTGTGGATAAGATTGAGAAAGTAAAGGTCAACGAAGAGGAGATAGATAGGTTATTACCCTCGATTTTTCGTAAGTTGGAGTGGCTCGAAAAAGAGGATATCATCAAACGGGTCGTTTCACTTGAGTTCAATCGCCTCATTGAATATTACCGGCAGGCAGAAGAGATTTACGAACCGGAAGAGAGATCATCGAAGGGCAGGAGAGAGGATGCATGGTCAGATAAGAAAGGAAGGCGTGAGAAAGGTGGAGTGGTACAACCGGAAAAAGGATATGCCCGCCTGTTTATCAATATCGGAAAGATGGATGGGGTGAATCCGGCTACCCTGATGGGTTTTATCAACGAGCATGTAAAAGGCAAAGTGCCGGTGGGTAGGATAGACCTGATGAAAAATTTCTCCTTTTTTGAAATACCCGAAGAGTTGTCACCCAAAGTAGTGAAATCTTTTAAGGGAATGTATATCGAAGACAGAAAATTGGTGGTTGAGGTATCACGCGATGAAAATGGGGCGAAAAAAGAGAAGAAACAATTCTATGAATCTTTCGAAGGGAAGAAAAAGAAAAAAAATAAACAAAGAAGATAGATAGCGAAAATATTGACCGGATGGTTCTTTGGACTTTAATTGCTTGGATAAGCTTCGCAGGGTGAGTTTCAATTGTCTGGTGGACGCCAGCTGTAAATCAAAATCTTGCCCGCATGGTCTTCTTCCACCGTAATGATACGCTCCCCGTTCGGCCTTACGAATACCTTTGTGGGTTGATTCATATCCAGCCATCCCGAATGGTTTTCTACTTCGGGTCCAGGTAGAATATAACCCATAAAGACACCATCAGCTATTCTGTAAACGGCTATTTCGCCCGAAGTACCGTTAGGACCGGTGACTCCCATATAGGAAAGATAAACATATTCATTATCGGCGGTAATACTCTCCGGATGTAAATTATCGCCGGTAATGGTTTTAATCTTCCTGACTGATTTTCTGGAGGGTTTACTCCAGTTTTCCCAGATATCAATCTCGCTTATTTTCCAGTTGTTACCACAAATAAACAAATCAGTATCTTCCAGCCATTTCATGGTAGCCACGGAATGTCCTACATCCACTATTTTCGTGATGGAGGACGCTGAATATTGAGGGTTGCCATGACTGTCGTAGTGGTTTGCAGGAAACTTCCACACACCAGACTGGTTTCCACCATTTCCCATGTAAATATTACCTTCTTTATCAACATCTATGGCTTCAACAAACCGGCCAATGTCGAAAGTTTCGAATTCATCGCTCGTGGCAGTGGCATCACCATTTCTGTCAACCCACATCCAGCGGGGTCCCGGAGGCCTGTTCCTGTTCCAATGCCAAATAAGCCTGTTGTATTCATCGCCATTCCATCCATATGCGGCAGTAAACACTGCACAAGGAACCGCTATCTCACCATCAAACCGGTATATAAAAAATGCATTGGTATACATATCGCTTAAATAGAGATACTTATTTTCGTTGATATACCTGATATCAAAAGCTTCTTCTGTGGAATGCAATAAGCGTGGATCATCGGGGTAATCAAAGGGATTGATGGAGGTTGCAATCACTTCCCAATCCTGCCCGGCAGGTTTGCTGTAATCCATTTTAAACTTATAATAAGAGGTATATATGATGGTGCCATCACTGTTGGGATCAACCACGGCAGAGTTCACAAATAGCAACCCTTTTGCCCTCCATCTCAGGCTACCATCCGGATTGAAAGCCCTGAGATCGGAACACCCACCCGCACATTCCTGAGCGTTTACGACTGAATTTGCCACGTAAATAGTGCCTTCGCTATCGGCGCCTACTCCCGTTATTCCTGCAAATTTTAAAGGATTATCCATCAAGCCGGGATTATTCTTCCCCCAAACACCTCCTCTCCTTCCAAATGTACCAACCAGCTTGGGCTTTCCCGAAATATTATATATCCTTACATTCTGATCCGGTCCATTCTCTGCTACCAGTAATTCACCCGTATTGTAATTTATTCCTATTGCCGAGGGATCAACTACATCTGTAATAATCCTTCCGTCTGAACATTTTATATAGGGAGCATTGGAGCCGGTGGGAACCGGTTTGATATAGGTGTCGTAATCATCTTTATCGTATCCAATCCCACCCGGATTAACCTTTTGGGCAAGAAAACGACGGAATGGTTTTTCGATTGTCCATATATTACCTTTTAAATCGGTTGTGTTGTATGAACTAATATTATCATCATTGTGACGATCAATCATTTGTCCATTCTGATATATGCTTTTTGAATTACCTCCCTCGTCCCAAATAGACCAGGTATAGCACTTCCCGTCGGGCATTACCTTCATGTGGGTTATATGATTTTGAACATGTGGTCCCGGATGTCCTAAATGATCATTTCCCAACGCCCGTGTAGCGTAGCTCAACTGCTGGGCATTGAGGAGGGATATGTTTATTAACAGGCAGAAAACACCCGTTACTATTTTATTTCCAGGATTATACTTCATAGGCGTAAAAGTAGTATAAATTTGTTCAATAATTTCAACTTGCAATAATTCTCACGCTATACGGGGAAAAGAGAGGTGAGAGGGTTGAATTGAAATCTTAATAACAATGTAACTAAATCTTAATCGATCTGTAACATTTATGGGAGACCTTTGTGTCGAAAATCTAACATAAAGAGTAATTTGTGAGATATAAATTTGAATTTTCGATATGGTCCGTTTTATTGTTTTTTCTTGGCTTTCCGGTACTTGTTTATAGTCAGACAGGCACTATAAAGGGAAAAATAGTAGACGCCCAAACCAATGAACCGCTGATAGGTGCATCGGTATTAATAGAAGGAACCACCAACGGAGCAG
Source organism: Proteiniphilum sp. (assembly GCF_034927365.1). GTDB lineage: Bacteria > Bacteroidota > Bacteroidia > Bacteroidales > Dysgonomonadaceae > Proteiniphilum. Next base: position 452,212 of record NZ_JAYFQD010000007.1, on the reverse strand, counting down.
CTGCCGACCTTGACGGAAATTATATTATCCGGAATGTGGGTGCAGGAACTTATACGCTTATTGCATCATATGTGGCTTATCAGAATGCAACAAAAGCCGGGGTTGTCGTTGAAGGAAACGATGAAATGATAATTGATTTTTTATTGAAGAACGATGATATAAACCTGCAGGAGGTGGTAGTTGTATCACGGGCAAACCGTGAGAGTGAAAATATTTTATTGATGGAGCAACGGCAAGCATTGGTTTCCACACAAGCTGTCGGTGCCCGCGAATTGTCGAGAAAAGGAGTAGGTAATGCACAGGCAGCCGTGGCTCAGGTATCTGGTATTTCCAAACAGGAGGGAGTAAAGAATGTATTTGTCCGTGGATTGGGAGACCGTTATAATGTGACGATGCTTAATGGATTTGTAATCCCTTCGGAAGATCCGGAATACAAAAATATAGCGCTCGAATTTTTTGGAACAGATGTAATTCAAAATATAACTGTAAATAAAGTATTCAGAGGAAGTGATTACTCCGATGTAGGTGGAGCCGCGATTAATATTGCTTCCAAGGAATTGGTTGGTGATTATGCCCTTGGTATTGACCTCTCCGGAGGATTTAATACATCTACTTCCGGTACCGATTTTTTGCGCCAGGATGGATCCAGTTATTTTGGATTTGCCAATAGTGAACGTCCTGCTACAAATCAATTTGACTTCCGAAACAGTCTCGATCCTAAAGTGGTGTCATTACCATTTAACCATGACTATGGCATTTCTGGCGGGAAATCTTTTCGACTGGGAGAAAATCCCTTGTCATTCTTTGTTGTCGCATCTTACAATACCGATTATTCCTATACGGAAGAACAGGTAAGAAACTCCTATACAGACGGGGAAATATGGCAAGATCAAAAAGGGGATAAGTATTCCCAAAATATCAACCAACTGCTACTCGGAAATGCGACATACGATATTCGTAACAAACACAATCTACAATATAACTTCATGCTGATTCATTCTAATGATCAGTATGTGAGCGAATACAGGGGTTTCCACAAGGAACGTCATCAGGATAGTCCCGACTTTATGGGTTTCCTGAGAAGACAACAGGCTAATGATAATCTATTGGTTGTAAATCAATTGATATCGGACTGGGAGCTCTCAAAACTGCTCAAACTAAGTGCAGGTATCTCTTACAACAGAGTGCAGGGTCAGGAACCCGACAGAAGGGAAAATTATCTTTCCCGACAAGATGATGGTAGCTATGTTCTCACCGGAAGTAACCGTCAAAAGCGTTTTTTCTCTACTCTCCAAAGTAATGATATAAATCTGAAAACGGTTCTGACTTACAAATTGAACGACCGTTTTAACAGTGGAAATTCGACATTAAAATTAGGATATAACGGACGTTTTGTGGGCGATGAATTTGAAGCTGTCGAATATAATTTTGATGCATTAGGTGGCATCTATCCGATTGAAGGTTTGCAACTGGATGATCTGTATAACGAACAAAATATGAAGGATGGACGATTCAGCATGTCCACTTATCCTCCCAACACGTATGATGTAACCAAATATATCCACTCGGGATTTGGAGAGATATCGTACCAATTATCGCCTAATTTCGCCGGTAACGCCGGGCTGAGAGCCGATGTGGTAGATTTGACGGTAGACTATAATGTGCAGCATGTTTCGCCGGGGAAAAAACCGATCAGGAAAAACTATTTCTTACCCAGCTTCAATCTAAAATATGATCTGAATGGTAAAAACAGTTTACGCCTTGGTATAAATAAAACCTATACGTTGCCTCAATCGAAAGAGATTTCTCCTTATCAATACGTGAACATATCGTTTACCAGTCAGGGTAATCCTAATCTCAAACCGTCGGATAATTACAACGCCGATTTGAAATGGGATTATTATATCAGTCCCAATGAGTTGTTTTCAATAACCGGTTTTTATAAATATATTGTCAAGCCCATTGGTCGTGTGGATCAGGGAAATTCGGCAGGATTGCTTACCTACGACAATATTGGAGATCATGCTCTGGTAGGTGGAGTGGAAGTTGAACTTAGAAAGAATATCTTTAACCGGTTCCACACGGAAACGGAGGAGATGAACAGGCTCTCTGCCGCATTGAACGCCTCTTATATTTACACCAGCCTCACACTGGATATTCTCAATACAGATCCCAGGAATAGTGGTCTGGAAGGTGCATCGCCCTTCCTCCTGAACTTCGACCTGTCGTACAACTACACTAAAAAAGAGAGAAGCCTTATCACATCTTTGATTTTTAACTACTTCAGCAGTCGTATTCATACTATCGGTGCGGGAGGTTATAAGGATATTGTCGAGGAAGGTGTAGCTACGCTCGACTTTACTGCGTCGTACAAATTCGACAAACATTTTTCATTAAAAACCAAGGCTTCCAACTTGTTGAATCCAGCTTATCGATTGACTCGCGGAAATAGTTCTTCGGACGACAATGTGATATTGAATAAATTTAAAAAGGGACAAAATATAAGCTTAGGAGTAAGCTATGAATTTTAATTGCTGAATATTTTTCACACTATTTTATTAATTAATTTATCAAACAAGATGAAAAAGATTTTTTTAAGTTTTATGATGTTTGCTGTTATGTTGTCATCGATGGTATTGACTTCCTGCGGAAACGACGACACGGATAAAGTGGATGACAGGGAACTCGTTCACAAGCTTGCTGACGAAGGTGTCCTTTTGGGCAAATTGAAAGACAAATTGGAATTGAAGGCTGGAAAAGAATATGCACTGACTGGTAATTTTATCATAGAGGAAAATGGTGAATTACATATTCCCGGAGGTACGGTTATCAAAGCCAATGAAGGTTTTGGAAACTATATCCTCGTGTTACAGGGTGGCAAGATCTTTGTAAACGGAACTGCGCAAGCGCCCGTTACCATGACTGCCAATACGGCGAATGCATCACAAGGCCACTGGGGCGGATTGATCATCAACGGTCGTGCACCGCTTGCAGGCGGTACTACCGGTACTACCGAAATTAACACCGAATATAAATATGGTGGAACCAATGTTGCTGATAATTCCGGATCAATCACCTATCTGAAGCTCGAATATACCGGAGCACGTTCCAGTGCAGACGTGGAGCACAATGGTCTTACATTGAACGGTGTAGGTAACGGTACCAAAATTGAAAATATATTTATTCCGGACGGAGCCGATGACGGAATCGAATTCTTTGGTGGTTCGGTAAATGTGAAGAACCTGTTGGTAGTGAATTCTGACGATGATATGTTCGACTTCACCCAAGGTTATACCGGAACACTGGAAAATGCCTATGGAGTTTGGGAGAGTGATTATTCCAGCTCCGAGTCCGATCCCCGCGGTGTGGAAGCTGACGGTAACCTGGACGGTAAATTCCCTGATCACACCGGACAGTCTGATTTTACCATCAAGAATATGACGATCGAGCTTAAATTGGCTGCCCTTACCGATAAGAATCACGCCGATTTCAAGAAAAAAACGATGCAGGACGTAATTCTCATTCGCCGTGGTGCCAAAGCAACTATCCAGAATGCATTGGTCAAAGGTACAGGTACGGCACAGGATGTGATCGACCTGAATGGTGCAAATACCGGTACGGCCATCAGCCTGACAAACCAATTGACTTCTGTTACAGACAAGGCAATCAATCCTGAAACCGGATTTCCCAATGTAAAAATTGAAACAGGCAATGCCGGCTGTTCTTCCAATCTCTTCTCCTGGACAGGATATGAGTTTTAATGATAACGAGCAACCTGAAAATGAAAAATACCTTGGTGCAAATCAAGGTGTTTTTTGCTTTCATAACAATACGACCGATTTATGGAACTTAAATTACAAAAGAAAACAGAAGTGAGAATAAAAGTATTGCTCATATTGATTGGCTTACTTATCATTGTGGGCCTGCTGGCACAGGAGCGGCAGGATATCCCGCAGTTGTACCAGTCGGGTGGTATCTATTACTACGATCGGGCACAAACACAGCTCTATACTGGGGATTACCGTGAATATTATGATAATAATACGATCAAACTTGAAATGCAGATAAAAAATGGTCTGCCGGAAGGCTCTTATATTGTCTATTTCGAAAATCGGAAACCGAAAGAGGTGCGTTCCTATAAGAACGGGAAATTGCATGGTCTGTGGCGAAATTATGACATATCCGGTCAATTGATCTCCGAAGCTGAATATAAGGATGGCCAAAAGCATGGGACATGGCGTATCTGGGATGAGTTGGGAACACAACGGTACGAAATGAACTACAACGATGGCAGGAAAACAGGAATCTGGAGAATGTGGAATGAGAAAGGAGAATTGTTAGACGAAAAAAAATACTGAAATAGATAGCACAATATGTTGGCGTAGGTTTGAATTATGCCTGTAATCTTAACAATATTGTAACCAAAACGTAACCATTTTGTAACATTTATAGGAGACCTTTGTGCCAAATTTTTTCAGCACAAAATGGATCTAATTTATCTGATTATTGTAATTATTCTACTGGGTTTAGCAGCATTAGACCTCATTGTAGGTGTGGCGAATGATGCGGTGAACTTTCTTAATTCGAGCATCGGGTCAAAAGTGGCTCCCCTTTGGGTGATTCTCACCGTTGCTTCCATAGGTGTGATGATCGGCACGATGTTCTCAAGCGGCATGATGGAAATTGCCCGAAGCGGGGTCATTTTCCCGGAAAAATTCACCTTTCCGGCTATCATGATGCTGTTTCTAGCGGTAATGATTACGGATGTTATTCTGCTTGACCTTTTCAATACTTTCGGATTACCCACATCTACTACTATTTCCCTGATATTCGAACTATTGGGTGCCGCAGTTGCTGTTGCCCTTTTTTCCGTATGGGGTTCAGATTCTGGCGGAAATATCGGTGAATTCATCAACAGTGGAAAAGCGTTGGCCATCATCGGAGGTATATTTATCTCCATTGCTATTGCCTTTGTCACGGGTAGTGTCATTATGTATATCTCCCGTTTGATATTCTCCTTCAATTACAGTAAGACATTCAAATACCTGGGTGCGTTATGGGGTGGAGTTGCACTTACCTCCATTACCTATTTTGCCATTTTTAAGGGGTTGAAAGGAAGCGTATTGGTCACTCCCGATATGCTTGATTATCTGGAACACCATATGGGTACCGCCATCCTCTACACTTTTGTGGGGTGGATGTTACTCATGGCTATCCTTCAGCATCTTTTCCGTGTAAAGATATTAAAGGTAATTGTTTTGACTGGTACTGCCGCATTGGCTATGGCCTTTGCCGGGAACGATCTGGTGAATTTTATCGGTGTATCCATGGCAGGTTACGATTCATTTCGGATAGCCCAGGAGGTAGCCGCCTCAGGGGGTGATATCAATCTGCTCCACATGGGTAAGCTGTCGGAACCGGTAGTGGCCAATATTTGGTGGTTGCTGGTTGCCGGAGTGATCATGGTGCTGGCTTTATGGTTTTCTAAAAAATCCCGGACTGTCACCGAAACGGAGGTAAACCTTGCCCGGAAAGGGGAAGGGTTGGAACGATTCTCTTCATCACCCCTCTCGCGCAGTATAGTAAGAGGTAGCCTTACTATCAGTAAATCGGTCGGCAAGATGATGCCGGAATCGGTAAAAAAATTTATTGACAAGCGATTTCAAGAGGTAGAACTGGAAAACAGAGCTTCTTTCGATTTGATAAGGGCCTCTGTCAACCTTACCATTGCTGCCCTGCTGATCTCATTGGGTACATCGTTGAAACTGCCTTTATCCACCACCTATGTCACTTTCATGGTGGCAATGGGTAGTTCTCTGGCTGACAGGGCCTGGGGGAGAGAGAGCGCCGTTTACCGTATTAACGGTGTTCTTACGGTAGTGGCAGGCTGGCTGTTGACGGCTCTGGTAGCATTCACCGCTGCCATGATCGTAGCATCATTCCTGATGTGGGCCGGTAAGATCGCTATCGTTGTCATGGTGCTTTTGGTCGGTTTTATCCTGTTCAAATCCGGAAGGTTACATTCGAAATTGAAATCTAAAGAATTACAGCAACAAAAAGTCCTTTCCAGCGAACAACAACTGGTAAATTCATGTAATGATGAGGTACAACTGATGTTGGGAAAAACTATCTCCATCTATAAACGTATTATCGATAGCCTGAAAGATGAAGACAGGAAGATTGTGAAGAAAGCGACGGGGGAAGCTTATGAATTGTATGGACGATTCAAGGATAAGAGGGATTATGAAGTGGTGCCCACCTTGGAAAGTATACAACTCAATGCTCTGGATCTTGAACAGGAATATGTACAGTTAGTGGACTACTCCTATGAGATTACCAAATCGTTGAAAGCAATATCGGAATCCACTTACCAGTATATCGACAATAATCATGCAGCCTTCTCAAAAGAGCAGATCGAGGATCTCAAGGGTTTATATAAAATACTTTCTGAAGCATTTACAGAGTATGAGAGGATGGAAAAATCAGATGATTATAGCAACTTTAGTCAGATAACCAATATGCGCGAAACAATTCTCGATCTCAATCCGAAGTTGACTAAACGGCAGATAAAAAGGGTGAAAGCCGGAGAATCGACTACCCGTAGTAGTATCCTGTTCCTGAACCTTGTCAATGAATCGAAGATTATCACCCTGCAATCAAGCAATCTGATGAAGTCGCACCGTAACTTCAAGGAACAATATGCCAAATCAATATCGGAGAGAAGTACTGCCTCACTGCTCGGAAAAATCTCTCTTGACTTGCAGTAGTAATAACGGTAATATCGAATATTTTTAAAAAAGAGAGGCGGGACCATTTCTGAATCCCGCCTCTTTTTAAATTTTTTTTCTGCTTGCTACTTTTGCAGCAGACTCACATTCAGTTTTTGATTCTTCTTGAGATCTATCTCGGTGGTATAGGGCTCATAAGAAATAAGTTCAACTGTAACTTTATATTTGCCGGGAGTTATTTCGGAGATGGAGAATTGTCCATCCAGATCGGAATAATATTTCTTTCCGTCCACAATAATAGTCGCACCGGCAAGTGTCTCTTTGTTCTTATCGTCTACTACTGACCCCGTCAGTTGTAACGCTTTTACATTCTCCACACGGTTCACCGATGTGGTCTCTTTACTTTTCTTTTCGCCGTTATTGTCAGTGAAAGCAATTGCAGACACCGAAATCAATAAAGAGCAACCAATCATTAATACAGATCTCATAATGGATGTTTTTGTCAGTTAATTTACACTGTACAAAAGTAGGGAGATAACCGCAAACAGGGTATTACGTTTTGATTAAGTTATAATTAAGTTTTTGTTACAACAAAACCGGTTCAATTGTATTTCCCTCCTCGCTTGTCAGAATTCGGCGGCATTTATTCAACCGTTACCGATTTTGCCAAATTACGGGGTTGGTCCACATCGCAGCCCTTCACTACTGCAATATGATATGCCAGTAATTGAAGAGGGATCACCGAAATCAAAGGAGCCAGACAGGGTACCGTTTCAGGGACTTCAATAGTATGGGATGAAAGACTTTTTATAATATCATCACCCTCTGTCACTATCGAAATAATCCTGCCTTTCCGGGCTTTTATCTCCTGGATATTACTCAGTACTTTCTCATAAGTCTCGGATTGGGTTGCAATGGCTATCACCGGCATTTCATTATTGATAAGCGCTATGGGACCATGTTTCATCTCGGCGGCAGGATAACCCTCGGCATGTATATAGGAGATCTCTTTCAGTTTCAATGCACCTTCCAAAGCGATAGGAAAATTATAACCTCTACCCAGATAAATGCAATTGGCGGCGTAAGTAAAAGTCTTTGCCAATTCGGTAATCTGATCACTTTTCTTTAATACTTCTCCTATCTTGTCCGGTATCAGGCTCAGTTCCCTGATCAGTCTGAGGTATTCATCGTGCGATATCGTCCCGTTCTCCTTCCCGATCAGGATGGCCAGCATAGTGAGGACGGTCACTTGTGCAGTAAAGGCTTTGGTTGATGCTACGCCGATTTCGGGGCCCACATGGGTATAACAACCGGAATGTGTATTCCTGGGGATTGAGGAACCCACTACGTTACAAATGCCAAAGATAAAGGCTCCGTGCTGTTTGGCAAGCTCTACCGCAGCCAATGTATCGGCAGTCTCCCCCGACTGGGATATGGCAATGACAATATCGTCTTTATGGATGACCGGCTTTCGGTAACGGAATTCGGATGAATATTCCACCTCCACAGGAATACGGGCATACTCTTCGATAGCGTACATGCCAATCTGCGCAGCATGCCAGGAAGTGCCGCATGCAGTAATAATGATCCGTTTGGCATTCAGGAATTTGTCTTTATTGTCGATAAAACCGGCCAAAGTGATATTATCCTTGTCTACATTCACTCTCCCTCGCATACAATCACTTAGGGAATGGGGTTGTTCAAATATTTCTTTCAACATGAAATGGGGATATCCTCCTTTTTCGAGTTGGCTGAGGGTCATCTCCAATTGGTGTATCTGTGGAGTTTTCTCAATATTCCCTATTGTTTTGATCTTAAGTGGTTCATTCCGTTTTAGAGTGACAATCTCTTCCTCGCCGATATAGGAGACCTTGTTGGTGTATTCGATGATGGGTGTCGCATCCGAACCGATAAAATATTCATCTTCTCCTATGCCGACCACTAAGGGACTTCCTTTCCTGGCTGCTACCATCAGATCCGGATTGTGTTTGTCGAGAACCGCAATTGCATATGCCCCTACGACCTGTCCCAACGCTAACTGTACTGCAGTAGGTAGATCGGTGTCGTTTGTTTTCTTCATATATTCTATCAACTGCACCAGTACTTCCGTATCGGTTTCGCTCTGGAATATATATCCTTCTTTTATTAATCCTTCTTTGAGTACTGCATAGTTCTCGATGATCCCGTTATGTATGATGGCGATCTCTTCCGATTGTGAATAATGAGGATGTGCATTATTTTGAGTCGGCTCACCGTGAGTCGCCCAGCGGGTATGTGCGATCCCGATCGTTCCCGTGACGTCCTTCTGTTGTGCGAAGTGCTCCAATTCTTCTACTTTTCCCTTTGCCTTGTAAACTTTGAGGTTATCTTTATCGAGCAAGGCAATTCCGGCACTGTCATACCCACGGTATTCCAGCCTGTGAAGTCCTTTTATTAAAATAGGGTAGGCTTGCTTGCTACCGATATATCCGACTATTCCACACATATGATGATTAAATTTAGAATATGAATATTTACATCCCTTTCACCACGATTCGAAAGATGTTTGTTTTTATTATCATTGACAAAAGTATAATAAAACAAGCTTTTTGGTAACATATTTGATAAAAAATGATCAAGTATTTTTGTTTTAGAAATTTATTTTTACCTTTGTATTTCAAAGTGGTTATTTAATAACACTATTTAGTTGTGAGGTATTTTCAGGAAATCGGATTCTATTCGATTGAATCCGTCATCGTGATTATTTTGAGGCTTTCCCGGTGTGTTTGTATGTTCCGGCATTTATTCCTACAACCATAGTGTAAAAATAAGTATTGACGTATGAAACGAGCAGTAAGATTAAAAGCGAGTTCCATACGACCATAGTGTAAAAATAAATATTGGCGTATGAAATCTTCAGAAGTTCTAGGTCTTCTAAAAAGACGTTTTCCCAATGAGCCTGAATATCATCAGGCAGTGGAGGAGGTGGTGGAATCCATTGAGGAGGTGTATAACGAACATCCCGAGTTTGAAAAAGCAAACCTGATCGAGCGGTTAGTGATTCCCGACAAGATCCATACTTTCCGGGTTACCTGGGTGGATGATAAGGGCAACGTACAGACCAACATGGGTTATCGGGTGCAGCATAACAATGCTATTGGTCCTTATAAGGGAGGAATTCGTTTCCATGCTTCGGTATCACCGTCTATCCTAAAGTTCCTTGCTTTTGAGCAGACATTCAAGAATGCACTTACGACACTGCCGATGGGGGGGGCCAAAGGAGGATCCGATTTTTCACCGCGTGGCAAATCAGATGCGGAGGTGATGCGTTTCTGCCAGGCTTTCGTGGAAGGTCTGTGGCGCGTGATCGGACCCAATACCGATGTGCCTGCCGGTGATATAGGCGTAGGTGGCCGTGAAGTAGGTTATATGTTCGGGAAATACAAGAAATTGGCCCAGGAGTTCACTGGTACCTTCACTGGTAAAGGACGTGAGTTCGGTGGTTCGCTGATTCGTCCCGAAGCTACCGGTTATGGAAATGTATATTTCCTGCTGGAAATGTTGAAGACCAAAAATATAGATATCAAAGGGAAAAAATGTATTGTATCCGGGTCGGGTAACGTGGCCCAATATACCTGCGAGAAGCTGCTTGAATTAGGCGCTATCCCCGTAACCTTGTCCGATTCCGACGGTTATATCTATGATCCCGATGGTATCACGAAAGAGAAACTGGAATTTGTGATGGAATTGAAGAATCTCTATCGTGGACGTATTCGTGAATATGCCGAAGAATATGGTTGCAAATATGTTCCGGGAGCGCGTCCTTGGGGGGAGAAAGGAGATATCGCCCTTCCTTCAGCTACTCAGAACGAGATCGACCAGGCTGATGCCGAAGCGTTGGTGAAGAATGGAGTCTTTGCTGTTTCTGAAGGTGCCAATATGCCGAGTACCCCTGAAGCTATCGCGGTGTTCCAGGCGAACAAGGTATTGTATGCTCCGGGTAAGGCTGCCAATGCTGGTGGCGTGTCGGTGTCGGGACTGGAAATGACCCAGAATTCCGAGCGTTACAGCTGGTCGGCAGAGCAGGTTGATGATAAATTGAAATGGATTATGGCCAATATTCACGAAAATTGCGTGAAATACGGTACCGAAAGCGATGGTTATATTAACTATGTAAAAGGTGCCAATATCGCCGGCTTTATGAAAGTAGCCAAAGCGATGATGAGCCAGGGTATATTATAATTTACACGTTTTACTGGGTATGAATGAACAGCAACATTGCCCTTCATTCATACCCAGTTTTTTTGTGTCCAACCCAAAATGGTTGTTATTCACCTGTGGTTGCAAGATGATATCCTTATAGCAATTACGCAAAGATCAGGAATTAAAAAATGATCGTGATCAATATGTTGGTCTTTTATATCCTTGACGGTATGGACGTGCCGACAATTTTTTAGCCTTGTCGTTGTCCGAAATGGTATTTCTGGTGATATCCCATTTCACTTCGCTTCCGGTTTCATAGGCGATCATGGCTAACTGCACTGAGGCAGTCGATCGAAAAGCATCTTCCACCTTGCAACTTACCATACGCTTATCTTTTGCTTTCACTGCATGGATAAATTCGGCCAGATGTTTCTCCTGCATATCCGGCGTGTCGATATCCATTACCACTTGATCTTTGTCTCTCCCGGTGGGTGTCAGTATCAGCTTATCATCCGAAGCGAACAGGGTTCCTTTCTCTCCGTAGAAGAATATGCCGTTGTTGAATTGAGGATTCAGTTCTCCAGTACCCCAGAGCCTGTGTTGCCAGACCACCGGACAATCTTTGAAATGCATGGTTGCCAGAAGCGTGTCTGGTGTGGTGATCCTTCCTTTCATCACGTCAAGGCTTCCGGTAGCGTATATCGATTCAGGCATATCAAAATCCATAATAGTACGGATGATGTCTATATGATGGATGCCCCAGTCTACCAAATGACCGTTGCCATATTCTTTCTCGAGCCTCCAGCTTCCATGCCCGATAGATGGCCTGTAGGGTAGTTTGGGGGCCGGACCGCACCATGCGTCCCAATCCAGTGAGGAAGGTGGATCCTGTACAGTGGTATCCGCATTGCCCGGATTATAATGTATTTGCGCACCTATCTGGCGAACCCTACCTATCTTTCCGTTTTGAATCAATTCCCTGGCTTTCTGGAACGCATTGCTTTGACGCCGTTGGAAACCGATCTGGATAATATTTTCTGCTTTCCGTGCTGCTTCCATCATTGCTTTACCTTCATCTATATCATATGCCAGCGGTTTTTCACAATAGATAGGTAGTCCTTTTTTGCAGACATCTATAAATTGCAGCGCATGCCAATGGGGAGGGGTACCAATCAATACTGCATCCAATCCCGGCATGTTTAACAGCTCATGGTAATCCCTAAACTCTTTGGGTTTGGATCCCTGTAATGTTGTCAGTTCGGTAGCACTGTTTTTCAGATGGGTAGTATCCACATCGCAGATGGCAACAATTTCCACTCCGCCAGCTTGTAGTGCCGCCTTGGCGATCACCATGCCATACCATCCGCTTCCAATCAGTCCGATCTTTAAGTTGGAACTGTTTTGTGCGAATAACGGAGAATGCACTCCTGTTACTACTGCGGCTGTTGCCAACGATGACTGTCTGATAAATCTCCTTCTGTCCATATTGTTGAATTAAAAACGGTTTATGAAATATAATATCCGAATACCACAAAGATATATCAATTAGCGATTCATAAATTTTTTTTATTCTGAGAATTGCGTTATTTTTGCAACCTGAAATGGGCATGAGCTTTTTCTGGCAAGGAGATGATTAAAAATGTCTTTTGTCTTGATTCCTGGCTCTTATGTCTGAATAAAGGATGGTCCGGTAGCTCAGCTGGATAGAGCAACAGCCTTCTAAGCTGTGGGTCTTGAGTTCGAATCTCAACCGGATCACTCTCAAAATAAGGCACTTATCGATAATTTTCGGTGAGTGTTTTTGTTTTATGACAAACAATCACCCTATCGAACACGACAACCCGGATGCATTGGGTGAATAGCAGAAGGCAAATTCCTTTGTTTCGGATGTAGATACTCCGTTGACACTCCAATCGGTAAACGACTTTTCTAATGTTTCCAGATACACTTCGTCGGGAATGGAGCCCTGAATAACTGTTTTGTTATTGAACAGATAGAACGGGATATATTGTAAAATCAATCTGTCCTCACTGTAACGGATGTCCTGGGTTAACTCGGCTATATATTCGTTGCTATCGAGCATCTTGATAAGTTCTTCGACAGGCAGACCGACTTTCTTCGCTATCGCTGTGATAACCTTTCTGTTGCTGATACATTCGCCATTGGTAAAATAGGCCTGGAAGAAAGCTTCTATGGTGTTTTCCGCTAAATTATACTTGCGTGCAAACTTGACCGTTCGTAATGCGTCTGCCGTACTTGTCATGACTACCTTATCGAAATTAAACTTTATACCGACTGCTTCCGACAATTGATAAAGCTCGTCCAGAATACCTTTTTCATTCTTATAAAAATCAAGATAGGAAGTACCTGTCGGCTCCTTTTTCAGGCTGGGATCGAGTTCATAACTATGCCAGACAAGTTCCACTTGATCTGCATGATGGAACCTGTGCAGTGCATTTTCCAATTTCTTTTTACCTATAAAGCAATATGGACAGGCAATATCTGCCCAGATTTCAATTTTCATCTTTTCCATACTTATATTTCTATTTATTCTATGAAGGAGTCAATCCATTCCTTCACAAAGTTAACGCAAATACGATTAAATTGTTTCCTTGTGACTTGTAACAGATACGCAATCTTTGGCTTAGTCCATGCGTATATGGAGATAACTCCAAGGTATATTCAGTGATATGGAAAATGAAAAATATGTATTGCCGGACTGATTATTTTTTCTACTTTTGAACCTGTAAAAACGAAGATGGATCCCTTTCATCAGAAATAAAATAAAACTATGAATACCAGTAATATTAAGACATACTTTTTTCTTTTGTCTGTGTTAATGCTTTCCGGGTGTAAATCTTATTATATCCCGGTGGATAGTTTCACCCAACAAGTGAAAGATATAAATTCTGTTGAGTTAAGGACAGTCCATACAAAAGGGCCGATGGGTGATGTGGTGAGTTACAAGACATACCCCATCGATTACATCCAGTGTGTAGATAAAAATAATAATCCGGTTGAGTTAAAGAATAGTCCTTCGATTGAGATCCGTTTTACTGATAACCAAAACAAGCGGACAATCTTTTATTTTGATCAGATCTATGTCCAGGATTCCACGGTAATCGGGGATGGATCAAGATTTATCAATTATCAGAAAAGTATACCTATTAAGGAGATCAAACTGATAGAAATTCAAGACGGACGAAAGAATTTTAAATATGTGGAAAAGAAGGATTAGCAACCTATTTTGATAGAAATTAATTTTACATTTTGAAGCAGGCTTATTAAATCTTATCTTTTGAACAGCCCCTTTTGCCCGTGTGGTGCACTCCGTTCGTATTGAGGCGGAGGAGTAACCTGCGCTCCCAAAGCGGCGGCGGCATGCCATCCCCATCGAGGATCATAGAGCATGGCCCGTCCAGTAGCGATCATATCCGCTTTATCTTCCTTGATGGCCTGTTCGGCGTCTGCAGGTTCTGTAATCAGCCCGACACCAATTACCGGCATTTTTACCGCTTTTTTGATGGCTTCGGCAAAAGGTAACTGATAACCCGGATACAAGTTTGGAAGTTGTTGTGATGTGTCCAGTCCTCCTGTCGAGACATGGATATAGCCACATCCCCTTTTATCCAGCTCACGGGCGAACTCGATACTCTGGTCGATATCCCATCCACCCTCTATCCAGTCGGTGGCTGAGATACGGATACCTATCGGAAAATCGGCTGGAGCGGCTGCTTTCATCGCGTCGAAGACTTCGAGGCCGAAGCGCATTCTGTTTTCCAGGTTTCCTCCGTATTCATCCGTCCGTTTGTTGGTGACCGGTGAAAGGAACTGGTGGATCAGGTATCCGTGTGCACCATGTATTTCCACCATGTCGATGCCAATGGAATGCGCCAATTTGGCCGCATCGGCAAAATGAGCGACAATGCTCTTTATCTCCTCTTTTGTCAAGGCTTTGGGAACCATACCCTCTGCACCAAAGGGTATGGCGGATGGTGCGTAAATCTGCCAACCGTGCGGCTCATCGGGTTGGAAATAGTGATGAGGCTTCCAGCCTAAATCGGTCGATGCTTTCCTTCCGGCATGTGAAAGTTGTATGCCGATCTTGATATCGGAATGTAGACGGATAAAGTTGATCACCTTATTTAAAGCATGGGCGGTATTCTTGTCCCATAATCCTAAATCGCCATAACTGATGCGTCCCTGCGGACTCACGCCGGTCGCTTCGATAATCAACAAGCCGGCACCCGACATGGCAAGGTTTCCATAGTGTGCCAGATGCCATTCGTTGGCTTGCCCCTCTCCCGCGGAGTATTGGCACATTGGTGGTACAACGATACGATTATTCAACGCTATCCCGCCTATTTGTATGGGAGAAAATAAATGGCTCATTTTCCTTGTTTGTTATTTGTCCGACAATGCCTCTTTAAACAATCCATCCAGAGCACCGGTTCATGGGTGCAGAACCATGGATTTATTTTTTTAAATACATTCCTTTTGATGCAGGCATTGTATCTTTGAATCCGAATTGTTCGTATAAGAATGAAGCATTTCCGTCCGCTATTAGGCTCACATAACAAGAGGCAGGTAATTTTTTGCTTATGAAATCAGATATTGCTTTCATAATAAGCTTGCCGATTCCTTTTCCTTGATATGCAGGAAGAACGCAAATGTCCACTACCTGACAGAAACAACCGCCATCGCCAATAATTCGCCCCATTCCAATGGGTTTATCCTTATCCGATATCATTACAGAATAAATAGAATTTTTCAATCCGATTTGGGATGCTTCTTCAGTTTTACCCGATAATCCACTTTCAATCCTCAACTTTTGATAGATTTCGATGGGGATTTGATCTTCTATAATTCTATATTTTTCCATCAGGTTTATTTTTATTCGGATTGAACTAAATCCGTTACTTCCGCATGAATTTCCTTGATCAGGTCGGATGGTGCAAGATGTATCTGTAAACCTCGTTGTCCGGCGCTTACATAAATCCGGTCAAACGTCAAGCAGGAAGCGTGGATATAGGTCGGAAACAGTTTCTTCATGCCAAACGGACTGCATGCACCACGGATATATCCTGTGATCGGAAGCAATTCCTTCATCGGGATCATATCGCACTTCTTGTTTCCCGACACTCTTGCCGCCTTCTTGAGGTCCAACTCCTCCGCACCGGGAATGATGCAGACGAAATAACCGGTCTTGTCTCCCTTCAGCACCAATGTCTTGAATACCTGCTCGACAGGCTCTTTCAGTTGCTCGGCCACGTGTGTCGCACTGAGATTCGACTCATCCACTTCATACGGAATCAGGTCATACGCAATCTTGGCTTTGTCCAGTAATCGGGCTGCATTTGTTTTTGTTATCTTCATACATTAAGTAGCTACGCGGAGAAAATTAATTGCGAAATTAATCAATTGGACTAACATTCAATGATAATGAGAAATTCATAATATCTCCACTAAATTACTCATTTCACGATACATCCTTTCTGTATTCTTTTGGTGAAACACCTGTAAGCCGTTTGAAATATTTGCCGAAGAAAGATTGCGACGGAAAATTCAGTTCATCACTTATTTGCTGTATTGTCATATTGGTCGATTTCAAGAGGGCTTTGGCTTCCAACAATATGTAGTCATCTATCCAATCCCCTGCCGTTTTTCCACTTGTCTGTTTAATGACAGTGGACATGTATTTAGGTGTGATGCATAATTTATCCGCATAAAAATCCAATCCCCTATGCCGTTTGAAATTTGTCTGCACCAATTTCACAAAGCTATCCACAAGCATTTCATGTTTTGACTTCTCTCTATCTTCGTTGATATTATGAAAAAAGTAACCCGCACCATAGAAGAAGGCCCTCGTCAGATTTTTTGCAATCTCCAATCGGTTCGGATGGTCTTTGATGCTTATTGCCCTCTGCATCATTCTATAATACATTTGCATCGCTTCCAATTCTTCCGGATCTAACTCGATACAAGGGTTATCGCGTACGGCCACAAACCACGAAAATCGTTCTTCAATATTGAGGCTGTCGAGAAACCTTTTGGACATCACAATGAACAGGCCCGAGAAATCAGGGCTTATATACTGATATTCCAGAATCTGGTCGGGCAATGTGACAATCATACTCGACTTTTTGGCATGATAGGGTTTCAAGTCCATCTTCCCTTTTATTTCTCCCTCGATACATATGATGGCAGCAGTCATATCCACTTTGAATGGATGCTCGAAGGTGGATTTTATAATAGGCTTGTCAAGAAGGATAAAATCTTCACCTATTGAATCAATATTAGGCACATCCTCCAATTCCGGACGCCAGTCGAAGAGTTCAATTATCTTTTTCATTGCTTTTGGATTTATCGTACAAAGAAAGGTCATTAACTCTTATTTTGCAAATACGAAAAGATAAAACGTCTAATTATTTGTCCTTTTGACCTTTTTTTAAGATTTACCGCCCTCTATCTTTGCAGTGTCATAAGAACAACGTAAAAGATATTTTATAGCTAACAATTAAACAATGAGCGTATGAAAAGAGTAATTTTCGGATTGATGATAATCCTCGGTTTCGCGGCAGGCAAAGCAAATGCACAAGTAACGTACGGTGTGAAGGCAAATGCCAATATGTCCAATTTTATTGCATCGGACATAGATGACCTGGATAGTAAGATGAAAGCGGGCGGGAGCCTCGGTGGATTCCTGACTATTGATCTTGACGACAGGTTTGCCCTGCAACCCGAGTTGCTTGTCAATATGAGCTTTTCGGAATTCAAGAATGCCGGGGTAAAAGGGGATTTCCGGTATTGGGGATTGGAATTGCCAATTTATTTTATGGGGAAGATAGATGCCGGCAATGACAAGGCTTACCTCGGGGTAGGCCCTTACCTTGGTTTAGGCCTGAGTGCCAAAAATGAAGTAGGCGGGAAGAAGTATGACCTCTATGATAAAGATGAGGCAGGCGATTTGCTGATGCAACGGTTCGACTTCGGTTTTGGGGCGCAGGCAATGTATGAATTCGATTTTGCCATGTTTATAAGCGGCTCCTATAAGGTAGGAGTGATAAATGCGCTTGATTCCGGTAGCCGTGGGAAAATATTGCCACAATCGGTATCCGTAGGCATCGGCTACAGATTCTGAAACAGATACGATCATATCCGGCAGGCTGGTTCTAAAACCGACCTGCTTTTTTTAATCAACAATAAATCAACTGAAGAATATGAGAGTAAATTATAAGGTGTTCATGGTAACGGGAGGAGGCAACGGATTGGGGCGGGAACTGGTGTTGAATCTTTTGCGCAAGGAGTGCAAGGTGGTGGCTGTCGATAAGGATAAATCAGCCCTCGAAGAAACGGAGAGACTTGCCGGGGAGTATGCGGGAGCACTCATAACCGTGGAAGCCGACATCACGAATGTGGCTGCCATGAAGGATCTGGTGGATAATATTGAATACCAATACGACGGTATTGATGGAGTTATCAATAATGCGGGCATCATACAACCTTTCAAGACAATCAATGATATAGACCCGGATTCAATCGACAGGATATTCAGGATCAACCTTATGGGTACATTGAATATCATTAAGATATTCCTGCCGAGTTTACTGAAACAACGACAAGCACACATTGTGAATGTTTCAAGTATGGGTGGTTTCCTTCCGGTTGCCGGACAAGCGATCTATGGCGCGTCGAAGGCAGCCGTCAAAATATTGTCGGAAGGTCTTGCTTCCGAACTATCCGGTACAAGCGTTGGAGTTACTACTGTTTTTCCGGGAGCGATGTACACTAATATTAAAGCCAATTCAGGCCTCGGAATGGATGCCGGTGCAGGCCCGGAAGGTTATTCTGCAGATGCCGCATTTTCTCCGGTAAGGGCTGCAAAGCTGATCGTCAAGGCTATCGAATACAATAAATCCCGTCTGTACATCGGGAAAGACGCCAAAACAATGAATTTTCTATATAGGTTGAATCCTTCTTTGGCGACTAAACTTATCTATAATAAGATCAGGCATAAGATGTAACTTGAAAAAATCCAGTTTCTACTCCGCCCGATGGAGAGAAACTGGATGACTGTTATCGGTACTCATGCTATTTTACGGTGAACCTTTCCTTTTCTCTGATACCTGCATTCAGGCTGATTCTCCATTTCGATATCCTTTCCTTTTTTGATATTAAATATTTTCTTTTAGTATGATTAATATATAAAAACAGACTAATAGAATAATATTTTGTCCTTTAGACCTTTTATTGAGGATTGTAACGCTTTACCTTTGCATCATCGTATTTCGAACTACGAAAAGATATTCAAGTATTAACAAGAAAAATTTTAAGGAAATGAAAAAAATTATTTTCGGATTAATTGTAATCCTCGCAATCAGTGCAGTCAATGTAAATGCACAGAGCATTACCGGTGGTATTAAGGCAAACGCCAATCTTTCCAATTTTATTCTGACCGATATGGGAAATGCGGAAAGCACGATGAACATGGGAGCCAGTGTGGGTGGATTTCTGAAGGTTGACTTGGGCCGTAATCTGGCCATTCAACCGGAGCTTATGTTCCATTTCAAGTCATCCAAGATGGAACAAGCAGGTGTTGCTGAAGATGATTACCAATATTTCGGTGTGGATATTCCGGTATACCTCATGGGACAATGGTACACTGGAAATAGCAACAGGTTCTATGTTGGTGTCGGCCCCTATGTCGGGTTAGGATTCAGTGCCAAATACAATGATGCGGATGTGGATTTATATGAAGAGGTGTCAGGACAATCACCCATGCAAAGATTTGATTTCGGTTTTGGCACACAGGTCGGTTATGAGTTCGCAAACGGGCTGCAAATTAATGCCGGCTACAAGATCGGCGTGGTAGATGCGCTTGATGCAGGAAAGGATAATGCCACGATGTTGCCCCAGATGGTCTCTTTGGGATTGGGATATAGATTCTGATCGAATACTTGCAGGAAGTACTTTTTTCAAAAACAATTGCTTTAGATCTCCGGTGTAGCTTAAGGATAAAGCGGTCGAGTCTCAATGACGAAACGGGATGCAGGTTCAAGTCCTGCCACTGGAGCAAAATGAAAGCATTCAAATAAACAAGGTGAAATTGAAGACAATGAAATATTTTTTGTTGGGATTTGGCTTGTTGTGCCTGGTTACAACGGGATATTCCCAGGAAATGGCTCCCTACAGGCTTACTCTTGAGCAAGCCATAGAAATGGGCTTGCAGAACCATCAACAGCTAAGGATTTCCCAGGCCCGACTTCAAGTGAGCGAGGATCAGGTAAAAGCGGCAAAGACGCAACAACTTCCTTCGGTCACTTTTTCAGCAAATGCCTTCTATCTGGGGGATGCGCTCATTCTGGATAAGGACTGGTCGAAAGTACAAACTGTCGATATGCCCCATTTCGGGAATACATTCGGCATCCAGGCCTCGCAATTGCTATACAAGGGTGGTGTTATCAAGCACTCCATTGAAATGGCAGAACTCCAACAACAGCTTGCCGGATTGGATCTGGTTACCAATGAGCAGGAGATCAAATTTCTCATCATATCCCATTATCTGGATATATATAAGATAATGAACCAGATACAGGTGTTTGAACAGAACAAGGTGCTGGCAGAACAATTGTTGGAGAATATTCGAAAATCCTTTGAGGAGGATATGGTTACCCGTAACGAGGTAATAAGGGCTGAATTGCAGATAAAGAACATAGACCAGGCAATTCTCACGATGAAGAATAATCATGCAATTTTGAGTTACCAGATGAGTTATGCACTGGGTTTGCCGAATAATATCACCATTATTCCTGCAGAAATTATTCCTACGGAAGATGTGAATATTGATATGATAATACAGTCACAAGACTATTATTCAGATATGGCAAAACGAAATCATCCGGCAGTAAGATCCGCTGAAAAAAGTGTGGAAATGGCGGAAAAGAATGTAGACATTCAACAGTCGAACTGGTTTCCGGCCATAACAGCATTTGGTGGCTATAACATGCAACGTCCGCTCACGTCGAATACCCCCGTTATGGATATGTATAATAACTCATGGCAGGTCGGAGTAAGCCTTAGTTTTGATATAGACAACTTGTTCAAAACTAAACGTCAGGTCAATTTGAGTAGAAGTCAGGTACGAACATCCCGGGAAGCATTGACCTATGCCCTGCAAAATATCGAGATCGGCGTAAATGCCGCCTATCGGAAATATAAGGAAGCGGAACAGCAGGTACTGTTAATGGATGAGTCGAGAAAACTGGCAAATGAAAATTACGAAATAGTCCGTAATAAGTATTTGAACCAGTTGGCAATTACCGCTGAAATGACAGATGCAAGCAATGCGAAGCTCAATGCCGATTTGGAATATGCCAATGCGGTAATAAATACCGTTTTTCAATATTACTCCCTGCTTAAAACTACAGGTAACATCTGATTTTTTCAAAAAATATAAAGCAATCAACTAAAAAATATGGCATCGACTCAAAACACGAATCCGGAATATGCTGATAAAGTAAATGTAGCGTCCAAGAATAGAAGTAGAAAGAAATTAATGAAGCTGAAGGTCACCATTGCCAATCTGCTTGTATTCATATTAGTAGTGGGAGGTTTTTTCTGGTTGGTAAGGAATTATTTCCATATCGGGGATAGGGATTTTACGAATGCTGCCCAGGTTGAAGGATTCGTCAATCCCATAAATGCCCGGGTATCGGGATATATCAAAGAGATACGTTTCATAGAGCATCAGACGGTACACAAAGGGGATACACTGATAATCATGGACGATAGCGAGTTACTTACTCAGCTGGCACAGGCTGAAGCCGCATATATGAATGCCCTCGCTTCCAGGAACGTGACGTTATCCTCCATTAATACGGTGGCAAACAGTGTAGCAACTACCGAAGCGAATATATCCGGAGCCAAGGCAAGGCTGGATAATGCGAAAAAGAATCTGCAACGATATGGAAATCTGCTTGATTCTGAAGCCGTGACACGTTTTCAGTACGACCAGGTAGAAACCGAATATGACATGGCCAAATCGTCCTATGAAGCGCTTGTCAATCAAAAAAAGACGGCTAATTTATCTACACAGGAAACAAAAAACAGGTTGGCATTGAACGATGCAGAAATTAAAAGGACTGAAGCAGCATTGGAAATGGCGAGGCTAAATCTTTCATACACCGTCATTGCCGCCCCTTATGACGGCACAATGGGGCGAAGGCTGATACAGCAGGGACAATTGCTCCAGCAGCCGGGCATGCAGGTAGCGACCATTGTCTCCGGAGAAGATAAATGGGTAACAGCCAATTTCCTTGAGAGCCAGATGCCGCATATCACCATAGGAACAAAAGTAAGGATGAAAGCGGATGCCCTGAACGGTCAGGAGTTTGAAGGAGTGGTTACCGCCATATCCGCAGCAACCGGGTCCCGTTACTCAAATATCCCTGTCGATAATAGTACGGGTAATTTCGTAAAAGTACAACAGCGCATTCCGGTACGTATAGAGTTCAGTGGCAACAACGATCCGGAAGGATTGAAACGCTTAAGAACCGGAATGAATATGGATATCTTCATTAAGGGATAAAATGAAACAGGAATATAACAGGGGTCTATTTCATAAATGGGTTCCCGGGCTCGGACAATTGGGATTGATCATACTATTTGAGTCAATAATGCTTTTGATTAACCCTATCAATCCCGGCAATATAGGACAGATGTCCAGTAGTACGGGAATAATTACGGAATATTATCTCTGGGGAAATTATGCGATTATCATTGGATTGTCCCTGGTCCTCCCTTTCGTATTACGTGTAAAAATGCGGTTCCATTCGAAAGAGTTATTGGTGACGGCGTTAGTGGCGATGGCCTTATTGAATGTAGTTGTAGCAACCACGAGTATAGGGGAAGTAATTGTAGTTGCCTGCCTGCTTTTCGGGATTGCCAAGATGTTGGGAATGCTCGAAATGCTTCTCCCTATCCAGGGAATACTTAGTCCTGACGGTAACAGGAACAGGTTTTATGCGGTCTTTTATCCGATATCGATAGGAGCATCACAATTGAGTGTCTTTTTCACTTCAAAATTTGCCCTTGACATAGGTTGGCAGGCAGTGACCTTCTATGGTTCGGCAACATTGCTACTGGCAGCACTGATTGCCATCATATTCGTTCATAACCAGCGATTTGCAAGGAAAATGCCATTTTACAGGATAGATTGGTTCGGCCTGCTTTGCTTCGGCACGGCACTGATGGGTACGGCCTATGTGTTTGCATTCGGTAAGCAGCAGGACTGGTTCAACTCTGCCTCCATAATATGGGCTTGTGTAATCATAATAGTTTCCATATTCATCTTAATAATAAGACAACTGAATACAAGACACCCCTTCCTCTCTTTCAAATTGTATGGGATTAGGGAGGTTCGTGTCGGCATTCTCCTATTGATAGGACAAGGTATGTTCATGGGAGTAAGCTCGGTCATGTCCATATATACTGCTGCTATTCTGGGCTATAACTGGATGACGAATGCGGAGATCAACCTGATGACCCTGCCGGGTATTGTCATGTCAGGATTCGTTGCATACTACTGGACAAAACAAGGTCTGCATTTAAAGATGTATATTTTTTCCGGTTTTGCGGCTTATTTCCTCTATGCGGTGATGCTTTATTTTATGATGGTTCCCGAACTGGATATATCCCGGTTATACCTGCCGCAAGTATTAAACGGGTATGGAATGTGTGCCCTTTTTATATCAGTGTGGATATATACCTTTTATAAGGTTCCACAAAATACGATGCTACCGTCGGTTGCACCTATAATGATTTTCAGGAGTTTTGTCATGTTGGGATTTTTCACTGCACTGTTCGGGTGGCTGCAATATAAACTCCAATGGCAAAGCATAGGAGACTTGGCGATTTATTTTGATCCCTTGAACATGAATAATAATTTGAATATAGGTTCCTTACGGGATATTCAAATGAGCGCAATCCTGGCATCCAATAAAACCTTGCTGGGTTATGTTATAATTGCAGGGCTCGGTATCCTTTCGATGATATTATTTTATCAGTTTGGACAGGAAAAATACAAGCTGGTCAGATTTGAAGCCCGTCGGGCAAAAAAGCAAAATGAATTGGCCGGACAAGTCAGGGATATAGCCGGATCAATCTGATTATTATAAAAATACAAGAAGGAAGAAAATATTGGAGGCACTATTACAAACTATAGATTATGGCAAACTTTGAAAAGATTACAGTCTGGCACATTCTTATAGCACTTGTTTTATTCACATTTATTGTGCTTATCGTTGATCATGACAGGGCGTTAAGGAGCGTAAGTTCTAATGAAATCGATGATTGTTTAATAGAACTCGACAGTGAAAATTTCTCAAACAACATGTCTTCCTCACCTCTTAGTTTCGTGTTGTTTTATGTGGATGATTTTACATGGTGTGATGTAATGATGGCCAATCTAAGCCATCTGGCTAAGGATGAAGACTATGGAGCCGGTTATTATAAGGTGAATCTGGATAAATATCCGGAATTCGATTTAAAATACAATATTTCAGGTACTCCAAACATATTAATTTTTAGTAGTGGCATTGAAATAAAGCGTATTATGGGAGTTGTCTCTGCATCGAATTTGAAGAAGATCTATTATAAGGTAAATAAGGACTAAACATGCATAGTTTAAAAAAGATCGTACAGTTCATTCACCAGAATAAAACTACTTTAACGGGAATGTTTTTAGGTGCTGTTTTAGCATACATTTATTGGATAAACTGGGGCATCTATTACGGAACCTATCCATTATCCTCCGAATGTTGGGTAAATTGCATCTACGGAAATTTGTTCGGTGGGCTCTTGGCTTGTTTGCTTTTCAATAATGGATTAAAGGAACGTGACTCAGATAAAGAAAAAGAGTAATTTCTAAACATTGTCACGCAAATACAGATTTTTTGTCAATATTTTACCCAACAATGTAGTGAGGCATTGATTGACAGGTCCTGTAGATTTTCCCTCTACACCTTTGTAGGTATCAAATTCAAGCTATCCATTATGGACTGCGAAACGGAAAAAATGACCTTCTTTCCCGAATAAAATGGTAAATGCCCCGGGGCTATTTCCTGAACGGAAGATTTTAATCCGTCGAGCGAGGGTGTCCTGATCAGTCTTCAGGTAGAGAACATGGAAACAGCCATTGCCGCCATAGAAAAGAACGGAGGCAAAGTCACACGTCCAAAAGCGAAGATCGAAGCCGAAAGTATGGGCTATTTCGCTGTATTCACCGACAGCGGAGGAAACCGTGTCGGGTTGTATTGGGATAAGTAATCCGGAAACAGGTAATTATTGAGAGGATCGTTCGAAAAAGTCACACTTATAGAGGGGATATACCTTGAGAGAGTAAACACTCAATGATGGGCTATATTGAAATTACTGCTCTTGAAGGATAATTCCCTATAAACTGTAGGTGCGACTTTTTTTATAAATTGATTACACGATACATAAATGGCCTTGATCAACTATTTCTTGTCAGTTCATTGTTAAGCGTATAGCTGATTTGTATCACAGGTATTTGATATAAGGAAAAAAGTTGCATATCTTTACGAAACATAAAAATAATCAGTATGGAAACAATAATCATCACACCCGTAAACGAAAGGCAAAGCAACTTGGTAAAGTCTATACTGAAAGAGATGCGCATTCGCTTTACGAGCCATACCGATGAAAAGGAAATAGAAGTTTCAGCCGCAGAAATGGAGGCTATAGATAGAGGATTGGAAGATGTGAAAAACGGAAATGTTATGTATCATAGTGAAGCAAAAATAATATTTCACGATGCTATCTATAAAGTGGAGCAATAGGGCAGTAAAAGAAAGATCGGAAATATTGCGTTATTGGGTTAAGCGTAATGGATCTCCAGCGTATTCAGAAAAAATTGAAGCTGAAACAGACAAAGCCATAAACGTAATATTGGAGAATAGGTATATCGGAGAAAAAGTGAAGAACAGGAATAATGTAAGACGCCTTACCGTTATGCATGATTACTCCATCTACTATACCGTGATACCGTGATACCGTGATAAAGGACAGTTTATATATACTCTCCTTTTGGGATAATAGACAAGACCCTGAACGTCTAAAACTATAACTATATCAATTAACCGCCATAAAAGACCCAATTTAGTGTAGGTTTTGCTTTCACGAGGATTCGATATGGGAAAAGCAGTCCGAAGAAAGTTTATCAAACAATTACTGATCAAGACGATAAATAGGGATGATCCACAACCTCTTTTTTGTTTAGTCTACCCAAGCAACTTCCTTCTCCAAAGCTCTCTTTATTATACGCCAATTGCGTATCCCAGCCCAGCTTATTGAGAAATAAATCAATTGCCGTCTGTTCTATTAAACTATCTTCCGAGTACACCCAAGTCATCTGTTTCGATTTAATATGCTAATAATTAACTTCTTCACTATCCCCATCTCTTCAGGTCTGCTTGTAGCAACAAACAGGGTAATTGTTGAGAGGTATGTGCAAATTTTGCACATACCTCTTGTTCGTCTAATTCTTCTTCTTTGAATATATTGCGTAAGTGTCTGTTTTATTAGTAAAAAAAAAATGAGGTCGCTTATTCATTCAAATAAATTCGTCTCTGGTTCAACTGAATAATAACAATCTGGTCTATCTATTTATATTTATTCTGTACCATAAACACAGTCCAAATGGATTGTAATTTTGTGGCGTTATCGAAACAAAATAATTTCAACTCAACACTGTTTATTATGGCACAAATTGAAGTCGCAACATTAGCGCATTTAGACCGGTTTGCCGAATTATTCAATGATTACCGGATATTCTACGGGCAACCATCGGATTTGGAGAAGGGGAAGGCTTTTCTCAAGGAACGGATAAACAATCATGAGACGGTTACGTTTCTGATAAAGCAGGACGATAAGTATATCGGATTTGCCCAGCTATACCCGTTGTATCATTATAAGTCGTTAAAACGACAGTGGCTGTTGAGCGATCTGTTTGTCGATCCGACATATCGTGGGTTCGGACTGGCGGTGGCGCTTATCGACCGGTGCAAGCAATTCTGTGACGAGACCGATGCTTGCGGATTACTGCTGGAAACCCAGAAGACAAATATCATCGGCAACAATCTATATCCCAAATGTGGATTCGAACTGGACTGCGAACATAACTATTATAACTGGTGGAGGGTCTGAGGACGCTCCCCGTCCGAAAAGCTATGGATAATATCAGGACAAACTTATCAATCATCCATCAAAGGATGGAGGCGGCTTGCCGGAAAGCAAACCGTGATGTGGACGATGTGCGGTTATTACTGGCAACGAAAACCGTTCCGTCCGAAAGGATCGCATTCGCACTGGAATGTGGTGAGACGCTGATCGGTGAGAATAAAGTGCAGGAACTGAAGGAGAAAAACGAGGCGCTGCTTCCGTACAATTATGAAAGTCACTTTATAGGCCATCTGCAGACCAACAAGATCAAGGATGTATTGAGATATGTGACTTGCATCGAATCGGTGGACCGGCTCGATGTAGCCCGGAAGCTGGATCAGCGGCTGCAATATGAAGGTCGGTCGATAGATATCCTGGTGCAGGTGAACACTTCGTCCGAAGAGAGTAAGTTCGGCATTGATCCGGCAGATGCCATCCCGTTTATCAGGGAAATAGCAAAATATGAAACGCTTGCAATAAAGGGATTGATGACCATCGGTTTATTCAGTGCCGAAGAGGAAAAGGTAAGAGGATGTTTCCGGTTACTCAGCAATATCCGGCAGCAAGTTGTGGAGGAGGGTATCCCCAATGTGGAGATGAGGGAACTGTCGATGGGGATGAGCGGTGATCTGGAAATAGCCATCGAAGAGGGTGCGACTATCGTGCGGGTGGGTACTGCTATCTTTGGCCGGAGAATTTATCCCGACAGTTACTATTGGAACGAATCGAAAGGCTGATACCTGTTCAGGTATTTGCTGATAGATAGGGTGGGATACTTCCGGATCGAAAACCTGACAGGGCTACAGATACTTGCCGAGGATGCGTATCCCTTTTTCCAGATTGGCTTCGGAAAGGGATGCATATCCGATCCGAAGGCCCTGCACCGACTGGTCATAACTGAACCTGTCCGGCGTATAAAAGCTGACCAACTCCGTATTGACTTTTTCCTTTATCCGGAAAAAATTGATATCCCTGACCGGTTTCAACCAGAAGGCAAGTCCTCCATCCGGTTTCTTGTAGGTGACTTTCCCTTTCAGATAATTCTCCAGAAGCGACGAGAAGAAATCCCTCTTCGCCAGATAATGGCTGTGCATCCGCTTCTGATGCCTGCGGATTTCACCGGACAGCATCAGGTCCAAAATGGATTGCTCCATAATGGCATCACCCTGCAAATCGACAATCTTGCGCAGTTTCCCGATCCGGACGATAAAATCGGGTGTGCTGACAATATAGCCTATCCTGATGGCCGGTGCGATCAATTTGCTCAACGTACCGATATAGACATAGTGCCGTATCCCTTCGAAGGCGGACAGCGGCATCACGGGACGCTGGTCGAAGTGGAACTCGTTGTCGTAATCGTCTTCGATGATGGTGAAGCCATATTGGTTGGATAGCCCGATCAGTTGCAGTCGCCGTGCCAGGCTAAGGGTGACGGTCGTCGGGTATTGATGGTGGGGAGTCAGATAGACCGCTTTCACCGCATTGGTTTTCAGATACGCCTCGATCCTATCCACGTTGATACCCTCCTCATCGACATCGACAGGTACCAGCGTTGCCCCGGCATGTTGGAAGGTACGCCAAGCCGGACTATAACCGGGATTCTCCACCAGCACGATATCTCCTTTTTCGAGCAGGCTGTGGGCTGTGAGGAACAGTGCCATCTGGCTTCCGCGTGTGATGCAGACCTCCGGTGCAGAAGTCTGCATGCGTCTGTTTTGGTTTAGCATATTCGAGATGGTCTCCCGGAATTTCTCGTCGCCGAATTCACTCGCCAGATTCATGATCTGCTATTGCGCCTTGTGGCTGAAAATACGGCGATAGGCCCT
Source organism: Proteiniphilum sp. (assembly GCF_034927365.1). Lineage (GTDB taxonomy): Bacteria > Bacteroidota > Bacteroidia > Bacteroidales > Dysgonomonadaceae > Proteiniphilum. Next base: position 423,237 of record NZ_JAYFQD010000007.1, on the reverse strand, counting down.
TGCCAGCTCTTCGACCGGTGTGCAGGTGGTATCGGGTAGTCCGTCATCAAAGAAGATCAGGTCATTGGTGTAGATTTCGGTCGTTTTAACCGGTACTTCTTTCTTTTCAGCCATCTGGTACATCCGGATTTTATCCGAAACACGAGTTTTCTTCCGCTCTTCCGAAACAAGCCACCCTTCACTGGTCAGGATATCGAATGCCAGGACGACAGTATTCCGGTTGACAGAGAGTTCCGCCGCCAGTTGGCGTGTGCTGGGCATCGTCTCGCCGACTTTCAGTATCCCTTTTTTGATATAGCTAATTATCTCATCGGCGATCTGGAGGTAAATCGCCTTTTTGCCGCATCTATCCAGCTTTGATTGTAGTTTGGTAAAGTCCACTTTTGGTCTGTCTGTTGCTTCAACGATGGTAGTGTTAATAGGCTATTTTCTTGTTATCCAGTTCAACGTTAAAGCTTACTCTTGCCCCTAAAGCTTCGAACACTTTTAGGATGGTTGTGAATCTGGCATCTGTTGTACTGTTCTCAATCTTGGATATTTGGGCTTTCTTCACACCTACCAGTTCACCCAATTCTTCCTGTGTGAGGTTGCGTTCTTGCCTTGCTTCTTTAATTGCTTGCCCTAACAGGTCGAGACGAAGTTCGTTCTCGAATTTGTCACGTTTTTTTGTGCCTTTTTTGCCGATATATTGATCGGTTAATTCTTCTAAACTATATGTTTTCATTTCTTTGTTTCTTTTCATTAAAATATTTCTCTCTCAATAGTTCCGCTTTCTCGATTTCACTTTTCGGGATTTTATCGCTCTTTTTAATCAATCCATGCGTTGAAATTATCAGTGTATCTTCTTTATCTGTCTTATCCCAAAATGCAAAAAGACGGTAGTAGGTTTTGTTGAATTTTGTTCGGAACTCCCAGATTTCACCTTCCAATTTCTTAAAAAACTCTTTATCATTTATGCTCCGAGCTTTCCAGATATTGTAAAGGATCTTATCTCTTGGTTTCTCTTCGAGTTGGTCCAAAAAATCCTTGACCTCTTCTAAAAACTGAACCCTAAACTTGTAATTTTTTATTTAGCGTCATTTTTATGCGAAGATAAAAGTTTCTTATTTAGGAAACAATGTTTTGATAATTAATTTTATTCGCTGAAATTAGCAATGTATGGTGTAAATAGGGAATGTGCTCGAGTGTGTTGCCTGAAGGCAATAGATAGGGTCGTTTTTTGTCTTTTCCACTATGTTCCATATCTTTGTGATGGACAGATTAATTATAAACGTAATGACTACGATAGAATTAGAAGCTAAACGAATGGGTATTCTACGACGAATTCTTGCTATTGAGGATGAAGCATCCTTACAACAGATCGAGAATTTGCTTCAAAAGCTTGAACTGCCTATCATGGAAGGTTATTCTCCCGAAGCACTGCGTGATGCTGTAGTCCGTTCACAAGAAGATATCCGGAATGGACATACATATACCCAGGGGCAAATGCGAGCCAAACATCCAAGGAAGTGAGACTTATTTGGACAAAGACTGCTTATTGTCTTTGTCGTAGGGGAAACAAGGAAGAGACAGTAGATTTTAACGACATTATTGTATATAAGAAGAAGTTCTTTTGTATTTTTGAACAAGTATAATTGAATGGCTATGGATATTCGTTTTAATAAGAGCCGCTTCAAAAGGTGCACAAAATGACAGAACTTGAGTTAAGTATAAAATCTCACTTTGGGATAATAGAGCCTGATGAATTAAAGTCGATTACGTCCCTGTTCAGGCCGGAAACTTTGAAGAAGGGCGATTATTTCCTCCAAACAAATAAGAAATGCGAGAGGTTGAGTTTTGTACAATCGGGTTTTCTACGGATTTTCATTGAAACGGAGAGTAAGGAGGTTACTCAATGGATTTCAACCAAAGGCTATTTTGTTACAGACCTGTCGAGTTTTATCTTCGACAAACCTGCCCGTTGGACAATTCAGGCCTTGACCGATACCGAAATTTATACGATAAACAAGAGGGACTACAAAGAAATCATCAACACAATTCCCCAATGGGCCGAACTGGAAAAAATGTTTATCATCCACTGTTTTATCACGCTTGAAGAACGGGTTCTTAGTCATCTTTCCATGTCGGCCGAAGAGCGATACCACTTTTTCTTCGAGAACAACAAGGAGCTGTTCAATCAAGTTCCATTGCAGTATATTGCCTCAATGCTTGGCATGACACCGGAAACTTTTAGCCGGATAAGAAAAAATCAGTTTTTATAAATTCTTGATTTTTATCAAGTCGATATCGCCAAATAAGATAGACCTTTGTGATGTTCAATCAAATAGAAAACAATCCAAAGGTTATGACAAAAGAAATCAAAACTGAAATTCTTATTGAAGCATCTCCCGAAAAGATATGGGCAATCTTGAGGGATTTTGAAGAGTATCCAAACTGGAACCCATTTATAGTATCCATAAAAGGTAAATTGGAAGAAGGAAGTAAAATCAAAGCCAATATCAAACCGCCTGATGGGAAAGAAATGATCTTCAAGCCAACCATATTGACCAAGATAGACAACAAAGAGTTGAGTTGGTTAGGTAAGGTGCTCATTGATGGCCTGTTTGATGGTGAGCATAAATTTGAATTGATTGACAATGGGAATGGTACAGTCACTTTTATTCAAAGTGAGATATTTAGAGGTGTTTTCGTATGGCTGTTCAATCCACAGAAAACAGAAAATGGGTTTAATGAAATGAATAAAAGACTGAAAGAACTTGCAGAAAACTCTGTTTGTGGATGACAATACAATTCCCCTGAATCTTTCCATATTACTTATCCTTCTTTGCAGTACGAATTATTTTTCTTAATTTTGAGCAAGTAAAAACGAAAATTGGCGCCCAGGCACTTCCAATGAAAATGGAAAAGAACAATAAAAATAATGTACCTCTCTTTTCTTCCAATCTGTTTTGGGACGTAAATCCTGATGATCTGGATATGGAGCAGCACAAAAGTTTTATTGTCAACCGTGTACTTGATTATGGACAGTGGGATGATTGGAAAGCCATACTTGACTATTACGGGTTGGAGCAAATCGCTTCCATCGCCAAAGGGTTAAGAAGCCTCTTCCCAAAATCATTAGCATTTATATCGACAGTATCCCGTATTCCTGAAAATCAATTCCGATGCTACGAATATTTACAGTCGAAAGACAAACTCTGGCACTTCTGAAACAGCTACAACAAATGCCCTTGTTACAAACTTCGAGGCTGGTCGGGGGAACTGCCCTTGCATTGCAATTGGGGCATAGGAATTCCGTAGACCTTGATCTCTTTGGTGAATTCCAAAATTCGCATATTGATTTTTTGGATGCGTTTGGTGACGAGGGGCTTACAGTTAATTCCTTACAAAATACGAAATCCATCCACGTTTTTGAAATAGAAGGGGTAAAAGTCGATATCGTAAACTATCCTTACGAATGGCTGGAAGAACCATTAGAAGATGATGGAATAAAGTTGTCTCGACTGAGAGATATTGCCGCTATGAAACTTGCAGCCATCACCAATAGAGGAACCAAAAAAGACTTTATCGACATGTATTTCCTGTTACAACATTTTTCCTTGAACGAGATGTTGGGATTCTACATGACAAAATACAATACTAATTCCATTTACAATGTAATCCGAAGTTTAGTTTACTTTACTGATGCTGAAAATGATCCCATGCCTAAGATGTATATTCCCGTTTCTTGGGATGAAGTAAAATCACTCATCAAAGAATCAGTAGAAAAAATTTCCGTATAAAAACGAGAGCCTCTATATTTACCTCTGCTTTGCTATGTACTAGTCAAATATTTCATTTTACGTAGTTGTTAATGACGAAATATGATCAAATTCACAATTTTCGTCAATAAGAAATGGTTTTTTGACTAAATCCTACATTCTGTACCCTACTCCACATTACGGTATTAAGGGTAAAGAACTACTGCTTACCACCAAAATTGAATGTTATTGACTGGCTGCTGAGTTGATCATCAAGGTTATATATTTTCACAGGCTTGTCAGAATCTGCAATGTGCATTTTTTGCACATTGCTTTCTTCATCAAGTTCCCTTTCCTTTTCCGATTTGACATCACCCATCCGGGCTTTAATATATACCACTACCAAACACTTCGTTTTGTGTAGTATAATCCCCGTTTTGTGTAGTGAACGGTCTGCTATTGTCATGTACTTTTGCCCATGAATCAATTGACAATAATATGGAAAGTAAAATTATTCTTATCACCGGAGCCTCGGATGGTATCGGGAAAGAAACTGCCAAGGCACTGGCAAAGTAAGGGCATACGATCATTATGCACGGTCGTAATCCCGAGAAGACAAAATCGGCCTATGAAGAAGTGAAGGCGGAATCAGGCAATGAGAAGGTCGATTATCTGACAGCCGATTTCCTGTCGCTTGCCGAAGTAAAGACGTTTGCCGACAGGATCAAGCAAAAATACGGTTATCTGGACGTGCTTATCAATAATGCGGGAGCACAGTTTACCAATAAGAGGGAAACTACAGTCGAGGGACATGAGAAAACGATGGTGATCAACGTCTTTGCGCCACACCTATTGACCACCCTCCTGTTGGATTTGCTTAGGAAGAGCGCTTCAGCACGTGTGGTTACAGTCGCATCTGCAGCCCATAAGATGGGGGGTAAACCCGATCTGGATGATATCGAATTGAAAGAAAACTATTCTATGGCCAAAGCCTATGGTTTATCGAAGTTGTATGTAATCTGGATAATGCGTCATTTTGTGTCGGAAATGAAAAAGGCAGGTGTCAATAATATTGCCTTCTACACCGTCCATCCCGGTTCTGCGCAGACGAGCCTTGGACGTGAATCGACGGGCGCCTTGGGCACGAAAATCATTTATTTCTTATGGAAAGTGATGATGAACTCGGTTGAAGCCGGAGCCGCTCCGAGTATCAGGGCTGCGGTTTCTCCCGAACTGGAGGGTGTTACCGGTATATACTACGGACTGAAAGGAGAGGAAAAACCCAGTGAGAAGTATTATTCGGTTGAGAACGAACAGAAAGTTTGGGATTACAGTAGTAAAGTTATCGAGAGGTATTTATAAAGGAAATTCATTTGCCAGACGTGTTATAATCGCTCAATGAATAGTGCAAATCATAGAATTTGGTCTATTTTTGTTATGGCAAGCAGATAAAATATTCGCATGATAAAATCCGACAAGATAATAAAAATAAACACTGTCGAGGAATATACCGAACGGTTTGGCTGTCCCTCGGCCAATCATCCGCTGATAAGCATCTGCCATTTGGCAAATGTAAAGGACTATGTTCCCATCAGCAGTCCGGTGCTACTCAATTTGTATTCGATTACGATCAAGGACGGATCAACCTGTAGTGCAAGATATGGTTGGCGTGATTATGATTTCAAGAAAGGAACAATCAGCTTTTTCTCGCCGGGACAGATTCATTCATGGGACAAGAAAGCGGAAAACGGCGGCAGATGGGGTTGGATGCTCACATTTCATCCCGATTTTATCCGTCAATGAGATAGCTTTTTCTCTCGGATTTGATTATCCTCAATATTTTAGTCGGTTATTCAAGAATAAAACCGGCCAGACTCCCATCGAGTTCCGCAATAAAAATTGACTTATCCTAATGTTGCTAATAATTCGTCCAACTGGTCTAACCCCATTGTCATACCCTCTTTGAATCCCATTTCGATGTTTGTTTCGAGATCGGCGAGCGTATCGAAGGTAAGTATCATATCGACCTGCACGCTGCTTTCTTTTGGAATGAAGATGTTTTCCCATAAATTCTGGGGGAATGCCGGATTCATTATCCCGTTCTCATCACAAAATCCATCTTTTGCCGTGAATGATTTTTCTTTTTCAATGGAGATATACGAGGCTTTGCTCCAGTGTCTTTCGCCTTCGGGACCGACCATCGCATAAAACCAGAATCCGTCTTCACGGAAATCCATTGTCTTCGTTTCTGCCCTCCACGGTTTCGGACCCCACCACTGGTCGAGTAACTCGGCAGTGGTCCACGCCTTCCAGACCAGCTCAAGGCTGGCATCAAATTCACGTCGTATGTGAATGGTATTGTTTTCCCTATTCACGGAAAAGTCAAATAAAAGATTCCTGTTCATTGCTGCTGATTTTTAAAGTGTTATTAATAAATTGTCGAGTTGGTCGAAACGGATTTTCCAAATCTTGCGCAACTGATCGGTTGTAAATATATATGCAACTGCTCGGTTTTGCAAATTTTTCTTTATCTCTTCCTTGGAGGATAGAGATAAAATATTCTTAATCTAAATATTAGGCGTGATTATTAGATTATGATATGGAATTGGCAGGATTGTCGCTATTACTATCCTGTTCTTACCTCTTGCGGCGAGTAGTCCCTGATCAGGGTGTCAAAATCTTTGAAAACTCGTCAATTATAAAATAAAATTCTGTAACTTTATGGCTGGAAATCATAGCGGAATTATGAGTGATATTTTTTATTTTCAACGATTTAAAAATACTAATTTTTCCGCTATTTTCCCATTTTTTATCTACTTTTCTTACATCGACGTTAATATCGAAATGACTCCCGAAACCAACCGCATAGAATACAAACGGCAACTTACTGATGATTTAGAAAAAGAAGCAATTGCTTTTCTGAATTATAAAGAAGGTGGTGTTATTTATATCGGAATTGACAAAAAGGGAAATGTTGTCGGTATTCCTGATATCGATGGCGATATGCTCAAAATCAAAGATCGACTGAAAAATAATATTATGCCTTCTTGCATGGGGCTATTTGATGTAGCGGTAAAGAATATCGATTCAAAAGACGTGATTAAAATTACTCTTGCGAGCGGTGTAGAAAAGCCTTACTATACAAAGAAACAAGGGATGTCAGAAAAAGGATGTTACATCCGTATTGGAAGTGCGTCTGAACCTATGCCGACAAAACAAATAGAATATCTTTTCTCGAAACGTGTCCGCAATTCGTTGGGCAGAATCCAGTCACCACGTCAGGATCTTTCATTTGAGCAGTTGAAAATCTATTATGAAGCAGTTGGAAAAACGCTAAACAGTCAATTTGCCAAAAACTTGGAACTTTTGACTGATGAAGAAAAATTCAATTACGTTGCATATCTGATGGCAGATGTAAATGGAATGTCGATGAAAGTTGCCAAATATAATGGCAAAGATCGTGTCAATCTATCCGAAAATTATGAATATGGTTATTGTTCTTTAGTGAAAGCCACTAAACAGATTTTGGATAAAGTAGAGCTGGAAAACAAAACTTTTGCCAAGATAACACCGAAAGAACGTATGGAAACACGCCTTTGGGATATGATTGCGTTACGTGAAGCAATTATCAACGCTTGCGTCCATAACGATTATACAAGAGAAGTACCACCAAAAGTTGAGTTTTTTGATGACCGTATTGAAATTACCTCGTATGGAGGATTACCTGACGGTTTGTCTGAGGAAGATTTCTTTGAAGGTGTTTCCATGCCTCGCAACAAGGAGATTATGCGTATTTTCAAAGACTTGGAATTGGTAGAACATCTTGGATCAGGCGTGCCTCGTATTTTGCAGTCATACGGTAGGGAGTGTTTCCGCTTTCTGGATAACTTTATACGCATGTCTTTTCCGGCTTCAGAGCAAATCACCGAGCAAGTTACCGAGCAAGTTACCGAGCAAGTCACCGAGCAAGTCACCGAGCTTATTAGAGTTTTAAATAGCGAAATGGACAGGAAGGAGATCCAAAATAAGTTAGGCCTTTCCCATAGGGAGAATTTTCGAGCTAATTATCTCAAGCCGGCTTTAGAGCAAGGATTTATCGAAATGACCATTCCTGAAAAACCGAACAGCAGTTTGCAAAAATATCGTCTTACAATATTAGGAAAGCAATTGAAAAATAAACTATAGAATATCTTGTTTAGGAGAAAATATTGCCGTGGGCGTCATCTTCAATTGTTAAGTTTGGCTATGGATAGGTGGTTCTTATCGGGAACATCCAGTGAGAATTGGGTAATCTCTTTTTCAATAACGTTTTCGATTTTTACATGTTACTAATAAATTGTCAGGTTGGTTGAAACTTTTTCCCCGATTAATTGATTTTCTCATCCGGTTTGCGATATGTAACCTTCAGTATTTTCCCGATCTTGATAATCTGTTTTGTTCTTGCCTCTTCCTTCTCTTCTTCGATTTTTTTCAGTTTTGCTCCATATGTACTTTCCCAATCATCTTTCATTAGAGGATCGAGTTTTTCTCTTTTAAATATATTAATCAGACCGTCAAAATTTTCTTTGAAATCAGGATTATCACAGTCATTTAGGTATAATCCGGCACAATGATTGGCGAAACTTACATGCCCTATAAAATAAACCCCACACATCTTTTCTTCCCGGTCATTATCAACCGTGTCAGCATCATAGGTGTAAAATGCTTCAATCACGATATATTCAATTTTTATTGCACGACCTTTTTTTTGAGGTATCCATTCGGTCGTCGGCAACACTCGAAAAAAGAACCCCTTGTAAATGCCTTCAAAATACAAATCCTCATGCATCGTGAAATTATGCTGGTCAAGAAAAGCATATTTATCCGAGGTCAGGCTTTTTATTTTCTTCTTCCGTGTATAATACTCTTCACTTGTAAATCCGAGACCAATCCAGATAACTACTCCTCCTATCCATGTAGCCACACCAAAATATAGTGAAGTCAAGACACTGTTGCTGATTAATGATAATAAGAAAAACCAGATACCAATTATCAAACCTCCTCCACATCCGTTGCTCCAATAGGGTTTTATAGATCCTTTTCTTATGATGGGTACTTTATTCATTGCGCATGTTGTTGGTCATTAGAATACTATATATCTAAAAACCAAAGATAGCTATTTATTGATCAAAAGGAAGTCGATAATGTGATATTTGTAGAATACAGCGCGAAATTCTATCTTAACCTTAATTAACTCCAAATGTTTTGCTGAATTTAAACGACCGTTTAAATTTGTAGCATTAATAATTGAAAGGATATGGCAAGAAGATACTCGACATCGGATGTAAGTGACAGGATTCTCAATGCTGCACGGGAATTGTTTATTGCGAACGGCTATGAGGGGACAAGCATTCGCGACATCGCTGCCGCTTCCGGCGCTAATGTGGCCCATGTAAAGTACTATTTCAATTCGAAGGCCAACCTCTTCGAGATAATCTTTGATGAGGCGTTTGAAATCCTGGTGAAACGGGTCTTCGCTACTTTGAGTTCGGATATGCCTTTTTTCGAGATAGTCGAAAATTGGATCAACACCTATTATGAGATGTTGCCTAAATATCCCCAGATACCCATGTTTATCCTGAATGAGATAAATCATGGTCCGGATGCACTGGCGGATAAACTTATCAAGAAGAATCCCCAGAAGATATTCAATAAGCTTGCCGAGAAGATGGAAGAGGAAATTGCCAAGGGTACGATCAAGAATATCCCTGTCATCGATTTTGGACTGGATATATTGTCCCTCTGTCTGTTCCCGTTTATTTTCGGCGGGTTTGCTACCAGGATAGCAAAAAAATCAGGAGCCGAATACAATACAATTCTGAAGGAGCATAAGCAACATGTAATCGACTTTGTAAAGAGTGCCTTGCGGCCCTAATTTTTTTATCTCTATTTTAAACGATTGTTTAAAATAGGTTCAGGAAATATTTCTATAAGGATGGATTTTTACCTTCTAATTAGAATATTTTTTTTACCCATAATTTAAACACTTGTTTAAAATTTAATATATATCAATATGAAAGCGAATAATATCTGTAAAGTTGGGATCGATATAGGTTCCACTACGCTGAAAGTAATCGTGTTGGATTGTCTCAATAAGATTATCTACAAGATTTACAGGCGTCATAAGGCCGACTTCAACAAGATATTGATCGAGGAGTTGAATAATATTATCACTCGTTTTCCTGACCGGAAATTTACGATCGGCATTACCGGTTCTGCCGGAATGGGGATATCGGAACGGACAGGTATACCATTCGTACAGGAGGTCGTGGCATCCATCGAAGTGATCAAAAAGGAACATCCCGATACCCATACCATGATCGACTTGGGAGGTGAGGATGCAAAGATGGTTTTCTTTCAGGATGAAAAACAGCCCGATATCCGTATGAATGGAAGCTGTGCCGGAGGGACGGGAGCCTTTATCGACCAGATGGCGGACTTGATGAATATATCCGTGGAAGAACTCGGGAAGCAGGCATTGTCCTACGAAAAAATTTATCCTGTAGCATCCCGTTGTGGTGTTTTTGCCAAGACCGATGTGCAGAACCTGATATCACGCAATATCCCTGTACCGGATATATCGATGTCGATATTGCAGGCGGTAGCCGTACAAAGTATGACCACCTTGGCAAAAGGACATGAGATACAACCCAAAATACTCTGCATTGGTGGTCCCCTTACTTTTACACCTGCTTTGCGAAATGCCTTTATAGAACTGATGAAGATTGATGAGTCGGATTTGATCCTGCCCACCAATAGTGAATATTTTTCGGCATGGGGGACTGCCCTGCACAATCAACAGGAGCAGGTCGCTCAGGATTTGAGTGAACTGATCCTGAAACTACAGGCAAAAGGATCTGTGCGGAAAGATGTATTGCCGGCGTTGTTTACCGGTAAAGAGGAATACCAACTATGGAAAGATAACCGGAAGATGAAGCCGTTGAAGCGTGCCCGGTTAGGCGATAAAAAATCTATCGAGTGCTTTCTGGGTATCGATTCCGGATCGACCACCACAAAGATATTGATCATCAATAAGGAAGGGGATGTGCTGTTTTCCTTCTACGATACCAATCAGGGAAATCCGTTGAAGAAAGTCAAGGAAGGACTTCAGAAGTTTTTCGAGGAAGCAAAAGAGAAAGAGGTGGTGATCAGGTTTCTCTCTTCTGTCGCAACCGGATACGGTGAAGACCTGATTCGGTCGGCTTTGAACCTTGATTATGGGATTGTGGAGACGATGGCTCACCTCTCTGGGGCACAATATGCAGACCCGGAAGTGTCGTTCGTGCTGGATATCGGTGGACAGGATATGAAATCGATCTTTATCCGTGACGGAGTGATTTCGAATGTGGAACTGAACGAAGCCTGCTCCGCAGGTTGCGGATCGTTCCTCCAAAATTTTGCCTCCACTATGAATATGTCTTTGCCTCAATTTACGGAGGCGGCCTGTCTCGCCGAATACCCGAGCGATCTGGGATCACGCTGTACCGTCTTTATGAACTCTAAAGTGAAGCAATCCCTTCGGGAGAATGCCGCTTTGGGTGATATCGCCGGCGGATTGGCCTATTCCGTGGTAAAAAACTGTCTTTTCAAGGTGCTTAAAATATCCAATCTGAATCTGCTGGGAGAACATATCGTCGTACAGGGCGGAACATTCCGTAATGATGCGGTCTACCGTGCTTTGGAGCTATTATTCGGCAAGTCGGTCAGCTCTACCGATTGTCCTGAACTGATGGGGGCGTTGGGTGCTGCCTTGTATGCGAAGAAGATGTGGATGATCAATGGCAGACAGGCTACATTCACGGGAATTGCGTCATTGCCCGATATCGATCATATCAATACAAGGGAGATGCAATGCAAGGGGTGCAACAATACCTGTTCCATTCTCCGATTCAAGTTTGACAACGGTAATATCTGTTATGCCGGAAATAAGTGTGAGAAGATATTTTTTAATAAGGCGACAGCACCTGAAAAAGGATATAATGCTTTTGACTGGAAAAATAAGGTGCTTTTTGAGCGGGATGTGGATCGGGATGTTAAGTGGTTTGTGGATAGCAGTATAGGGATAGATATTGAGAGGATTGAAGGCAGAAATGTGGATAGTGGTTTTGCGGGGAGTAGAGACCGGAACTTTAAGAATGTTAATAAGGAATTGAAGGGGCGAGCTGAGAATAATACAAACGGTAATGTGAATATGGGTATAAACGGGGCGGCTTCCGACCGAACCAGAATCGGTATTCCCCGTGTACTGAATATGTTCGAGAATTACCCGTTCTGGCACACGTTGCTGGCTGAATGTGGTTTTGAAGTGGTGCTTTCTCCCGAATCGACCACCAAGATGTACCAAAAAGGGGTGGGCAGTGTGATGTCCGACAATATCTGTTTCCCGGCAAAACTGGTACATGGTCATATTATCGCACTGGCAGAACAGAAAGTAGACCGTATTTTTTATCCGACGATACTCAAGGAAGAAAAAGAGTTCCAATCCTCCAATAATTCATTCAACTGTCCCGTTGTCAGCGGTTATCCCGACGTGATCCGCAGCGCGATGAAACCGGAGGAAAGGTTCGGAATTCATTTCGATAAACCGGTGATTACCTTCAGCAACGACGAAGCATTGGAAAAAGCTTGTTATGGATATGTATCATCGTTAGGAGTATCTAAGGCGGTGTTCAATAGTGCCTTTAAGAATGCGCTGCAGGAACGTGAGAATATGAAAAAGATATTGAGAGACAATCAAAGGGTTCTGTTTGATAAGGCTGTCGGGGAGAATAAGCTGGTGTTTGTGGTTGCCGGCAGACCTTATCATGCAGACCCGCTAGTACACCAGAAAGTCGGCCAGATCCTTTCAGATATGGGTGTAGAGGTATTTACCGACGATATCTTCCGTCATCCGAAAAGCAAAGGGTTCGGCAAGTTGAATATCGTGTCGCAGTGGTCTTATCCCAACCGTGTGATACAAGCGGCTATGGAAGTGGCCAAGCTTCCTGCCAATGTGCAACTGGTGCAATTGAATTCCTTCGGCTGCGGACCCGATTCGTTCTTTATGGACGAAACCCGCGAGATCCTCAAGCAGTCCGGAAAGAACCATACGGTATTGCGTATCGACGAGATAGCCAGTCCGGGTTCGATCCGTTTGCGGATGCGTTCGCTCATCGAATCGCTGAAAGTGATAGTCCCACAGGCTGAAAAAGAGATAAAACCGTTTGAGGGCTACAAGACCACCTACAAGAAGGAAGACAGGAAAAAGACGATATTGGCCCCCTGGTTTGCCGATTTTGTCTCTCCCTTTATCCCCACAATCGGTGAGTTGGCAGGCTATAAGATCGTCAATCTTCCCAAAACCAATAAAATATCTGCCGAAGCGGGATTGGTATATGGTCATAGTGAAGTCTGTTATCCGTCCACGCTGGTACTGGGAGATATTATCACTGCCTTGCAATCGGGGAACTATGATCTGGATGATGTGGTAGTCGCCATCACCCAGACGGGAGGACAGTGTAGGGCTACCAATTATTTGGCGCAGATCAAGATGGGTATGGAAACGGCCGGTTTTTCCCATATCCCGGTGGTAGTCGTGGCTACAGGAGGTGTATTCCAAAATGAACAGAAAGCTTTTAAAGCCCCTGTCTTGAAAATTATCAATATCCTTATCTACACCCTGCTCTATGCCGATGCCTTGCAGCAGATGTACAGCTCGACCATCATCCGGGAAAAGAGGAAAGGGGAGACCCAGAACGTGTTCGATTTCTATGTGGAAATGGGGATTGAAGCCATCAGGATGAATAATCACAAGGATTTACTTTCCTTGCTGGGACAGGCGGTCGCCGATTTCAACCAGATCGCTATCCATCAGCATGAGTTCACGAAGGTCGGGCTGATCGGAGAGATATATGTGAAATACAATAACTACGGTCAGGCCCATATCACCGAATGGCTGCGCTCCAAGAATATGGAAGTGGTGACACCTCCGCTGATTGATTTCGCGATGCAATATTTTGTCAATTCCGAAGTCAACCTGCAGAATGGCGTGAAGCGGGGCAGCATGCTGAAGCATTACGTGAAGCCCATATTATGGAAATATATGAACGACAGGATCACGAAAGTGGAGAAGATCATGGAAAAGTATCGTTTCTACGCACCTTCCGAATCGGTCTATACCAAGGCCGAATATGCATCGCAGATACTCGACCTCTCCAACCAGTTCGGTGAGGGCTGGTCGGTAGCGGCGGAAGTCGCCTGTTATGCCCACAATGGTATCAACCGGGTAGTATGCGTCCAACCATTCGGCTGTATCGCCAATCATATCGTGGCAAAGGGAATCGAGAACCGGTTGAAGAAATTCTATCCCGATATGAACCTGCTTTATCTCGATGTAGATGGCGGCATGGCGGAAGTCAATTTGCAGAACAGGCTTCACTTCTTGATCAATTAAGGCTGCAGTCTTTTTGATTTCTTTTAGAGTACAACATAAAAAGATAATATTCACAACTATGAAAGCAACGAATAATAGGTCTACTTACAATCTGGGATTTGTCTTAAGTGGTGGCGGAGCAAGAGGTTTTGCTCATCTGGGAGCTATACAGGCTCTTCTGGAAAAAGGAATCGTGCCGGATATCATTTCCGGGACAAGTGCGGGAGCATTGGCCGGAGCTTTTCTGGCCGACGGATATATGCCGGAAGAAATATTGGAGATATTCAGTCACAGGTCGGTCAGGGAATTTACCGGATTTTCGATATCGCGTGCTGGATTATTTAATACAAATAAGATGATCGAGTTTCTGAAAAAGCATCTACGTGCCAGAACCTTCGAGGATCTACGTATTACCTTACATGTTACGGCGACGGATTTTGAGAGAGGAGTCTGCCATGATTTCCATGAAGGACCACTACTGGCTCCACTGGCGGCATCCTGCTCCATACCCATCATATTTAGTCCTACAGTGGTAGCCGGGCGACAATATGTGGATGGAGGGTTGTTGAAGAATCTGCCGGCGTCCATCATAAGGGATCAATGCGAAGAAATTATCGGCATCAGTCTTAATCCGATTTACATGGACAAATACAAGGACTCTTTCAAGGGAGTGGCCGAGAAATCGTTTCACTGTATACTCAATTCAAATACCGGAGCGGACAAACCTCTTTGTGACATATTGATCGAGCCAGAGAATATCCATAAGTATTCGATGTTTGATGTGCAATATGCAAAAGTGATTTACAATGCCGGCTATAAAACCGTGAGGATATATTTTGCCAACAAGGCCGGGTAGAAACAATTAAAAAACGAAAGATCATGAAAAAAATTATCGCAATCCTAACCAAGAAGGGACGGTTGATGAAAGACATAGAGACCGGTTCCGATGTGAATATCTTCAAGATAGAAAATGAAAAAGTGGTTGGCTATGAGAATCTCAAGATAGATAGCAGCGAATATGGCCAGTTTTCGAGTTTAGTCAGAGATAAGAGTATTAAACTGATCTATATGGACTCAATCAACGAGCAGTTAAAAAGAATATTGAATAATCACGGAATAGGGATAAAGTGTAAATCCGAATGTTCTGACGACAGGTTTTTAGACCAGTTCGTTTTTGATTGAGAATAAGCATGAAAAACTGGATAGTTTTTTCGTTTTCATTTTCAATAAAGTTTTATAAATAGTTTTTTCTCCAATGTTCTATTTTGTCGGCATAATGGAACATCAGTCGCAGATTGAGTAGTAACGCTATTAAAAAGACTAAACTCCAGATTGCCGTATTCGTTGCATTCAGGTTATTGTTTACAAATGTCAGGTAGAATATATAAAAAATGGGCAGTATTGTTATCAATGCTGTTCTGCTTCCGGGCGTCCATTTTCCGAACTTTATACATTGAAATATATGTCCGAACAGATGAAGCGTGTATGCGACAAAGAGCCCGACAGCCATTTCCGTTATTTGAAGTTTTATGGCAATGAAAAGTATGATTGATGCCAATGCGAATTCTTCCATGATCATTATACTGATGGTTTCGGTGGACTGATAATGTTTTCTCCCTTTGATAAACATTTCGTTTGTCAATTTCTTGTCGGATCCATTTTTTTGAATCCAATTTCTCACAGTTATGATTTCTTCAAATTCATGAATCATAAAAAGGGATAATATCAGAAAGGATAATTCTGTTGTGTTCATTCGAATTTTATTAAAGTTATTTTTCCATATTTCTATTCTTGTCTCAACTTCTGTGATTCGGATGCAATTTTAGTAATGCAATCTACAATCCCGGGTACAAATTGTAAAGAAATATCATGTCCCATTCCTTCTATGATGCATAGTTCCGCATTTGGAATTGTGGATGCCACTTCCTAGCCTGCTGCAAGGGGTACTATGGGATCGATATCACGGTTGTCAAACCGGATTACATGAAATCTGTCAGCTGCCAGTTTTTCACATAGCTCAACTGGATAATGCAACATTGTAGCTCCTGTTCCCTGAATCATAATAATCGTTTCATCAAAGGGATCACCAAAAGATTCATAAGCAATGGTTATTCCATTTGCACTTACTTCCCCTGGTTGAGCCATAACATTGCCCGTTGCCAGAATGGATGCCAGGCATATAGCAAATAGTCTGATTACAAAGAAACCCGAGGTCCTCATAACCGATTTTACAGAATTGTATTCATTTTGTTTTATCGCAGAAAATATGACAACTTATTTTTGTAAAGATGACAGTAATTCGTCCAACTGTTCTAATCCCATTGTCATACCCTCTTTAAAGCCCATTTCGATAGTTGTTTCAAGATCGGCATGTGTATCGAAAGTGAGTATCATATCGACCTGTACTCTGTCTTCTTTCGGAATAAAGTTGTTTTCCCATAAATTTTGAGGGAATGCCGGGTTCATTATCCCGTTTTCATCACAAAATCCGTCTTTTGCAGTAAATGACTTTTCTTTTTTTATAATAATGTAAGAAGCTTTGCTCCAGTGTCTCTCCCCTTCGGGACTTATCATGGCGTAATGCCAGAATCCGCCTTCGCGAAAATCCATTGTTTTGGTTTCTGCTCTCCAGGGTTTCGGTCCCCACCATTGGTCGAGCAATTCGGCTGTTGTCCACGCTTTCCATACCAATGCAAGATTGGAATCAAATTCACGTCGTATGTGAATGGTGTGGTTTTCCTTATTAACGGAAAAATCGAATAAAAGATTGTTGTTCATTTTTGCTGATTTTTAAATGTTACTAATAAATTGTCGAGCTGGTCGAAGCGGGCTTCCCAAATCTTGCGGAACTGCTCCAGCCATTTATCTATTTCTTTCATTTTCTCTATTTCAAGTTGGTAATAGATTTCCCTGCCTTTCTGCTCATGCTGTATCAGTTCGCACTCTGTCAAAATCCGTAGATGTTTGGATATCGCCTGCCGGCTTATGTCGAAGTATTCGGCAATGGCGTTGGGTGTCATCGCCTGTAGCGCAATCAGGGTGATGATTGCCCGTCTTGTCGGATCTGCAATAGCCTGGAAAATATCTCTTCTCATAATATTCACTTTAAGAAACCAATCGATTGCAAATATATATGCAACTTTTCAGTTTCGCAAATTTTTCCTGAATTTTTTTGATTTTTATTGATTGCTCTCTTTTTATCGTTACGTAAAAATTTGGAATGTATACAACTAAAAAGGTGTCGGTCATACTTTTGGATTTGCCGCAAACAGGCGTTGCAATCAATGTGATAAAGGCGAGTTCACAATGCACAATATTCCTGTCGGACGTCACGATTTACGGGCCATGTTTGTGGGATATGAACCTGCAGTATTTCGTGAAATTTTGTTGATATCGGCAAAGGGGATATATCTCGAAATCAGGATGAAAAAGAGTGTATATGTTTTGTTATTATTATTTGTCGTGTTCCTTATTCATTTGGAAAAAATTGTTTCTTCAAAAGATATTCCCAGTTGTTACTTTTTTGCTCCGATCCAGGTCGCTTTCTTCCATAACCATTCTAACGGTCCGTGGTTATGAGAACGCATCCACCACCGACTAACGATAAGCTGAATAAGGACGACTGTTACCCCCATCAAAAAGCAGATAGTAATTCCCGTGTGCCTGTAAAGGCCGAGTCCCCAATTATAGAAGAGGAATGCACCTATCAGCGACTGTGAAAGATAATTGGTGAGGCTCATGCGGCCATACGGAGCCAGTCGTTGAAGAATATTTCCAAAGTGCGTCAGATAATAGACAAGGATGATCCCGGAGAACAGGATTCCTGTAAAAGCGACATTGGCGAGTGATTTGACTATAAGCGAAGTCGGGGTAAGAAGTGCTTCCCGACCAATGAAATCGGGCAACATCGTGTTTAAGCCGTGGAGGGGGAAGAATGCTACCAATGAGATGATCAGCACGTTGAACCATAACTTGAGGTTCTTCTCCGAATAAAGCAAGGTCTTACTTCTCCCGATAACCATCCCGATCAAAAACAGTGCTATGGTTTGTAACAGACGGCCATGCAAAACCATCCATCCCATATTGGCCACATTTCCTGTCCATATAGCTGTTTTACTCATTTCGAGGAATGATCCTTCTCGCTGGGCTATATTGACGATATCCCAATAGGGCGCATCGATCGGTGGACCGGGAATATAACCGGGATTGATAAATGCATATATAATCTTGCCTATCTCGATGGGTTGAAGCAGTAGGATAGTGGCAATCCACAATACGGAGCGGGTTGATAACCTGCATACTGCAATCAGGACATATCCCACCAAAGCATATAAAACGAGTATTTCTCCGGGAAAAAGCGTTGAATTGATGATGGCAAAACCAAGTAATAATACTAGGCGCCATGCAAAACGTCCTCTGAAATCACGCTCTTTTTGCTTCTGTGAATTATCCTGGATAAAAAAACTGAATCCGAAGAGGAGTGCGAAAATACAATAGGCTTTTCCGGCAAAGGTGAAAAACAGACTGTCCCAAATTATTTTATCCGTAAATTGCAGAAAAGTGTTGGTCACTTCTGGATAACTGTAGAGGCTGAAGCGTTCAATAAAATGGATCAAAGTTATTCCTAATACAGCAACTCCACGGAGAACATCGGCTACTTCTATTCGTTTGTTAGCAACAGAAGTGGCGGCTAATTTGTCAGTCATTTGTTTTTATTTGAAATTATTGGTTTGTCGGGTAATTTTATCAATAGTATTATCACAGCCAGTGTAGCAGTACTTCACCTTAGGATTCATCTTATGATATATTGGTGTCAAAGGTACAAAATAGAATACCCTACAAAACGTGTTTTCGTCTACAAACATATCACTTTTGTCTCAAATCTGCCGACTCTCCCATAATAACGATAATAATTATACTCTTTCTTTACGCAGAACAAAAAGGTGTCGTGATCACAGGACCGGAGGTAGAAAGGCACTCCACTGTACAGGGGGAAATGACCGAAAATGGATTCAAAATATTCTCCTATGATGTATTAGTTCAGTCCCGTCATCTAATAGCTGCGGCAAAAGTCAATTATCTTGATCTTGATTATCTCAAAAAAGAACTTAGGGAGAATGACACATTGGTATATGTGAAAAAGGAGATTTATTTCAGAAAATAAATAAAGATTGTTATGAAAGCTTTCTTTGTTGTTCCTGCTCCGGTAATGATATCACTGTTATTTCGGAACTTTTGGGTATTTTTGCAGCCGGAAATATTCAATCATTCATGTATATGCCAGAAATTTTAAAGAATATCCATCGGAAAATTTTCACAAGTAACTTACAGATCACCCATTTTGCTTTGTTAGTGAGTCTTCTGAATCTCGTGTTCTTTCATTTTCCATTTTTTGGCTTTGTATTAAACAACGCTGATTATAAAAGTTTTATCGGCATTGTTCTTATTATTAGCTTGATAATTGCGGTATTGCTTGTCAATGCTTTTGTTTTCTATCTGATGCTTTTTCTTTCCCGTTATCTTGGAAAATTTTTACTGGTACTATCCTTTCTTATCAGTGCGGCTGCAGTCTACTTTATCAATACTTACCATGTCATCATAGATGAAAACGTAGTTGGTAGTGTATTCAATACCACTTATGAAGAGACCAGCGTTTTTCTCTCTTTTACACTGATATTGTATATCTTCCTGCTCGGGGTCATCCCCTCCATTTACATCATTAGAACGAAAATAAAAAAAGATACATGGAAGCATTTTTTAGTCACTTCTTCGCTTACCTTATTGTTTATCGGTTTGCTGGTCATTGCCAACGCGAACAGTTTGCCCTGGTTCCACAAAAATTATAAGCAATTACAAGGTCTTATGGCGCCATGGTCTTATACCATAAGTACATGCCAATTTTACAGTCACAAGCACCGAAGCGATAAAAAAGAAATCCTATTGCCGGATGCTACTATAAAAGACGATGAAAAAGCGGTTGTAGTCCTGGTGATAGGTGAATCTGCAAGAAAGCAGAATTTCTCCCTGTATGGTTACGGAAAAAACACCAATCCGTTGCTGTCGCAAGTACCGAATCTGTCCCATTTTCCCGCGACTTCCTGTAATACTTATACCACTGCAACCCTGAAATGTATTTTAAGGCATGACGATACCGATGATTTATATGAAATCTTACCTAATTACTTGTACAGGAACAATGTGGAAGTTGTTTGGAGAACCACCAATACTGGAGAACCACCCATTCATATTGAAAAGTATCAGACCCGGAATTCTCTAATGAAATATTGCAAAGGAGGGGGATGCAATTACGATGAAATTCTTTTGACCGGATTAAAAGAGCAGATATTGGCGAGTAAAAGGAATAAAGTATTGATCATATTACACACCAGTATTAGTCATGGCCCTATCTATAGTAAGAAGTATCCGCCCCGGTTTGAAATATTTAAACCTGTCTGCAATAGAGTAGAACCGGCAGAGTGTTCCAGGGAAGAACTGTTCAATGCGTATGACAACACGATTGTATATACTGATTATATCCTGTACAATATAATTGAAGATTTGAAACAGTTAAGTGAGTATAAAAGTGCGATGATTTATATTTCCGACCACGGCGAATCGTTAGGTGAAAAGGATATTTATATGCATGGGTTACCGATGAGCATTGCGCCCAAGGAGCAATATGAAATTCCGTTCATCGTTTGGGTGTCCGAGGGCTCAAAAGAACTCAAAACCGATGAGATATTGTGTCAGAACTATGTGTTTCATAGTGTCTTGAATTTCTTACATATTGAAAGCCCTGTCTATAATGAGAAGATGAATATCTTTAAATAAGGGAGGTATCACTCTTTCATCCTTACTTATTTTATTTCCATCCAAAAAGTTGGGGACCTAATGCCGGATTGAGCGTGATCTGCTGAATGGGTATGGGTCGATAATAGAACTGGGGCTCTACAAAAATTCCCATATCTTTTGCCGCAACAATATTTCCCGAAGTACTATTTGCGAGATATACCGTTGCATTACTGTCATCAATACCTCCCGTTCTATAATAAACGAGTTTCACGCCTTTGCTGTTTACCTCCTTATCTGCATCTGCTGGAATAGATTGAGATGAGGGAATCAGATATGCATCTTCCACCCCATCGCCATTTAAATCGAACTTGCCAAGCGAAGGGAAATATAATCCTTCCGGCACTTTTTCCAGTACTTTTCCGGCATGCCACCGCATGAGGTCGTCAAAGCGGAATCCCTCAAAAGCCAGTTCAACACGTCGTTCTCTCCTTATTTCGTGCAAAAGGGCGGAGATATTTCCGAATTTTGCAGCCGATAAAGGATCAACCGTAGGATTCATATTAAAATCCGGCATCGCAACTCTTCTGCGGAGCAGATTGAGTGAGATCTCAACATCCGACTGTGTAAATTCGTTCAGTTCGGCTTTTGCCTCGGCGTAATTCAGAAGCACTTCGGCATAGCGTAGCACGGGATAATCCAGATCGTTATAGACATCCGCTTCTCTATTGTTTGCAAATCCTTTTATCAAGTGGTATCCTGTGAAATTTTTATTGAACTGCTGCACATAGATACCTGCACCGGAAACGTAAGTAGCAGTTTGGACAAGTTCCCATCCGGGATAAGCATATGTTTGGCTGAGTCGTGGATCTCTGTTCTTAAATTCTTCCACAAACTGCCGGGTTTGATAACCTTGTTGCGCGGAATAAAAGGTGGCATCGTTCATTAGATAGTTTTGCACAAGGTCTTTGGCCGGAGATGGTTCGTAATTCCCGAAGTTCCACTCGCTGGTTCCGGCTTTCACTTCCTTCGGATCGTAGAATGTGGCCAAAATAATTTCGGGATTCGAACTTAAATCACCACTTCTGAACAGGGACAGATAATCTTTGTCTGGATTGCCGGTGGAGTAGATTGAGAACTGGCCATTGTCCATCACACGCTTTGCCGCATCGCGTGCCATTTGTAGATAGATGTTGGCGGATGATGCGAGATTCAATTCCGGGTGATATTTGCGATAAGTCCCTTCGTACAAGGCATCGCGAGAAAAGAAAGCGAGGACACCCCATTTATCGATGGCACCCGAAGGTTGACCGGTTTTCACATTTTCAGCAGCAAATTGATAATCTTCGAAAATTTTCCCGATTACGAAATCACGCGAATCGCATCCCTTGAAAAGCGCTTCCTGATCATTTGTTTCTATGACTTTATCGTACCATGGCACATCGGAATATCTTTTTACCTTGTCCATATAGAATCGGGCACGGAAGAATCGGGCAATACCCTCGTAATGTGCTTTCACGTCAGGCGATACTTGTGCTCTTTCCACGTTTGCCAGAAAAAGATTGATATCCCTCAACCTTCCCCAGCTCCACCCCGAGGTAATGGTTGTGGAGCTGGGATTATTGGCTGTCATTATGTTTTTTATTTCCACGCTACCTGACGTTGTGGCCTGGTTGTCCGTACCTCCATCGGCAGCATACATTCCATGTCCGGAGAAATTGTATAATCCGTAAATATACATTTTAAGGTCTTCTTCGGTATTGAAGAAACGTTCTACTCCAATTTCTGTTTTTGGCTGCCGATCCATAAAATCGTCATTACATGTACTAAGTAACAGGATGATACTGAATAGATATATTATTTTTTTCATTTTGATTTCTTTTTTAAAATGTGACATTTACTCCGAAAATATACTGGCGGTTAAACGGGTATGCATAGCCATTTTGTGTGTCTTCCGTAATAGCTTCTGGATCGAAATACTTGCGTACTTCGCTCCACTCGAACAAGTTATCAGCGCTTACAAAAAACCGCACCCTATTCAGATTAATACGATCGGTGACTGTTTGTGGGAGCGTGTAGCCCAATGTGATATTTTTAATTCTTAAATAAGCACCGTTTAATAAGTGTCCGGTCTGTGGGATTGCCATCCCCATTGATTGGTCGATACGTGTACCTAGGTTTCTGTCGGCCAGCCATGATTGAAGAATCGGGAACCGGGCGTTCAGATTTTGATGGGCGAGGCCGGCGGCGATATAAGCCTTCGAGTGTTTGGCCATATCTACATCACTATCCGTTTGGGGACGATAATAATCGAAAATATGAGTTTGTCCGCCGGCGTATGGCTGCTGATAGAAACTCCAGTAAAGGTAGTGCAGCGGATAATAGTCTTTTTTTCCGATTCCTTGGAGGAAGACCAAAAAATCGATGTTATTCCAGTCTCCGATTATATTAATTCCGTATCTGTATCTCGGACTGTTATTCCCGATGATTGACAAGTCTTTGGGATCATCTACAGTAAGGCCTTTTGTGATCCTTCCGTCGCTGTTCAGATCTTTATACTTTGGCCAACCCGCAATAATGTCTAATGCACCCCATGGGATAATTTCCGATTGGTCGAGTTTGGCGATCTCTTCTTTGTTGGTGAAAAGTCCGTCGCTTTGCAGTCCCCATATCTCGCCTAATTCCTGTCCGACATAATATTGTGTCAGCAAATTAGTGGGATTATCGAATTTTGTAATCCATGAGCGTGTGTCGGAGAGTAATAAACGGGTTGTTAGATTGAATGGCTTGTCTGCCACCAGAAAGCTATTATTGTAGGAAAGCGTGATTTCCCATCCGCTGGTTTTCATATCCGCCGCATTTTCCCGAGGGGCAGAAGCTCCCAGCACTCCCGGCAACTCTTTTCCTGGAACAAGCATCCCTTTGGTATCGCGACGGTAGAGATCGGCGACAAGTGAGAGTCTGTTATTCAAAAAACCAAGATCAATACCGATATTCTGCGTAGTCACTGTTTCCCAGGTGTAGTTGGCAGAAACAAGTGGGGGAGAGGATACCGTGAGTTGGCGTTGACCGTCGATCAGATAACCGCCCAACCCCGAACTCATCGATGGGATGTAACCGTAGGCGCTTACCAACTGGTTACCCAAAGAGCCATAGGATGCTCTCAATTTGAAATTGGCGACTTTTTCGTGGAGTGGCTCAAAAAACGGTTCGGAGTCAATTCTCCATGCAAGTGAGACTGAAGGGAAAAAGCCGAACCGTTTTTCTTTTGGAAATCTTGACGTACCATCATAGCGGCCGTTAAATTCGACGATGTATTTACTGTCGTAGATGTAATTCAACCGATAAAACAGCCCTCTGATAGCCCAATCCGTATAACTCTCGTCTACGTTCATTTGCCCGGTCGACAGGCCGATGGAGGGCAATTGCGTGGAGATCAAACCCTCTCTCTCGGCCAATATCTGGTTATACTTGCTGTATTCCTGATTGAATCCCAGGATTGTCGTAAACTGATGTTTGTTCTTCAACCAGTTCAATGTCCCGAAAACATCCACCACACTGTAAAAATCAGTGGAAAAGGTCCTGTATGCACTGCTATTGCCTTCTTCACGTACGTCTTGCGGCCCATAACCGATTTGATATTTGGTCTCGTTGTAACTATAATCCTCGCTTCCTTTTACGAACGAGTAGTTAGCGTTTACTTTCAGTAAATTATTGAGGAAGCTGAACTCCCCGCCAAATGTGTTTTGTAAACGATCGTAAGTACGATTATCCTTACCTCCGTTCTTCAATTGGGCCATCAACCGACCCGCAGCATTGTTTGCCCATGTTCCGTCGGGGTTGAGATCGTGATCCTGCGGAGCCAGATTGTAGAAGATCGACATATCGGAGTTCCAGAAATATCCCGGTTTTATTCTCTCTGTGGATACATAGGATGTGTTATTGGATAGTGTGAACCAGTCGGTTATATTGTAACTACCTTTTATCCGCATGTTATATCTTGTATGGGAATCATTATCAACGATCTTTGATAGGATCCCATTCTCCTGGTCGAATCCGCCAGATAGATAGAACGTCGTTTTCTCGGTTTTGCCAGAAACGGATACCTGATGCGAATTTGAAAATGTCATTTTATCGATGAAATATTTCGTCCAATCTTTGTTACCCATATATTCCCATTGAGTCTGGTCTAAGGGATTTAAGCGTACCGGGTCGATAGAGGGATCATCCGATTTTTGTCGTGCCCATTCCAATCTCTCGTCGCTTGCCACGTGTCCTCCGCTCCAGGGTGTATTCAGTACGGCTATATTTTTTGTTTTCAGATAAATATATGGATCTGATGATTTTTCCGGGAGTATGGATGGACGTTTGCCAGTGAAACTATTGTTGTAATCGATCTGAATCTTATCGGACCGGCCACTTTTCGTCGTAATCAGAATTACTCCAAAAGCTGCTCTGGCACCGTAGATGGCTGCCGACGCCGCATCTTTCAATACGGATATGCTTTGGATATCTTCCGGTAAGATCCGATTCAATTCGTTTGCATCCGAAGCAATGCCGTCGATAAGTATAAGCGGGCTACCTCCATTGATGGAGGTTAATCCGCGAACATTTATTCTGGCTGCCTGTCCCGGCTCACCGCTGGTAAAATCGATATTAAGGTTCGGTATCATTCCTTGTAAACCTTGCGAAATATTGGTGATGGGTTTTGCTTCCAGTTCTTTTATCCCAATTTGATCCACGGCTCCCGATAGATTTACTTTTCGTTGTGTTCCATATCCAACTACTACAACTTCACTTAATACTTCAAAATCTTCCTTCAGAATAATATCGAATGGAATTTCTCCATTCCACTCTACTTCCTGCGATGAAAAACCGATGTAGGAAAAGACAATTATTGCACCCTGCGGAACCTGTACGGTATAGTTACCGTCCAAATCCGTCATGGTACCCTTTGTTGTGCCCTTTTGCACCACGTTTACACCGATGAGCGTCGTTCCGCTCTCATCTTTCACTGTACCTTTAACCATGTTATTCTGTGCCGTAAGCGTATTGGCAAAGAAAAACCAACCAAGTCCGGTCAGCAAAAGCATGAGAAGTTTAATCTTTTTTCTTTTCATAATAATTGTAACTGATGATAACCTTAAAAAAATCGCTGCAAAGGACTTCATTTTATATTACAAAGCAGTTACTCTTTTATGAAGAAAAAATTAATTAACAGATATCAATGATATGAAATTCTGAAAATTCAACGAATTCAAATGAAAAAAATTGGATCTTATGGTTTTTTCTAAAATGTCTTTGAACCGCAGTCTTAATAATGAATTTCTTCAGATACAAGAAATTATATCTCAAACTCCGATTTTTCCGGTAATATAGTCTCAAATGCTTTTTCGATCTCCTGCATCACTTGTGTATAGTTTCTGATATGGGCGTTGTCATTGAGGCAGATTAGCTTGTATGTCTGATCGTAGATCGATTTTATGGCTTCGTTCGATTGGAGTATGAGGGGGAACATTTTCGTATTTTTATAGGTGTTGTATGGGTTGAAATTTGAACGGCATATCTGCCATGTGCGGAACAACTCCTGGGTGTATTCATTGGGACTGCGGAATCGGTTGATGGATACCGCGGTGAACTTGTCCCCGGCATAATTCCATACTTCCTCGAAAGTCGATTTCAAATAAGGCTGGGCGTTGTGAGGCGTGACAAGTGTGATGAATTCCCCGTAAGGTTTTAGTAATCGTGTAAGTCTCGACTTTTTGCCATATGAAGGATGAAACCATTTATCGTGATCACGTTTCAGTACTTCTCGCTTGTCAAACTTCTGGCTGATAATCTTTATGTTATTCTTCAAACATTTTGTCCATAGTCCCGTACCGAAATTATGCCGGAAAGCGGCAATATCATTCGGCAATCCGTCAGTGAAAAAGCGATCCTTTTCAGTATGATTCGTAATGAAAGAGTCGTCGTTGAAATAGACAAAATGATCTGCCAAGTTGGGGATCTTGTGCAGATAGATCTCTATCAGAGAAGAGTTGAATACGGGTAAGAACTCGTTTGGAATGTAGTCGCTGTGACTGACCAATGCCAATTTTGGATGATTGGCATCCAACCATGCCGGTTTTTGGCCACAAGTAACGAAATGTATTTTCCTGACCCACGGTGCAAATTTTTCTACTCCTCTGAACCAATACTTCAAAAAGCCATAATCGCGGAAACGGGCTTCTGAGACTTCATTTCTCGTGTTGTCAATTTTGCCCGAATATTTTACAAAATCGACTTTCCATTTAGGGTCGTCCATATCGACCCAAGTGATCACAAAATCAATATCTATTGCTAAAGTTGTAAAGCGTCTGAAAACTAATTGGTTTTATTAAATTGTAATACTAATAGACAGGGCATGCCCTGTCTATTAGTATGGTCAAATTTCTGTATTCTAAAGTCTTACTTACTTTTAGAAATCAGGTTCCCGTCAGCATCAAAAATGTAATCGGAACCATCAATTTCGGCTTCGTAAGTTTTTACGTCGTTTGAATCGGTTATCTTGGTGATTTCCTTGATTTTCTTGCCGGGGAAAGTCTGTGTTATATAATCCAACGCTGCCTGAGGAAAATCGGCGGTGGTAATTTCTTCTTCAATCTCTTTCAGCATACCCTCCGCAGAAAAAGTTACGCTTGTTTGTTTGCCGTTATTTTTGAATCCGGCTTCCCATGAACCATCTTTTTCATGATCCCAATCGATTTTTTTGATGGCAGGATACATCTTGCCCATTGCCGATAGAACCGGCTGCGGGACATTTTTGCTCTCATTACAGCTTGTAAAGGCAAGGAATGCCACCAATCCTAGAATACTTAAGAATGTTGTTTTCATCATTAATCTGTTTTTAAGTTGACATAAATCAGTATATTATTAATACTTATCATAGTTTTGAACTAAACGGGATTGGAGTTGAGAATTATGTTACAACTGGTCGATAATCTGCAGCATAATACTTTTCCAATAGTTGGGTTGATAGCTATACCCGCTTTTGCCAAATCTGACTATAATCACATTGTGTGCCGGATATAGATATATAAATTGACCATACAATCCGACAGAAAAGAAACTGCCATACTTTACAGGACCGATCCCCATATTATAACCATAGGTCATTTTGCCACCATTTTTGATGGATGGTGTTGTGGCTTCGTGGATAAATTCTTCGGGAATAACTTGTTTCCCGTTCCAGCTGCCCTTGTTAAGTAATAATCTGCCAAATTTGGCAAAATCCATTGTCCTTGCATTCAGGCAGCAGAAAGCTTTTTCGATAGCCAGGGTGTCATTCCGGTCGGTATTCCACGTGGCGGGGGCCGTAGTGCCAATTTGTGTCCATATCTTCTGTTCAAGATACTGGCTGATACTCATTTCGGTTGTGCGTTCAAGAATAAGGGCAAGCAGCATTGTGTTCTCGCTTTGATAATCGTAATGTTGTCCCGGTGGTTCCTTCACGTTCAGATTCAATGAACGTTTACGAAGGTTTTCCGTATAATAGAATTCTGCATTGTCGGACCACGGGTTGAACATTTCTTTTGAGAATTTGATGCCTGATGTATGTTGTAACAGGTTTTGTATGGTAATTGGGCGAATATCGGGTTTGTCAGATAGTTCAGGAAAAAAGTCGGCAATGGATTGGTGGACACTTTTTATTTTTTCTTCATGGATGGCAATGCCTATCAGCATTGTTACGAATGATTTGGCAATCGAAAAACTGGTTACATTGGTCTGGTTGGTAACATCGGGAGCGTAATATTCGTATAGTACCGTATCGTTCCTGATAATGGCAAAGGAGAGGGTTTTATGTAATTTTACAAATTCATCCAGAGGTACTGCGGTAGCATCAATCATTTTATCATCGATAAGCACGTTAATAGCATTTTCAGCCTGATCTTCATTGATGAAGTGAAAGGGTGGCACAATAGAGTCATTATGAATGGTTCTGAAACTGCTTTTTACTGCATCACTTTCCTTGGGAATACCTCTTGATATTGGGCGCATATAGTCTCGAAAAGATGAACAGGAGGTTGCCGACATTGCCAGTATGATAATACTGAAAAAAGTGGGTGAGGATTTCAACACTGTTATAATATTTGACATGGGATGTAATATTATTAAAACGAATATGCCAATCCTATTCCGTAATTATCCATACCGATTGAGGGTACTAAAATCAGATTATTAGAATTGTCTTTTATCCTGAACAGTTTATGGAAAACCGGAAGCAGTAGATATCCGGCTTCGGCGCTTAACATGCCAACGCCCGCCCCGGCAACGACATCACTTAGCCAATGCCTCTTGTTCAAAACCCGCATGACTCCTGTTCCGGTAGCGACTGCATAACCGGCGACTCCTATCCACGGGGAAACATCTTTATACTCCTTATAAAGGATATGCGCTCCGACGAAGGCGGAGGCGGTATGGCCGGAAGGAAAGGCTCTCTTGTTCGACCCGTCCGGACGTTCAACACCGAAAGCCTTTTTCATGTTACCTACTGTTTGGCCCATGATAATATAGGATGTCGCTACTATGAATGTCCTGTCCCTGAAGTTGTGCGCTGCTTTTATTCCTACCAGATCAAGCGTATATAACGGCACAAACTGTGTAAATTGAGTGTAATCGTCAATATGAGTCTTACCAGGAAAATTTTTACTTACTGTTTCATGTACACTATGATCTAATTGTTGTAACGGTTTGCTAATCCTTGTTATGAGTCCGTATGATACCAGAATAGAGGGGATAATGAATTTTGAGTAGGATGCATCTTTCAACCTGGTCACGTTTTTCACGGGTAGCTTTATGCCTGTTGTATCTGCCTCTTGCGCAATAACACCCGGGATGAGAACAATCGTGAGAATAAGAACTGCAAGTGTCCGTTTCATTATTTCCTGAATTAATCTCCTGCAAAAAAAGAGATTGATTTCGCAGAAATTTTGAATTTTCCCGGCAGTTAAAATAATGAGTGGTCAGCGACACCGTGTGCAGTAGAAACGAATCATAATAATGTTTTCGCATATCTCAAATATTCAAAATTTCTACAAAATTGAATGCAATATTTGCATCCTAAAAAAGTATAATGAACACCCATGTTATTCAGAACTATGCAAGACTTAAACCTGGTCTGTTTTTTTTACCTCTCTTTCTGATAATGGCCATTGTTTTCTTTCTGTATAGCAGACATGCCCTGAATGTTGATGAATATATACGGATTCAAGAGGAGAGTTTCTTCTCTATCAACCATTATCTTGGGCAGTATACTTATCTTGAATCCAATCTTACCCAATTCGGGGATGGATTGGTTTTTCTTGCATTGTTAAGTATGCTTGTATTGTATGCCCCCAAATTATGGGAGTCACTGGCATCGAGCATGCTGGTTTCGGTCATTTTTTCTGCTTCATTGAAAAAGATATTTGCAGTACCACGTCCAGCAGCGGTATTGGACAATGATAGTTTTTTCATTATAGGGCGAAGATTGGCAGGGTACAGCAGTTTACCTTCGGGACATGCAATCACCATCTTTTTAGTGCTTACGGTACTACTGTTTGCCTTTATGCCCAGGGGATTGAACTATAAGATATTATGGTCATCCTTCATTGTTATTACGGGACTGATCCTGGCCTCTTCCAGAGTAGGAGTAGGTGCACATTATCCGTTGGATGTCGTTTCCGGAAGTATTATCGGGTATATTTCCGGACTTTTGGGCATTTTCATCAGCCGGAAATATAAAATCTGGGGTTGGTTTGACGATAAAAAATATTATCCGTTTTTTATCGTGTTGTTTCTGGTGGGTTGTGTCATTCTGGTTTTCAAGATAATGAATGCAAATCTGGTCGTATATTATTTGTCATTCATCAGCCTGATTATTTCGCTATATAAAATCATTCAAATATATGTTAGAAGTTTTAAAAAAAGTCCTAAGGAAACTATTCAATAATAACATGCAGGTAGTCCGTTTTGCCTTGTTGATGAGTTTTCTGAATTTTGTATTCTTTCATTACCCATTCTTTAAATTTATCTTTGAAAACGTCGATTATAAGAGTCTTAACGGCATAATTCTTGTTATTAGCCTGATCATTGCGGTGCTGGTCGTAAATGCCTTTGTTTTCTATCTGGTACTTTATCTCTCGCGGATTGTCGGGAAATCCCTCTTGATTCTGTTCTTTATTCTCAATGCTGTTTCAGTGTATTTTATCAATACTTACAGTACCATCATAGATGAAAGCATGATCGGTAATGTGTTCAATACCAATTACGAAGAGGCAAGCGGATTTTTCTCTTTTACACTGATATTGTATGTCATCCTGCTCGGTATCATTCCTGCCATTTATATCATTAAGACGAAAATAGTAAAAGCTCCATTCAAGAAATTCATAGCTACCTCTTCGCTTGCCTTATTGTTTATCATCCTTCTGGTAGCTGCCAATGCGAACAATTTACTCTGGGTCGACAAGAATGCAAAACAACTGGGGGGACTTGTGATGCCGTGGTCTTATACCGTAAACACTTCCCGTTTTTATGTCCATAAATACCGGAGTAATAAGAAAGAAATCATGTTACCGGATGCCACTATAAAAGACAATGAAAAAGCGGTCGTAGTGCTGGTCATCGGTGAATCAGCGAGGATGCAGAATTTCTCACTGTATGGCTACGGGAAAAACACCAACCCGTTCCTTTCGCAAACATCGAATGTGTTCCATTTTCCCGCGACTTCCTACGCTACTTATACCACCGCCACCGTAAAATGTATTTTGGAACACGCCAATACCAATGATCTGTATGAAATCTTACCCAATTACCTGTACAGGAACAATGTTGAGGTTGTCTGGAGAACGACCAATTGGGGAGAACCTCCCGTCCATATTGAAAAGTATCAAACCATGGATTCATTGAGACAGCATTGCGAAGGAGAAGGATGTGATTACGATGAAATTCTCCTGGCGGGACTAAAGGAACAGGTATTGGCGAGCAATAAAAATAAGGTATTGATCATTCTGCACACAAGTACAAGTCATGGCCCTACCTATAGCAAGAAATATCCTCCCCGGTTTGAAGTCTTCAGACCTGTTTGCAATAGTGTTGAACTGGGAGAATGTTTTCCGGAAGAACTGATCAACGCGTATGATAACACGATTGTTTATACCGATTATATTCTGCACAGGATCATTGAAGAATTGGAACAGTTAAGCGAGTATAAAAGCACGATGATGTATGTTTCCGATCATGGGGAGTCGTTGGGGGAAAAGAATTTGTATATGCACGGTGTACCGATGAGTATTGCACCTAAAGAACAATATGAAATTCCGTTCATCGTTTGGGTGTCCGATGGTTCAAAGGAGCTCAAGCCAAATGAAATATTGTCACAACACCACGTATTCCATAGTGTATTGAACTTTTTAAACATTGAAAGTCCAGTTTATAACGAAGAAATGAACATCTTTAAATAATCGACATTCAAATTTTCTACAGAATCGAGTTCCATATTTGCACTCAAAAAAGGAGATGAGCAGATTTTTAATTGTGATTTTAGTAGTATTTGCATCCATTCACTGTGTAGCACAACAATCGGTTGTTTCGGGTCAAATCATCGATGAAAAGAGCAAAGAAATCATTCCATATGCGACAATAGTAGTCTCCAAGAAAAGTACGGGAGATATGGTGACAGGCGCCATGAACGATGAAGAGGGGCGGTTTTCCTTTACCGGATTACCTATCGGTGAATATGACGTACAAGTCTCCTTTGTAGGGTACGAAAGTAAAAAAGTCGGATTGGTGGTTGGAGAGTTGAACAGTGTGTATAACCTGGGAAAGATCGCGCTTGCCCAATCGACCATCATGCTCGATGAAGTGCAGGTAACGGAGGAACGACAATCAATCAGCAAGAGTCTGGACAAAAAAAGTTTTGATTTGGCCGACAATATTTCCCAGTCCGGAGGTTCCCTCCTGGACGCGATGGCCAACCTGCCCGGTATATCTATCGACCAGGAGGGAAAAGTGTTATTGAGGGGTAGTGACAAAGTGGCCGTGTTGATTGACGGGAACCAGTTTGCCATCACCGGTTTCGGGAATCAGAAAGGATTGGATAATATCCCGGCTTCCAATATCGAAAGGATTGAGATCATCAACAATCCTTCGGCCAAACACGATGCTTCAGGAATGGCAGGTGTGATCAATATCATTTATAAGAAGGAACGGCAGACCGGATTTAATGGTGATGTCGGATTAAGCGCAGGTTTGGGTGCATTGACTAAACGCAAGAGAGACCTTCCATCCACTCTCGGGAGCTATAACATAAATCCAAAGGTTATCCCCTCGCTGAACCTTAACTATAAGACATCCAATGTAAATTTATTTTTGCAAACGGAAGTGATGCGCCAGCGGAACTTACCTAACAATGAATTTACCACCCGACACTATACAGATGGTGGGTCTATCCTCTCACAGATACCGGAAAATAGGATGCAAACCCATTATCTTGTAAAAGGAGGTCTCGACTGGCAGATTAACGAACGTAACAGCTTCTTAGTCTCGGGTGTGTATGACTTCGAAAACCATGTGGACAAAGCCGACGTCGGCTTTTTCAATCAAGAGAATATAGAACGCAACCGTAGATGGCAATGGTATGAGCACGAAACTACGGGATTGGCCAATGTCACCGGTGCATTTACTCATCAGTTTGTCAACCCGGGACAGGAATTGAAAGCAACCTTACAATATATCCGTGGCTGGGAGAATGAGAAATACTTCCTGAATGAAACCTCATCCTACCGTGTAGGAGGGGATACCACTCATGTGATTGCAAAGGAGCATGTCATCCAGCTGACGATAGATTATATTCAGCCAACATCCAACGGTCGTATTGAAGCCGGAGCAAAAGGACAGGTACGGCGTCTACCCGTGACGTACGATGTTTATAAAGGAGATAAGTCCGTTATCTATCCCGGGTTGGGTGACTGGTCGGACTGGGGCGAAGATATCACAGCCCTCTATGCGAACTGGGTGATGGAGACTTCGAAAATAGATCTCGAACTTGGGTTGAGGGGTGAATATACCCGTATCTTTTATGATATTTCGCCGGATAACATTTATTATCCCTCCAATGACAAATATGAGTATTGGAAATTGTACCCGAACGTCCGCCTGACATGGAGGATCAATGAGCTGAACCGGCTCTCCGCCTTTTACAATCGCCGTATTGACCGGCCGGGCGAAGCGGAATTGAGGATATTCCCGAAATATGACGATCCCGAATTGCTGAAGGTGGGGAATCCCTACCTGCGTCCCCAATTTACACATAATTTTGAACTGGCTTACAAGTATTTCTGGAAAACCGGTTCTATATTCCTTTCGGCATATTATAAGATTACTCTCGATCCCTATTTCCGGATATATGCGATTGATGAACAGAGTAAGGAGTATGATATCATCAACAAGGTCTATGAGAATACCGGTAAGAACAGGAATATCGGAATGGAATTGATTGCGGAGCAGAAAATCAATGATTCCTGGAAGATGTCCGGAAGTTTCAACTTCTTCCATAATCATATAGCCGCCTACGATGGAATTCTTTATTTTCCCTACGAACGTCCCTTCTCCCTGCCTGAAAATGATGACAACACCTGGTATGCAAAAATGAATCATCAATATAATATCGGAAAAAGTTGCCAGATTCAACTTTCCGGCGTATATTTCGCCCTGATGAATATACCTCAGGGAAGACGTGCAGCCCGAGGAGGCATCGATATGGGGTTCAGGAAGAACTTCCGTGGAGACAAGATTGAATTACTAATCTCGATGAGGGATATCTTCAATACGATGGGAATTAAGGAAACGGTGTATAATACCGGCTTTGAAGCTATTTATGAAAACTTTTATGAGACACAGGTAGTGACGGCTGGAGTGAAGGTGAAGTTTTAGACGAGACGAACTCAAGTAATCGTAATGGAAAAGAGTATGTGGAAATATTATGCTATATTATCGGCCGTATTTGCGGCCCTTACGGCCATTTTTGCCAAGATAGGACTCAAGGATATAGATTCCAATCTGGCTACTGCCATCAGGACTGTGGTGATACTCCTTATCACGTGGGGAATTGTCTATTTCAGCCATACTATTCACGGAATAAAGGAGTTGAGCGGGATGAATTGGCTGTTTCTAATCCTTTCAGGAGCAGCGACAGGCCTTTCATGGTTGTTTTATTTCAAGGCCCTACAGTTGGGTGATGCCTCGAAAGTGGTGCCCATCGACAAGTTGAGTGTAATCTTCGCCATCATGCTGTCTTTCCTGATTTTGAAAGAACCCGTTAGTTGGAAAGTGCTTCTGGGAGGTTTGCTGATTACGGGTGGAGCACTTGTCATCCTGATGGATAAACAGTAATCCTGTTATTTCGATGAAGATACTGGTGATAGAAGATGAACGGGAGCTCTCGCAAAATATCGTGGATTACCTCTCAGCAGATGATTACTTGTGTGAGCAAGCTTATAATTTTGCCGAAGCCGAAGAAAAAATTGCCTTGTATGATTATGATTGCATCCTGCTTGATTTGAATCTACCCGGCGGCGAAGGTCTTGCAATTTTGGAAGAGGTAAAACAGCGAAATGTGGATAGCGGAATTATTATTATTTCGGCAAGGGGAGCACTGGATGATAAAATTACCGGATTGAAAATCGGTGCCGATGATTATCTGGCAAAACCCTTTCCGCTTTCTGAATTGAGTATCAGGATATATGCCCTGATGAGAAGGCGACATTTTTCCAGTAACAATGTACTCCGGACAAATGAGTTGGAGATAGATCTTCTTTTAAAGTCGGTCAAGTCAAAAGGGATACCGGTAATTCTGACAAAATCGGAGTACGACCTGCTGTTATACCTTATCGGAAATAAGAACCGGGTAGTATCGAAGAATGCTATTGCGGAGCATCTTTCCGGTGATATGGCAGATATGCTGGACAATCATAACTTTGTGTATGCTCATATCAAGAACTTGAAATCAAAGTTAGCAGAAGCGGGATGCACCAATTGTATTAAAACCATTTATGCGACAGGATACCAATGGCTCGATTAAAATCACTCACTACTAAAAGCCTTTTCAGGTTTTTCATATTCACGGTAATTATCCTGCTGTGTTGCTTTCCCTTATTGTATATCCTTATGGAAAACAAGTATGCGGAGGATCTGGATGATCTGATAAGATTTCGCTCCAAAGAATTTATAAAACAAAAACTCCCTTCGTTTACTGTCCATGATATTGCGCAATGGAACAAGTACAATGAAGACCTTTATATACTTGCGTTTGACGAAGATCAACCACTGGGAATAGTCCGTCAGGAAGAATATTTTAATCAATCGGAAGGCCATGATATCGACTATCGTATATTGTATTCAGAAATCATAATTGAAGGGAACAAATATATTCTGGCATCGAGGGTACCGATGATTGAACCCGGAGATTTATATAGTATGCTCCTTACCCAATATGGAATATTATTTGCTATATTGCTCATCTCTTTGTCTATTGTTTATATCATTGTTTCCAGGCGGATGTGGAAGCCTTTTTATCATACACTTCAGAAGATGGAACAGTTTAACCTGGCATCGGGAAAAGAGCCCGAATTCGGATCTACCGATGTGAAAGAGTTCGTCAACTTGAATGAACAACTAAGCAAATTAATCCGTGAAAATTTAAAAATATACAGGCAACAGAAAGAATTTGTAGAGAATGCTTCCCATGAATTACAAACGCCATTGTCGGTTTTCCAGTCACAGATCGACATGCTTCTTCAACAGCCGGATTTGACGGAGACAGAGACCAATATCATTCAATCCCTTTATTCCTCTTCATCCCGGATGGCCAGATTGAATAAGAACCTGTTGTTATTGGCTAAAATAGATAACGAACAATTTCAACAGCGGGAAACGGTCGATTTGGCTGCAGTCTTGTTCGAGCAGCTAGCCCCTTTGAAAGAAAGGGCCGATAGTGAAGGTATTGTACTTGTAGTTGAGGAGATAAATCCATTGATAATCAGTGCCAATTTAATTCTTCTGGAGAGCCTTATCAATAACCTGATCGTAAATGCAATCAGGCATAATGTAAAAGATGTAGGAATTATTATAATAATCTTGAAAGACAATGTTCTCTCTGTTTCGAATACAGGGCAATTTGAACCTTTAAATCCGGATAAGATTTTCAGAAGGTTTAGCCGTACTTCAGAAGAGAAGAAAGGGAACGGATTGGGGTTGTCGATAGTACGACAGATTTGTCTGCTTCACCAATGGAAGATAAGATATGAATATAGAGGGAACAAACACTGTTTTAGTGTGGTATTTAGTGATGCCAATTGAAGCTATTTCCCGGTCTCATTCAGGAGACGGGTGTATTTCTTTAGGTATTTTAATATCAGGTACATGAGCCCTGTTAAGAGAGTCAATGCCAAAATCCAGTAATCGAAGTCTGTATCCCTGTCTATCAGTTCTCCCGTTACATTGAAAAAGGTGAAAATCAACAAGATGGCTGCCAGTCCGTTCTTTTCCTTTTTCAAGACTTTTTTCCAACTAAACCGATACTTTGGTTTGATAAATTTTTTGCGATTGAATGAGGGGATAAACGCTGGTGTTTTCTCTGCCCATTCTATGTAGGCAGTTCCAAATTTCTTTCTCAGGAATTGTTCTTCGGCAAACATAATCCTTTCATAATAGACCCAATAGGCAAGAATAAAAGCTATTGCAAACCAGAAATTTCCGGTCGTTAGTATAGCACCAAACCACATGAAAAAGTTTCCGATATAGAGCGGATGGCGTACAAGAGAGTAAATCCCTGTTGTGTTCAGGCTATCCGCTAACTGCCCTTTGGTATTTCTTCCTGATGTGTTTGAGGGTGTATACCCAACCGTATAAATCCTGATGACTAATCCGGACAGGCTTACCAACAGGCAGAGCCTTTCATAATAAATTTCGTAAGGTGTCTCTTCTAAGATGAATGTCTCGTAGAGTTCAGATCTTAAATGCAAAATCGTACCAATCAACAGAATAATTAACGGTAAGTAGCTCCTGTGCTTGAAAAGCCAGTTGCCTTGTCTTTCTAATTCTTCCTGGAGTGCCATGTATATAACTTTTTGTCACGTAATTTTGCGGCTGAATTTTGAAGAAATTCTGAAATAACGGGAAAAAATCAACCGAAACCACCGAGCGATTAGAGTAAACTCTCATTTATAGATTAAAAAAATGGATGTATACCTGGATTATAATGCAACTAGTCCTGTCAACCCGAGTGTTTATCAGGAAATAGTCCCTTATTTGACGATAGAGTACGGCAATCCCTCAAACACCTATGCCCTCGAGTTCATGCAAACGGAAAAATCGCAATCTATACTTGTACTCTTACTTCCGACAACTTAATGGTGAATAAAATTTCAGATGAGATTGCGATTGTAGGAACTGTTGTAGTATCTAATCTGGGAATTGAGCGAATTATCTTAAAAAGAACCTTTCGAATGAGTTGCAATACAACGATCTCCTACGTTCATTGATAAAAAAGTGCTGTTAATTGATTTCTTTACTGTAAAAAAAGCGTTGTTACTATATTTGCGATGAAACTAATTATAAATAATAACGCATTATGAAAAAGAATTTATTGATTATATGCTTGAGTCTTACCGTACTGATGATGTACGCTTGCAGTAAGGATGATTTTGGAGAACTTGATCTGGAAGAAACGGAACAGACTGACCCGGATACTGATACTGATCCCGAGGAAGACCCCGAAATACCTGAGGATCCCGGTAGTACGGACGACGATGATCTCAATCCGAATTCCCAAAGTATTAGTTTTGAAAATGCTGTTTCAATTGCATTCACTTTGAGTGGTGCAACAATCTCCAATCCGTTTGAAAATAAGGGTGTAGTCGTAGAAAACGATAATGGAAATATTGTCATTACTTCTACTGTTTCTGGAACAATACTGAACTATGTGCTTTCAGGGATAATTGCCGACGGATCGGTGAAGATCTATGGCAATGAGAAATTCGGACTGGTATTGAACGGCGTCGGAATAACCAAGCCGGATGGTGCTGCGATAAATATTCAAAGCAAAAAAAAATGTACCGTAACTATTATTGATAAGACCAATAACAGACTTATTGATGGAGCTAAATACACCCTCACCGACGGAGAAGATATGAAAGCAACCTTCTTCAGCGAAGGAGATCTCGAATTCAACGGGAATGGCAACCTTGAGATTAGAGGGAAATATAAACATGGACTTGCGTCGGATGGTGAACTGGCAATCACGGGAGGATCCATCCATATTAAAGAAGCAGCGAGTGATGGGATCCATACCAATGACGCTGTCTCTATTTCAGGAGGTGTCCTGACAATACGTTCCACCAGTGATGGAATAGACAGCGAAAGTAGCAAAGCGCCTATTTCAATTACCGGCGGGGATATAACTATCGTGACGACCGGTGACAAAGGCCATGGTGTCAAGACAAAACAAAATGTAGAGATTGAGTCGACCGGAAAGGTAGATATTACCACTTATGGTGCAGCATCAAAAGGAATTAAACCATCAGGAGATATCTTGATCCGTAAAGGGAATATTGGACTGAATACTGCCGGGCATGCCATTTGGGATACAGACGATAACGATATCTCTTCAGCGGCAGGCATTAAATGCGACGGCAATTTCCTGATGGAAGAGGGAACTCTTACGGTGCTAAGTACAGGTAAGGGTGGCAAAGGGATCAGTGCCGACGGTACGCTGGTCATTAACGGAGGAACTGTATCGGTGACTACCACCGGCGACCAGTATATTTATGATACCAATAACGATACGGCAGCCAAGGGGATAAAAAGCGACGGAAACCTGACGATTAACGGAGGTTCCATCAAAATACGTACTTCCAGGACCGAGGCTGAAGGATTGGAAAGTAAGGCCACTCTTACTATAACCGGGGGAGAAGTGGATATAGAAGCCTACGACGATGGTATCAACGCAACCACCCATATACAAATAGACGGAGGGAATATATATTGCAACAGCACCACCAACGATGCAATTGACTCGAACGGTACACTTACGGTCAGCGGAGGTGTCGTCATTGCAGCAGGAGCTACCCGACCGGAAGCAGGATTTGATTGTGATAACAACCGTTTCTCCATTACCGGCGGTACCCTGATAGGTCTTGGAGGATCGACAAGTAGCCCCACTGCCAATTCCAGTACCCAGCGGTCATTGATCTTTAACGCCTCCACGACTGGTATTCAGGTCATACGCATAGAAGCCACGTCGGGCGGAAAAGAAGTCTTGACTTTCAAGTTACCCAAAACATATTCATCGCAGATGACCATGCTTTTCAGCAGTCCGGCCCTCACGGCAAATACGGGATACACCATCTACACCGGTGGATCTATATTGGGTGGATCTAATTTTCATGGTTTCTATACCGGAGCAACCTATACCAAAGGTACCGCTGCCGGAACATTCACGACCGGATCAGCTGCTGGTGCAGTTAGTACAGTAGGTACCGCTCAAGGTCCTGGAGGAGGATGGCGTCTATAGAGAATTTTGTTAATACTTCACACTCATAAACTGATAATACCGCTATTGTCTTATCTTTGCGTAGCAGCGGTATCTTTGCTCAAACAGAAACACAACAATAGATGGTTAATCGAAAACAATATGTACTCGAAAACCTGATATATGCCTTTATATGGCTTGTCTTGTTTATCATACCTTTGGCTGGTTACAGCTTTGAAGGGAGTATCCATTGGAATGACGTAAAAAGGTATTGGATAGGATTATTTCCTTTTGCATTACTTTTTTTGTTGAATAACTACCTGTTGATCCCTCTATTCCTTTTCCGAAAGAAACATCTGTTGTATATAGGTTTATTGCTCCTATCGGTCTTTTTTCTTTTTATTGCCAGACCATTGATAGCAGACGGTATAAATCCCTACCCACATCCAAAAAAAGAACAGATCTTCAAAAAAAGTAATGAAGATCATCTCTATGAGGAGAGAATAAAGCCATCTCCTTTTAAGGGACCTCCGCCCGGTGATAAGAAAAAAGGTCCGCCATCAATGCAATTTCCCAAGAAATGGGGGCCATACCTGAACGGATTGTTGATGGCGATGCTGGTAGCGGGATTTAATATAGCTATACGTCTTCTCTTTAAGTCCATCAACGATAATAAGCAACTCGATGAGTTGGAGAGACGGAATCTCCGCAATGAACTGAACTATCTGAAAGCACAGATAAACCCTCATTTTTTCATGAATACGCTCAATAACATTCATGCTTTGATCGATATTGATGGGAGAAAAGCAAAACGGGCGGTGGTCGAATTGTCTAAACTGATGCGATATGTGCTGTACGAGGCAGAAAAATCTTTTATTACACTGGAAAAAGAGATAGAATTCATTGAAAATTATATAGGGCTTATGCGGATACGATATACAGACGATGTGGAGATAATGTCTGTGTATCCACCGGAAATGCTTCATGCCCAGATACCTCCTTTGCTGCTGATCACATTAATAGAGAATGCTTTCAAGCATGGAATTAGCATAAGCGGTAAATCACATATCCATTCACGGATGTCGATTGAGAATGGTCATCTTCTTTATTCCGTAGTCAATACATCGTCCACAGAATCCCTCGATTCTGTTCCTGCAAGCGGGATGGGATTGGATAACCTGCGAAAGCGCCTGGAGTTGCTTTTCGGGAAGGATAACTATAATCTGGAAACATATAGCGGCAACGGAGTATTTATAGCAAACCTCGACATACCCATCAAAACATGAAAGTTAGATGTATAGCGATAGATGATGAACCCCTGGCACTCCAGCAATTGTCAAGATATATCCTTGAGACTGATTTTCTCGAGTTGACAGGGTCATTCCGTAATGGGCTGGTTGCGCAGAAGTGGCTTTCAGTGAATAGTACAGATGCCATATTCGTGGATATAGAGATGCCGGGACTTAACGGGTTGGACTTCATCCGGAGTATGAATCGAAAACCGTTGGTCGTATTTACTACCGCCCACTCCGAATATGCGTTGGAGGGCTTCAAAGTAGAAGCGACCGATTATCTTCTTAAACCGATCGATTATCAGGATTTTGTGCGTTCAGCGGAGAGGTTGTACAGACAGTATCTGTTAATGCAGGGGATAAAAGAGGGACAAGGAGGTAAGCACACCATCTTTGTCCGTTCGGAATATAAGACGATGGCTATCGATATTGCAGGGATTTTCTTTATCGAAAGTCAAAGTGAATATGTTCGTATATTTCTGGAAGACAAAAAGCCGATTATGAGCCTTGGTAGCCTAAAATCGTATCAGGAAACATTACCACCCGATCTGTTTTTTCGTGTACATCGATCTTACATTGTGAATATTTCTTTTATAAAATGTATTGAAAGGAAGCAGATAATTCTCCACAACGGGATGAGTTTACCTGTAGGTAAACTATACGAGAAAGAACTCAAAAAATATATCAATGAGAATATTCATAGGAAATAAACTTTAAAAACCTTACTTTTGCAAATCAAAAGCAAGGAGATGTCGCGAAGAAACAGGCAGATAATTAACTGGATCCTATTCTCAGTATTCACATTCTATTATGTGAATGTTTGTTTCTTTACCCATACCCATATCGTCAATGGTACCACCATTGTCCATTCCCACATACACAATAAAGCCCATACACAAACAGAGACACACACCGAGAGTGAGTTAACGCTGATCTCGGCGTTGTCTTCTTTTCATACTCTTTCGGCGAATGTAGGTGTAGTGGGTTTTGCTGTCTTCTTGTTATTGCAGGTCTTCCTACTGCCTCTCCTTGAGGAAAGAGTTATCTCTAATTTAACCACTTCTATCTCCCTACGGGCACCTCCTGCCTTGGTATAATGCATTGTTTTTCTTTCAGGTTGTATTTTCTCTCTATGGTTGTATTGCGACAATTTTATTGTACACCATAAGAGGTTAAT
This sequence comes from Proteiniphilum sp., assembly GCF_034927365.1. Taxonomy (GTDB): domain Bacteria; phylum Bacteroidota; class Bacteroidia; order Bacteroidales; family Dysgonomonadaceae; genus Proteiniphilum. Next base: position 380,243 of record NZ_JAYFQD010000007.1, on the reverse strand, counting down.
ATATTTATTATCAGTTAAATATACCACTGACTAACAGGGTGTATTCCATCATTTTATTTCAACATCATTATACCACATGAATAGAATAATCATATTTGCGGGGCTGTGCATGCTGCTGGCTTCGTGCAAACAGAATAACACAGCACAGGAGAGTGCTGAAGTGCAATATAAAGGCGATACCATCGTCGTGAAAGAAGATTCTCCCATTCTGGGGCAAATCGTGATCGAGAAAGTGCAATTGAGGGATTTCTCTGCCGGATTCAGGACAGTCGGAACTATTCGCCCCGTATCGGGTAAATATGCCGAGATCGCGCCTCCTTTTGCCGGACGCATCACAAAATCATTTGTCGAACTGGGAAGAAAGGTGAGTGCCGGTTCGCCGGTTTTCGAACTAAGCTCTTCCGAATTTTTTGAAGCTGTCAAAGTTTATTTTGCCGCCCAGTCGGCTAACGAAGTGGCACAAACCAATTATAATCGCCAGAGGGAATTAGAAGCCAATGGTGTGGCTTCGAAAAAAGAGTTGGAACTGGCGCGGAACGAAGCCAATATTGCCGCCAAGGAATGGGAACAGGCAAAGGCAACCCTACAGATTTTCAATATAGATGCCAGTTCACTGCAAATGGGGCAGGCCCTGAGAGTGGTGTCGCCCATCGCCGGTGAGGTAGTGAGATATGATATCACCATCGGAAGTTATGTAAAGGAGGATGCTGAGCCGCTGGCTGTCATTGCTGACTTGTCGACGGTATGGATTACCGCTTTGGTAAAAGAGAGAAATTTCGGTACCATTAAAAAGGGGGAAAAGGTAGAGGTATTCACCGACGCACATCCCGGGACAGCTATTCCGGGTACGATCTACCATGTAGGTGAGATGCTGGATGTGGAGACCCGATCGCTGGAGGTGATCATTGCTTGTGATAATGCCGACAGGCAATTGAAACCGGGTATGTTCTGCAAGGTGCACTTCCTGAGTTCTCCGGCAAAATCCATTGTCCTGCCTGCCACCGCCATCATGCAGGAGCAGGAGAATGATTATGTGCTAGTCGAGGCTTCGAAAGGCCAATATCTCCGTCGTAAGGTGCAGACCGAAACGGTCAGTATGGATGAGGTACTTGTCTTGAGTGGTATCGAAGAGGGTGAAAATGTGGTAGCCAAGGGTGGAATTTTTCTAAATATGTAGATCGATGGAAAAACTGATGAATACCCTTATTCAACGTCGCTGGTTGATGCTGACGATATTTATTATCCTGTCGGCTATCGGAATCTATGCCTGGCGGCAACTTGCCATTGATGCTTATCCTGACATCGCCGATGTGTCAGTGGGTGTGGCCACCCAGGTGCCGGGATTGGCCGTTACCGAGATAGAACAACAGATCACCATTCCGCTCGAACGGGAACTCAATGGCATTCCCCGTCTGAAGATCATGCGGAGCAAGAACTTTTTCGGACTCTCTAAAATTACGCTTGTCTTTGAAGACGGCACAGACGATTACTGGGCACGGCAAAGGGTACTGGAACGGATCAATGATATCGACCTACCTTTCGATGCGCAGCCGGGGCTCGATCCGCTGACATCACCCACGGGAGAGATTTACCGGTATGTGGTCAAAGGGAACAAGAGCCTGCGTGAATTGACCGAACTCAATCACTGGGTGATTATCCCCCGCCTGAAACAGATCCACGGTATTGCCGACGTGTCCAACTTTGGTGGCATCACAACCCAGTTTCAGATAGAGATTGATCCCAATATGCTGACGAAATACAACCTCTCGCTCAGCGAAGTGACGGAATCAATTGAACGTAATAATTCCAATGCCGGAGGAAGCACCTTCAGTCGTGGCGACCTGAGTTACGTAGTGCGTGGTGTGGGGCTTGTACAGGACTTGCAGGATATGGGTAATATCGTGGTGAAGACTGTCTCCGGAGCGCCTGTCTATTTAAAAGACCTGGGCGAATTGAAGTACGGGAACCTTGAACGGAAAGGGATCATGGGTTATGTCGATAAAGAGATAGACTATGAGGACGGAGTGCAGGGCATGGTGCAACTGCTGCGCTATCAGAATCCTTCGTGGGTGCTGGAAGAGATACAGCAGGCGGTGGATGACCTGAACGAGAATATTCTGCCCAAAGATGTGCAGATCCATACCTTTTATGACCGTACTGAGTTAGTGGACGCCACCCTGCATACCATTTCCCATACCCTTTCGTTCGGGATCTTACTGGTGATAGGGGTATTGATTATTTTCCTGGGAAGTCCCAAAGGAGCATTACTGGCGACCATTACTATCCCCGTTTCGCTGCTGTTCGCTTTTATCCTGATGTGGCTGACCGATATTCCGGCCAACCTGCTTTCTCTGGGAGCCATCGACTTTGGTATTATCGTGGATGGTACCATTGTGATGATGGAGACGATCCTCAAGAAGCGGGAGGATAATCCGGGTGTGGAACTACAGGAGTCGAGCATTGCCAAACGGGCTGCTGAGGTGGCAAAGCCAATCTTGTTTGCAACCCTGATTATCATTGTGGCCTACCTGCCGCTATTCGCCTTCGACCGTGTGGAACGGAAACTCTTCACACCCATGGCATTCACACTTTGTTTTGCCCTGTTGGGTGCCCTTGCCTCGGCAATGATACTGATACCGGGGCTCGCCTTTGCGGTCTACAGAAAGCCACAAAAGGTATATCACAACCGTTGGCTCGAAAAGCTGACAGAAACATACAAGCGGCAGACGACAAAGATTATTGCGGCTCCGAAGAAGCTGATCGCTCCTATCACAGCGGTATTGACAGTAGTGATCGGACTATCCTTTTTTGTGGGAAAAGACTTTATGCCCGCGCTTGATGAAGGGAGTATCTGGATACAGGTGCAACTTCCTCCCGGTATGTCGCTTGAGAAATCTTCCGAGATGGCTACAGACCTCAGGGATAAACTCAAACACTTTGATGAAGTAACTTATGTGATGACCCAGACCGGTCGTGACGACGAAGGAGTATGTCCGTTCTCCTTTTCGCATATCGAAGTGATGATCGGGTTGAAACCCTATAAAACATGGAAAGATGGTCGTAAGAAATCAGACCTGGTCGATGATATGGCTGCGGTGATTGCTACGATGCCGGGCTATAGTGCAGGTTTCTCACAGCCGATTATTGATATGGTGATGGATCAGATCGCAGGGGCTCATAGCGACTTGGCGATCAAGATCTACGGAGAAAACCTGGCCGAAAGCCGCCGTATAGCCGAGCATTTGGTGAAAGTCATCGGTGAGGTGGATGGTGTGGCCGATGTAGGGATTATGGAAGAACCTTTCCTGCCGCAATTACAGATTGTAGCCGATCGTGATAAGATTGCCCAATACGGTTTGAATGTCTCGGATGTGGCTGAATTGATCGAGGTGGCTATTGGCGGAAAAGCCATTTCCCAGGTGTTTATCGGTAGCCGGGTATACGATGTGATCTGCCGTTATAATGAAGCGTCACGCGACACCCCCGAGAATATAGGAGCATTAATGCTTACTTCTGCCTCAGGCGCGAGGGTCCCTCTCTCCGCGGTAGCAGAGGTGAAGACGACAACAGGTCCCAGTATGATTTCCCGTGAGATGAACCAGCGTTTCACTACTGTGCGGATGAACCTGCGCGGCAGGGATCTCACTTCGTTTGTCAAAGAAGCGCGATCGACCATAGAAAGGGAGGTGAAGTATGATCACACCCAATTTCAACTTCACTGGGCAGGACAATTGGAAAACCAGCACCGGGCATTCGGCCGTCTGGCCGTTATCATGCCTATCACATTGGCGGTGATGTTCCTTCTGCTGTTTTTTACTTTCGGAAAGTTCCGCCAGGCCGGTCTGTTGATAGGGATGTTACCGCTGGCAGTTTTTGGGGGGATGTTGGCTTTGGTAGTCCGTGGGATGAGTTTCAATGTATCATCGGCAGTAGGATTTATCGCTCTGTTCGGGGTGTTTATCCAGAACGGTGTGATTATGATCTCCCATATTAATATCCTTCGGAAGAGGGGAGTCGAACTGAAAGAGGCTGTGATATCGGGTGCATCCCACCGGTTACGTCCGGTACTGATGACTGCTACTGTGGCGGTGTTGGGACTATTGCCGGCATCATTATCGACCGGTATCGGTTCCGACGTGCAGCGCCCGTTGGCGACGGTGATTGTATATGGATTGTTATTTGGAACCATCCTGATCCTCTATATTCTGCCGGCGTTCTATTACATGATGGAAAAAGGAAAACCCACTCAAACAACGAACCAATGACAAATAAGATATATTTTCTGAAATTATTCCTGGCAGTCATGTTATGCCTGTTGGCCGTCGTTGCACATGCGCAGGAGAAACCTACAGAGGACAAAAAGGTACTGACATTCACTCAATATCTGGAGAATGTGAAAAACTCCAATATCAGCTATCTGGCTGAAAAATATAATGTAAGTATTGCCGAGGCAGCGGTAAAAGCCGCAAAGGTGTTTCCCGACCCGGAATTGTCCGTTAGCTATGGAAATAACCAGAACTGGGATCTGCAAATGGGATATGGCGTGGATGCTGAGTTGAGTTACACCCTTGAATTGGGTGGTAAGCGGAAAGCCCGTATCCGGTTGGCACAAAGTGAGAAGGAGATGACCGAAGCGTTATTGGAAGATTATTTCCGCAACTTGCGGGCTGACGCGACCATCGCCTACTTCGAAGCATTGAAACAGAAGTCGCTATTGGAAATCCAACAATCCTCCTACCTGCAAATGGCCGGTTTGGCCCGTGCAGACAGTATCCGCTTCAAGTTGGGAGATATCACCGAAGTCGATGCACTGCAGTCCAAATTGGAAGCGGCGACCATGTTGAATGACTTGTATGAGAGTGTGGGAGAATTACACGATGCCTTGGTACAGTTGGCCTTGTTACAAGGAAGTGTGGATGCGGAATTGCCCCTTTCTGTTGTCGGCAATCTGGGTTACTACCAACGAGATTTTGATCTACCTGCATTGATCGTCGAGGCGCAAAACAACCGTGCCGACCTGCAGGCTGCCCTGAAGAGCAATGAAGTCTCACAAAATAACCTGCGACTGGCCAAAGCCAATCGTGCCATTGATCTGGGTATCAGTATAGGGGGTACCTACTCTTCTATTGTCAAGAATGAAATCGCACCGGCACCCGCTTTTAAAGGTGTTATGGCGGGGATCAGCATTCCTTTGAAATTCTCCAATGCCAACAAGGGAGAGTTGCGGGCTGCCCAGTTCGCTGCCCAACAACAGGAAAAGCAGTACGAAGCAGTGCAGCAACAGATCAGAGCTGAGGTAGTGCAAGCGTATCATCAATATATGACTGCCCGTCGCCAAGTGGAACAATTCAATACAGGATTGCTACAAGAAGCGGAGACCATCTTCCAGAAGAAGAAATACAGCTATGAACGGGGAGAAACCAGTATCCTTGAAGTGCTGAATGCGCAGCGAACCCATAACGAGGTGCAAGTAAGTTATAACGAAACCCTTTTCGGATGTGCTGCCGCCTTGGTTGAATTGGAACGAGCCTGCGGGATATGGGATATTGAGATGGATTGATAGAAATCCCATAAACGGTAATCCATTTATTTTTTACATATTATACTGTGAGTTACCTTTCAGTCTTTTATAACGTATTTATCTGAATTTAAGGGAATAATTTCTATATTTGCAGCAACAACAAAGGCAAATGCAATAATCGACATGGTAGTGATAAGCTTTTTCGGAACAGTATAATATCTTCTATAAAATGAATAAGACTTACAATTTTTATTGTGATGAAAGTACCCACATAGAGAATGATCATTTTCCATATATGATTTTATCTTTTGTAAGTACAGCCTATCATCAATTGAAAATACACAATGAAAAGATAAGGGGCATTAAGCGAAAACATTATCTAAAAGGAGAACTGAAATGGAGTAAGATTTCAAAGTCTCAATATGAATGTTATAAAGAAATTGTGGAATATTTTTTTGCAACAGATTTAAAATTCAGAGCTATAATTATTGATAAATCTAAATTGAAACACGGAGAGTTTGATCAGACTCATGGTGATTTTTATGATAAAATGTATTTTCAACTACTAAATAAAAGGTTAACTCCCACAGATACCTTTAATATTTATATCGATATTAAGGATACCTACTCTTATTTAAAAGCAAGGAATCTCAAAAAATACTTGGAAAGAGACTACATGAATGTCAGAACGTTACAGGTAATAAAATCGTATGAAAGTGAACTGATGCAACTCACGGATGTGCTAATGGGTGCTATTAACTATAAATTAAGAGGTTTGAATAAAGTCACGGCAAAGAATAAAATAATAGAGTTAATCGAAAAGAATTGTAATAAGTCGATTACACTACCTACTCCTCCGTATGAACAGAAATTTAATTTGTTTTTTATTGATTTAAAGTAATAATCTATGCCGTTGAATTTATTGAAAAAGTATAATCAACTGTTGGAATTGGCACACTTTAATGAGAGACAACGGGATATATCATTAAGAGGTGTTTTTGATCGGGATATTGCAGATAATCCTCATTTTAAATTTCAGGAAAAAACAATTCGCCCTATAAAAATTGATGGAGAGCCTGCATTGGATACCCTATTCAGTCATTTAACAAGAAGGACGGAGGAAAATGAAGATGGAATAAAGTCAAGGACAATATATGATCCAAAAAGATCTGAAAGATTACATTGGATTTGGCATCTCGTCCAGGAAAAAGAAGCTATTAAAATCTTTAGTTATAAAGATAGGTTTAACGGTCGTGATGTGATAAGGACGTATTTGTTTGATGAAAAAGAAAATTATGTGATTGTTTTAGAGCCATATAGGAGTACTAAAGATTATTATTTATTGTCCGCTTATTATTTGGAAGAGAAATACGGGGGGCCTAAAATTATTGCAAAGAAATATCAGAGAAGATTAGATGAAGTATATTAAAAACGCAAAGTTCGATAAGCTTCTTGGCGTATCGAACTTCGAAACTCAATTCTCCTATATTGGTAGAATGAGCACCGCAAAGATACAACTTTTATCTATAAAATCCAAATTTGATATAAATTATTTTGATATATCAAAGAAAATACCTGAAAACTTATAAACAATCTATTTACAATCCTCCAAACCGGGAGGTATCGACCTCTTTGTGTTCTTTTTCCTTGTAACCTCCAAAGCGGTAAATAAAAGAGAGGATGACGGCTCGTGTGTCACGGAAAGCTTTCAATGTACTTTTCTGCCCTTTGTAGTCGACGGATGCTGCGGGTGTTCTCGTACTAAAAATATCATCAGCCCTCAGTATCAATCGTGCACGTTCTTTTTGGAATGTCCATGTCAATGCCCCGGAGAGATTGCCCGAAGCACCCAGATCGTAGATTCCCTGTATGGCGCCGGGAGTGGAGATGTATCCCGAGATATTCATCTTCAGATTGGGTTTGAAGGCGAGAGTAATATCGTGGTTCATCTGTAATATCCCGACAAGGGCTCTTCTGTCGAAGGGAATATCAAAAAAATCATCGTCTTTCTCGTGCCAATACATTGCGTTGGCAATCACTCTCGATGAAATACGTTTGCCGATTTCGAACGGAATTACCCCCATGAGTCCTATATTTTTGCGATAGGTGTAGTTTTGCTCCATAAATTCCTGTCGGAGTTCATGGGGAGACTGATAGGGTAATTGTACAAAATAATCGGGAATATAATTGAAAAAGGGACGGATCACATATTTCTGCCGGAAGATATAGGTTAGTCCCATATTGTAATTTCTCATTGGTAGCAGATGAGGGTTTCCGTAGGTTACCCCGTAAGCGCTGAAATAGAATATATTGGGATTCAGGCTCCAATAAGAAGGGTAATTTTTATCGGAAGAGATACCAAATTGGAAGATATGTTCTTTCGTTGGACGGTAACTTAAATTTACCGTAGGAAACCACGCTACATCATTCCAGAGTTCTTTTTCAATGCCCTTGGATATCTCTTTGGCATTATAATACTCCGCTGCAATAGATGCCTGTGCTGATAACTTTTCAGTGAAGGTTTTGGAGAAGCCGGCAAAAAAGTTCCAGATATGTTCCTGTTGTTTCGTGTTGAAGGTCGCTTCGTTATATTCAACCCCATCTTTTAGTGCATCAGAGCGGTTCTTTGCTTGCACTCCCGAGTAATTGAAGCCATAATCGATGCTCCACCTGTTTTTGAGTGAATGTGACCGGTTGGCATAAAACATGATGCGATCGATTTGCTGTCGTGACCGATAAGTCAGTCGTTCTGCCAACGCTAAAGAGTTTCGAACGCTATTTTGCAGATAATAGTCAGATTGATCGTTAAAGGAGGTGTAATCCGCGCCGACGTTTAACCCAAAATGGGCCGTGTAGTCGACTTTTATATTGTGGGTAGAGGAAGGTCCATCGAGACCTGTTTTCGTGTCGATCGTCTTTCCGGAAATATCGGTGGATGCTATATGGTCGGACTTCGTATCATGAAAGATACCCGTATAAGCCATATCGAATTTATCCTTGTTGCTTAAAGTATGTTGTAAAGCCAGTCGGGTATTATGATTTGTCCCCTTTCCGCTTCTTCTACTATATTGGGAAATATGGTGTGTTACCCCGTCCAGGATATGTGCTGCAGTGAGCTCTTCCGAATTGAAACTTTTGCCGTTCTTATAGGAATAGGATGCATCTACTGATGTCCGTTTTCCCAGGTAGAGCAGGTTGGTTCTTCCATTGCCAATGGCATAGTGACGTTGGGTATATTCGGCAGTGACTTCTCCTTGCCATGTCTCATCCTCTTTGTTCTCTTCCGAAGTCTGTTTCAGGACTACGTTGATTGCTGCTCCACGCACATTGTACTGCGGTGGAGCACTGTACATCACCTCGATATTTTCCACACGTGAGACCGGAATACCGCGTAAAGTCTCCATTAATTGCTCATAGGGCATGGAGCTTTTTTGTCCGTTCAACAGGATGGTCATTCCATTTGTACCGATGAGCGTTAAGATACCTTGTTGTTCCATTATTCCCGGGATTTCCCGTATAGCCTCATAAGCATTCGTTACCGATTTGTTTTTCAGCAATGAGGGAACGTGATAAATAATTTTCTCCCGGTCTACTTTCATCACCGGATGATCTGCTTCCACTACCAGTTCCTGCAGGAGGGTGATGTCTTTTTCTAGTTTGAAATTGCAAATAAAAGGCTCACGGCTATCGGCAGGGATAAACAAATTAGTATAGGCTGTTTTGTAACCCATAAACGAAATTCGCAAATGGTAATCACCCGGTTTTACACCTGATAATTTGTAGTAACCCTCGTAATCGGTTACGGCACCATACCGAAATTGGACGGTATCCTTCCCGAGGAATAGAACTACGTTGGCATATGGTACCGGTTTATCATTTTCATCGATAACCGTACCGAATATCTCCTGTTCATCCTGTATATATTTTGATTTCGTGATGATGATCAATTCATCCGACGACATGACGAAAGTCAATCCGTTATTTTGTAGCAAGACTTCAAGTACTTCTTTCACTGGTTTGTTTTCGGCTTGAATGGTGGCCCGCAACTCGTCCGACACAATCTCATCGTTATAGAGGATTCTGTAGCCACTCTTTTGTTGTAGTTCAACGAACACATCCTTCACGGATGCATTCGTTGCTGAGATACTGATCGTACCGGTTTGAGCATGCAGCCCGATAGTCAGAAAAAGTAGAGTAATTAAAAGTAGAGTAATCTTTAAAGAGTGCATATTAGTCTGTTGCGTGCGTCCTGTTTTAAGTCTCACTTGCGTTATGAGTAGCCGGAGATATTGTTCCGATTCAACGGATAATCACTTCTTTGTCGTTTATTTCGTAGGTGAACGGATAGGATTGTTTTAGTGCATCGAGCATCTGCTGCAGTGTTTCGCTCTTGATACTCCCCGTGAAACGTTGTTCGGCCAATGCCGCATTTTCTATCCGTATGGTTACCTTATAACGTTCTTCCATCAGTTTGGCCAGATCGGAGAATCGCTGCTTTTGGAATATCAGCGCATCTTTTAACCATCGTGTTTCGGGAATAATCGTATCATTTTCCTGTATCAAATCCTGGACGACGAAATTGCTGTCACTTGAGAGGAAGTATCCGTTGCGCATGATGATTTTCTGGTGGGGCTGCAACAGTATCTCTTTGCTGTTTTTCTTCCGGTTGTCTTTTACTGCTACTGATCCGCGTATCAGCGCTACTTCAATATTGTTTGAGGCGGCATCGACATTGAAAGCAGTTCCTTTTACCGTCACATCTATTTCACGGGCTGTTACGGTGAGAGATACTTCGGGGTGGTATGCTACATCGAAAAAGGCTTTGCCTGTAAGGTTTATTTTCCGCTGTTTCTCACCGAAATGGTCATTATAGGTGATCTTGGAGTGTTTGTTAAGCCATACTTGGGTACCATCGTCAAGCACGGCATAGAGGTTTTCATTGCCTGACTCTATCATTTGGCTATACAGATCCTTTTTGGATGGAGAATAGTAGTAAGCCATCCATCCTAATCCGATCAGGATGGCTATCGTCGCGGCAACTTGGCCCCATACCGGGATCATACGTTTCCTCGGTTTTGATATGCGGGATAACTCTTTCGGATGCCAAACAACGGTGGATGGTGTTCCGGCGATTTTACCCCATACCTCATCCAGTCTGGCATTGATATCTACTTCTGTCAGTGATTCTTTTTCCCGCATAAAGGCATGTATCTCCTCGTATACCTCTTTCACTCGGCTGTCACCCTTCAGCGTCTGTCGTAACTTTTCACGTTCTTTTTCTGATATATTGCCGCCGATCTCTTTGGAAACCAAAGCGGCGAATGTCTTTTTTGTCATTGCTGCTGAGTTTGTCGTTTATTACAAGACACAGCAAAGACGTGAAATACGTAGTGAGAAGAAGGAAATTACCACATTGCCGACATTGTTTTTTTGATTTGTTTTTTGCGGGGAGAATAGCCTAAATAGAGAGTGATTTCTTCTTCGAGCCTTTTCACTGCTTTATAGAGATGTGTCTCGACGGTTCGTTGTGATAGTTGGAGGATTTCAGCGGTCTGCCGGGCAGACAGACCACTTTCTTTTATCATTTTGAAGATCTGTTGCTGTTGGGGCGGTAGATTTTTTACGAGTGCATGGAGTCTTTCCGATAATTCCTGATGCTCCATTTGAGAGAAGGGTGTGTGGTCGGTCGATGGTTGTACAGGCAATGGTTGCTCATCGATTGAGACCACCTTGCCATTACACCTCAGTGCGTTCAGGCAACGGTTTTTCGCGCTCTTGAAAAGATATATCTCCGGTGAGTCAATCCCGGAGATATCTGCGCGGTTCAGCCAGAGCCAGACAAACAGATCGGAAATGATCTCCCCTGCTTTCCCCGTCTCACCCAGGTAGCTTTTCGCAAAACACAAAAGCGGTTCATATTTCAATCGGAACAAACGATTGAAAGCCTCTTTGTCCCCTTCTTTTATGCGGACGAACAATAGTCGTATGTCGGGTTCGGATCGTTGCATACAACGGTTTTAACAAGAAGACACATCCAAAGGCGACAATACGTATTTGCAGGCTTAAAAAAGATGTAGTGGAGGAACTGTGGAAATTTTCCCCGGATGGGGAAATAGTTGCTAAGAGGTTTCTGCCGGTTGGTAATAATAGCCTATCTTTGCTACCGATTCATTGAAAAATAGAATTACGCGCATTGATTTTTTAATCCAACCAAAATCTTAACTATGTTTTTATTTTTTCGTAGTGATTACGCGATTTTAAAAACATAGTTATTCTTTTTATCCCGCTCATTCAACTACCGTTATCCACCCATATTTATCCGGTTCGTCGCCATATTGGATTGCACGTAGTTTATGGTATAGCTTTTCGCAGATCGGACCCGGTTTACCGTCTTTAGACAATTGATAACTCTTGTTTTCACTCAGGTCGTCGATCCGTAGAATGGGGCTGATTACGGCGGCTGTGCCACAGGCCCCTGCTTCCTCGAAAGTGGCTAATTCATCTTCCAAAACCGGGCGACGTTCCACTTTCATTCCCATCTCTTCTGCCAGTTGCATCAGGCTTTTGTTGGTGATGGAAGGCAAAATCGATGTCGATTTTGGCGTGATATAGGTGTTCTCCTTGATTCCGAAGAAGTTGGCAGGTCCACACTCGTCGATATATTTCTTTTCTTTGGCGTCTAAATAAAGTACAGCGGAGTATCCCATTTCATGGGCTTTCTCTCCGGCAACCAGACTGGCGGCATAATTTCCACCCACCTTGTAGATTCCGGTTCCGAGTGGTGCGGCACGGTCGTACTCACGCATAATAACCATGGGAGTCGGTTTGAATCCCTCCTTGAAATAGGGACCTACCGGTGTAACAAAAATAAGGAAAGTATATTCTTTGGCCGGTTTCACGCCTACTTGGGCGCTGGTACCGATCAACAGTGGTCGGATGTATAATGAAGCTCCACTTTCATAGGGAGGTACAAAACGTTCGTTCTTCTTTACGGCCAACAATACCATCTCTTCAAAAAGTTCCACCGGTAGCTCCGCCATCATTATTCCATGGCAGGAGGATTGCAGGCGCAGTGCATTCTCCCTCATCCGGAAAATACGTATTTTCCCGTCTTTCCCACGAAAAGCTTTTAATCCTTCAAAAACTTCCTGTCCGTAGTGCAGGCAGGTAGCTGCCATATGCAGGTTGATTTGTTCCGATGTTTCCAGTTCGGGATCACTCCATCTGCCGTCGCGGTAATAACTGCGTACGTTGTAGTCGGTTTTCATGTAGCCGAATGATAAATTCGACCAGTCGATAGCATCCATTTTTGTAAATATTTATAGTACTTGAGTTAGACTAAATACTCTACAAATATAGGGCTTTATTTTTGTATTTAGGATTCTTTTACAGGAAAAATCATTAATTTCGTGCAGCCAAATGATCGCTCAGATAACTCTAGGACGTATTCAGGATGCGGCACAGATTGTGGATGTTGTGTCCGACTTTGTCACGCTCCGTCGACGGGGAGTGAACTACGTGGGTTTGTGCCCTTTTCATGACGATCGTACCCCCTCCTTCTATGTCTCTCCCTCCAAGAATATCTGTAAGTGTTTTGCCTGTAACGAAGGAGGATCACCTATTCACTTCGTGATGAAGCATGAGCAGCTCTCCTATTACGAAGCGCTGAAGTACCTTGCCAAGAAGTACAATATCGAGGTGGTGGAGAAGGAGTTTACCGATGAGGAGAAGCAGGCGCAGAGTGATCGCGATAGCATGTTCATCCTTAACGAGTATGCCCGCGATTATTTTGTAAAAATATTGCACGCCAATCCTGAAGGGAAAGCGGTTGGACTCAGTTATTTCCGTGAGAGGGGATTCCGGGACGATATCGTGAAGAAGTTCCAACTCGGTTATAGTCTGGAGCAACGTGACGCCTTTTCAGTCGAAGCGCAGAAAGCGGGATACAAGCGGGATTACCTGTTGAAAACGGGATTATCCACCGGTAATGAAGGTCAGGCGCTCTACGATCGTTTCCGGGGAAGGGTGATTTTCCCTGTCCATACACTCTCCGGCAAGGTGGTCGCTTTCGGAGGCCGTATCCTCAAAAAAGTAGAGAATACGGGGAAGTATGTGAATTCCCCCGAAAGCGAAATCTATTCCAAAAGTAAGGAACTCTACGGAATCTATTTTGCCAAAAACGCCATCGTAAAACAGGATAAGTGCTTTCTGGTGGAAGGATATACCGATGTGATCTCGATGCACCAGGCGGGTATCGAGAACGTGGTGGCCTCGTCGGGTACGGCACTCACTTACGGTCAGATCCGTATGATCCACCGCTTCTCCGAAAACATTACCGTACTTTATGATGGTGATGCGGCGGGGATAAAAGCGGCATTGAGGGGGATCGATTTGTTGTTGGAAGATGGAATGAATGTGAAGGTTGTACTGCTCCCCGAAGGGGAAGATCCCGATTCGTTTTCCAGAAAGCAGAATGCAGAAGGCTTTCACCATTATATTGCACAAAACGAGGTCGATTTTATACGGTTTAAAACGCAACTTCTGCTGAAAGAGGTGGGGGATGATCCAGTCAAACGGGCAGGGCTGATATCCAATGTGGTGGAAAGCATTGCGTTGATTCCCAATACAATTACACGATCGGTTTATATTCAGGAGTGTTCACAGCTATTGGATATGCAGGAGCAGATACTGATTTCGGAGATCAATAAGATACGCCGCCGCAATTACGAAAGAAAAAAAGAACAGAAAGAAAAAGAGCCGGTTTCGTTTCCAGACCGCGAATTGGAGCTGATGCCAATACCGGGAGTAGTCCTTACGGAAAGTAAAGCCTCTTTAAAAACTCCTTACGAAAAATATGAAAAGGAGATAGTGCGTTATATAGTCCGCTACGGGAATATGCCTATATATCGGAAATTCGAAAAGCGTAAACGTAAGGAGGGGCGAGAGGTTATCGAAGAGGATGTGTTGGTAGAAGAGGGCCCGGGAGTTATTGAATTTGTGAATGAAGATCTTAACCGGGACAGTATCATCTTTACTATCAGCCTGTACCGGCGGATTTTTGATGAGGCAGCGACCTATATCGAGGATCCCGATTTTGATGCCAGTCGTTACTTTCTCTCACATCCCGATCCCCAAATCAGCAGGCTGGCATCGGAGTTGATAAGCGACCGGTACCAACTGAGTAAAATTCATGCAAAAATATTAGGAGAAGAGCAGGGAGACAAAAACTCCCGCTTGTTGGAGCAAAATCTGCTGAATTCCCTTGTGCCCCGTGCAACTACAGAACTAAAAAACGCTTATATCATGCAACGGATCAAGGAGATAAAAGAGGCGATGAAACAGAGTGACCCGGAAGAATCCCTCTCCCTTATCGCTCAATTGAAAGAGTTACAGGAGATAAAGAAAGTGCTTGCGAAGGAGTTTTTGGGAGAAAGGATAATATTGAAATATTAGGCTTCGCCGATATTCAGTAGTTATTCGCTCGCTTCGCTCACGTTATTCAGTAGTTATTCCCCGCTTTGCGGGATGATTCGGTAGTTATTCATTCACTTCGTTCATGTTATTTTCCGTCTTGCGGGATAAATACAACCGAACAACAACCGAACAACAATTGAATAACAACTGAACAACAATTGAATAACAATCGCATAACAATTGAAATAAATGTATTTAGAAACCAGTGACGTAGTAAAACAATATGCCAGCCATCTGGCGTTGAATAAGGTGAGTATTCAGGTACCCCGTGGCACTGTCTTCGGGTTGTTGGGGCCGAACGGAGCGGGGAAGACTACACTCATCCGTATCATTACCCGTATTACCGCACCCGATAGTGGTGAAGTGATGATCGATGGTCGTTCCTCGAAAGCCGAAGATGTCTACAGGATAGGCTATTTGCCCGAAGAGCGTGGGTTATACAAGAAGATGAAAGTAGGGGAGCAAGCGATGTACCTGGCTCAACTAAGAGGATTATCCAAAAAACAAGCTCATCACGAGTTGATGATATGGTTCAAGCGGTTCGATATTATGGATTGGTATAACCGTAAGGTGGAAGAGTTATCTAAGGGTATGCAACAGAAAGTGCAGTTCATTTCCACGGTGATCCATAATCCTGAACTGCTGATTTTTGATGAACCTTTCAGCGGTTTCGATCCGGTGAATGCAGATATCGTAAAGCGGGAGATGCTCCGGCTCAAGGATGAAGGAAAAACCATTATTCTTTCCACCCATAATATGGAATCGGTAGAAGAGTTGTGTGATAATATAGCCCTTATCCATAAATCGCAGGTGGTATTGCAGGGAAAAGTGTTTGATATCCGTAAACAACATCGTCCTAATATTTTCCGGTTCCGGCTGATGGGTAATGATTTTGACATGGAACACCCTTCCTTTATTCTGTTGTCGAAAGAACCCTACCATGAATTTGTCGATCTGCGCATCCAGAAGCAGGATGATATCAACAGCAATGATTTGGTGAGATTGATCCTCGACAGGTATGAGGTAGTGAGTTATGATGAAGAACTGCCTACCATGAACGATGTATTCATCCGCACCGTAACAAAATAATTTATGCTTCGCCGTTATTCAGTAGTTATTCATTCACTTCGTTCATGTTATTTCCCGTCTTGCGGGATAAATACAACCGGACAACAACCGAATCACAACCGAACAACAACTGAACATCAATCGAGCAACAACCGAATAACAACTGAAAATCAACAGAAAATGAACAGATTAGGTTTAGTAATCCAAAGAGAATATACTACAAGGGTAAGAAAAAAATCATTTATTATTCTTACTCTCCTTATGCCGGTGCTGATGGTGGCTTTGTCATTAGTTCCTCTGTGGCTTTCCACTCTCAATGAGGGAAGCGTGAAGAATGTGGCCGTAATCGATAATACAGGTATCTATGCCCCTTTGTTGAAATCTACCAACGCTTATCAGTTTCAGGTGATAGGCAAATCGGAGCAACAGGAATCGGAATCAAGATTGGGGAAGGATTTATTTGCAATTTTACAGATTACCGGTGACCTGAATGAGGATCCGCGTGCAGTTTCCCTTACATCCCATAAACAGGCGCCGCAGGAATTGCAGTCGATGATCGTGAATACGTTGAGCGAGAAGGTGACACAACAAAAACTGGATGATCTTTCATCGTCCGGTAGTGTGGACACGGAAGCCATCACACAGGTACGATCCATCGTGGAGGATGGGTCAAGGGTCTCCTTGCGTACATTGCGCCTCGATAGCGAGGGGGGAGTATCGGAATCGTCTACTGAACTGGCTACAATCATCGGAATGCTCTTCACCATTCTTATCTATATGTTTATACTGATGTATGGCAATATGGTGATGCAGGCGGTGCTCGAAGAGAAGAAGAGCCGTATCGTTGAGGTGATGGTCTCTTCCGTGAAGCCGGTCAACCTGTTGATAGGTAAAATAGTAGGCATCGGCCTGGTCGGAATTACACAGTTGGCTATCTGGGGTATATTGATGGGACTATTCTCCAGCGGATTGTCTTTCTTTATAGCCTCTCATGGACAGGTGGAAGCGACTGCCGTGTCGCCCCAAATGGCCAATTTCGATATGGAAGGAATTATGAATACGGTGATGTCTGTCAACTGGTTAGAAATCGGTTTCTATTTTATCCTCTTTTTTATCGGGGGATATATCCTCTATGCATCCATCTTCGCCATGTTTGCTTCGGCAGTAGATAGCGAAGAGGATACAGGTCAGTTCCTGACCCCTGTCACACTTATTATCGCCTTCGCTTTCTTTGCAGGATTCTATAGCGTGAATAATCCCGATGGACCGTTGGCATTCTGGACGTCGCTGATCCCGTTCAGTTCACCAATTGTGATGATGGTACGTATACCGTTCGGAATACCCCTGTGGGAGAAGTTATTGTCGGTTGCCCTACTCTATGGTACATTTATACTTATCTCCATCCTTGCCGCCAAAATTTACCGTGTAGGTATTCTGATGTACGGTAAAAAACCATCAATCAAGGAAATGATAAAATGGATAAAGTACAAATAAAAAATTTGTTTCTTTTTTGTATGAAAAACAAACAAAAAGTTGTATTTTTGTCGAATAATAAACAATTGTCTATGTAAATTGGTTATTTAAAGCGAAATCGTTTAAATATAAACTAGGTAATTTTTGAATTTTGCCTCATTTGTGATGGCGTACTCCAAGGGATAATAATCCGGATACACTCATTGCATATAATCTTAAAACACTTGCCTGATTCTGTGGAATCACGCAGGTGTTTTTTTATGATAAAGTTTGGGTTCGGTATGAATACCGGTCTTGATAGAAAATGAAATAATTTCAATCGTATGAAGTTTGAAAAAATGCAGGCCGCAGGCAATGACTATATCTATGTCAACCTGTTCGAAGAGCGGGTGGATGATCCGAAACGGTTATCCCGCCGGGTGAGCGATCGCCATTTCGGGGTAGGGAGTGACGGGCTTGTTCTTATCGGGCCTGACGAAGAGGGTGATTTCTCCATGAAGATGTTCAATGCCGATGGCAGTGAAGGTGCGATGTGTGGGAATGCGGCGCGATGTGTGGGTAAATATCTTTATGAAAGAGGACTAACCACTAAAAAAGAGATCGCCCTCAATACGAAATCGGGTATGAAATATCTTGCATTGACGGTGAATCCGCAAAGCAATGAAGTGGAACGTGTACAGGTAAATATGGGGAAAGCGGCGTTTGCCGACTCGAACCTGGTCACTATTCCCGGAATGGTCAACTATCCCCTGCAGGTGAACGGCCAGGAGTACCTCATCACTTTTGTCTCCATGGGTAATCCGCATGTGGCTATCTTTATGGAGGGTATAGATGCACTGGAAATAGAGAAGATCGGACCGCAGATCGAGAACCACCCTCTATTTCCGCAACGCACCAATGTGGAATTTATCGAGGTGGTCGACCCGACCCATCTCAGGATGCGGGTATGGGAAAGAGGAAGTGGCGAGACGCTTGCCTGTGGGAGTGGTGCCTGTGCTACGTTAGTTGCAGCAGTGATTACTAACCAGTCCAATCTCAAAGCATCGGTCCAACTCAGAGGGGGTACCCTCGAGGTTGAGTGGGAGAGAGACAATAACCAGGTCTTCCTTACCGGTGATGCCCATTTCGTGTTTAAAGGAGAGCTTTAATTGATGTGATAATTAGTTGATGTACTGATTATCAAAATCATCAAATCCGTAAATCATCAAATCAGTTATATGTTTGAAATCAACGAAAACTATTTGCAACTGAATGAGAGTTATCTGTTCAGTACCATAGCCAGAAGAGTAGAGATATTCAGTGCGGCACACCCTGAGGCGGATGTGATCCGGCTGGGGATTGGCGACGTAACACTCCCCCTCCCTCCCTCTGTCATCAGTGCCATGCACAGTGCGGTGGATGAGATGGCGGATAAGGCTACTTTTCGTGGTTACGGACCGGAGCAGGGCTATAGTTTTCTGCGGGATAAAATAGCGGAGATCGATTTCAGGCAGAGAGGTGTGAAAATTTCTCCGGATGAAATTTTTGTGGGTGATGGGTCAAAAAGCGATACGGGAAATATTGGCGATATCCTGGGAGAAGACAATGTGGTAGCCATTACCGATCCTGTCTATCCTGTCTATCTCGACACCAATATCATGCGGCTGGGCAAGTCTTCGAAGATCGTAATGCTTTCCTGTGGCGAGGAGAACGGATTTCTGCCTGAGATACCTTCGCAGCGGATGGATGTGATCTATCTCTGTTATCCCAACAACCCTACAGGTACGGTGATGAATCGGCAGCAACTCAAACAGTGGGTGGATTACGCGCTGAGAAACAAGAGTCTTATCCTGTTTGACGCGGCTTACGAAGCTTTTATCCGGGATGAAGAGATACCTCGTACTATTTATGAAATTGAGGGAGCCACGACCTGTGCCATTGAATTCCGTTCTTTCTCCAAGAATGCCGGATTCACCGGTCTGCGCTGTAGCTATACCGTAGTCCCGAAAACATTGATAACAGAATCTGTCAACGGCAAAGAGATTTCAATCAATGCTTTATGGAATCGCCGCCAATCCACCAAATTCAATGGTACCCCCTATATTGTTCAAAAAGCGGCGGAAGCAGTCTATTCGCCTGGGGGGCAGCATGAAGTTGGAGAGATGGTCGCATATTACATGCGCAACGCAGAGATCATCAGGAAAGGCTTGGCGGAAAAGGGATGGACCATTTTCGGGGGTGAAAATTCACCCTATATCTGGCTGAAATGCCCGAATGGTATGGATTCATGGACCTTCTTCGACCGTCTGCTCGAAGAGTGTCATATAGTGGGTACACCCGGCATTGGATTTGGTACCCAGGGTGAAGGCTATTTCCGGTTGACCGCCTTCAACAGCTATGAGCGGACCGCCGAAGCGGTGAAAAGGATCAAAGAGTGGGAATAGCTATCATCTTTTTCTTAGTGTTTCCCCTCTTAATATCGTAAATTTATTTTTTTCGGATAATTGTCTTCTTCGGACTAAAAAGCTTTGTCGTTTGGTTTATCTCCTGCTTCAAGTATAAGAGTTCCACCCTTGACAATGTCGGAGAAAAGGATTTCTGGCCTTTTGAGCCTCTTGCCGTTTAAGTAGGCAGCCTGGATATATTTGTTCTCCCCGCTATAGTTCTTTGTCTCGATAGTGAATTTATTTCCCGGATAGTAATCGCCATCCAGTGAGATAGTGATTTTTTCAAATAGTGGAGTAGTAATGTCAAACTCAGAGTTGGCGGTCACTCCTCCATTCATCTCAAATAATCCGATAGCTGTCATTACAAACCACGCTCCCATCTGGCCTTCATCTTCATCGCCTTCCCAGCCATGATAGGGTGTTGCTCCATAGTATCGATCCAGTATTTCGCGGGTATATTGCTGGCACAAAGCCGGTTCTCCCAAATAGTTGAAGATGTATGCGGCACTCATGTTCACCTCGTTCCCGTGATTGATATAAAATTCCGCCGATTGGCCCATGGTACGATCGAAGATATGAGCTGCAAAATTATGCTCTTCCGATTTCCTGAAACCATCTTTCAACCGTTGCTTTGCCTTGTCGCGCCCAATCAGGTCCAACAAACCGGGGACATCATGAGGAACATACCACGAATATTGCCACGAATTTCCCTCGATAAATCCCTGATTTGAAAAGATATCAAACTCCGGATCCCAGTTTCCCAACGAGTCCCTTCGACAGACATATTTCTGGTCGGGATGAAATACATTCCTGTAGTTCATGGCCCTCTTTTCAAGCACTGCCGCATCCTTCTTCCTGTGCAGCGCTTTTGCCAATTGGGCCACACAATAATCGTCATAAGCATAATCCAAGGTCTTGGAGACGACGTCTACCTCTCTTGGCATATATCCCAGTTTAGTATAATAGCCCAGATTCAGTTGGCCATAATTTCCACCACAAGGATGAGATCCACCAGGATTGAAGACCATTTTTCGGACAGCTTCATAAATAGCCTCGCCGTCTTTTCTAATCCCTTTCTGGTATGCGGCCACCATCAATGCTATCTCGTGCGATCCTTCCATGATGCCGGAATATTCTATGCCTGCCGGACCTTTACTTGTCCATCCTGTATGCCTGTACATTTCCAGTTGGGTGGTTACCCAATTGTCCATGATTTTCGGAGTAATCAGTGACCACAGTCCGTTTAGATTCCAGTAGGAATTCCAGAAAGCATCTCCTCCATATACCGATTGGCCTTCTGCTAATTGCTGTATCTCTTCACAGGCATCCCTATACCTGCCATCGACATCATTCCATGTCTGTTTCCCCGAGAATGAACGGTAAAGATTGGTGTAGAACTTTGTCTTGTTGATTTCCGTACCCCCTTCCACTTTTACTTTGCCGAGTAAATCATTCCACACCTTACGTGCATTGGTCACAGCAGCATCAAAGTTCCATCCGAAGGGGATTTCGATCTCTTCATTGAGATTCTTTCTGGCACCTTCGATGCTCACAAGGGAGAGTCCCGTTTGGATAAGGACTTCCTCTCCTTCGGCTGTAGTGAACGTCACAAATGCGCCGATATCGTTATTCCCTTTTATATCCTTTATGTTTTCGCTGATATGGCCATTATGCCAACCGTTGAATGTTTCAATAGGCTTGTCCAGCTTGATCACAAAAAAGAGTGTCCAGTCATTCCAACTGCTCCAGGCACCTGATTTGCATTTCGCATAACCTTCAATCTCCTTGTCGTTGACCATACTTATCACAGCATCTTCTACCGTAAAACCGTAATCCCACTCGGTCGGGAAATGGAGGTCGATCATGATCCTCGATTCGGATGCTTTGGGGTAGACGTACCTTTGGAAGCTGCATCGGGTGGAGGCTGTCATGCTTGCCTTCACCTTGTGATCGTAGAGTTCTACCTCGTAATAACCGGGGAATGCCTTTTCGGTTTCTTTCAGGATTCTGGAGTGATAACCTGCGTTGGCACCTTTATAGGGGGCATCGGGACCGGGATTGGAGATGGCCAGGTCGGCGGTGGTGGGCATCATCATCAGTCCCCCCATTGTCCAGGCATGGATATGGCTGAAACCGGAGATACTGTTGATGGCATATTCATATCCTCCCATCCATCTATTTCCTTGATTATCCGGTCCGATTTGTACCATGCCGAAGGGCAACTGGGCATAAGGACCCAGCATCCACCTGGAGTTTGAAGTGCCTATAAAGCAGTCGACGTAATCCACAGGTTCTTTTTGTGTTGATACGGCTTGACCGGAAGAGGATATACTGGAAATCAACGAGATAAGAAGTAGTAAAGATATTTTCTTCATTTTTTGATAAGGATGTGATAGGATGTAAACTGAGTATTAAGGAGGAGTATCTCCCATTTTTAGTTTCAGGACTCCTCCCTCCACGATATTGGAGAATGGGATCTGAAAATCATTTATAGTCTTGTCATTATACGCTGCAGATATTATATAATTGTTTTCAGTAGCGTTATTTTCTGCAATAATAATAAATTTATCGCCTTTATAATAATCATTGTTTAATTTTATTTCTATCCTGTCAAATAGAGGTCCGGCTATCTGCATCTGCGGATTATTTTCGGTCAAAGCCTTTACATCAAACAATCCCATTGTGGCCATGACGTACCATGCACCCAACTGTCCCTGATCCTCATCCTGTCCGTAGCCATAGCCATGGGTCCCATCTACCCCGTAGAATTCATTACAGATCGCCCTGACCCATTTTTGAGTCAGGTATGGTTTTCCTGAGAAGTTAAACAGCCATGACGCGTGTAGGTTAGGCTGGTTGCCATGGTTGTAGACTGAGTGTATCCCGGAGAAAGCATCCACCTCTTTACCCCCACCAAACAGAGTGTGTTGGGAGAGGGTGAAGATACTATCCAGCCTGTTGTTAAATTCTTCTTTCCCGACACGCTCAATAAGTGCTTCTATATGGTGAGGTACATAAAAGGTATATTGCACTGCATTTCCTTCCTGAAAACCGATCCATGGGGCCAGTTCATCGAAAGGTTCCAGGAACTCACCGTTTTTGAGTCGGGGTCTCATCAGTTTTGTCTCGTCATCGAAAACCAGTTGCCACCCTTTTGAAAGCTTTTGAAGTAATAAGCTCTCCTCTTCTTTCCCGAGTGCTTTGGCAAATCCGGACACGGCAAAACAACTGAAAGCATATTCCAGCGTATGTGATGTGCCGAACATCGATCCTTCGGGTGTGGATAACCAGGCGAGCTCGGGTACATAGGGAGCATACCCCATGTCGACAAACAATCCTACATCCATTTTGCCGGCGCCCTCTATACGGTCTTTGCTCTCAATTTCATTCTTGAGTGCCGCTTCATAACCCAGATTCACATTAAAATCGCGGATGCCACAGTTGTAGGCGGCAGCAATGGCGAGGCCGGTAAAATTGGTACCAACGCCGGAGACATATTTGCTGTTGGCAATGCCATCGCCAAGCCAGCCGGTCTCCTGATAGACCAATAACTGGCTTTTGATCCAGTCTGAAAAGTATTCGGGGTAGACCAATGTCCATAGTTGGGTGAGATTCCAGAAAGCACCCCAGACTGCATCGGTATTGTAATGGTTATGAACGGGCTGTCCCTGCTGGTCGATCTCGATTTGTCCGATTCCTCCGTCGTTCCGGGGATAGGCGCCGTTCACATCGTTTGCCAATCCCCTTCCAAGGATGGCATGATAGAGGCCGGTATAGAACTTGGTTTTATCCTCATTACTCCCTCCACTAACCTTTATTCTTCCGAGTTTCTCTTTCCAGATGGCGTGGGTATCAGATTTTATTTCATCAAATGTTTTGGAAGCAGCTTCAGCCTCATAGTTTAACCGGGCATTCTCGACAGAGGTGTAGGATAGTCCGATCTTTACAGTGATATCCCCATTTTTAGCAGTATTGAACCTGACGGCCATTGTGCTGCCAATACCGCTTATTTCGTCTCCCTCAACGGCTTTCTCTCCACGATGGAATACCAGACTTTCTTCGATCGGCCGATCCAGTTTAGCGTGGAAATACATTGTGATATTGGCTCCGCTCTGGTATTTTTTGGTATATTCGGGAGTGGTGGTTACGGATCCTTCAATGGTCTGGTGGTCGATTAACCGGATATATGCATCTTTCACCGCACCGCTTTCTCCCAGCCGGTTCCCTATGTCGAAGATAATGTATGCGCTATCGCTTTCGGGAAAGGTATATCGTTGCAAGCCGACCCTTTCGGTGGCGGTGAGTTCCACTTTGGTATTGTAATCCTTGAGTATGACGCTGTAATACCCCGGAGTCGCGGTTTCGGTATCTTTGTCGAAACCGGAACGGTACCCCTCTTCAGGGTTTTCGAGACGTCCCGGCTGCGTCCTTACCTCACCTACTACCGGCATAAGCATAATTCCACCAATCTGGAACTCATGAAAACAGGCGAATCCTTCAATAGAGGTATGACCATCCTCATATCCGACCGCTTGCCACCCATCCTTATTGCCGTAAGATCCGTTTGTGGAGGGTGCCAGTTTTGCCATTCCGAAAGGAACAGCGGCCGGCGTGTAAAAGAACCATCGGCTGTGTACCGTACCTATATTGGGATTGACGTATCGCGTAAAATCATCTTCCATGACGCCACTTTTGTCAGACACACAATCTGCAAAAATGATGCAGCATAGAGTAATGAATGGTAAGTATTTCATTTTTAGTTTGTTGATATTGGGTTGCATACAGTCTCAAATGAATGATTCAGTTATGCAATCATGTAGTACTCCTTATTCCAACGATTGCTCAAACAGTTCAATCGCTTTCCACAATACCCCGGCCGACCCTCTGAAATTGCCGTTATGGGGAGTTCCGTCGGGTGTCCACCATTCGTAAAAGTTGTTATGCTTGATCGTTCTGTCCAATATCGGGGAGATGGCTTCGTATGCTTCTTCATAAAACCCGTTGGCGATCAGCTGTTGCACCATCCTACCGCCGAACCAGGTCCAGTCGCCTCCATTCTGGTACGAATATTCACCCATTCCCCTGTTCTTAAAAAATCCATTGGGATAGACGGGATAAAGCGTCAATCCTATCGACTGGGCGTTGGCGGCTTTTACATTCTCTTTCATTTTATTGTAGGATACCAGTATCTCTTCTTTTGACAATAATCCCGCTTCAATGGCAATGGCTGTCCCTCCATGATAGTAAATAGCACTCTCGTCGAAATCGTCGGGAAAAGGTGAGCCGTCGAGATAGATATGGGGGATGAACTTCTGGTTTTTGCTGTCCCATAGATATTTTCTTACATTAGAGGAAACCTGTTGGCAAATATTACTCCATTGTTCTTTGTCGCCACTTTGGGTTATTTCCAGATAATCCTTTATGGCGATGATATACATGGCATTGTCATAGATGTCGATGCAGAGATGGGATGAGTCATCTATATTCACTCCCCAGTCATGTTCGGGTTGCACATCTCCCCAGTCGGCAGTGGTCGCCCCCCAGAGTAGGCCATACTTTTCATTGAATTTATCTTTTGCCAGAAAATGCAAGGCATCTTCCATCCGCTGGTCAACGCTGCGCCCTCCAATCTCTTCCTGCAGGATAGAGTTGTCCCCGGTCACCCGTATATATTTCGCTACCGCCTGAATCAGCGATGCCTCCTGATCGGTCTCCACCGTATTTTTATGGGCTGCAAACTCGGGTGCTAAATCGCTATAAGAGTAATTGTAGGATACGCGTGCATCCGTTCTTTTTACATAACCGTCCACAATATTTCCGTCGCTGCCCTGGAGTTTAAAGAAAGTAAGCAGCGATTCCCTGATCTTATTTACATCTCCGGCTTTGCAAGCCAGCTCAATAAAGGTATTCAGGTCGCGGATCCATATTTCATTATAGGCATCACCCGCATTCAGTCCATTCTCCAGCAGCTCTTCGGCCATGGTCTTTACCTGCCCGATGCGCTCATCCTGACGAATTTGTTGAACCAGTTCCGGGTTGATCTTTTTCTCAGCCATACCGCCCTTGCATCCCAATAAGAAGAGGAGGGCAGATGCATAGATAAAAACTTGTTTCATACTATTTTTTACATTTTTGATATATACTTGTTGTTTGATCTGCGATCAGTTCAGACTCGGTTGCTGCTGGTTCCGGTTTTTACCCAGAATGAGCAGCCGAAGAGGTAGATAACACAAATCCCGATAATCAGCAGTGAGCCGGTCTGGTTCCCCAGATAATCAGCACTAATCCCCATTAAGGGTGGAATTACAGCTCCTCCTGCCACGCCGGTGATCATAAGCCCTGAGATCTCGTTTGCCTTCTGTGGATAGAGTTGCAGCGCTATTCCGTAAATAACGGCAAAAATGCTGGAAGCTGCAAATGCGATGATGGACACCATCGCCAGGATCCACAGTTGGGTGGAAACAATAAATAATGCGCCCATGGCAATCAGCACAACCAGCATGTTTATCCTGAAATAGCCCTTCGCCGATACTCTTGCCAATAGGAATGCGCCGATGAATGTACCCAGTGTCCGGGCTGCGAAATACCAGCTTGTACCATATCCTGCCGCTTCTTTTTCTATCCCTGTCCGTTCGATCAGTAATTTGGGTGTAACGGTATTCATTCCCACATCCAATCCCACGATGCAAAGAATACCCAGGAAGAGTAGCAGGATCTTGCCGTCTCCCAATAAGCCGATTATCCGGCCGAAAGAGAGTGATTTCTCCTCGTTTGGCGTCTCTTCTATCCGGGTAAAATATAACCAGGCAGATGAAATAAGCGTGACAATGGCGTAAAGAGAGAACATCTTTTCCCAGCTACCCAGGTGTAGGGAGCAATATCCGGCTACGATAGGCCCCAGGAACGAGGATATCGCTTTAATGAATTGTCCGGCAGTAAGACTGCTTGTCAACTTGTCTTCGTATACCACATTGGTCAATAACGGGTTCAACGATACCTGCAATATGGTATTGCCTATTCCCAGAAAACCAAAAGCAAGGTAACAGGTGATTTCGTTGAAGATGAAAAACGGGATCACCATGCCGATAAAGGTGAAAAACATGCTGATCATCACCGTGTGCTTACGGCCGATTTTGTTCGCCAGCATCGCTGTAGGAATAGACAAGATCAGAAACCATATGAATACCATGGACGGTAGGAAACCGGCTTCGGTCTCCGACCATCCGAACATATCTTTTGCGTAGGTTACGGATACACCCACAAGGTCACAGAAACCCATAATGAAAAAACCAAACAATACAGGCAGTACCTTTCCTTTTGAAACCGGATACGAATTCGTCATTTCCTCTTTTTTTACTTGTTATTGTATTCCCCAATCTTTTTTTGGTGCAGATCCCATTTGTAATTCCAATTTACCTCCGTTGAGCAGTTCTTTTGCCGGGAAATGAAATGAATCGAGTGTTTTCCCGTTCAGAGTAGCCGACTGGACATATTTGTTTATTCGGGAAGCATTGTGGGCAATGATTTCGAATTGATTGCCCCTGCCAAATCTTCCTCCCAGGTCGATCACTGTCCGTTCAAACAGGGGGCTCCCAATCTCATACACCGGTTCGGTGCGGCATCCTCCATCAGTCTGAAATAGTCCTAATGCAGCCATAATGAACCATGCGGACATCTGCCCCTGGTCTTCGTCGCCCAGATAGGCATTCGCCAGCTCATGTCCATAATAACGGTCGATAATGGAGCGGCTCCATTTCTGCGTCTGCCACGGTTGTCCTACCCAGTTGAACAGGAAGGCGAAGTGCATGGACTGCTGGTTTCCCTGTACTACGGGATAGTCCCAATACCGATCACCCGGTGCATTATAGCGCAACGGCTCACTGGCTTCAAAACCCCATGTCAGGCGGTCTATGAACTTCTCCTTGCCGATCGCTTTAGCCAATGCCGGTACATCCTGGGGAACGAAGAATGTCAATTGCCACGCATTCCCTTCCACGTAATGGTGGTTTGCTCCCGATTTGAAGGGATCGAAATCTTTTTCCCACTCTCCATTGCTGTTACGCATCCGGGCAAAACCGGTCTCCGGATCAATGGCATTCCGCCACCAACTGCCTCTCTCCGAAAAAATCTCATACTCCTTTTCTTTGCCGAGGGTCTTTGCCAATTGGGATACTGTCCAGTCATCGTATGCATATTCCAGCGAATTGGAAAAACGCCCTTTGTCGGCCGGTACATATTGGTATTTCAGGTAAGCAGCCAAATCCCGGTTTCCGGCAAGACCGTTTCCTACACGTTGAGGTAAGGTCGTCTGCATTTTCCTGGCAGCTTCAAACACTTTTTCAATATCAAAGTTCCGGATACCCATCTGCCAGGCACTCACAAGTAACGGGATCTCATGCTCGGCAACCATTACCGGGATATACTCCATCCCGGCAGGACCTTTGGCCAACCATCCGTTGGCATCGTACATGCCCAACTGGGATTTTACCCAACGTGACGACCATTCCGGCGTCGCCAGATTCCATAATTGGTTCAGGTTCCAGAATGTATTCCAGAAGGCGTCGCATCCTAATGCTACTGCATCGGGGTCTTCGAATTTCTGTATCTTCTCGGTAGCATCCACCCAGCGCCCATCGATATCGCTGAACATGTTACGGCAGTATGAACGGTACATATTGGTATAGAACCGTTTCTTTTCCCTCTGGTCGTTACTCTGTATGTATATGCGGGAAAGGATGTCGTTCCATGCCTGACGGTGACTATCACGGACGGCTTCAAAGTCCCAGTTGAATGGTTCCTTTATCTCTTCTTCAAGATTCTTTGACGCTCCCTCCATATCTACATAGGAGATTCCTGAACGTACCTGGACGATTTGGTCTTGTCGGGTATCAAATTCTGCGAAACAACCTATTTTCTCCGGATTTCCGGCATATATTTCCTCTTCATGAACGATCCCGCTATTGACCCATCCCCCGAAATGAGTGATATTCCGGTCGAATTCTATCACGAAATAGAGGGTATAATCCTGATCGACATCGGATGACCAGACTGCTTTGGATTGCTGCTTGCTGTAACCTTCAATCCGGCGGGCGCTTACTCTCTCTATCTTTGCCTCCAATATGTCGTAATTGTATTCTGTAGGAATTTTCAGGTCGATCATTACGCGTGAATCGGTACCTGAAGGGTAGCTGTACCGTTGAAAACCGCAACGGGTGGTGGAAGTGAGTTCGGCTTTGATATTGTAATCGGTCAGGTTGGCTTTGTAATAACCTACTTTTGCTTCTTCACCCTGTTTGTCGAAGGAAGAACGATACGACAATGTATCTTTCTTGAAGATGGACTGGTCTCCTATGTTTGTTTTCAACGGCCCGTTTACCGGCATTATCCCCAATCCTGCCATCGTCCATTCATGGATGTGGCTGAAGGTGCCGATACTTTCGAAACTCGGGTCATATCCGGCTTGCCATCCCGAATTCTGGTTGTCAGGACTGAGTTTCACCATGCTGAAAGGCATCCAGGGGCCGGGTGCTATCATCCAGCGTGAATGGGCAGTACCCATACGGGTATCTATGTAGTCGGCTGCGGTTATATCTCTTTGGGGTGAACGGGTTACCTTGCCCTTCTCAATAACCTTGCCATCTATCGCTACACTATACCTGCTTTCCTGTCGTGAAGAGGCAGCAGGCATCGGAGCTTCCAGCACATATCGTCCCTGCTCTAATACCTGTTCCAATATCTTATTGCCATCGACAGTCACCTCTACCTTCGGTGTTCCGGAGAGATGTTCCAGATCCACCAAAAGGGGCTGGCTTCCTGTTTCTGCTATCTGATAGTCTGCTGCTTCCACACTCCTTACATAAGCCGTTCCGGTGGATTCATCGAGGACTGCATTGGCAGGACCTTCGAGCCTTATATCATCGAATATGAGCCACGACCCTTCAAGGTTGGTGAGGTTTATTTCATTGCCTCCTTTTCTTATCAAACCAGCATCCAGCGGTATCTCGATGGTATGCTTCCTGGATTTACTGTAATTGCCTGAGAGCGACTCATCCCCTCCCCCCTTGGGTAAAATATATTTCCATGATTTACCGTTCACGGTCACTTTGAAGTAAGGAGGGCGATCCTTATGTGTATCCAATAGATCGATGATCAACTTCCAGTCTCCATGATCGGGAGCCGACTTCATTCTGAAGAGCATGTTCAGGACATGGGTCCTGATACCTGCGGTATGGCTGGTGCCACCCCATGCATCGTCAGGGCCTGGAAGGATATAGGGAAAATCTTCTTTCGGGTCCGATTTTCCAACCAGGAAGAAGCGGTCTTCCCATCCGAAATCACGATTCAGAAACTCATCATAATCTCCGGATGACAATGCAAATTCTTGAGCACTGCTGTCCTCTTCTCCAATTTGCCATACTACCCCCGATCCCTGACTCTTTCCACATCCTTGTAGACAAGAGAGGAAACCAATAATAATATAGAGTATAAGATCATTTTTCATCGTGACAATTTTACTTTAATAAATTTATTCTCGAAAGGAGCGAAAGAATGGGATGCAACAATATCCGACAAAGGTTCTTCAATGGCGTTCACCACCTGGAAATCGTAGGTTTTGCCACTTCTATCCCTGATGATAAGTGCTGTATCCTTACCATCAGTTTCCCTTACATTGAGGAGCAGGAAGCCATGATCACCGGAGGGGCTACAGGATGTCATCAACAGGTTGGGTGGGTCGATCTCGAATACTGAAAACTCCGTGGGTTTGTTATTCTCTTTTCCCACAGGCATGACCCGGGTGTAAAGGGGTATCCTGCTATTTCTTGTGAAGTCGATAGCAATGCTGTTGGAGAGGTCTTCGGTGGAGGTGATACAATAATTCCATCTGAATTCACCCTCCTGGGATGCGCGGAAATTGGTAACCCAGTAGTTGTTCATTACCCATGAAAAAACATGGGGCTTGTCATACTTCTTTTCATATTGGAAGGGACCGTCCAGCAGATCGCCCAACTGTACCAGCGGAACCACATCCGACCCCATGATCAACTGAATCTTGCTGTTTCTTGCAGCGACAAAATTTTGTACGGTGTTCCAGTCGCTTGCGGTTCCTTTGAGTTGATTCTCCCCGGGATATACCACTCCGCCTTGTACATCAAAAGCCAGCTTGGAGTCATTGAGCTTAAATGGGAACGCTACATATATGCCGGTCGGATCCAATTCCGGCAGACGCTTCACAGCGTAGGATAACTCTATTCTTTTCTCATGGTTGAATAGCTTTATCTCCACTCTTACACCATAGCTATTTTCGACCCCGGGCGCTTTTCCGCGGACATATACGCTTTGGTAGATATCGCCGTTGGCTCCCGGGAGCAGTTGCACTTCCGACAAACCGATCCGTTCATATTCATTGGTCCTGTATTGTTCCATCTGGTGCCGGTTGCCGAGCTTCTCATAGATAAATGCACCCATATCCCACGGCGACTCCTCGTCTACCAACTCTATATCCAGTTCCTTGTCGATCAGGCTCCGGATACCGCCCGTCACAGGATTCAAGGTAAGACGATAATACTTATTCTCAATGACATTGTCGGAGAGAAGAGTCTGGCGGGAGGGAGGTAAAACTTTATCTTCGATAATTATATCGAAGGTTTTATATCCCATGGCAGGAATATCTTCCGCTTCGATTGCGTAAAATCTGCCCTCCCTGCGGGAGTGGAGTTGTTGTACCTTCAGACTGTGTCCCTCGGCGTCCCTGATGCTGAAAACCTTGTCTTGCGGTATGACCTCGAAATCGATATACGTGATCACCAGATTAGAACGACGCTGGGCGTTGGGATTAAAGAAGGTGATTGTCGGATGGTCTCCTCTCTTCAATTCTCCCTGCAGAAGCCCACCGGCTGTCTCATAGAGTAGTTGTGCCCTTTTCAACCCTTCCCATACAAATGATGATTTCTGGCTCCACTGCGTCTGGCTGTTCTCCGCCAAAGGATCACGCAGGCTCTCTGCCGCACCGAAGGTATGTTCGTCGTAAAAAAGCAAATTCTCATGGATGTGGGAGATGTCATCACTGATATGGGCGGGAATAGTCTCTCCTTTGACGGCAGCCATCGATAACAGGCTTTCGATGGTGACCATGTCGGCATGTGATGTCCTGGAAGCACCTGTCTCCCTTGCCGCAGACCCGAATCCGTCGGTCCACCAGTCGGGGTAGGCAGCACGATAACTCTCTATTTTTTCCTTATCATGGGAAACCACATAATCCATGAACTCATGCGGCAATCCATTCCTTAATTTGGGAAATGCGTAGGTTTTGTTCCACTCTTCCACCAATTGGCTGCTGCTGAAGGAGGGAGGTGAGTTGTCGGTATTATAACCGGAGAACTGGATCGCAATGGCGTCGAAAGGATACTCCTTCTTGTCGAGATTAGCCAGGTAATTGAAGAGTCGGGGTTCCAGGGAAGTGACATTCCCGTTATCTATGCCTAAGAAATTACCGGTATGATAATGATCGGAACGGAAGGCAACCATCTGCTTGCCGGAGGGAGATTCCCATCTGAATACGGTCGGTTTGTCAAACGGTATCAATGCGCGATGTCCATGTTCTCCCATCCAGAGATACTTCACTCCCAGGTCGGGGAAATAATCGGCAAGACACCATGCTATCCCGTTCACATCGTTCTGCATGGCTGTATAGACCGGGATATCATTCTTCTTAAACAGGGCGAGGGGCTGAAGGAATGTCTTGAATGAGTTTTCATCCACAATCTCAGCCATGTTGAAAAACATACCTGTGATCTCGATCTGCCCGTTGTCGATATACTTTTTTAATTTCTCAATCTGTGCCTTCGGCCTGTTCTTCAGGTATTCGTTCACTGTCCAGGAAGCCTCGCAGGTCCACCTGAATTTCGCATCGTCAGGCAGGTTCTCGGTCAGCTCACAGTACTCGATGGCGTAGTCGATGTATCTTATATGCTCACGGAGTATTTCGGTCTGCGGTCTTGTATACCCGATATCTGTATGGGTGTGTTGTATCAGGTAGACCATCCATTTCTTTATGGGAGAGAGTTTCACCCTCTTCCTTCCAATAACCGATGAGTTGTAAATCAGCCGGAGATCGGTGTTCTTGTCGGTTGTCGCTTCCGGGAGAAGTATCTCTATCGACTGGATACCGGGATTCACAGCAATAGCCTGGGTGATGTTGTCCGCTTTTACCTCTGCATGTATTGTTTCATCGCTCCAGTTGGCAACCTGTACCTTTACCGGATTCATCAACTTCCCATCTTTTCCATATTTCAATGCAGGCACAACATGCACATTAAAAAAATCAATTGTATGGGTTGATTTGCCCATGGTTATCGGCTTATCCGATAAAAATTCGATGTTGTCGAAAGCCAGCCAGCTTCCCTTCCTGTTCTCAATAATAATGACATTATCCCCTTTCTTCAGGTTGCGTACGGGCAGTTCCACTTCCACCGATAGATTTTCTGAGTTGGTCTTCTTGGTATCCAGAAAATCCCTGTTATCGCCTGACGGTGTTTTTTTCTCAACCGTAAAATCATTCATTGATATGGCGAGCAAAGGGCTTGACATGGGATGTGTCTCCACAAAGTGGATCCTTAGTTTCAGCGTGGCATCGGACCGGAATTGATCGATCCCGAACCGGACGACCAGCTTTCCCTGTATATTGCCGGCCCAGGCATCATCACTGCCGGGAATGAAATAAGGTATCTCTTTTTCCTTGCTTTCCCCTATTTTAAATATGGCCACCCCTTCCCCGAATTTCCGGGAATAGGAAGAGTAAGGTTCCTGGTAAAGTGCGAATTCTCCTGCACTATTATCTTTTTTACCTATTTCCCATACCGGGGTAAAAGTGTGGGATTGTCCTTTTACCAAAGGGATTGATAAAAGGAACAGTGAAAAACACAATAAAAAAATCTTCCTATTCATCTTCATGTAGCATTTTACTATCCTCCGGCATAGTGAATACGCCGGAGGATATGGGAAATAATTATGTCTTATTCGGCCGGGAGAATGCTATCCGCAAAGAGGGTCACTTCCCGCAGGATAACGTATGCTCCGCTGCCGGATGAAGGAGGTCCGTATACCTCGGTCGTCCTGAGAATGATATACCTGACCTTTTGCGGATTGGTAATGGTCAGCTTGTTACTGATCGGGTCATTACATGTATTTTCTGTCAGTAATTTCCACCCTTTTGCCCTTGCTTCATCTTCCCATCCTGGGTCCATACTCGATAACTTCACCTCCGAACTTTCATTCAGCACTTCAATGCCCCATATCTGGATTTTTTTAGGATTCCAGTTATGATAAGAGTCATCGCGCGCGTAAGTCTCGAATCGGGTAAGGTTCGTAACCACATTCAGGTCGAACATCAGGTGTTGGGGTACGCCGGCTCTGTCTCCACTGTGGAACTGGTTGCCGCCGCCACGGAAAATACCATCAAAGACGCCCGTATATGCCCCATCATATCCCGTAGTGGCATATTGTCCCCAGGGTACATGCTTGATCCTGGTCTTGTCCACGGAGAACTCTACGAAATCGGGAAATTCAAGGGGAGCACTCCACGCAGCATAAAGGGTGTCAATCGCCCCTTCGGGAAGGAAGATGGTCCGGGTTTGTATCTCACCGGACAACTTCCAATCGGGTAATAAGGTAGTAGCGGCTTTTGCATCTACTTTTGTATAGGTCTCACCCCCGTTGGTTTCATGCTTTACCTCCACGCCTACTGCTTCTTCCGACATACTCCAGGTTAACTGCATGCCTTCCGGTAATGGTTTCATCTGGGTGATGAATTTTGGGGTAGCACTGAGGATATATTGTTCTCCGTATATTGTGCCGCTACACTCGAGATTGAGGGATTTGTTACCCTCCTTGTCATAGGTTTGCACGAAGAACCGTTGGGTACCCTCGGTCAATCCTTCTATCAGGACCGATAAGGTATCGTTATTGGCTTTCCATTCGGCAGCCTGCACCACCACGGAGTCTTTCTTTCCCTCTGTGGTCCATCTGATGATACATTTCTCGGCACTGTTGGCATAATACATCATACCCTGAATTCTGGCACGTTCGTAGCCGCCCAATACGACCAGCGTATCCGCTCTGCCCACGTATATCCGTTCGCCCCTGTCCAGGAAATCCTGGTGCGTATCGTTTATGTCGCTACAATTATACAACATAACGATAAAAACTGACAATATTATTAATTTTCTCATACGATTTATCCAGTTAAAGTTATTCTTTCACTTCGCCGTAAAATGCCAGTTCGCTCACAACGGAACATAGCATGCCGGACCATGACTCAAGCATTTCGAATCGCACGTACCTTACTGTCGGTATATCACGAGGGAAGACAAATTCTTCTCCTGCCGCGGCAAAAGCTTCGTCTTCGGCGGAGTTCTGGCCGAGAGGCAAACCGGAAGGTTTGAACGAACGACACTCTTTCAAAAGTATCCACCCCTCCAGCGGATCATTTGCATTGCCGGTGCCCGGGTCGGTGGCACGGCCATACACCCGGTAGTGCTTGGGTGCTCCATGTTGATACAACACGTCAGCTCCGGGACGTTGCCATAACAGGAAGCGGCTGAGTTTTGCATCCACACCCAGGTCAATCGTATATCTATGGGGAAATTCAACCGGAAAGGCGGTATGTATGAAGTTGGTATTTCCCACCACATCATCGAACGCATTACGGGTAGGGTTCCCACTATAATGATTCCATGTCTCATCTCCGGCAATATAAATGTATTTGAACAGCTTCTTGTCCAGGTAATCTTCACGCCATGGGGTCAGGGTGAAGAAGAGTGTATCGGAGATGTTATCCCACCTGTCACGCACATAAATACCAAACCTGTTCTCTTCGTCGGGAAGACCCCTCACTGTCAATGTATCGCTTTGCTGGGAGGTATAAAGTATCTGGTGTTCTACCATCTCGCCCTGGCCTTCCGTCTGTTTCAGCACGTAGATGCTCACTTCCTCTTTTACATCATTGTCTTTGAATTGAAGAAGAAAGCCTCCGAAATCGACCGAATACTCCATCGAATTTCTGATTCGCTCAATCGGAGGAGCCAGAGGATTGATGGTTACTTCAACCGGCTGGGAGGCGATCTCCTTGCGGTTGACGGTATATAACCTGACCGTTCTCGGGGATGTGTCGCCCAGTCCGCTAATAGACAGTGTGTCAATATAGGACGATACTTTTACATCCCTTAATTTTCCCGTTGAAGTGGTAAATTCTGCCCTGACATATTGTATGTCCACATTTTCAGGCAATTCGTAAGCCAGCACCGCGCCTCCCGGTGTATTGCGTAATACACGCACCTCCTTTACCGGATCGGGTGCGGAACCTCCTTTTCCCCCTATCGGTTCATGTTCGAAATCACCGTTGCATGAAAAAAGGAAAGATAGGCAAAATAATACTATATATATATGTTTCATTTCTATCGTTGTTATAGGTTAATCCCATTGGGGACTTTGTACTAATTTATCATTTTTGTACAGATCTGCATTGCTGATAGGCCAGAAGTAATCTTTCAGTAAGAACCTCCTTGTGGCAATGTAGTTCACCTGGTAGTAGCCCAACTCATCTTTCTGGCTTACGTTCCAGCCCCGGATGGGCTGATTGAGATATTGCATGGCCAGTCGCCAACGCCGTAAGTCGTAGAAGCGTTGTCCTTCGAAGGACAATTCAATCAGTCTCTCCCGTCGGATAATCTCCCGCATGCCTGATTTTGTGGTCGGTTTGGTCGGATTATTGGAATATTCCACCCATGTCTCCACCAGACCTCCGGTCTCTTTGTCCAAACCCGCTTTGTCGCGCACTTTCTGTATATATTCATATACCTCATTGTCCGGCACTGATTTACATTCATTCAATGCCTCGGCATAAAGCAGGTAAAGATCCGCTAAACGGATGATCGGAAAGGCATAACTGATTGTATTCCCCGTATCCTGTCCTTGCCTCATGATCAGTTTATAACTGACCAGCTTTTTGGCGAAGTATCCAGTGATACTGTAGTTATCCAGCGCCCTGCCTGCGATTTGTCCTGCCTTATTATGGATTTCAAATGCTTTTTTGTCACTGGCAGCCTCCATATTGAACCACTTTCCCCCGTCAAATCCCAGATAGGCATAGTAACGCGGTTCCCTGTAGAAGTTGAGATAGGCAGTCTTGAAATCCTTGATCAGGTAGTAATCATGATTTTCCGGCACATCCATCACCTTATAGCGGTCATCATAATGATAGGTTTTGTCTTCGTTGATCGGTACGCCATGCTGGGTATAGAACTGCTCTACCACATTCAAGGTGGGGTTATGCATTGATTTCACCCATGGGATCTTCTGGCCTTGGTGATAGGCGGTAAGAGGTGCGTTCACGATGCCTTGCAGGGTTGTTACATCGTTATTGCCCAGTCCCCAGATCAACTCTTTCGAGAATCTGGATGTGATGGTATTACGGAGTGTCAGCTCGAGCAGGGTAGTATCGGAAACAGCCTCTTGCAGGCCTGTCAACCGGTCGTCAAACTCATACAACTCATGTCCTGCCGTGTGAGCCACATCAATCGCTTCTTTAAGGGCGTCACGTGCTGCCTCCCATTTCGTAGGATCTTCTTCGGAAGCGATGTAATTCACTCCCTCCTTGTTCACGTAATCTTTAAAGTCGGGATTTCCATTGAAAAGCGGACTGGCTGCAAGCGTCAATACTTTGGCTTTTATGGCCAAGGCGGCAGGAAGGGTGAGGCGTCCCATCTCCGTGGCATAC
The DNA here is from genome assembly GCF_034927365.1 of Proteiniphilum sp. Taxonomy (GTDB): domain Bacteria; phylum Bacteroidota; class Bacteroidia; order Bacteroidales; family Dysgonomonadaceae; genus Proteiniphilum. Next base: position 342,508 of record NZ_JAYFQD010000007.1, on the reverse strand, counting down.
GCTTTTATCGCCAGGGGAAGCGCCGGATCAATGAGCTCTTTGTCTGCCGTGGCTTCATCGATCAACTCCACGATATATTTTACCACTTCATCTACCGGTTCACGTATCACTTTTACATCTTCCACAGATGCCGATACCGGGATATTCTCCCGGATAATGGGGATGGGTCCGTATAACTGCATCAGGAAGTAATGATAGAAAGCTTTGAGCACCTTCACCTCTGCGATCCACCGGTCCCGTTCGGAAGACAAGAGATCGGGTACCTTTTCGATATTTTCAAGAAAGATATTACAATCGCGTATGGCTACAAACAGGTTTGTCCCGTCATTGCTCCCGCTCCAGTAATTCAGGTAAGGACTGTTTGTATTCTGTAATCCTTTCGCAATCCTGAAACTTGTGGTGTTGGAGTAGTAATAGGTTACCTCGGCACAGTTCCATACCTCGTCCCCTGTAGATAAGGCCGGATTTCTCCATACATTTCCATGGGGAGGAATATAGGAATAGCAGGTAGCCAGAAACCGTTCTGCATTTTGTCTGTTGGAAAAAGCCAGATCCATTGTAGGCACATCGTCGGGTATGATATCCAGATAATCACTGCAAGAGGAAAGGGACAATATCCATATTCCGATTGCAATTATAGTAAATTTCGATGATTTCATATGATCAAATTATTTTTTTCTATTCACATTCGTTACCTATTAAAAACTGAGATTCAATCCTATATTATACACTTTCTGTACAGGATATCCTAATCCGTTTCCACCCATTTCCACATCCCACATTTTGAATTTGCTGAATGTCAATAGATTTATTCCACTCAGATAGATTCGTAAGGAGGCAATATTCATCTTCCTGGATAACTCTTTGGGAAGTGTATAACCAAATTCGGCCGATTTGAGTCGCAGAAATGAACCGTCTCTCATATACCAGGTGCTCCGTTGTGTGTTGTTGGATTGTATTGTCTCTGAAAGACGGGGCCATAAAGCATATATGTTCCTGTTCTCCTCCGACCAGTAGCTGTCGGCCCAGGCTTGCAACATCGCGTTATTTTGTTTTTTTCCGGCTACTACGTTATTGACATCCAGGAAGGGACCTGTCCTGACAGGATCAATAAAAAATGCTGATTGACCGGATCCCTGGAAGAAGAAAGAAAAGTCGAAATCCTTGTATCCTGTAGACAATCCAAATCCATACATGATTTTTGGTATTGTAGGATAACCTATCGGTACATTGTCCTGACTATCGATAATGCCATCATCATTTACATCCATGTATTTGATATCACCCGGCAGGTAATCGCCGAAAGTTTGTAAAGGTGAATTGGCAATATCGGCTTCATCAATAAATAATCGTTCCGCGATAAGACCGGTGGCCTGGCTCATGTTCAATCCTACCCATGATAGCCAGGGATAAGGATACTTCGGTTCATCATACACCTTGAATTGATTGGTGGTATAGACAAAGTTGGCCCTGCCGGTGACCCAGAAATCTTTGTTGAAACTATGGTTCCCGTCGATCGAAATTTCATATCCGGAAGAAGAGGCTTCCCCCACATTGGCTCGCAGAGGAGCCTGTAAACCCATGGTAGAGGGTATGGAGGATCGGTCCATTAAAATATTTTTCCGTTCCTCGGTAAAATAATCAGCCTGGATATCGATTACATTGAACAGCCCGATTTCTATACCCAGGTTCAGTTTTGCGGAAGTCTCCCAGGTAATATTTTCGTTGGCATACCGGGAAATGGAAACCCCGGCCGGCTTATATTCGAAATCCTGTCCAAAAGATATCGGTTGCTTATCCGGATTCACCAGATTTACTTTGGATAAGTAGAAGAAACGGTCGTTCTGGTCCCCGATGGCATCATTCCCCACCAATCCATAGGTAGCTTTCAGTTTTAACTTACTGATATTTTTCTTCAATTCTTCATTCCAGAAACTCTCGTTGGAAGCCAGCCATCCCACTCCTACAGAGGGAAAGAACCCGAAGCGTTCATTCTTGGAAAACCTCTCTGAACCATTGTATCCGAAGTTGAACTCGAAGAAATACCTGGAATCAAAAGCATAGGTGGCACGACCGGAGAGACCCATATTACGGTGGGCCAGGGTTGCCTGCAGATCGTCGGTTCCTGCCGAATGCAGGGACTCCCTCATGGTGCCTACCAACAGTCCCGATACGGCATGTTTTTCGGCAAAAGTCCTGTTATAGTCTGCTACTCCCTCGAAATAGAAGGAGGTGCTGATCCGTTTTTGATTGGGATCGGTGGCTTTGGTAGAAAGAAAATCAGTGCCGGTCTCCGGATTCAGGTTCGTCAATGAATATTTATCCTGATACCTGTCATAATAGCCTACAGAATAATAAAAGGGCTGGTAACTCCTCACTATATCGAAATAGGCATCCCTTGTAGTACTTCCCATACCTCTCACCGCCAGTCCCTGGGTAATAAAATCCAGTTTTTGCTTAAATTCCACCTGTGCTATCATTACCGATTGCGAATAGTCTTTATATCCTCTCACCATCTCGGCATAGGGATTGAGATATTCACCTTCACCTCCGGAGTTCCCGAATAACGAGTGTTTCGCGTACGAAAATTCGGGTGTAGGTTCGTAGTATTTGGGAAACTTGACCGGGTTTGCAGCCATTACCATATTATAAACCTGTGTTCCCGAATAGATGGGTCCCGTATAATCCTCAAATGTTCCGCTCACCTTCACGTTCAATTCGGTGGTACTGGTCAGGTTGAGGTTCGTATTGGCACGGATCTGTATCCTCTGCAGATCGATATTGTTGTTGTAATTGTTTTTCGGGTCTACCTTCAATACCCCACGGTCTTTGGTAGCGCTTCCTGCCACATAGTAACGCGCCACTTTACCACCTCCGTTGAGGTTTAAATTGACCCGCTGGTTGGAAGTTACATCTTTGAACAGTTCATCATACCAGTTTACAGCCGGATAGACATATGGATTGGTTCCCCTTTTGGTAGCATCGATCTGTTGGTTGGAATATTCGCGCCGGGGATTTCCTCTTGTCAGTTTCGCCTCGTTGTGTAATATCATATAGGAGACGGGATCTACGATATCTATTTTCTTCGTAGCCATGGAAAAGGAATTCTCTGCACGGACATTAAACTGTACTTTCCCTTCCCTCCCTTCTTTGGTGGTGACTAGGATCACACCATTGGCACCCCGTGCTCCATAAAGGGCTGTGGCGCTCGCATCCTTCATGATGGAGAAGGTGGCAATGTCATCGACCTGTAGGCGGGCCAGGTCGGTTGAAGAGAGCTCCACGTTATCAATCAGGATCAGCGGGTCTTTCTTGTAGCCGAATGTGGTTACCCCTCGAATAAAGAACTCTGCATTATCGAGCCCCGGTTCACCGCTCCTCTGATAGGAAACAATACCGGCGATCCGGCCCCCCAGGGCAGTGGTGAGGTTGCTGCTCGGGGTTTTCAGTTCAGATGGCCTGATCGTGGATACTGAACTGATCACGCTTTCCTTCTTCTGCTTGGCGAAAGCCACTACTGTCACTTCGTCCAGTTCACTCACCTTTTCCTGCATTACTATTGTGATGGTTGTTTTTCCGGCTACAGGGATTGTCTGACTATCCATGCCTATAAAAGAAACTACAAGCAGATCTTTTTCAGTAACATCCAGTTTGAAGGTCCCGTCCATGTCTGTCAGAACTCCACTGGTTGTTCCGTCAATAGTAATGGTTGCACCCGGAAGGGGCTCACCGTGAATATCGATCACTTTGCCCGTTATTTGCCGTTTAACGGATTGCTGTGGAGTCTCTCCTGCATTCAATAGTCCGGGATACAACAGACCAAGGAAGAACAGTAACATGATTATTCTCCAGCATGGCTGTTTCTCAGCAATGGAGACTTTTCTTAATCGTTTCTTGTTCATACAATAAATTTAGGTAGTTTAAAAATTAGGTAACTGATTAGTAATTATACGTCTATAAATCATTTTACAAAAGATTTTACCATCACAGCCGGTTTGTTCCCTTTATTGACAAGCGTGTAGCGCTTGGCAGCTGCCGGTACCACAAAAGTTTCCGCATAGTTGAAATCACGTTCCATCCCATCTTCTGTTTTCAATGTAACAGAACAACCTTCAACCAGCATCCATACATGACATTTATCTTGTGTTTCTATACAAATTTCATCTTCGAACGAATAGCGGTGGACATCATAAAAATGTTCCCTGTGCGTAGGGAGGTGTTCTAATGTATAGGAATCCGTTTTCTCCAGTATGTAAGGATGGCATATCAACTCTTCCGATACCATATCGCCCTGACGATCAAAACGGACATTATTCATACCATGTCTAATATTGATCGGACGGGGCTTTCCATCCATATCAAGCCGCATCCAGTCGTACATCTTGAAAGTAAAAATATAAGGAGCACTGCTGATCTCCAGTACCAGATTATTCTTTCCCGAAGCATGTATGGTCCCGTTGGGTATAAGATATAGCTTATGCTTTTCTGCCGGAAATACCTGGACGTAGTGCGGTATGTCTATTTCCACCGCTTCACGCTGGCTGCGTACAAGATCATTATAGAACTCCTCCTTGTCCACTCCTTCACGGAAACCAAGATACACCATTGCATCCTCTTTCCGATCCATTATATAATAGGTTTCGTCCTGAGTGAACGGCATCCCGAAATGTTCTTTGATATAGGCATTGTCGGGATGGCACTGTACCGATAGATTGCCTCCGTCGAAAGTGTCCAGGAAATCAAACCGGATAGGGAAGTCATACTGAAACCGTGCTGCAGCATCTCCCAATACCTCCCGGTGATTGTTATACATCAGGAAATCAAAAGATACCTCCAGTAACCGTTCATCACTCTCGAACAATAATCCATTCTCCAGGACCATCAGTTCAAAGGACCATGCCAGATTATCAGCCACATCCTTCAATCCTTCGAAATGCTGTTTCATCCATGTGCCACCCCATACACCCGGCTCGAACCAGGGCCGCGGCCTGAAATAGTTCCGCCCCATTGCATCTAATCCTTCTCTCAATTCATCTCCCGACATAAAGAGATAGTGATCGATCCGTTGTTCGTCCACAATCAGGTCTATCTGCGGCAATAATTTCCTTTTATGGTCATTCAGAACCCGCCAGTCGATAAAATAGAACCGTTTATACATCTGTTTTGAATCCATCGGTTCTTCAACTCCGAGATTCGTTATGCATTCCGCTCTCATCCGGAATTGCAGTTCATTTTTCGGTAGATCCACATATATCAGCGGTGCCTGCCATCCGCAGAGGGAAGCGCCACAACCCACTACGATGTTTATGTCGGCATTGGGATCAGGTTTTATACTCTTCAGTTTTTCATTATCATACCAGTCGGATAACTGCCTGTCAGTAATTTTCCCGAAAACCGGATCATCACCGCCAAGGAAGGGTTCGAGCATCCCTTCGATTATAACAGGTGGGTGAAGGGCTGCATCTACATGAAACCACAAGGCTTTTTTACCCATCTTTACCAACTCCTGATCTATGCTTGCCATCAGGTTTTCCCACAAAACTCCCACATAGCCCTCTATGACTACTGTTTTGTGTTGTATGATCCATTTTGCCAGCTCTTCGTTTCCTGCTTTTATCTTTCCGTTTCCGAGCGGAAAACCGGGGTAGATATTGTATTTCCCCGGTGTTGTATGGGGAGCCTTTTCGGGAATAAGTGGCTGCGTGGTCTTTCTTTTCTCGCTATGGGTAGTTTGGTTATCGATTTGATAAAGGTGCATAGCGGCTCCCACTACCGGCGCATTTTCCCACAGCTCGTTTGTTTTTATGCATACTTCACTTCCTATTTGAGCGATAAGCCTGTCCAGAAAAATATCGGAAGCTTTGCTGATATTTCCACCAATGACAACTGTATCGGCATTGAACCGCTCACTCCAGTAACCCAATACCTGTGCCAAATTTGCGGTGAAACGATCAAATATATCCAAAGCTGCCTGATTCCCTTCCCGTGCTTTTTCAGCCAGTTCTTTCACACCCTCTGCCCTCGTCCCCGTCTCTTTCAGCCACTCCTGGATAAACCAGCGGGTAGATAATTTATCATCCGCAATGCCGTTGTCCAAAGGCCAATTGTATAAAAAACCATTTTCAGGAACTCCTTCACCACAGGTCTGAGGGATGCCGTCTATCAGGAAGGCAGAACCGAATCCTGTACCCAGTGATACAAATATTGATCGTTTGGATCCGCGTAGGGCTCCCCCATAATATTCTCCCAAAGCGTAGGCTGCGGCATCGTTGATGAACGAAACAGGGGTAGCGGCATTCTTGAATACACGCTTTATGCACTGTTTGACGTTCAATCCGAATAAAGCCTCATATTTTCCCACTCCGGCAATCTTCGATATCCCTTTCTCATAGTCAAAAGGCCCCGGCATAGCTATCCCTATACCGGATATATTCTCTTCGCCATGTTTATCGACCACTCCGGCTATAAATGAATCCCAACTGTTTATTATCTGGCTTGCTGAAGCCTCAGGATTTATATTCTCCTTATAAACAGTATTGCCCTTTACATCCCCGTTTCCACATTTTATCAGCGATGAAGAGATATGAGATCCTCCTACATCAATGCCTATGTAATATCTACTCATGATAGTTTTAAATTATAATAAGTATATATGTTTATATGTATAGTCATATATACATAATGCAAAGAAATAAATATCTTTTTTCACAGGCAAGGAAAAAGAAATCAATTTTAAAAAATAGGAGGTTAAATAATATTAATAAGGCTGATATTCTATTCTCTATCACAAATAAAATTTAATTATGCAGTATGCGATATCCAAGATTTATCATGTATATTTGCTGAAAATTATGATTGTTCTGTACATAGATAATAACGGCATCAAAATATGATTCATTAGCATGAAGATATCCATAGATTACGACAGTCCTGTCCCATTGTATGCACAAATAGAGGAGCAGTTAAGAATTATAATCACACAGCCGGAATATAAGAATGGAAAGAAATTACCCAATGAAGTGGATTTGGCCAAGCAGTTGGGTGTATCCAGGAACACCTTGCGTCAGGCGATCAACAAATTGGTTTTCGAAGGACTGCTAAGCAGGAAAAAGGGAATTGGAACAGTTGTGGAGAAGACATCCATTAGTTCAAAGGCAAAAAACTGGCTTAGTTTTTCACAGGAGATGAAGGCCCAGGGAATAACGCCGACTAATTATGAGTTACATATAAACTGGGAAAGGCCACCCAGTGATGTCTGTGCTTTTTTCGACCTGAAAGAGAACACGAAGATATTGAAACTGGATCGTTTGAGGGGTAATCCTGAATATCCGTTTGTCTTTTTCCGCTCCTATTTCAGCCCGAGGGTAGGGCTTACCGGGAACGAAGACTTTTCCCGCCCTTTGTACGACATATTGGAAAAGGAATGTAATTCTATCGCCAAGACTTCGAAGGAGGAGATAAGCGCTTTGGCGGCGGACAAGTTTTTAGCCGATAAACTTGACGTGAAAGTAGGAGACCCTATCCTTAAGCGGAAACGTTTTGTGTATGATCCCGGTGGACGCGCGTTAGAATGGAATGTCGGTTACTATCGTGCGGATAGTTTTATATATACCCTGGAATTTGAGCGGAATATATAAAACGAGCATAGGTTCTTTATCACTCCATATTAATGTGACTTCCCTGCTTTCTTCCACCAGATGATAAAACCGGTTATCGGCAGGGAGCAGCCAATAAGCGATATGAGGGAATACAAAATAATTCCGGGCAGACCGATAATTTCACCTGTGTGAAGAGGTAGCGATATTTCAATAAATTGCCGATGGAGAGGCTTGTCCCTGAATCGGTCCAAAGAGCGCATTTCTCCCTTCTTATCGAAAGTAACAACATCATTCACCTTTGCCCCGAGGAGATTATTCGTATTGATCTTCCTTACGGTATACCTGGGGGTAGTTTCGTCAGGCATCACAATTGTGGTAGTGGCGTGATAATTAAGATACTCATCCGCCATCTTCTGCACTTTCTCAAGAGGAAATATCCCCATACTTACCGTATCTGTCTTTTCTGCTTCTTTTTCCAGCATTTCCTGAAGGAGGGCAGCGAAAGAATCGGAAACTTCATTATTGGCAGGTGTCTCTTTTTTCAGGATGGACTCTCCTCCGAGGGTTACGATAATGGCATTTTTCATCCATGGATAGGTTATGTATAATCCGGTGATAGCCATCAATAGAAGTATTAACAATGCATAGAACCCGAAAATCTTGTGCAAGCCGAGGATTACCTGAAATGGTTTGGCTTTCCATCTTACAAGGAGGGAGGTCCTGAGTGTCCTCCATTTCCACGACCTTGGCCACCATAGAACCAACCCTGAGATAAGCATAAAAATAAATATCAGCACGGAAGCACCTACGATTTGTTTCCCTCTCTCTCCCAAGGAGAGGTTGCGATGCAGGCTCAGCATAGTCTGGAAGAATCGGTCCGAACTGTGGTCATAGGTGCCTTTTATTTCCTCGCATGTGTAAGGATTGAAGTAACCCGTACCTGCCGAATGGGTATTTTTGTCGGTATAGCTTATGATAAGGTTCTTTCTTTTGCTTGCAGGAATAACGATTGACCGGATTTCAAGATCTTTGGCCTGAAAAATGACTTCTATCTCATCTATACCAAGCAAGTCTCCCTGTGTAGGAATGGAAGCATTGATCAGTTGCCTGTTCGTGAAATCCTTGAAAGGAGAACGGAAGGCATAGATGCTCCCTGCAAGGCAGATGATGAATATCACAATGGTAGAGAGGAGTCCCAGCCAAAGATGTGATAACGACATAACATATCTTAGCAGGGACTCTTTTCTTCCTTTTTTTCGGAATAACGATCTAACCAACCGCATAGTGGGATATAAGGCTTATTTTTTACCGGGCGAAGTAATATCTTTTACGATTTCCAGGTATTGCTCATATTGTGCTTCTGTGAAAACCTGTTTGAGGACATTCTTCCTTTCGTCATCATATTTTTTCCAATACTCTGCGGCCAGTTCAGAATTACCATGATAGAAATCGTGTGCATCGTGGAATGATTTTTCAAATGCTTTGTTGGCTGCTTCGAGCATTTGTGCCTGCGACTCATCCAGTTTCAGTTCTGTCTTTATCCGGGTTACTATCTCTTCGGAATATCCGGGACGTTTGCGACTGTTCTTTTCTATAAATTCCTCGTATCGCCTGGTCTGGTCCGTGTTCAGGAATGTGGCCACTTCTGCAGATTGCTGTTTACGTACTTCATCCATTTTTTCGAACATGGCGACCCTGTCTACTTTACCGTCTGCTCCTGTATAGGATGCGCGGTTTGCTTCTCCGATCAGACGGTATTTCTCAATTACTTCGTCGAACTGCTTTTCCTGTTCCGCCGATAGACCGAGTTCCTGCTTGAGTGCGTTGTAATCGGGGCCTCTTCTCCTGTTTTGCTGGTTATGACTTACTGAATCTGCTTTTTCTGTTCCGGCAGCAGACTCTTCAGCATTTGTACTTTTTTTTCCATTGCAGGAAGGGGTAATCAATGCGATCACAAGGGCGAAAATTGTAATTTGTAAGATTTTCATTATATACATTTTTAATAAGTTTCTATTCTTGATATGACATCGTTTTACAAGGTACAAAAATACATGTGTAATCGGTTATGTACAATCGCTATTTATAATTAAATTTTATCTGATTTTATCTTTAATAGATAGAAAAAATACCTACTAATGGTAATCTGACAGGATAAAATCGATGTGTGAATACTCAAAAATGGCTATTGCGGGGAATAAAACCTACCTATACCTTTGTAGCTGAATAAGTCGGCATTTACCCCTTCTCCATAATACCCATATTATATAAGCATGTTGATGGAGATTTTAAGGAAATGAATGCATGCTGTTGTTTAAGGTATATCGTTGTAATGAATATAAGAATCATAGTTCTGTCCTTTTTTTTCCTGGTAGGAGGTTTGATTGTATTGGCATTCGGTGCGGACCTCCCTGTTTCCGGCGTGGTACGTTCATCGAATGGTGAACCGATCGAGATGGTGCAGGTGTATGTGAAGGAGATCGCTTCCGGTGTGATGACGGATGACAAGGGTGTTTTTCGGTTGGATCTGCCGGCCGGAGAGTATGAACTTACTTTTTCACATCTGAACTACGAAAGCGCACTCCTGCGAATCAGTGTGAAGAATGGTGGTACGAATACAATTCCCGATGTGATACTGAATGAAAATCCGGTGATGTTGGCCGATGTGGTTGTCACGGGTAGCATGGCCGATGCGATGGAGAAGAAAGGATTTGCGGTGAATGTGATTGAAACGCAGACAATAGCCTTGCAATCCGTGCAGGTGAACGAAATTCTCGACCGTACGGCAGGTGTGCGCATTCGTCAGGATGGAGGCATGGGATCGAGGGTGAACTACAATATCAACGGGTTATCGGGGAATTCCATCAAGATCTTTATCGACGGAGTCCCCGCATCCAATTACGGACCCTCTTTCTCCCTGAGTAGTATACCATCCGCCCTGATCGAGAGGATAGAGGTCTATAAAGGTGTTGTTCCAGGCTATCTCTCCGAGGATGCTTTGGGAGGAGCGATCAATATTATTCTGAAGCAAAGAAGAAAAAAATCCCTGACCACATCCTATTCTGCAGGTTCATTCAATACGCATCAATGGAATGCGGCAGGAAGTTACCGGTGGAATAACGGTTTCACGGTCGATGCTTCTGCATTTTACAATTACAGCGACAACAGTTACAAAGTATGGGGGAAGGATATCACTTTTACCGATACGGATACATGGCATAAGATAGATTCCAGGGGCGAAAAAGTGACCCGTTTTCACGATGGTTACCAGTCGTTTGGTGGTAAGTTCAATATTGGTTTCACAGATGTGAAGTGGGCGGATCAGTTCCTCTTGGGAGTTGTCCTGTCGCAATCCTACAACGAAATTCAAAATGGAGCTACCATGCAGGTGGTATATGGGAATCGGCATAGTCGTCGCAAGTCTGATGTCTTTACATTCGATTACAGTAAAAAAGATTTTCTGATTGACGGACTGTCGCTCAGGATCGATGCGAGTTATTCCTTCCTGCATCGTCAGACAATTGATACGGTGGGTATTCAGCACGACTGGCGTGGACCGATCATGAAAGATGGTGAATACATATACTACCTGTATGCAGGGGAAGTGGGTGCAGAAGCAGGAGGTCGCAAGACCGCCGCGATTGACAAGGATTACGCCACTATGGTGCGGGGTAGCCTGAGTTATCATATCAATGAGAATCACGGTTTTTTTGCCAATTATATGTTCAATGACTTCCGGAGGAAAGTGTCAGACGAATTCCAGCCGGCGGCACTGCAAGCGTTGGCAAATACACGTGATTTGCAAAAGAATACGGTTGCTTTCACCTACGAGAATATAGCGTTCTCAGGCAGATTAAGAACCAACCTGTTTTATAAGCATTACTTCCAGACTGTGGTATCCAACGAGCCCAAACTGCAGAATAACGAATATATACTGGATCAATTCCGGAGGGAAATCGATCATAACGGCTATGGTGCGACCTTCTCGTTTGCACTGACGCCCGATTTATATTTACTGGCTTCGATGGAAAAAGCCTTGCGCCTGCCCAGTGCCAATGAATTGTTTGGAAACGGCTCCGACAATTCGCTTGCCGCGCTCACACTAAAACCCGAGAGTAGCCTTAATGCCAATCTGGGATTTAATTATGGTTTCAAGGTCAACAGGGTACACTCTTTCAACTTCAACTCATCAGTTTATCTGAGGGATACGAGAGATATGATCAGGGCGACACTCAACGGACATTACAGTTTTACCTACGCAGAAAATCTGGAAAGTGTGTTTACAAGGGGTGTTGATGCCGAGTTTGCCTATAATTATGCCGAGAAAGTAGATTTCCGGTTTAATATCTCCAAGTTCGATGTGCTGTTCAATACAAAATACGACCAGAAGGGGGATCCATACAATTTCTACCGGATGCAGATAAAGAATGAACCGTCATTCAAATTTAACGGGCAAGCTGCTTATTTCTTCCGTAATATTCTGCAACACGGTTCCAAAACTTCGGTGTATGGCAATATCAATTACGTAAATGGTTTCTACCGGAATTGGTCGAATGTGGGCAGCAAAAATCAGGATTATATTCCGGAACAATATCCCGTAGATTTTGGAATTACCCATACTTTCCCGGAAAGTAAGTGGGTTTTTAGTCTTGATGCAAAAAATGTACTGGATCAGCAGGTTTTTGACAATTTCGGCTTGCAAAAGCCTGGTAAAGCGCTTTATGCAAAAATAACGTACTTTATTTTTTAGAGTTATATAATCACTTTATTCAAATTTTTAATAAACAACAATGAAATACTTAACATTCAAATCAACATTGGCAGCCTGTACTATGGTATTGGCGCTGTTCGTTTCATGTGAAAAAAATGACGCAGGTCCTGATGATAATGGAAATACAATTGAATACGATTTTCATATTGCTTTTGCCAATGGATCGGAGTCCATTTCCGGAACATTGGTACAGGGAGTGGAGGACTTAACCCAAGGGACTATCAGTCCTAACGTAGGATGGGAATTAGAGTCGTCACGTACGGCACGTATATTCGCATCAAAAGATGGTTCTACAATTTACAGTCTGAATTATACGGTAGGAACCATCGAAAAATTGACCTATCACGGAGGTGATAATTATTCGAAAGTTAATACCATAGATACTTCTATTCCGTTAGGAGCAAAAGCGGTACGTTTCACAAAAATCAATGAAGATATCGCTTCGGTGCATTATATCAGTGCAACGGCACAATATGAAAATCCCGCCGATACCAAGAGTAAATATTTAGGACATAAAATGGTGGCAAGTATCGGGATTCTTGATCTGAAAACAATGCAGCTTAAATCCGGATACAACAATAACATTATTGTAGATATGGGTGAAGAGCTGGCAGCGCAGGGATATAATATTACCCGTATCGATTGTCCGGTACTCTCCGGTGGTAAATTGTATTATGGGGCAGCCGTAAGCAAATTCAATCCGGAGACAGGAAAAAATACAGCTACCGACAAGACATTCACCCTGATAATAGACTACAACGATTTAAGTAAAACATCTGTTATCTATACCGACAAGGTAAAAGGTGCTACTAACGGTTACCGTACCCCTACCCAGCATGTGAACGAAGCAGGAGAAATCCTTCAGATGGTCAGTGGTGTAAACCCTGATACAAAAAAGAACGAAGTACATATCGTGAAGATCAAAAACGGTCAATACGATGAAATGTTTGATTATAACCTGAGCACAAAATTAGGAAAAGAGTCCAGTAGTAACGGTTGGTTCTATGCCGGTAACGGTATCGGATATATTCCTTATGAAGATTTGACTGCAGATAAGATACAGATGGGTGTTAATCCTAGTGGAGAGCCAACCTATTCTGCTATGTGGAAATTTGCTCGTATGGATTTCAACAAAGGTACGGTTGTCGACCTGAATGTGCCGGATGATCTGTGGCTCACACAATATCAGAATGCACCGGTACGCAATGGCAAGCTCTATATCGCACTTTCGCCGGTAGGCAAAGACGGACACGTTTATATATTTGACGTGAAGTCAGAGAGCAAAGATGGAACCAAAGGGGCAAGTATCACAGGTACCGGAGCCGATCAATACTTTATCGGTATTTACTAAAATTTAAAAGGTTACGCATTGAGAAGAATCTTTCTTCCATAACAAAAAGTCCGGTAAACATTTCTTTACCGGCTTTTGTTGTTTTTTAATGTGGTAGTTTTGGTTTTGACATGTTTCATACGCCCCTATAAAAAGTCAGGTAGTTGCATGAGGACGCTTATTCTTACGCTTGTTTTACTCATCTCTGCTGTAGTATCCCTGTTCGTGGGAGTGGCAGATATCTCTGTTTCCGATATTTTACATTGGAGTGCAGATAAAATGACCTTGATTTCCATCAGTCGTATTCCCCGAACTGCTGCTTTGATACTGGCAGGGGTGGGGATGAGTATCTCGGGGGTAATTATGCAGCAGATGACACAGAACAAGTTTGTCGCCCCCACTACAGCCGGAACGCTCGAAGCGGCTAAGATGGGGCTGCTTATCTTCCTTATTTTTATTCCTATGGCAGGATCGGCTATAAAGATGCTACTTGCTTTCCTTTTTACATTTATCGCCAGCCTTATCTTTTTAGCTATCGTTCGTAAGATCCGTTACCGTAACGTGGTATTTGTACCGCTGGTAGGGTTGATGTTCGGAGGAATTATCGGATCTATATCCACCTTTTTCGCTGTGAGAATGAACATCGTGCAGGATACCAATGCCTGGATGATGGGAGACTTCTCGGGAATTCTGCAAGGGCGCTATGAGTTGATTTACCTGAGCTTGCCTGCCATCATCATCACTTACCTCTATGCGAACAAGTTTACCGTGGTTGGGATGGGGGAGGATTTTACCAGGAATCTGGGATTGAATTACAAGTCGATCATGAATATAGGTCTTTTTTGTGTATCTCTCACCGTAAGTGCGGTGGTGATTACAGCGGGGGCTATACCCTTTCTGGGATTGATCGTACCCAATGTGGTGAGTCTCCTGTTTGGAGATAACCTGAAAAAAACATTGCCATTAGTCGCCCTTTCAGGTGCTATTTTCCTGCTGTTGTGTGATATTGTCGGACGGATAGTAATCTATCCTTACGAGGTGCCGATCGGAGTGACGGTAAGTATTATCGGGGCCATCATATTTCTCATATTGATTTTAAGGAAGAGATGAAGGGAATAAAAAAGAATTTTCTGATTACGATCCTGTTGCTGTTGGTTATGGCAGCGCTCTTTCTTTTCTATAATATGGGGAATAATTGGGAGTTCGCTTTGCGGTTGCGCGGCGTAAAGATCGCTGCGATCCTCGTCGTCTCTTGCTGTGTGGCCTACTCTTCTGTGGCTTTTCAGACACTTACCAATAACCGCATCCTTACACCCTCCATCATGGGATTTGAGTCAGTGTACCTGTTGATCCAGACTATCATCGTATTTGTCTATGGTGATCAGACCTTCAGGGTGCTCGGTAGCCTGGATAACTTCTTCCTGTCGGTATTGGGAATGATAGGATTTGCTTTCCTGCTCTATTTGCTGATTTACAAAAAAGGCAAAGACAATCTCTATTTGCTGTTGTTGGTAGGGATTATATTGGGTACGCTCTTCAACAGCCTTAGTTCGTTTATGCAGTTGCTGATCGACCCGAACGATTATTTCATCGTGCAGGGAAAGATGTTCGCCAGCTTTAACAAGATAAACCGGGATTTACTGTGGCCTTCGTCGGCAGTATTGGTAGTGCTTCTGGTTATTGGTTTCCGTACGACCAAATATCTGGACGTTTTGGCGTTAGGAAGGGATCATGCGATTAATCTGGGACTGAATTACAACCGTATGGTACAGCTTTTTCTGGTAATCATCGCCGTGTTGGTGTCGGTCTCCACGGCGCTGGTCGGACCAATCACTTTCCTGGGCTTGCTGGTGACCAATCTCACATATGAGTTGTTTAAGACACACCGACATGGCATTATCATTGCTGCCTGTTGCCTGGTCACTGCCGTTACGCTGTTGAGTGGGCAGTTCGTGATGGAGCGGCTTTTTCATCTATCCATTCCTGTAAGCGCTATCATCAATCTGGTGGGAGGATTGTATTTTATGTTTTTATTGTTACGTGTAAGGAAGCTATGATTGAAGTAAAAAATATATCGAAACAATACGGGAGAAAAATTGTGCTGGACGGTGTCGACCTGCAATTTCCCATAGGGAAGATCACTTCGCTTATAGGGAGCAACGGTGCCGGAAAAAGCACCCTGCTCTCTATTGTCAGCCGTTTGCTGGCACAAGATGGGGGGATTGTGACGGTGGATGGGAAAAACGTGGCCGAATACAAGAACAAGGTATTGGCACAAAGGCTCTCCATCCTGAAGCAATCCAACCACGTGCGGTTGAAACTGACCGTACGGGAACTGGTATCTTTCGGCCGGTTTCCCTATTCGCAGGATAAACTGACTGACGAGGATCAGGAAAAAGTGGACAGGGCGATCCTTTTTCTGGACCTGAAAAAAATTGAAGATGCCTATATTGATGAATTGAGCGGAGGACAGAAGCAAAGGGTTTATATGGCGATGGTGGTAGCACAGGATACCGAGTATGTACTGCTTGATGAGCCTCTCAACAATCTCGATATGAAACATTCTGTGCAGACAATGAAAATCTTGCGCAAGTTGGCGGATGAGTGGCACAAGACCATCATCATCGTGTTGCACGATATCAATTTTGCATCCCACTACTCCGATTATATTGTTGCACTAAAGGATGGTAAGGTGAAATATTGCGATACGACGGACAACATTATCAACGAGAAAGTGTTAGAAGATGTGTTCGATATAAAGATCTCCGTTTCGGAGTTTAACGGCAAGAAAGTGTGTAATTATTTTATGTAAGAGTCAGGAATTTAGATTTTCAATTGTTATTCAATTGATTTTCAGTTGTTGTTCAATAGTTGTTCGATTGTATTTATCCCGCAAGACGGGAAATAACATGAACGAAGTGAATGAATAACTCCGAATCATCCCGCAAAGCGGGGAATAACTACTGAATAACGTGAGCGAAGCGAGCGAATAACAATCGAATAACGGCGAAGCCGAATAACTTCCAAGTTCTCAATCATCAAATCAAAAAATTATGAAATCAAGAATATTCCTTTTCGTATTGGGTGCAGTTATCGCCCTGTCCGGTTGTACCGGCAATCAGCAGCAGAGAGAGACAACAGGGAAGACTGTTACAGTAATCCACAGTTTAGACACTGTAGAGGTGCCTGTAAACCCCCAACGGGTGGTGGCGCTTGACTTTTCCGCACTGGAAAATCTGGATTACCTCGGTATTAAACCTGTCGCCATTCCAAAATCAGGGGTACCGGGTCACCTGATCAAATACAAGGATGATCCTTCTATAGCCGATGTAGGTACGGTTGTAGAGGTCAATTTAGAGAAAATCAATGAACTGCACCCCGACCTGATCATTATCGGTGGTCGGTTGGCCGATTTCTATAAAGACCTCTCCGCAATTGCGCCGGTAATCTATCCTACTGTGATGGGAACTACCGATTTCCTTGGTGCTTTTAAAAGAAATCTGGATGATTTAGGGCGGATATTCGACAAACAGGAAGAGGTAGACCGCGCGTTTGCGGAGATCAAAACCAAGGTTGGGGAGATAAAAGAAAAAGTGGCTGCTTCAGATGATCGTGCGCTGATACTTCTTCACAACAGGGGACGGTTCAGCGCATATGGTAGTGGTTCTCGATTCGGTATCATCCATGATGTAATGGGATTCCAGGAAGCAGAAAAAGGATTGGGCACTCATGTTCACGGTACTCCGGTATCGAGTGAATTTGTCCAGAAAGCCAATCCGGATATTATCTTTATTGTCGATCGGAGTATGATCGTGGGAAATGCCGTGATGGATAAGGAAGAGGTGGAAAATAAGCTTGTGAAGCAAACCAATGCTGCTCAGAACGGGAAGATATTCTATCTGAATCCGGAAGTATGGTACCTTGCCGGTGGCGGGATCGCATCAGTCAATATGATGATAGACGAGGTGTCGGAGGCACTTTAAAATAAAACTATCGCCTTACGTACGGCTGTTGCTGTGGTATTGATCGTGGCGGGTCCTTTACAGAAAAAAGATGACCTCCCCCAAAACTAGTTATCAGGTAATTTGTAATTATTATCTTTGTATCTGATGCTAAAATTATGATCTCTATATTGATTATTGAATGAAACTGAAAATAACCCTGATCCTTTGTTGTTGTGCCGCTTTACTGTCTGCACAGCAGAAACCGTCGCAGGAGTGGCTCGACCGTAAGTTTTCCATGTTTATCCATTTCGGATTATATTCCGTGTATGGAGGTGTATATGAAGGTGAACCTGTCAAGTGGGGCTATAGTGAACAGATACAATCGTTTGCGGGAATTTTCAGCGACTGGTATGGAAATACTGCGACCAGGTTCAATCCTATCCATTGGAATCCTGATAGCATTGTCTCCCTGGCAAAGCAGGCCGGAATGGGATCGATCGTATTTACATCCAAACATCACGACGGATTCTGTATGTACCATTCCGCCCATACTGAGTATAATATTGTAGATGCTACTCCTTACGGCAGGGATTTGATGAAAGAACTGGCCGAAGCTTGTCAGCAGGGTGGAGTTGCATTTGGTGTTTACTTTTCATTGATCGACTGGCACTTCCCGCAAGCCTATCCTATCTCGAGCCATAACGCCGATCCGCTTACCCCCGAGCACTATGCGTTCAACCTGAAGCAGGTGGAGGAGATCATGACTAACTATGGACCTCTCTCTGAAATTTGGTTCGATATGGGGTCACTTACCCCCGAACAGAGTAAGGGGTTGTATGAACTGGTCAACCGGTTACAACCACAATGTATGATCAGTGGCCGACTGGGGAACGATTATATGGATTTCTCGGTGATGGGCGATAACGAATATCCCGATTACCAAATCGGTGTACCCTGGCAGACAGCCGCCTCTATATTCGATGAGACCTGGGGTTACCGTTCGTGGCAAGAGAGGGGAGAGGTGGCTCCCAAAGTCAGGGAAAAAATAGAGAGTCTTATCAAGGTTATCAGCCGGGGGGGTAACTTTTTGCTCAATATCGGTCCGAAAGGGGATGGCGGTGTGGTCGATTTCGAGCGTGAGGTATTGACTCAGATCGGTCAATGGGTAAAAGCCAATAGTGAAGCGATCTACGAAACCCAATCCAACCCCTTCCGTCATCCATTCTCTTGGGGTGATATCACTACTAAAGCAGACCGTTTGTATGCTTTTGTGGAAAGAATGCCTGACTCAAAGAAAATAAATCTGTCCGGATTTAAGGCTAAAGTAAAAGGGGTGAATCTGTTGTCATCCGGAGAGTTGTTGCCCTACGCGCAAGAGAAAGATCAGCTGAAGATCGATCTTTCTGCTGTTACTCCCGATAAAACTATCCCGGTGCTGAAGATTACTTTTGAAAATGGATACAGTATCATACCTCCTTCAGTTGTTATGAAAGGTGTTATCAGCCCCCGAAATGCGGTCTCCCTCTTTGGCCATTCGAGCCTCAACTATTATGCCGGTTATAAGAGCGTGATCGGTTACGATTGGTTGTTTCGTTCCGGTAAACGCTCCGTTTCTCCACAGATTATTTTCACCGAGAATGAGAAGGGAAGATCCATAGAACTGGCAATCGAAGGCCAAAAGGAATCCATCATCCTGCAGCCTGATGCGTCCCGGACAGTCAGGTTGCCAGAAAATAGCGTGAAATGGGGTAACGTATATAGAAAAGCGGGAAGAGGTGTCTTTGGTAACGTAGAAGAAGAAGGTATACAAGAGGTGGATGTGAATGCCGTCGGTTCACGGTGGGTAGCAGTTGATGATTTCCGTTATGGAAAGAGCTATACCGAGCTAATTCTCCCGCGCGCGAGTGTCGTCTTCCTGCAGGAATTGGAGTCGGCACGCGAACAAACAGCCGCGGTCAGGATTGAAAGTGGCAATGCCGTTTATATCCTGCTCAACGGAGAGTATATTACGGCACATTTCTCTCCCGACAGGATAAAACAGCAGGAAGAGATCGTACTATTACCGCTGAAGCAAGGAAGAAACCAGCTTGTCATTAAATATTATAACGGATTTGAAAAAGAACTCTCCTACGGAATCACACCTTTGGATGAGTGGACGGTTTATAACCGTAAGCTTTCTCCGGTCACGCTCGAAAGAGTGGATGATCATCGCGTTTCCATCCGTTCCGGAGATTCATCTTCCAATGTTTCACCGTTACGGATGAACAATATCAGTGTGATTTTGCGTTAATTTTAAAATTCGCATCTCATTGATTATCTTTGCATAATGAAACCAATATTTATACAATATCCCAAATGCGGCACCTGCCGTAAAGCTGTCAAATGGTTGGAAAAAAACAGTGTGGATGTGATTTCAAGGCACATTGTGGAAGAGAATCCAACCTGCGAAGAACTTGCGGAGTGGATCGACAAGAGCGGTCTGCCTATCAGTCGTTTTTTCAATACATCGGGACTGGTCTACAAGGAACAGAACCTGAAAGAAAAGGTGAAAACGGCTTCCCGTGATGAATTACTCGATATTCTCTCTTCCAATGGTATGGTGGTAAAACGACCTATTATCGTGGCTGACGATTTTGTGCTAGTCGGCTTTAACGAAATAGAGTGGAAAGAAAAGTTAGTATGAAGATTGCCCATATAGAATTTCCGGATAATCCGGTATTCCTCGCTCCGATGGAGGATGTGAGCGATATAGGCTTTCGGCTGTTGTGTAAGCAGTTCGGTGCTGATATGGTTTATACCGAATTTGTGTCGAGTGATGCCCTTATCCGCGACATAAAGAAGACTAAGCAGAAGATTCTCTTTAGTGAGGAAGAACGCCCTCTCGGAATACAGATCTATGGCAGTGATCCCGATGCGATGGTAGAAGCGGCCAAGATATGCGAAGAGGCGAATCCCGATTTGATTGATATCAATTTTGGTTGTCCGGTAAAGAAAATTGCCGGCAAGGGCGCCGGATCAGGAATGATGAAGACTCCTGACGTGATGCTTGATATCACATCGAAGGTAGTCAGGGCGGTAAATAAACCGGTCACAGTCAAGACCCGGTTAGGGTGGGATGATAACTCCAAGATTATTGTATTATTAGCAGAGCAGTTGCAGGACTGCGGTATAGCAGCATTGACCATCCACGGGCGTACCCGCTCGCAGATGTATAAAGGAGAAGCTGACTGGACGCTGATCCGGGAGGTGAAGGATAATTCCCGTATGCATATTCCTATTATTGGCAATGGCGATGTGACTACAGTAGAGCAATGCCGGCGGCGATTCGACGAGACCGGTGTGGATGCCGTGATGGTCGGGCGCGGGAGTATCGGTGCTCCATGGATATTCAGAGAATTGAAGCATTATTTGCAGACCGGCGAACATCTTCCCAAAGAATCGTTTCATTGGTACCTGGATATCCTGAAAAAGCAGGTACTCGAAAGTGTGGAACGAATCGACGAAACGCGGGGAATCCTCCATATGCGTCGTCACCTTGCCGCTACGCCCATATTCAAGGGTATCCCCGATTTCAAGGCTACTCGTATTGCCATGCTTCGTGCCAGTACTCTTGAAGAGTTATTCACTATCATGGATGAAATCCCGGAAAAATATCAGATGTATTAAAAAGAGTATCCTTTTTACTTTTTTATCAGGTTTTTTATCTCTTCTCCCCGGACATCATCATACATCTCAAACCGCTGTCTTTTGTCCCTCAATTTAATGGAGACTTGTTTATCCACATGTGATGAACGGAATGGTGTAGATATTGTAGATGCGCGTGTTGATAATAGTTTTTGTCCGCTGATAATTGACAATGCTTCCCCAAGGAGAGGGTCGTTCGTATCTCCAAAATCAAACAAGAACAGAATTTCCAGTTCATCAATCTTATAATTGGGATTAAATCCGGCTGTGAAATCTGATTCCCCTTTACTATTGTAATATTTTACTACGATCGGCTGCATTCCCCATTTGTTTTGCGGATCATTTTTTTCATAAAGGGAAATAGAACCCACATTTTTCCCATAGGTCGTTTCACCGATAAGAATTACCTCCATATAAGGTTTTAATCCGTTGATAACGAATTCGCTGGCAGATGCTGTCCATCCGCTGGTCAGTACAAACAGACGAGGCAAATTCAAGGATGGAATCGGGATTGAAGTATCCATGATCTTATCAATGAAATAATTCTTGTTGTAATCGGCTCCATGTTCTTTTTGTAACTCTTTATGAACGATGCTGTTATATTCTGCAGTAACCAATATATTTTTGATAGACCTGTCTTTTACCAATGCACTCGCCAGGGCTATTGCGGAAGATACGGCTCCTCCACTGTTATAGCGAAGATCGAGTACCATCTCATTGATTCCTTGAGATTGAAAATTGTTGAGTTTTGAGATCAAAAGTTTATCATAGTCGTTACTGTCGTCTCCTTTATCCCGGGCGAAAAAATTATATACCAGATAGCCTATTTTTTTATCTCCTAGGGTATATACTTTGTCAAGATAGACCGGATTTTCGGCAAATTTCGAATGCATTTGAATGGATTCCTCTCCCGAATCCTCCAGATAATAACTTTTTTCATCCGGGTGGTAAGTCCAGTCTGCCATGTGCAACCGTTTTGTTCCGCTGCCACCGAATAAACTACTGTAATTCTTAGGTGTAATATCTTTACCGTCTACCTGCATAATAAACCTTCCCCTATTGATCCCTTTTGCTTCTGCATCTGTTCCTGCCTTGGGGTAAAGCACCAGGGCAAAATATTTACTGCCGGCCTGGTCAGCCTTTATAAAAATATATTCGAATCCTATTTCTGCGGAGCTTATACCGCTAAGATTATCCAATAAATCGACATAACTTTCCTGAATCCACGAAAAACGGTCACCGTCAGGATTGGTGGTAGGATGGAATGTATATAAAATGGATCTGAAGAAATTTCTTGGATTGAGGGAATAGTTCGGTTTTGAAGGAATCTTGTTATTCCATAAATAATAAACAGACATTTCATCATATATCCATTCATTGACGTAATTGATGTTTTTTTTGGTGGCAGTGAAAGCCGCTCCCGTAACAGTTGCATTATTTGTCCATACTGATCCGCCGTTTTCTAAAATAGCGCTGGCAGTGGGAGGGTTTGTCGTATTGTCAATTATAGCTGGGTAGATTTTTTCACTTCCATTATTGTACTTTACAGTAAATGATTGATTTGTAGCGTTGTATGTAGCTGAAACAACATTTTCCTGATCTGTATCAGGTGTATCTTTCGGATCGCAGGATGAAAATCCAATTATCAATGTGGTAATGATAGAGAAAATGAAAAATAGTTGTTTCATAATGACGGATTTTTTTAAAATATTGATCTGTTTTACTACGAAAGTAGAAAAGATTTGACTATTGTGTACGAAATTTCAGATATTTAACGTCCCTTTACCTTGTCGAATGATCTCCGGTTCGTCGGAAGTGCAATCCACTACCGTAGAAGGCTCAATCCCTCCAAAACCTCCGTCGATCACTATATCGACAATACCTTCCCATTTCTCATGGATCAATTCGGGATCGGTTGTATATTCTATCTCTTCATTATTTTCTTTCAACGATGAGTTCAACACAGGGTTGCCAAGAAGTGCTACAACTTCCCGGATAATATTATTGTCGGGTACACGAATACCAACTGTCTTTTTGTTTTTGTAGATTTTAGGTAACGACGAGGTGGTAGGTAAGATGAAAGTGAACGGCCCGGGCAGATTCCGTTTCATCAGTTTAAAAACTGGCGTATTTACTTTGGCATATTCACTGATAGCACTCAAGTCGTTGCAAATAATCGAGAGATTACTTTTTTGAGGATTGATCCCTTTCAATTCGCATATCTTCTCTACCGCCCGCACGTTTAACGCATCACATCCCATACCATAAAGGGTATCGGTCGGATAGATCACAATACCTCCCTCCCGTAATACCGAAACTACTTTTTCAACTTCCCGGGGATTAGGGTTTTCATTATATATTTTTACTAACATAGTCTGCAAATATAGCGAAAGCCGAGAGAAATGCCAAACTTGTTTGACCATTTCCGAGGCTCCTCTCATATTTTAAAATGTATATAAAAAAAGCTTCGACCTTATCAATCGAAGCCTTTTTCTTTATAGTTGCCGGTATATTATCCGTAGATTACGTTTCCGTTTTCATCGCGGTTCTCATCCAGACCGTTGCTGTATTGTTTCATTGCGCGGAGACTCATACCCATGCTCGAAAAACCTCCATCGTTGTAGAGATTCTGCATGGTAACCTTACGGGTGAGATCGGAAAACATCACGATACAATAGTCGGCGCAATCGTCGGCATCGGCATTTCCGATAGGAGACATCCGTTCGGAAAAATCCATCAGGTCGGTCATCCCTTTTACACCGCTACCGGCTGTAGTCATTGTAGGTGATTGTGAAATGGTATTCACCCGTACTCCCTTGTCACGCCCATAGATGTATCCAAAACTACGGGTGATTGATTCGAGCAGCGCTTTGGCATCGGCCATATCATTGTAACCGTAAAATACACGTTGGGCAGCTACATAGGTAAGTGCAAGCATTGAACCTCCTCTTTCAACAGCATCCAATTTGCGGGCTACCTGCAGCATCTTGTGAAAAGAGATGGCTGAGATGTCGAGTGTCTTCGCCAACATATCGTAATCGAGATCGTCATATGTTCGTTTCTTGCGGACATTGGGCGACATGCCAATGGAATGGAGTACGAAATCAATCCTTCCTCCCAGTATCTCCATCGATTTGGAAAAGACCATCTCCAGATCTTCCACATTGGTGGCATCTGCCGGAAGGATCTCTGCGTTCAGCTTCTCTCCCAGTTTTGCCGTATCACCCATGCGGACTGCTACCGGAGTGTTGGATAAGGTGATGATAGCACCCTCTTCAACGGCTCTTTCGGCTACTTTCCAGGCGATAGACTGATCGTTTAACGCACCGAAGATAATACCTCTTTTACCTTTTAATAAATTGTGAGTCATATTTTTTCAATTTTCAATTTTGCCATGATTCTCATCGAAAAACTGCGCAAATTTACAAAAAATGTGCAATTACTAAACGTTTAGAGTGAAAATAAGTTCTTGATATCCGTAAAAAAGAGGATAGAACCTCATGAATGCGGAACCCCCCGAAAGTTTAATAAGAAACTTTCGGGGGGCAGTTCAAATTTTTCCCGGTACGAAAATTATGCAGCTTTTACCGCATCATTTTCTACTGTGATTCCTTTCCATACAATGGCTGCAATCGCGGCACCAATCAGCGGTGCTACAATGAATAACCAGAGCTGAGCCAATGCTGCACCTCCTTCGAAAATCGCCGGTCCTATGCTACGGGCGGGATTCACTGAAGTTCCCGTGATGGGGATACATACAATGTGTACCAGTACCAATGCCAATCCGATCGCCAGGCCGGCAAACTTATTCAGGCCATTCTTGGCCGTCACCCCCAGTACAACCAGTACGAAGATGAAAGTAAATACCGTTTCGGCTACAAAGGCTACACCTATCTGTCCTTCGGCAAAACCATTAGCCCCGGTAAGGGTAGTGGTAGAACCGGAATCTTTTGCAAGAAACCAAAGGATGGAAGAACCTATAATTGCACCGATCACCTGAAAGATCATATACATGCCTGCATCTTTGCCGCTCATCCTACCCAAGAGAAATACTCCCAGCGTGATAGCCGGATTGATATGACATCCCGAAATACTACCGATAGCATAAGCCATTGCCACTACCGAAAGGCCGAATGCAAACGCAACGCCTAACGTACCCACAGAATCAAAAGGCTGCCCTGCCCCTGCAAACACGGCTGCGCCGCAGCCCATTAATACCAGTACCATTGTACCGATCATTTCTGCTAAATACTTCTTCATGAATTTTTGATATTTTGATGAAACATACACTACGTTGCAAAGAAAGAAAATAAATTGTAATAATATACAGATTATGAAGAAAATTGAGGATTCACTCCCCAATTTTTTTCTCTACCATATTATCACCTTTACCAATAGCCTGTTTTGATTGTTTTTACCAAATTTTATGTGAAACCCAATGAACATTTGCCCAGTCAATTGTTATTATTGATAGAAATTTTGCTTATGACGGTCACCTATATATATCATAGTTGTTTTTTGATTGAATTTGAAGGATTTTCGTTGCTCTTCGACTATTATAAAGATGCGCCCCGTGAAGACGGTTCGGAATGGATAAAGGATTGGCTCCTCAATAAGGAGGAGGAACTTTATGTATTGTGTTCGCACTCGCACTACGATCATTTTAATCCGGATATTCTTTCATGGAAGGAGCGGAAAAAGAATATCCGCTATATTTTTTCCAGTGAATTGCGGGAGAGTGGAGTAACCATGGCAAATGATGCTATTTATCTTGAAAAAGAAGAAATCTATCGTGACCAGCGTCTTATGATAAAAGCATTTGGATCTACTGATGTGGGCGGCTCTTTTTTGATAGAATACAATAACAGACAGTTTTTTCATGCCGGCGACCTGAACAATTGGCATTGGATCGAAGAGGTAAGTACCGAAGAGGCACTTTCCTACGAAAATAATTTTTTATGTGAACTGGAGCTGTTGGCGGAGGATACCAATCGGCTTTATCTGGCGATGTTTCCCGTTGATCCGAGGTTGGGAGATTTTTTTACGCGGGGTGCCGAACAATTTGTTGCACGTATAAAGACCGATCTTTTCCTGCCCATGCATTTTGGAGATAATTATGACAAGGCGAACCGATTTGAGGAGGTTGCTGCGCGGTACGATTGCCAGTTTCTGCCATTATCGCATCCTGGACAATCGTTTAGATTTGAGTAAGAAGAACCAAGACTATTAGAACCAGGACTTGGGATTTAAATTTCGCCAATTTTCAACTTTCAATTAAAAAAGATTATGGAAATAAAAGCAAGATTCGACCATTACAACATCAATGTGTTCGATTTACAGAAAAGTATTGATTTTTATGACAAGGCATTGGGTCTGAAAGAGATCCGGCGGAAAGAAGCGTCTGACGGCTCCTATATAATCGTCTTTCTGGGAGACGGGGTTACGGGTTTTTCACTCGAACTCACCTGGCTTCGCGACTGGGACAGGCCTTATAATATGGGTGATAACGAGCAGCACCTGTGTCTCCGTGTGGAAGGAGACTATGATGAGGTAAGGGCTTTCCATAAGGAAATGGGCTGTGTCTGCTACGAAAATCATAAAATGGGACTTTATTTTATCATCGATCCTGATGGATATTGGATAGAAGTATTACCTTTGAAGAGATAAATAGAAAACTATGGATTTTTTCAATTACAATCGCCGTCCTACCATCGATGTGCATGTAGGAAACATCACTATGGGCGGAAATTGGCCGGTTGTCGTGCAGACAATGACCAACACTAATACGCTCGATACCGAAGGAAGCGTAGCCCAATGTGAAAGGATCATCGCGGTGGGTGCCGACCTGATCCGTCTGACAACTCAGGGTGTGCGTGAGGCCAATAATTTACGTGAAATACATCAACAATTGAGAGACAAGGGATATGTCACCCCTCTCTCTGCCGACATCCATTTTAATCCCCGTGCAGCAGAGGTCGCCGCTACTATTGCCGAAAAAGTACGTATTAATCCCGGCAATTTTGTAGACAAGCAAAAGACTTTCGCAGAGTTGATCTATACCGATGAGGAGTACGCTCAGGAACTGGAAAAAATACGCTCCAAAGTGATCCCCTTTCTCCGGATATGTAAGGAGTATGGGACGGCTGTCCGTATCGGTGTGAATCATGGTTCGCTGTCCGATCGTATCATGAGCCGTTATGGCGATACACCCGAAGGGATGGTGGAATCCTGTATGGAATATCTGCGGATCGCTGTGGAAGAAGACTTCACCGATATCGTGATATCAATGAAAGCTTCCAATACATTACTGATGACCAAAGCGGTTCGTTTGCTGGTGGCGACCATGGATAAGGAGGATATCCATTTTCCGCTCCATCTGGGAGTGACTGAAGCCGGGGACGGAGAAGATGGACGGATGAAATCGGCTGTTGGTATAGGAGCTTTGCTGAGTGACGGATTAGGTGATACTATCCGGGTTTCGTTGAGTGAAGATCCTGAAGTGGAAGTACCCGTGGCAAGGAAATTGGTGGATTATGTAAACCTGAGGAAAGGGCATACCCCCATTTTAGGAAATCTCTATCCCGGCTTTTCCCCTTTCTCCACAGAAAGGCGTGCAACGGATACCGTATGGAATATAGGAGGAGAACATCTGCCTGTGGTAATTTCCGACAGGAGTAAAATCGACGATATGTCGATTAATCCTCATTTCATTCCCGATTATATATATGTAGGAAGCCGTATACCGGCTAATTTTCCCAGAGGAATGAAATCTATCGTCGATTATCCCTGCTGGGAAGAAAAAATAGATAATTTCCCGCTTTTCATGGTCACTTCTATCGATAAGGTAAGAGATTGCAATGCGGCTGTGAAATTTCTGCGTATTTCCTATTCCGAACTCTCGGATGAGTTGATTGGTTTTCTGAAAGATACTCCCCGGATTGCGGTGATTCTTACTACCACCCACCAGAATGGGGTTGGTGAGCAGAGAGCATTCTTCCACGCGCTATTGAACGCCGATTGTCGTGTGCCGGTTATCATTCAACGGAGTTATACTGAGGATGAAGCGGAAGATATTCAGGTGAAAGCCGGTGTGGATTTCGGTACGGTTCTCCTCGACGGGTTCGGGAACGGTATTATGATGAGTAATCAAGGACAGATTGATATTGCCAATATCGATGCCTATGCTTTCGGTATTTTGCAGGCTGCACGTGTGCGGACAAGTAAGACCGAGTTTATCTCCTGTCCCAGTTGTGGAAGGACCTTATTCGATTTGCAGACTACGGTTGCTCTGGTGAAACAGCATTTCTCCCATCTCAAGCACTTGAAAATAGGGGTGATGGGTTGCATTGTGAACGGACCCGGTGAGATGGCTGATGCCGATTACGGATATGTAGGTGCCGAACACGGTAAAATTTCATTATACCGGAAGAAAGAGCTGGTAGAGAAAAATATCCCACAGGCTGAGGCTGTGGAACATCTGATCCGACTAATCAAAGATCATGGCGACTGGGTTGAGCCGGAAAGAAATTGATCTGTAGTGATTGTACCGGTCGGCTTAGAAAGATAATCACTTAAATGATAAAATGATTGTTGCAATTTTTTGGAAATTTCCAAAAAAAGCAGTAATATTGCACCCGCTTTCCGTGAAACTAAAAACTGAGAGAGGTCCCATAGCTCAGTTGGTCAGAGCACCTGACTCATAATCAGGGAGTCCTTGGTTCAAGCCCAAGTGGGACCACTTTTTTTAAAAATAATCGGCTGTATATCAATAATATATACAGCCGATTATTTTTAAAAAGGTAATATATCTGATAATAAATTTCAACCGATATCTTTTCCTTCTCTTCTTTGCAAATCGAAAAAAAAATTTCTATTTAGTGAAAAATCACGTTTGATAGCTGTTTCTTTATTTCTGTCATCCCCTTGATAGAAGGGTGCCCACCTATTTTATCGATATTCTTAAGTTGTACAGATGTTGTCTTATAGTGTGAACAGAGTGATGTCTGGGTATTTGTTATTTCAGCTTTCAGATCTGAATTTATTACATTCACAATTTTTGCTTTAGGATATTGTTTGGTCAGATAGTCGAGCATATAGGCAAAGGCGGGTCGGAATGATTTTAAATCGTCTTCAGTCCAGTCATTGTATTTATAATTCCCCAGAGGAACGTTCGCCCAACTATCGTTGGTACCGCCAAAAATGATAATCAGGTCGGGACTTCCTAAATTTTTCATTCTTGTGATAAAAGAAGAAGCGGTACTATTTGCACCATTATATCCGGTATTACAAATTGTAGATCCGGAATATGAATTGTTTATTTCCAAAATAGCTTCGCCCTCCTGTAAGAGTTGATGCCACCACGTTTGCTCCACTTTTACAACATCATTTATATTGTTCCAATCCGGATACCAATAAGGGTTTGTATTGGGGTTCACAAAATCCTTGAAAGTAGAATAGGAATCTCCCAATATACTTACTTTACTACCCTTGCCTATGGTTGTATTTTGTGCAACGGTTATTTCTTTTTTGCGTTTGTTACTAACTCCATCCCTATTTTTTACAGTCAGCGTTACATTGTATGTTCCTCCTGATGCGTAGGTATAAGAAGGATTTGTTGCCGTAGAGATTCCTTTATTATCTCCAAAATCCCATGTGTACGTAGTGGCATGTTCGGATTCGTTCTTGAAATTGACCCTGAGTGTATTCCCTGTATCTATGGTGTAGGAAAAGCCGGCTACCGGGTCAGGTAGGGATTCTTTTGTATCGGCACTACAGGAAACCCCGAGGAATAAAACCCAAAGAAAAGTATAATAACGAATTGTACAATATTTTTTCATTTTGAACTTGATTTTTATTTCCACCCTAACACAATGGTCTCTTCGGGCTGGATAGTAAGCCGATTTCTCTTTATTTGCCCTGTTTTATCCGAAAAAATAACTTCGGCATTCAAACGGGGAGTTTTTATCTTTACTCTCTTTTCTGTAGTACTTTTATTGATGATCAAAGAGAGGTATGATTTATCATTTTGCATGGTTTGCATGAATAAACCTTCCTCATGTTTCTCAAAACGGATAGGCTGATCGGGTTTGAGCTCCTCCAACAGGAGTTTCGACAGGTTTTCCTTGTCTCCGCTGCGCCATGCTCCCAATCCTGCAAGAGAGGGTATCCATATGACTTCCCCTTTGCCGAATTTATTTTTGGTCGCTGTGATATATTGATTTTCTTTTGACAAGACTTCTCCTGTCGTATTGTAAATATACCCTTTCCAGAGATGAACAGGCAGTGGATATTTAATGTTCATCTCGAAATCACCCGGAATACAGATTGCTTCCTTCAATGTTCCTCCGAAAACATCCTGCAGAGGAAAACCGGTATTGAAGAGGCTTAGCATATTCTCATCATAAAAACCGGTTAGACCTTCCACAAAAAGCTTACCTCCTTTTTTTACGAAATTATGGATATGCTCCCATTGATAGGAGGGTAGGGATATTTGATTTGCCACAATGATACTCATCCCGCTATAATCATTTTTCGACCAGTCAAATTCATTGAACTCGGACATGTCGGGGACTATGCCGTTTTCAGATAAAAGTTCATAATAGGCCAATGCCGATTTTATAACACCTCCCGGCTGGCGGCCTTCGTAATCATCGTGCTCTCCGTATTGTACTTTCTTTTCTATCCATAACGATTCCCTGTTATACAAAATAGTGATGTCCGATTCAAGCGGTCTTATCTTTTCAAAAAGTTCTTTGTTCTTTATAAGGGATTTGCTTATCTCATGTACGGCAATCAACCTGTCGGATGGATTGTTCTGGAAATCGAGTAACGCCCATTCACCGGCTTCTTCTCCTATCGACCGGGGATTGAAGCACCAGAAGATGATTCCTTCCGCTCCGGAGGCAATACTTGTCCACAGCCATTGTGTGATTTCTTCGGAGGTAGGACAAAACGGATTATTTCCTGAATAGGTGTTATTCCCTCCCTGAAGCTCTGTTACCCAGAATGGTAGTGGACCGGCACCCGACCGTATTATATTGCAGTTGGCAGACAGGGCAACCGTATATTGGGGCCGCTTGAAATAACCGAAGTGCCAGCTCGGATGTGCCGATGCTCCAAGTGAGTTTAGGAATTTTCTCCATGCCGGAAAGTCATATTCGGCGATGTTCTCAAAAATCTGATGATTATTCACATGGATATGGTGCGCTGTATCATAGCGGGCTATTTCCTGTGCAAGCCAATCGAGATACCATGTATTGTAATCGACAAGAAATTTCTCTTTGTCAAAATTCTTCAATAGGGGGTATCCTTTGCTGTTATATTCAGGTGTTTTTTGATTCTTTTTCCATTCTGCAAATTTGTTGCTAGTATAGTTATTCTCCGGGACATACCCTCCTGTTCCGGGTTCATTGATCAATACCCAACCGTATAGTGATTTGAAATGCTTATACTGGTTGACTGTTTTCTCGATATATATTTTTATTTGATCTTCATGTTCCTGACTCTCCGGGAATTTAAAACCACCTATGGAATTGTCAGGGGTGTAAGGGAAGAGGGTCCCGAAAATCTTCACCCCATATTTTTCTGCTGCCAGAAAGGCTTGATCGAATAATGAAAAATCCCAGGAATTATCGGCGTTTTTCATATAGTCTTCAAACATGCGAATACGGCATATGGTCATTCCGTTTTCACTAAGTCTCTTAAACCATAGGTCTATCTCTTCATTGGTTTGTCCCCGTTCGAGAAACATTTCCGCTCCAATCATGATGGGGGAGCTATTCACCTGAGCGAACGATGTCCGGGCACAAAGAAAAAATGCGACGAGCACAAGCATAGCAATAATTCTTGATAACTTAAGCATAAGAATATATTATAGTGGACGTTTTCGTTAAACAGTACGAGCAGAAGACAAATTTGTTTGTATTATGCCGCTGCGAGAAAACGACTAATGAAATTGGACAGATATGTAGTATGTTTCACGAAGAGCTGGTTATAATTATTTTATTTCTTTGATAAGTAACTTCACCAATTCTTCCGGATTGCTTTGCTGAGGGTTATGGTCTGCGGTCATCACAACCATTTTCCAGCCTCTTTTTCTCGCTCGTTCCGAAAAAAAGTAGAAATGATCATCCTCCGGTTTCCTCCCTTCGTCTACGGTAAAGATATAGGTAGCAGGTAATTTCAACGCTGTCGGATTTTTGCGGGATACCGGCGTAGTAAATGTCTTTAATGACTGGGGCACGTCGTGGGGGAGCGGATCATTTTCATTGATCCAGTAGGGAATCACAAAACCGCTGGTGGGTGTATGTTCAGGGCCGGTCCTCCCATCCCTGCGTGCACTGATTACACTTTCACCGTCATCAGGTACCATTGCATCCAGGTAAATCAATTGTCTGATCCGTTCCGGGATACTGTCGGCCACGCCGGTGATGACCATACCCCCGTAACTGTGTCCTACAAGTATGATATCTTGCAGGTTCTCATAGAGGATTGTATTTACTACATCAAGAATATGTGTGTTGAGGTCGATATCGGGTGAAGCGAGGTGTACGCTTTGTCCCTGACCGGTAAGATTGGGCCGGTATACGTTATACCCTTTTGAAGTGAGGATTGAGTCTGTTTGCTTGAATGACCAGCTACCGCCCCATGCCCCATGTACAATAACGAATGTGGATTGCTTCTGCGCAAAGGTTGTTAGGATGGTTGCACAAAATGTGATGACCAGTAAACCTGCTTTCCTGATTGTTCTTTTACCTGTTTCCATTTTATTTCTTTTGAGTAATAATGATTTCACCTTGATATATATTATCTGACGAAGCTTTTAAAATTATTTGATTGTCTGTTGTTCCTGCAAGCAGTATTAACTGGCATTTCCCATTGAACAGACTGCGTTGCCATGCACTGTCAGCACACTTGTCGGGTTCATGGGAAGAGGGGTCGCCATTTCCCACACCGATTATTTTAGCATCTCCCGCAACTGAAAAGCGGATCAATTCATTTGCATCGGGGATTTCGTAACCTTTTTTGTCCACCACCGCCACATTTACTACAACAGCATCTTTTCCGTCGGCAAGAAGCGTCGTTTTCGATGGGGTCAGTACCACCTGATATGGCTCTGCGGTAGTTTCGACTGTTTTTTCAAACTTTCTACCCTTTTTTACTGCGATGGCTTTCAGTTTTCCCGGTTTGTAACGAACATCCCATTCCAGATGTCTGTTCCGGGGCATTTCCTTTTTGCCAAGACTCTTGCCGTTTAAGAACAGTTCGACAGTCTCTGCATTGGAGTTTACCCATACTTTTATTTTCTCACCTTCTCTGCCTTTCCAGTTCCAGTGTGGTGCGATATGTAACACATCCTTGTCTGTCCACCACGATTGATAATAGTAGTAGATGTTTTTGGGGAAACCACACATATCCATTATTCCGAAATGGGAATTGATATTGGGCCATTGGAATGGAGTCGGTTCACCCCGGTAATCGAAGCCGGTCCATACAAAGCCACCCATAAACCAGTCCCTGTCGGCAGCCATCGTCCACCATTGTTCGGCGGTGGATGCCCAGGGCGGGTAATTCTCATCAAAATCGGTCAGATAGTAATTCACCGTGTCTTTGGTATAAATACCGCGGGTAGTGACGGTACTTCCCACTTCCGAACCGAAGATAGGCTGGTCCGGACGGGACAAACGGTAATCGTCAACTCCATAAAGATTGTAATTAAATCCGCGGATGGGGATGACTTCGTTTACTCCGGTGATTACGTTGCCCACATTGGCACCGTAAGTTGCCACACGAGTAGGATCCAGTTGTTTCAGTTTTCTCATCATGGACAAAGCGATCCGCTTCCCTTCTATGATCGATTGATACACTTCCTCTTCATTGCCTATCGACCACATATAGACCGAAGGATGGTTGCGGTCGCGTAAGACAAAGGTTTCAAACTGTGCCATATATTCCTTACCGGAATTCATCAGCCTTGTCTCATCCAATACCAGCATACCCAGACTGTCACAGGCATCCAATAACTCGGGCGTAGGCGGATTATGAGCGGGACGATAAGCATTAACCCCCATCTCTTTCAACAATCCGATGCGGTAGTACTGCAGATAATCAGGCAAAGCACTTCCCACTCCGGCATGATCCTGATGGCAACAAACACCCTTTATCTTTATGTTCTTTCCATTGAGGAACAGTCCTTTGTCTACATCCACATAAAGATCACGGATACCGAAGCGCGTTTCTACCCGGTCGATAATTTTATTGCCCGATTGAATGATCGAAACAGCTTTGTAAAGATGAGGGGTGTCAAGATCCCATAATTGCGGTTTGTCGATTGTCAATTGTTTTTTCAAAGTAGCTTTTTCTCCAGACTCCAGACTAATGCTTTCTTCTTCAGTTTGAGCTACCTGTTTACCTTGCTGGTTATATATGCGGGTAATGATGCTACACTCTTTGGGAATATCATATTGATTCTCCGTTTCTGTCTGAATTGTAAGCAAAGCTTCTGAAAAATCACTGTTCAGATTGGCATACACAAATATCCCGTTTTCCGAAAAATGGAGATTGTCGAATAAATTCAACCATACATGGCGATATATGCCCGCACCTTCATAGAACCAACCTTCGTATTTGGTCGCATCGATACGGACCACAATTATATTTTCCCTGTCGTAGCGTATAAAATCGGTAATATCGTATGAAAACCCTGTGTATCCGCTGAAATGGCTACCACAGTAGAAATTATTGACCCACACCTCACTATTCCGGAAAACACCGTCGAAAGTAAGTACAACCCGGGAAGTGGTATCTTTAACCCCACTCATGTCGAAACTCTTGCGATACCATCCGATGCTGTTTTCAGGATAAAGCCCACCTACAGGTTTATAGCCGTGTGACATCACATCCCCATTGGGCGTGTATTGGAAAGGCAACCCGGCTACCCAGTCGTGCGGGAGGTTAATATTTTCCCATGCGCTGTCATCAAAATCGGGGCGAAGAGCTGTGCCGTAGTTCTCAGCGGTCTTGGCAAAGAGGCGTGCTGTGCCATAATTAAAATCCTTCTTCGGATTTGTGGCATGGCCGAGGTGGAACTTCCAGTTTTCATCCAGGGAAAAGCGTTGACGAGGTATATTTTGCTGTGCCTTCACCGATTGAACTCCTAAAATGACCAGAAAGCCGTATAAAAAGTATTTAAAAATAGTATTCATACTCCATATCATAATTTGAATGACGCACAAAGACCCTGTTAGTCTTCTGCCAGAGCCGTAAGTATTTTCTTCCTGATTTTCCTGAAATGGGTAATGCTGGTATCATACCAATCGAACTTGTACACGATGCTATCCGCCATCTTTTTAGCCAGTGCCGGTTCTTTTGCTTCAAGCATTCTCAGTAGTGTATTGTCGTTGATCCCATCACGCATAGCTTCTAACCGGATAGAACTGTATAATTTACGGTATCCGGGGTAAACGATCCATGCATCTCCCGGCGGTAAAAAATTACCTACAGCGTCGTTGGTGTCGGTAGTATCTACAAAAGGGTTATCATTCCACCAGTTGAAACCCCAATGGAGGTAGCCATCAATTTGATACTTATAGTTTATCCAGTGCATGATCCTTGTTTTAATCAACGGAAGGTCAATAAACCGGTTGGCATAATTGCCCTTTGGCGCCAGGCAGGTATAGAACCACACTTCATCACCTGCTTTTTTACGTTCCTCATAAAAATCAAAATCTTTGTTCAGGAAATCAACCTGGGGTACCCATAAGTCGATGATATCTGCCAGGTCTTTGGTATGGCACGCCTCTCCGATTTTAATATCCGGTGCAATGGATTTAATATATCTTGCAATCTCTATATAGGATTGTTTGTTCTCTTCGATAGGTTCGTCAGTGAGATATTGGTAATAGTCCGACATCCACTCTTTTTCTTTCAGATGTGCTACCAACGCCTTGAAAAACCGGCTGTAAAAATTCTGAGCACGGGGATCCTGAATGGGTAGATGCAGGAACAGAGTGGAATCTGATTCCAGATCGGGTACATATACAATAAAAGGACTTGTCCAATTCCCGGTTCGTTGCCCTATATGTCCCCCTTCGATTCTACCTAATACGCCGGCTTTCCTGAAAATTTCGACTACACGGTCGAATCTGGAGAAATCAAATGCAATCCGGTCTCCCTCCTTTTTGTAAATTGCCAGCTCCAACGGTGAGATCATGGCGGTATTCTGACCATAATCTGCCATCTTCTCTGCCAATATTTTCACTAATTTCCAATACAGATCACTATAAAGTACGACTTCTTCCCCGTTGTTCAGATGAGTTAAGCGTTTGGGTTCTAAAGTATACCAGTTCGCTATCCATAGCCTCTGTTTTTCGAGTGTGACATTGTGTATATGGATAATAAACGACTTTCGGATGATTTCATTATCTGTAGAAACGGTTATTGTTACCGTATAAGTACCGGCTTTGGCATCGAGGGGAATTGTAATCCCAATAAAGAAGGTCTGTGCCTGTCCGGCCAAAAGGTCAACAGGCTGATTATCCATAATAGGATCGGGATAGAATCCTGTAATCGAAGTAATCCGGTCGATTGCAGGATCAGTATAAGGTCGTTCCGCACGCACATAGCCGATAGGCCCATAGGAGATAACTGCCCCCGGCAGGTTTTCCACTTCCACGGTTACCTTCACTTGGTCTCTATCCTGCACGCTTCGTAGTATAAGTTGTGCGCTGGCCACTTCCCCTTTTGCCACATCAATCTCCCTGAAGCTCTCAATAGGAATAACCGTTTCAGGGAATACTTTTTCTAAAGGGTCTACCAATGTTGCGGATACCTGAGCCTGTACAGATAAAACATTGAGAAAGCCATTTAAAATGAATAATGCCGCGATAGTTTTTTTTACATTCATATTCCTTTGGTTGATTGTACAAGAGAATCAGGTCATCTATAAAATCTTATTTTTTCTGATAAATCCGGACATAATCGATCTCGTACTTCACAGGAAAGATCGAGTCGTCGATCTCTCCACCCCAATCCCCTCCTAATGCGAGGTTCAGCAACAAATATTGCGGCTTTTTGTAGATTGATCCGGCAAGTCGTATATCAAAAGTATTGAGGGTAATACCATCCATAAGGATTACTATTTTGCTTTCATCCCATTCCATGCTATATATATGAAAATCATCAGAAATGCCTGTAAAATCTTTGCTCTTCATTTGTGTAGCGTATTTGCCATCCGTTGCCTTTTCATAATGTATGTTGGTATGGATCGTATTGGGTTCGAACCCCACATGTTCCATAATATCGATCTCACCGCACTGTGGCCAGCCCACTTCCCAGACATTATTTCCCAGGGTCCATATGGCAGGCCATACCCCTTTACCCTTGGGGAGCCGGGCCTTCACTTCTACTTTTCCGTAAGTCCATGAGAACTTACCCTTGGTCATCACGCACGCCGAGGTATAGGACGCAAACTCATCTTTTGTCTTCCATTCTGTGCTTCCCGGTTTGTAAGCACCGTTAGGATACTGCTCTTTACGGCCTGTGATGACCAACGTGCCATTATCGACAGAGATATTTTCAGACCGGGCTTTGGTATAATATTGACTCTCATGGTTTCTTACAAAACCTTCTTCATAACCCCATTTGGCAGGATCCGGCAACCCGGTATAATTGAATTCGTCACTCCATACAAGTTGCCACTCTTTTGCAGGTGGAGGT
This sequence comes from Proteiniphilum sp., assembly GCF_034927365.1. Taxonomy (GTDB): domain Bacteria; phylum Bacteroidota; class Bacteroidia; order Bacteroidales; family Dysgonomonadaceae; genus Proteiniphilum. The sequence continues at coordinate 304,468 of NZ_JAYFQD010000007.1, read as the reverse complement.
AGTGGATTTTCTTCCTCCGGAAGCTCTTGTGATTTTGTACAGGCGGTACAAAATGATGCATACCCTATGAAAAACAGAAAAATCAGCGATCTCATATTCTATAACTATTTAATTGTAATATTATCACGATGAAGCCGGAACAGAGACAAAGATACATACCCGACAAAACAGTCATTTATCTTTTTTTTATATTTTGTTATCAAATATCGATATATCTTCGTTATGGTCATCAATCTCTTTTTGTCTTACTTGCCAGATATTCACGTGGAGCCATATTGAAATACTTCTTAAAGGCCCGGCTAAAATTGGATAACTCCTGATACCCGACTAAAAAGGCCACTTCGGAGATATTATAATTGCCTTCTCTTATCAGGGTGGCAGCATGCGTCATCCGTATCTGGATAATTACATTATAAGGAGTGGTGTTCATTAATGCCTTTACCTTTCGCAACAATTGATTCGGACTCATTTTCAACTCGTCAGATAACAGCTCTATACTGAAGTCTGTCTCCGAAATATGTGCCATTACCACTTCGCTTATCTTTTTTATGAAAACCTGCTTCTGTGGGTTTTCTGCCAATTTTTCTTCATATTCATCCAGATCTTTCGATTGTTTATATTGCTCCCAGATTTTTTTTCTGGATAGCAGCAGGTTTTGTATTCTGGCATTAAGTATCGTTGCAGAGAAGGGTTTGGTGATATAGTCCTCCACCCCGATTTCATAACCTTCCACCACTTGAGAATCATTGTGAAGAGAGGTGAGTAGTATGATTGGAATGTGGTTGGTTTTTTCATTATCTCTCAAAGCCTTTACCATTTCAATACCATCCATGCAGGGCATCATAATGTCGCTGATAATCAAATCGGGGATTATATCCAGTGCCATCTCCAGCCCTTCCTGACCATCTTTGGCAAGCACAACATTAAACTGACCGCCCAATATATTCTTTATATAGGACCGCATATCGTAGTTATCTTCCACGACCAATACCATATCTGCATCAGATACTTCTTCTCCGTCGGTTTTTCCATCAAATATTTCGGGGAGACTCTCATTCGATGAATGCTCGATAATAGTTTTTGTCGTTTCGGTATGGTTAACGGGTAATTGAACTGTAAAAGAAGTACCCTCGTTTACCTTGCTCTCCACGCTTATTTTCCCCTGATGCAGATCTATCAGTCCTTTCGTGAAAGCCAATCCTATACCCGATCCCCCTTCATGCATTGTTTTCTGGCGTTTACCCTGATAAAACAGAGTGAAGAGCTTCTCCATCTCGCCTGTGGAAATACCTACTCCGGTATCTTTTACCTGCACTTGTAAATACCTTTTTTCTTCAATGATTATCTCGGAAAGGAGCATATCTACCTTCCCCCCTTCGGGTGTATAATGAAAAGCATTGGATATCAGGTTATACAGGATTTTATCCAACTTATCCGCATCGAAATTCATCCACAAGTCGGGTATGGTGGATACAACCGTATACCGGATCTTCTTCTCGGCTGCATGGAATGAAAACGTACCGGTTAAGTTGGTGATGAATTTAATGATGTTATCGTATTGAAGATTCAATTCCAGTTTGCCCGCCTCCATTTTCCTGAAGTCAAGCAACTGATTGATTAACCGCAACAGACGCTGTGCGTTGCGGTGCATTAACATGTACAACTCCTCCTCCTCTTTCCTGTAACTTTTTTTATCGATGATCTGAGTCAACGGTCCCAGGATCAGAGAGAGTGGCGTACGGAATTCATGCGATACATTGGTAAATAAATTGATTTTTATTTTTTCCATCTCACGAATACGATCCGCCTCTATCTTCGCGATATGAAGATTGTTCCGGTCCCTTTCCCGGACGGTGAAATATTTGATTATTAGATAAATTATCCCCATTAATAACAGCATGTATAAAAGATAGGCGTATACTGTTCTCCAGAAAGGGGGCTTTATGGTAATTCTCAGTTCGACTGGTTTTTCGTTCCAGATACCGTCGTTATTGGAAGCTTTTACCTTGAATTTATATTCTCCCGGATCCAGGTTCGTATAGATAGCAGTACGCTGTTCTGAACCAACTTCAATCCAGTCCTGGTCAAAGCCCTCCATTTTATAGGCATAGCGGTTCTTCTGTGGTGAGATATAATTCAGCCCTACAAATTTGAATGAAATGACAGAATGCCGGTGATTGATGATGATTTGTTTTGTTTCACTGATCGATTTCGAAAGAATACCTCCTTCTTTTGGAATAACAGGCTGATTAAATATCAGGAAATCAGTGATAACCACTGCCGGTTTACGGTCGTTTACTTTCAGCTTTTCCGGATAAAAAGAGTTGAAACCACCTTTGCCTCCGAAAAATAATTCACCATCTGCCGTCTGGAAAAAAGCTCTTTGTTGAAAATCTAAGCCTTGTAATCCGTCTGATTCGTTGTAGATATGAAATACAGCTGCTTGTATATCATATTTAAGAATACCGGATGTGGTACTTATCCATAAATTATCCGACTTGTCTTTGCATATACCAAAAACAGGATCACCATACGTCATATCAAGACGTTTGATCAGTTCAAAATGCTCTTCCTTTTTATCAAAGCGGTGCAGTCCTCCCATTGTCCCAATCCAGAATATACCATCTTTATCTTCGTATATATCTGTGATAAAGTTGTTTGTAATGGGTTTCCCGATACTGTCATATACTGTATAGATATGCTTTAATTTCAAATTCCGGCCGTATCGCCTCAGTCCCCTTTCTGTTCCTATCCAAAATTCCATATCCTGGTCACGGTAGATTACACGCGATTTCTCATCGGGATATATGATCTGTTTACTCTCGAATAAAGGTGTAAAAACACCTGTGTACGGATCATAATGTATTGTTCCCAATTCGGTGGCAAGCCAGAGCGTACGATCCCAATCTTCATATATATTATAAATGTTCCGATACAAAAAATCGGTGTTCGCAGGAGAAGGAATCTTGATTTGAGTGAAACTGTCATTCTGTGGATTGTATTTCATCAGATAATTGGAATATCCGCCTATCCATATGTTCCCCGAACGGTCCTCACATATTGCCTGATTGAAGCGGAAAAGGTCCGGATGTTGGGAACTGTTCCCCAATTGATAGCGTTTGATTGTTTTTCCGTCCGCGCTTATCTTGTCAATGCCGCTTACTTCCCCCACCCATAGATTACCTTTGCTATCTTTGAGCAGTGACAGCACCTGATTCTCCGATAATGAACCGGAACCGTAATGCTCTTTCTTTACCAATGAAAACTGAGACAATAGAGGACTGTAGTAATTAACCCCTACGTGAGTCCCAATCCATATGATACCGGTATTATCCTTATAAATGCAATTGATATTATTGGAGAGCAGGTTTTTCCCATCGGTCTCATTCGAATGGACATGGGTAATCCGTCCTGATTTCTTATCAACGATATTGATTCCCTCGTTGGTCGTGGCAATCCATAAATTGCCTTCTTCGTCTTCACAGACCGAACGCACCATACGGGTATTGATACCCTCCTCTGTATTGTCGGAAAAAGCGTATTGCCGATAGTCCTTATTCTTTTCGTCTAATGCGTAGAGTCCTCCATGTGCGGAGGAAACCCACAATAAATCATTCTTGTCGCCGTAGAGCGAGAAAATATGTTTGCACACACTTTCATCCGGTTTCTCCTGCTTCCAATAGGGATGAATTGTAAAATTCTTATTTGCGGTATCAAAGCAATATATTCCTCCTCCCCATGAACTTAACCATATGTTTCCGTTATTGTCGAGCTCGATATCTGTAAGCGCATTATTCAACGATTGGTTGAAATGTGAATCAAGGAGTGGATAATGGGTAAAAGCTTCCGTAACCGGATCGAACATATCCAGCCCGCCCCTGTCTACTGCAATCCATAGCCTCCCCTCTTTATCCTCAACAATCCCCGATACATCATTATAACTGATCGTATTTTCTGAATCACCGTAACGGAAGGATGTATATTGCCCTGTGCTTAAATTCAGCCTGCATAAACCATCGCCTTTGAGTCCTATCCAGAGATTATTCCGGCTGTCTTCAAAAAGGCAACGAATAGAATTTCCGACAATGGAGTTTGGTATCTGCGGGTTATGCCTGTATATGGTAATTTGGTAACCGTCATACTTATTCAATCCGTCTTCGGTACCTATCCACATAAAGCCTTTGCTGTCCTGAAGAATGCAGGTAACTGAACCACTCGACAGTCCGTCACCGATAGTCAGTTGGCTGAAATTAAAGGCATCCTTGGCAAAAGCTGTACAAAAAATATGTACAAAGGATATGGTAAGTATGATCAGTTTTCTTTGCATGTCGCCAAGATACTACAAATCTATTTAGATCAAATTATTCGGATCAGACTTCTTATATCTTATTTCAGGGCTCATACTTGTAAACCGCTACCCAGTCAACGATCAGATTGCCCGAAGCTCCGGTGCTGTTGCCTTTTGTCTCGGTCTGCAACTGCCAGCGCATAGGCGTATCCGGTACCCCTGTATTGGAGTCCAGCACCACTTTGCCATCAAGGATATATTTGATATTACCGGGACGCCACTCGATTGTGTAGGTGTGCCATTCCGTAAACTTTTCATTCGTGTGCACTCCCTCCTGACAACTGGGATAACAAGAGGGGTTTTCTGCTTCCGGACCGGCAAAATGATGAAAGCCTCCGATATTTCCGGCCAGTCCCCCTTCCGGCCAATCCTCTTCACCGTCATATGGCCATCTCTCGGATTGCGGCCACAATAGCCATGCTGCATAATATTCATGCAGATTGGGGCTGTCCACCTTGAATCTCGCCGTATAGCGCCCGTACATCTGATACTGGTTGCCATCGGAACCGATGACAGGTGACGGATTGGCTCCGGCAGGCTCACCATCTACGGTATGCAGGTAAAAGTGGAGGGCGCCATTCTTTACCGATAGGACTTTATCCGAACGATATGGTCGTTTTTGGTAAGTATCCTTATAGCATTTAGGGTATGCCCTCCATTGCTGTCCCTGCTCGCCCACATAGACAATCTTATGAGGATCACATTCGCTTCCCCAGGAACCGACCGGAGCATCTTTAGTGAAATCATCATAAAAGATCTGTTTCCACTCCCCTATATCTCCAATGGGTACAGGCTCTCCGGATACGCTGACGATGGGTATGGGAATCTCTGCTTTTCTGCTGTCGGCCACACCTGCACTATTCTTTACCGTCAGTGTCACACTATAGATTCCCTCCGAAGTGTATGTATGGGATGGATCTTTTTCGGTGGAAGTTCCGGAGTTATCCCCAAAGTCCCATGAATAGGATGTCCCATTCTCGGAGTGGTTCGTGAAGTTGATCTTAAATCCGTTATCCTCATCCCTCTTGAACGAGAAATCGGCCTTTGGATTATTCGGTGCGACGGTTATATCTATCTTTTTGCTGTCGGTTGCGCCTGCACTGTTTGCAACCGTCAGTGTCACAGGATAGGTACCGTCTGAATTATAGAGATGCGAAGGATTTTTTTCTACAGAAGGTTTGGAGTTGTCTCCAAAATTCCAGGTGACCGAAGCATAATTCTCCGACTCGTTGGTGAACTGGATATTAAGTTTGTTGGTCTCATCTGCCCTGTATGAAAAACTAGCCTTCGGGTCAGGTACTTTGTCTCTATGTTCATTGTCTTTGCCACAGCTTATAACCGATGGAGCAAAAAATATCAACATTATCAATATCAGCCCTTTTAACCTAAGAGAGGTTTTTGGGTATAAACTACTTGCTTCTTGTCTCATACTCATTTCTTTATTAATAAATTTCTTATCATTTACATTTCCTTGAGATAAAGATTGTCAATGATAATGGAGCCGGGACTGTCCCAACTGCCAAAGCGGAGTATAATATATCCTTCTCCTGAGAATTTCGCGGTAAACTCTCCTGAGGGCCTCTCTATATTCACTACCCATGGAGCAATTTCCTGCAATTTTCCTTTCAATTTATTACCCAGTCCGGTCGACTGCCAATTGTCTATATACAGAAACAATATTTCATTTTCCCAGTTGCCTCTGTATATATCGTACCAGACTCTTTCTTGCGGTTCATAGTGGTCAATGATTAACTGGAAATCCTGGGCGGTAGCGCCTCCGTTAGATGAAAAATCAGCTGTTAATTTGTATCTTTTATCTTTTTCCAGTTCAATCTTTTGATATACCATCACAGCTCCTCCACCTTGATCTGTTCCGTAATCGAATGCCAGATAACCATTGGTTATCACTGCCATATTCTCATGGAAGCCGTCGCTATCCTCCCCGTTGATGATTGTCCAGAACTGTTCGCTTCCGGGACCGAAATCCCCGCCTTTGATGAGATTACCCTCCGGTTCGGGTTCGGGATCAGGAACCTCAGGCCCTTCAGGTGTTGTGGAGGTTGTTTCCTCAAACTTCAGGTTGTCCAGGTCAAAGTATCCGGATCCGCCGAACCCACCGGCTTTGAACGTCACATAAACAGTGCCGGTGGCGGTTGCCTTGAACTCTTCCTTACCCCAGCATTTATGCTCTCCAATCGTACCTGATGCCGGTAGCGGACAACTCCACGAAGGATCGGGACCGAACTCCCATCCCGGCATATCTCCATTGGGACTATAGTCCGTACCATCTACAGGCTGGGTCGCATGCACGTAAAATTGAGCCCAAATATAGTTATTAGAAGCGAAACCACCATTAAAAATTTCTCCCGATAGCTTGTAGGTCTTGCCCGCTTCTACCTGTACTGCCTGGTAAATAGCCCAACTGGCATTATCCATACCTTTTATCCTCAGTTTCCCATCTTCAATACTTAAAGGTGACGGGCCGCCCATACCCATATTCACAATCGTCCAATAATTAGAATCGTCTCCGAAATCACCGTTTCTAAGTAGATTTCCTTCCGGCTCTACGGGTTCTTCAGGTTTGGGTATGACATCAATAGAATTGATAGTTATCGCGACCGTAGCATGCGTCTCGTCGATGCCGTAGCGGCTTGGCCGGGCCACCACCACCGCTATTGCCAACTGCTTACCATATAGGTGGGGATACTTCTCGATCAGTATATTGCGGTTGATGGTCAACTGAAAATCAACCTCCTTCTGGCCGTCCGGAACCTCTACCGTTGCGGGCACATTGTACAGGTCTGCCGGCATGGCGACAGCATCTTCAATCTCATCCAGTTTCTGCTTTAATAAAACAAGATTGGGCTGTACCAATACCGAGAATGCCTGCGGATTATCCTGTCCGGAGAGAGACACAGCCAAGGTAAATTGTATTGTACCCTCTTCCTCATTGAGGACGTAATCCTGCGAAACCTGCGACAGGGATATTAACCCCGGCTCCTGTGTGTCCGGTGCATCTTCCTCACAGGAGGAGATAAAGGCCAAAAGCAATAGAACTATGGTGTTCCTGAATAGATATTTTGTTTTCATTATGCTATCTGTTTTGTGTAACCGATCAATCTTCCAATTCTAAAATTTTCAAATTATCCACTTCGATCTTGCCTATCGAACCGTCCCAAACGCCTGCTTTCATCACAAAAAAGACAGTGCCGCTGAAATTGGAAGTAAATATGGCTCCCGGTGCAGCGCTTCCTCCACAGTAAAGATCCTGGATATTCCCTGATATGGTTCCCAGACAACCCTCTGTCCAAGAGGTAAACTCAAGAAATCTACCGAAACTATAGTCTCCTCCATATTCCGGTTCATTGGGATGCAGGAAAAACTCAAACCAACCATTGGTTACATTCTCCGTTTCTATATCTCCCCTCAATTGGTATTTTTTGCCCTGTACGACCTCTACAGCTTGATAAACTGCATAGTTGGTTTGAAGTGAACCGGGAGATGTGGAGAATCTTAACTTTCCGCCGGCGAAACTAATGTCCGTATCATGTGTCATGGGATCTTGCTTTACTACGGTCCAGTATGCCTCATCGCCCGGATTAAACTCGCCTCCGGCAAGAATATTGGGCAACACCGGTTCGGGCACAAACTCCGACATGTTGATGACTACGACTACTGTGCTCAGCTTATCATTGAGTGTATACCTTGTCGGCTTGTCAATAGACAAGGCAATTATCATGGATTTGTTCCGGAGATGACCGTATTCTTCCAAAAGCCTTTTCCTGTCTATGGTCACGTAAAAGTCTGCTCCTCGTTTCCCGTCGGGTACATCTACCGTGGCCGGAAAGCTATACAGGTCTGCCGGCAATTCGAAGGAATCTTCTATCTCTGCCAGCTTTTGTTGTAGCACTGCAGGGTTGGGCAGCACCGATACCGAATATCCCTGCAACTCTTCCAAACCGGAGCGGTACACGCCCATAATCACTTTTATCGTGTTTGTTCCGGTGGAGTCGATGATATAGTTCTGTAATGCGGCATTTTTGTCAAACGGTACCGGATAATGAATGGTATTGCCTCCGTCTAACAAGGCTGCCTGTGGCAGATAGATCAGCGAGTTGCCCCAGTCCTTGTCCGAATCGGCCTTCTCACAGGTGATAAGTGCTGCCAGCAGCACAACGAGGAGAAGAGAGTATATATGTTTTGTTTTCATTAGTCTATATTTTAAAAAATTCATTACCAACCTTCATTTTGCGTCAGGACCCCTTCTGATTTATTAATCTCAAATATCGGAATAGGGTGTCGGTACATACGGGGTGCATGGAAGGTTCTATTCTCCACGTCGACCATCTGGTAACTAAACGTGCTTCCCGTATGGGTGATCCGTATTCCCTTCAGCGGTTGGTTCAACACCGTTTCAGCATCTTTCCAGCGCAACAGGTCCCAATAGCGGTGATCTTCAAAAGCCAGTTCTATCCGTCGTTCGTGCTTGATACGTTCTCGCATTTCCATCTGGTTGGCAGCTATCACATCCGGCATACCGACACCGGTTCGCCCTCTCAGTTGGTTGATAGCCTGACGTGCTGAAAGGCCATATCCATTATCATTGTCGGGACCATAAGCCTCGTTCATCGCCTCTGCATAGTTCAGGACGATTTCTGCGTAGCGAAACACAATCCAACTGTGCAGTTCCGTTTCGTTCTGCGTCAGATTGAGCGCAGGATTGAGAAATTTTTTCAGATAATAGCCCGTACGGGAACTATTGAGATTGGCAGGGTCATCATTCCCACCCGGCCATATCTCTATTGTCCGGGCATTCCATGTACTGTTATTGTACACTATAGTCGCCGATAAACGAGGATCCCTGTTGGCATAGGGATTCTCCGGGTCTGGAGTCCCAAGATATTCGTATGCCTGTACCAGGTTGTGTGATGGAGTGACACCACTTGCTCCACCGGGCGTACCAATGGGGTAATTCATTTTTTCAATATCATTGTTACCTCCCAGGCGGATGGCGAATATCGATTCGGAACTCCACGTGGAATTGTCGCCCAGGAACAACTCCCCATAATCGGGGTGATAACTGTATAGCCCCAGACTGATAACATCGTGTGCTGCCTTGGCTGCCTTGCGCCATCTATCCAGATCATTGCCCGGATTGTTTAACGGGCTGGCTGCGTAGAGCAGGGCACGGGATTTTAGTGCCAGTGCTGCCCCTTGGGTAAAGCGGCCGTCGCGTCCGGCATCAAATTCTTTCCAGTCTACCTGCAAATCATCCTTCACCGCATCGACTTCCCGTACGATAAAGTCAATGATATCATCGTAGCTGTTCTGGGGCAGATGGGTATTCTCTCCATATTGTAATACTTTCGTGACCAAAGGTACACCTCCGTACCGCTTGATCAGATCGAAATAAAAATAGGCGCGTAACACCCTGCTCTCTGCCCTGAGCCATCCAATGTCCTGTACGTCGAGTTGATATTGCCATTTTTCATTCTCGCTAATCGTATCCCTGTTGTGTTTTAGCCTTTCTACATAATCTTCCGAATTTTCAAGGAAATAGTTGGCTGCACGTATGCCCGCATAATTATTGGAATAGGGATTGTCAGGATTGACGTAAGGAGAGATCGCTCCCAAATTGAACATCTGGGCATCTGAACTCGGATCGGTATTCTCCCCTTCATCGGTAGCGGCTGCAAACAGGTTGCCCGACAAGGTATAGAATCCGCTGTGCAGGAAACTATACGGCGCATAACCGAACCCGAACAAGGCTGAGTAACCTGTCTCGATCGTTTCATCGGTAGCCTGCGTATCCAATCGCGTATCCAGATGATCACAGGATACACCAAACAAGATAACGGATAACAGACATAACTTTATATATCGTTTCATAATCATTTAAAAACTAAAGGTTAAACCAACATTATAAGATTTCAGTCCCGAATAACCTGACAGGGTCTCCGGATCAAGGCCATATTTATCTGTCAGTTTGCTAAAGGTGAACAGGTTGACCCCACTGATATAGATCCGGGCATCTCTTATCTTCACCCTTTCCAACAGGGAAGCCGGTAACTGATAACCCAGTTCTATATTGCGTATGCGCAGAAAATTGGCCGATTTGATCCATAACGATGATGACTGATAGTTATTGAGATTATAGGCCGTAGACAAGCGAGGATAAGTCGCTGTATTACGGGTATCTATCCCCTCAGAAGGGTAATATGCCCATCTGTTGTTGGCAATGGCATAAGCATTGCCAAAATTATTAAAAGCCAATACCTGGCTGGCGGCATCCAACAAATCGATTGAACGGCCTCCCATACCCTGTGCCAATATGGACAAGTCGAATCCCTTGAAATCAAATCCAAGGTTGAAAGCATAGGTCAGGCTGGGTAACCAGGGTTTACCAATCTCTATCTTATCCCTTTCATCTATAAAACCGTCTTCGTTGACATCCCTATAACGTACGTCTCCGGGTTGTACAGCACCGAATGACGGAGCGGCTATGTTGCTGAGCAGCTGTCCCGAACCATCAAAATCGTTCACATCGTAGAACCCTATAGCATCGTAACCAAAGCGCGTACCAATGGTACGGCCAGTCTGTGTGATATTGGGAGTGGCAGGGGTGACCTCGGCCATGTACTCAATACGGTTGACCGCATAAGAGGCCATTGCGCCGATACGGTAGCCAAATTCATTTGATTTGCCCCGGTATTGTACCGTTAACTCGCCTCCTTTATTGTTCACTTTGCCAATGTTTGCGACCGGTGGGATGGTACCGAATAGAGCGGAGAGGGAGTTGTCGGTGGTGGGAATCCCCGACCTGTTGTCCACAAAAGCATCTATGGAGATATCCAATCCCTTGAACAGGGTCAGATCAATATCCAGGTTATATTTCATGCTTTTTTCGGCAAAAATCTGTGGATTGGGTGTATATAACTCCCCTTGACCCTGATTCCACTGAGGCTCTCCGTTTCCTGTCGGGTATGAACCCAAACCGGAATAATAGCGTTGGTAAAGATATCTCCGGCTTCCCACATCTCCGTCGTAACCGGACAGGCCTGCTGAAACACGAAGCTTAAAGAAGTCGATATAGGCTTGCTCACTGAGGAACTCCTCTTTGTGTAGCAGCCAGCCCAGCCCAACGGCCGGATAGAATCCAAAACGGTTTCCTGGTGCGAAATTGTCTGAGCCACTGTATGCCAATGACAGGTCTGCCAGATATTTGTTGTCGAAACTATAATGTACCCGTGCGCTGAGGTTCTGATTTGCATAGACGGTGTTGATGTCTGCGACGGCGTTACTGTTCGCATCATTTTTGTAGATGGACTGCTGAAAGTTGACTATGGCATGCAGTTTGTTTGCTCCAAAAGATGTTTCATAACCCCCTTCTACAAACCAATGGTTGTAACTCCATTGGTTGGTACCCCAATCATCACTGATGATATAATCGGTATCCACGTCCGGGGTCTGCCGTACCGTACCGATATACCGCGCATAATTGCGGGTCACATCATAGCTTCCGCGCGACCAGGTGCTGAACGATATAGCCTGACGCAGATATAACCCTTTTTGGATAAAATCGAGCTTCTCCTTGAGTGTGAAATTGGCCTGTATTGTACGATCGTGTGTGGAATTATAACCTTTTGCGTGTATACTGGCTACCGGATTGTCGGGGTAGTTAAGCGTGCCTGTCCAGGAGCCATTTGAGTTTTTGACCGGATAGATATTGCTCGGATAAGTTGCCAGATTATGCCATAGGGTACCCCCGGTATAGTTTGGGAAACGGCGGTCTTCGGTGCGTCCGCCCATATCAATCTTTCCCTCCACAATATCAAAGGCATTAAAATCGACATTGGCACGCAGATTGAACTGCTGCAAGCGTGCGTTGCTGTGCGTATCATCATTCGGGACATCGTACAAGCCATTGCTGTTCATATAACCGGTGGTTACAAAATAGCGGACAATCTCATTCCCTCCAATAAACTGTAGATCCGTCGTGGTGAAGGGTGTCTGCTCTTTCAGCACCTCGTCATACCAATCCACATTGATGCCGGAGCGGTTTTGATAGCTCTGCAAGTCGGCAGCAGAATATACCGGTGTCCATACACGGCCATTGTCGTTGCTGTAGGCCTCGTTGTAGAGTGTCGCATAGCCGTAGGAGTCCAGCGGCTTATTGATGTGAATGGGTCTTTGGAAGCCGGTACGGGTTTGTACCCGCACTGTCGGTTGCTGTTCACTTCCCCGTTTGGTTGTCACCCATATTGCTCCGTTTGCACCTTTCATGCCCAGTGAAGCTAAGGAGACCGCATCTTTCAGTACATTCACCGTCTCTATCTCCGTGGGTGAGAGGTACTGAAAATAAGTCCAGGTGGTCTGGAAACCATCTACGAAAATGGTGTAGTTACCACCATTGTACGAACTCATGCCACGGATAAAAAGGCTGGCACCGTCATAGCCAGGTTCCCCCGATCCCTGTATCACTGTAAGTCCCGGCAAAAGGCCATATAAGGTGTTGGACAGGTTGGCAGTAGGCGTCTTGTACAGTTCGCTGCCCGAAACCGAAGAGACAGCGCCTGTCTGTTCGGTGAGGGGAATGGCCAACAGGTGGTTTTTTACCTGTTGGTTGTCGTTATTCCGCAGGCTGTCAGGTAAGGTAGATTGTGCGAACAGCGTACCTGCTATAGCAGAAAATCCCACAAAAAAACAGGCCCTGGTCCATAACTTATCTGTTTTTTTCTTGTTCATCTTATAATTAATTTTCATGTTAATAGCCCGGATTTTGAATGATATAATCTTTATTAACCTCGCTTTTGGGGAATGGCGAGAGATACTGGTTCTGTGCCCAAAAACCGTTATATACTTCCTGTACCGTATAGCCCAGATAATCACTCTCTGTCCAGCCATCGTTGCCGTTAAGGTAGGTAAATGCGAAAGCTTTCTTCGACCCTCCGATGATACCATTACCGATATCTTTCAGTTTCCAGTGCTTGACATCGTACAGACGGTGCATTTCTTCGTAAAATTCGACGGCCCATTCCCGTTGGATAATTTTGCGGAGCGCATCTTTGTCCGTTACCGTCACATCGGGCAAGCCGGCTCTCCGGCGTATCACGTTCAGGTAGGTAAGTGCATCCGCAGGTTTATCCAGTTCGTTATACGCTTCGGCCACGTTCAGATAGAATTCAGCCAGACGATACAATGGGAAATTAAACCAATCCCTGGTGCCGGCACGGTACCAAAACTTGACCCGACGCCCGCAGGCTTCATTTCCGGCACGTCCTTCCCAGTTGGAACGTCCTGTTACATTGTTGCTGGACCAATAAGTATCACCCGGATTGTTCCAGGCATCTCTGCCGGCTGCCATGGCTGAAGCCTTATAGCGTGGCTCCATCTCCTCCATACGGGTGTAATAATCCACCGCATTCCGCTCCTCTCCTACGGCAGGCCATTCCTGCTCTGCCCCATCGACTTTGAGATATTGCTGCAACTGGTAAAAGCTCATGCCATTGCAGCCGCCTCCTTGTGAGTTGCAACTGTAGTTTTGCTGCCCAAAACCATCTTGCAGTTTGTATGCTAATAATACCTCTTTATTGCCGGGTGTTGATACCGCTATACCGTAATCGCGTAACGGATCACCGGTATTGATAATCTGGTAACCATTGGCCGATGCCCATTGGATGACCTCCAGACTGGCATCCACCGCGTCCTGCCATCGTTGCTTATCGGCCGAGCCAAAGCAGATCAGATTGTTGTGTGAGCCCAGAGACATATAGGGAGTGGAGCTGTTAAACAAGGGTCTCGCCGCATAGATCAGTGCTTCAGCCTTGACGGCTAATGCTATCCCTTTGGTCATGCGGCCTTCCATGCTTTGATCATGCTTGTCCGGAAGATAGGGATAAGCTTCATCACATTGCTCCAAAATATAATCCAGCGTTTCCTGCAAGGTCGCTCTCGGAATCTTCACATCCATATCGGGAGTAAGTATCTCTTTGACGAGAGGTACACCACCGTAACGCTTGAACATCTCCTGATAGCGGTATGCCGACAGCAGTTGCATCTCGGCTTTGACTATTCTTTTTTCTTCATCAGACATGTCCGGTACCTTGTCGATATTCTCGATGACCAGGTAATTTTGCCGTATGGATGCATAGTTGAACCCAAAACCGTCATCACTCCGTGCAAGACCCGATCCGTCGTCGGCTACCATACCTCCACGCTGGATAAGCCAGCTATCCTCCCAATTGAACTTGGTAGCATTGATCTCGCCCGACAAATGGCCTATGGTTCCGCCACGCAAATTCCATGTCCGATCATTGTCCCAACCGGAGATATTGATACCCGAAGCCAGCGAATTACCGTAAGCCTTGGCAATAGCGGACATCGCCTTCTGCTTGGTGGAAAAGATCGAGTCCACATTCAAGTCGCTGCCGATCGGTTTGCGCAGAAAATCATCTTCACAGCTAAAAAAGCTACTGATAACTATCATGAGCAACGTGGCACTTATTATATATTTGAAAATCTTCATCGTCTTAGAATTGTAATTGTAAACCAAAATTGTAAATCCGCATCATCGGGTACACATATCCCTGAGAGGCACCCCCCGAATCCTGTTGCTCGGGATCAATACCTTCTATCAGCCTGCGGCTATTCCATGTATAGAGGTTATTGCCGTTGGCATATATCCTCAAACCACTCAAGCCTGCCCGCTTTACCCAATCACCATTAAACAGATAACTCACCTCCACATTCTTGAGTCTCAGAAAGCGGGTAGAGGCAATCCAAAAATCAGACTCAACACCACTGATCGTGGAATAGGTGCGCATAGACGCTCTTGGGAAAGTAATCTCCTCGCCGTTTGCGGCTTTCTCCGGGGTCCAGCGCCCGTCGTACTGGAACTGCAGTGCATTTCCCTGCGTCATGTAGAAAGGGTTGAGCAGGTAGAAATCCCGTATCCGGAAGGTACCCTGGTCCGAACCTATGAACAATACCGATAAATTGAACCCTTTGTAGCCCAGATCGATCGTACTGCTGTAGCCCACACGGGGGTGGTTGCCATATCCGATGGGGATATTATCGTTGATATCCAGCTTACCGTCCCCGTCAATGTCTACATAGCGCAGGTCGCCTGACTGCACTTTGTTGCCGTCTATGGCCGAATAGGGCCTATTGTATGCCTCCTCGGCCGACGTATAAACTCCGTCCGATTTCCAGCCTTTGTATTGGTCCAGCGAAAATCCTGTGCTGTTCATCCATTCATAGGGGAACAGAGGTTCATCCTGAAATATAATGGTGTTTTTGGCATAAGATATATCTCCCCTGATGCCATACCTGAAGTCGTTGATCTGATCCGACCATCCTAATTGAAATTCAAAACCCCGATTGTGGACTATACCGATATTGGCCGGTGGCAGTGAGGCCGCCACGATGTCCGGCACAGTACCCAGATACCACAATATGTTGTCTCGCTTTTCCCTGAAAATATCTCCCACAAAAGAGAGTCTGTCTTTGAACAGGTTGACTTCCATGGATAAGTTGGTTTTGCGTGCCCTTTCCCAGGTTACGTTGGGATTGCCAACCACACTTTCATAAGCTCCCGGATAGAATGGGTCTTTGGTACTGCCATTACTGTTACCAAAATAATAACCATTCGGCCAGCCTCCCTCATTGGCCCATGTGCTGGGTAGATAGAGGAATCTGCGTCCGGCCAGCTTGTCATTACCCACTTCTCCATATGATGCGCGGAATTTGACGAATGAAACGTAATCGTTCTTTGGGAAAAATGGTTCATTGCTCAGCACCCAACCGCCCGAAAATGCAGGGAAGAACCCAAATCGCTTGCTCTCGGGGAAATTCTCGGAACCGTTGTAGCCCATATTAAATTCGGCAAGATAACGCTCCTGATAGTTGTAGGTGACGCGTCCGGCCAGCCCCATAAGGCCTTCCGGTACAGAAAACAACAGTCCGGGATGATAGGTGCGCTGTGCATTGTAGAGAAGAAGTCCTGTCAACGCATGATCGCTGAATTGACGGTCGTAATGCAGGGAGGCCTCCAGGTAAAACTGGCGCCATTTGTAGTTATTCATATTGTCGGTGACAGACTGCGATCCTACCGTACCTCCGATATAGACGATTTCAGCGGGATTGTCCGGTTTGCGCATGGCGGTATAGGTGGGTACCGATCGCCATATTTGTTTTCCTGTTGTATAGGTATCGTAGTAAGATACCGTACCACCGGCCGATAGTCCCGGAGTGATATAATCCATAGTATGTTTCAGTCGGATATCGCTGCTGAGATTGGTGGTCTGGCTTTGCATGATACCCAGGCCGAACAGGCTGGTGACAGGCGAAAAACCCCAACCCCCTTTTCCTTCCAGGGGATTGGTACCGGCACCGATAAAACTGGATACCAGCTTACCATCCACGATACCCGGCCCTGCGAAGGGAGGGCTACCCAATATGGCGACCAGCATGGCCTTATGCCTTGCATATGACCCAACAACATCACCATCTTGCGGATTTCCCATGATCCCTTGCTTGTTGGCAAATTGTCCGGCGATACCAATATTGATCTTTAGGTTATTCACTACGTCAAGATCAAAGTTGGATCGCATGTTCCATCTTCGGAATTCCGAATTGAGGTTGCTGCCACCATAGCCTGAGGGCTTGAAAACACCGTCCTGCGTGAAATAACCTAACGAGGCAAAGTATTTGGATTTTTCACTACCTCCCGTTACATTGAAATTATACTGTTGTTGACTTCCATAATCCCCAAACTGGTCAGCAAAATAATCGTTGTTGGTATAATAAAGCGCCGGACTGTTGAGCAGAGCCTGTCTCTGTTGATCAGTCAGACCACTCATGTTATTTACTTCTTCGGGGGTGTAATCCCTGTTGTTTTGGAACTTCCACAACTCATCATCCGTAAAGAGCAGGCGGTATTGAGCCGGATCCCTGTCGTTCCGGATGGCTTCGTTGCGAAACAGCCCATATTCGTATGAGTCCAGCATCTTGAGCCGGGTTGCCAACGCTGAAATACCCGTGTTGCTCGAAAAGCTGAATTGGGGCTTACCTTCCCTCCCCCGACGCGTGGTCACGATAATGACACCGTTGGCGCCACGCACACCATACACGGCAGTAGCTGAGGCATCCTTGAGTACACTGATGTTGTTGATCTCATGGGCATCCATCGTGTTGAGGATACTAAAATTGCTCTGTACTCCATCAATGACGACTAAAGGCTCCATCCCATCCCAGTTGAGCGTGGCCATACCCCGGATACGTAGTGTAGAAGCATTGTCGCCCGGCTCACCACTCGATTGCATGGCTGTCAATCCGGGTGCCCGGCCGACCAGTGCGTTGCTGATATTGGCAACGGGAGCCTGTACCAGCTCTTTCATGGACACCGTCTCGATAGAGCCCGTTACCGTTTCTTTTTTCTGTGTGCCGTAACCTACCACCACAACTTCGGAAAGCATTATCTGATCTTCTATCAAAATAATGTCTATTATTTTCCCGGGAGTTACCTTTATTTGTTGGGTAACATATCCCAGAAAAGAAATAGTGAGGTTCTCCACGCCTGAGGGAACTGTCAGCCGAAAATTTCCCTGACTATCGGACAGGGTACCGATAGTCGTGTTCTCCGCCATAATAGTGGCTCCAATAACCGGTTCCCCTTGTTCGTCCACAATTCTTCCCTGAACAGTAACGCCTCCATTGGGAATATTCTGGGCATTGAGAAGATCACCGGCAAAAAAAACAGAGAGAAGTATACAAAGAAAATAAGTACCTCTTGTTTTTCGTGTTTTTTGTTCGATTTCTTTTTTCATTTCATTTGTTTGAGTTCTTAAAATTAACAATAGCAGTAAATATGTTGACAAAATTAAGAACCCATCACCCTTTGATACTTATCATATTTTCACATTTTATTATCATATCTTCATTCCGGGGAGAGAATCTCAAAAAGATAGTATGCTCCCGGTAGAATTCAATATCAATAAATATATTAATATAGTTAAAATGAGGTTGTTGTGTAGGTTATAGGTCACACTTAAAGATGCAGCAGAGAGGATTCTTTTAGAAAAGATCGTTAAAACCGGAGTAACGAAACAGAAAGAACAATTGGCCTCAGTATTGATCCCTGTCAAGAATCCGAAGAAACGGACGGCCGAAACACCCAATCTCTATTCCGTTGGTATTGAGTTGATCGGAAGTAATCAGGTATTGCAGGCAATATCCCGTAAATATAGGATTTCGAAAAGTCGAAATAAAAGACGGATCTCTTTTAGTCAACGGAAAAGCCGTAAAGATAAAAGGTGTAAACTGTCATGAGTTCGATCCCTATACCGAAGATATATTACCCGCGAATCGATGATACGGGATATTGTGTTGATGAAACAGCACAACATTAACGCTGTAAGAACCTCCCATTATCCGAATCATCCGGAATTCTACCGGTTGTACGATGAATTCGGTTTTATTTGAAATCGGATATTTTGTAGACCCAAGCGTGTTGTGACGGGTATTCATCAATCGATAAAACCGGTGGGACAATGGTTAATCTGCCATTTTTGAATGATGAATGAATGGCTCTGGAGTATCCCAATAATTCGACTTTTCCTGCCTGCTGTAGCCCGGGAATAACGATATTACCCTGTCGCCATTTTTTGATGATGACATAGAGATTTCCCTCTTTTTGAGTAAAAGCGATATCCGGGTTTTCGGGTTTATGAGTATTTCGCCATGTACGGGAAGAATAAATTGCTTCTCCGTTTATCTTCAGCCATCGGCCTATATCGAGTAGCCGCTCCTGCATCACTACCGGTATCATCCCTGTGGCATCGGGTCCCACGTTTAACAGGAAATTACCACCATTGGAAACCTTGTCTATCAGGATATCGATTAGTTGCTTCGATGTGAGATAATGATCGGATGTCTCAAACCGGTTGTATCCATAGGATGTGCCTATACCCCGACTCTCCTCCCAGGGATGATCCGCCTTGTCCCCAATCCCTTTATCATTGTGTACCAGATCGTATTCGGTGGTGTAATAATCACCATGTTTACTACGGGTTTCCTTGCCCCATCGGTCGTTTACCACCACAAAATTCTTCACCGGCGATTCGTTGTATAGCCATGCCAGGAACTCCTCGCTTTTGAGTGTCTTGCTGTCGTAGTCCCATTCACCATCCGAAAAAATTATCTCAGGCTTATAGCTATTTACCAGTTCCTTCATCTGTGGAATCATATGGGTATCCACCCATTTTTCGATGGAATTCCGTGCGTACAACGGATGTGCCCATTCAAGCAACGAGTAATATAGTCCGAAACGCAATCCCACATCTCGTACAGCATGCGACAGCGTGTCGATAATATCGAGGTGGGGGCCCATCACAACGCTGTTCCATCGTGGCGTATGAGTACTCGGCCAAAGGCAGAACCCGTCGTGGTGCTTCGATGTAAGCACCACGTATCTGGCTCCGGCCTCTTTGAACAGTTCCGCCCATTCCGCCGGATTGAAGTATTCTGCCTTGAACATCGGGGCAAAATCGGCATATTTGAAGTTCTCTCCGTACTGTTTAGTGTGAAAATCGATAAATAACTTATTTCCGGATAATAGCCGGTTGTAGTAGTGTTCGGCATATTTCTCATAAATCCCTTCTACTTCATTCACGGGAGCATATGCAGGTACAGAATATAATCCCCAGTGGATGAAAATTCCGAATTTTGCATCCGTCCACCATGAAGGTATTTCCCGCTTGTCAAGCGACTGCCAGTCGGCTTGAAACTGTGCTTGTGCCGATGAGTACATCAAAATAAGAAGGGCGATAAGATACTTTTTCATCCTGTAATTACATATCGGTGATCAATTGGTATTTGGGAACAAGCGACTTCATGATGATCCATCCAATCAGATAAGCAAAGGCGCATATACAGAAGATAATGAAATAGCCTGCTTCGATACCTTCGAATCCCATGAATTTCATCTGGGTATTAGCGGTATAATCGAACAGCACTCCTGAACTCTTATTGATGATCAACGACCCTATTCCGCCTGCCATCCCACCGATACCGGTGATAGTACCGACAGCATGTTTGGGGAACATATCGCTCACCGTGGTGAAAATATTGGCCGACCATGACTGGTGGGCTGCCGCAGCAATACCGATAATGATTACCGGGATCCAGACCGATATTCCGCCTAACGGTTGTGCCAGCAGGATCAGTACCGGGAAAAAGGCAAAGAGAAGCATTGCTCTCATGCGTCCCTGATAGGGATCCATCTTCTTCCTGTTCATGAAATAGGCAGGAAAATAACCTGCTGCAAAAACGGAGATCATGGAGATGGCATATACCAGAAACACGTGCGGTGCACTTTGTGTGGAATTTAATCCGTAAACCGAACTCAGATAAGCCGGTATCCAGAACAACAGGAACCACCATACCCCGTCGGTCAGGAATTTACCAATGGCAAACGACCAGGTCTGTCTGTGCCGGAAAGCCTGTTTGAAAGAGACTTTCTTTCCCGCATTTTCATCTTTTATCGTCCCTACTGCATCTTTTTCATCATCCTGAGTGATATAGGTCAGCTCTGCAGCATTTACTTTTTTATGCTTTTCAGGTTTGTCATATACAAATACCCAGAATCCCATCCAGATAAATCCGATAGCACCAATCACAATGAAGGCCATCTCCCAGCCCCACGCCCTGGCGATGAAGGGGATGGTCAGCGGTGCCAGCAATGCTCCGATCTGGGCACCCGAGTTAAAAAGACCGGTGGCATATCCTCTGTCTTTTTTGGGGAAATATTCTGCTGTGGCCTTGATGGCGGCAGGAAAGTTACCGGCTTCCCCAATGGCTAAGACCAGACGTGCGAAGATGAAAAGTGTCACACTCACATTTACAATCATTGAGATATCACTAACCGTACCAATGGCTTCACGTGCCCCCAGGAAACTGGATGTCCATACTCCGGCAGTGATACCTGCTGTAAGAAGTCCGCAGAAAGCATGTATCACAGCTCCAAACGACCAGACTCCGATCGCCCAGAGGAATCCCTTTTTGGTGTCCATCCAGTCCACAAACTTTCCTGCGAAGAGCATCGATATGGCATAGAATAGGGAGAACAAACCGGTGATAGTGCCATAATCACTGTTGGTCCAGTGAAACTCGGGCGCAATAAAGTCAGCCCATGTCAGTGATAATACCTGTCGGTCGAGATAATTGACAGTCGTCGCCAGAAACAGCATCAGCACGATTGTCCAGCGGTGATTGGTCATTTTTACATTTCCTTCTTCGTTTAGTCTACTCATGATTTTATAATGATTATTGATGAAATACAGATAAATGTGGGTCGATTGCTCTCAGGATTTTCTGAATTTTATTGTGACAGATAGTATCAAAAAATAAAAATCGATTTATCCTGTGATTTATTTATGATGGATATGTCTCTATGATTGATACCTCTTGATAATGGAGAGGCTCTCCCTGCATAATTCGGTGATCTTATGCCACTCCTCGTTTTCCATAACCTCTTTCGGGAAAAGGTTGGAACCCATCCCTACGCAGGTTACTCCTGCCCGGAACCATGCCGAAAGGCTTTCTTCCGTAGGCTCTACCCCGCCCGTGACCATGATTTGCGACCAGGGCATCGGACCCTTGATATTTTTTACGAACGATGGACCACCTATATTGCCGCCGGGGAATACCTTCACGATCTCCGCACCCAGTTCCTGTGCCAACCCTATCTCCGAAGCTGTGGCACAACCGGCAGAATAGGCTATCATCCGGCGGTTGCACACTTTGAATATCTCCGGATTCAGCAGAGGTCCTACCACGAAGTTGGCTCCTAACTGAATATAGAGTGTGGCAGTAGGGGCATCGACGATGGAGCCGATACCTAATATCATGTCGGGGCAAACTTTGTCTGCCCATTTGATCAGTTCGCCAAACACCTCATGTGCAAAATCACCTCTGTTGGTGAATTCAAACGCCCTGATCCCCCCTTCGTAACAGGCTTTCAGTACTTTTTTTGCCACTTCCGCATCAGCATGGTAGAAAACCGGGACCATCCCCGTTTCTACCATGGTCTGATATACTTGTAGTCTTGTAAATTTTGCCATTCTCTAATTCAATTGATTTTCAGTTGTTATTCAATAACTATTGAATAATGCGCAGCGAACTATCTCACCACTCTTCCCGATCCGTCGCCTTTCATCAGCGTCTCCACTTCGGCTACCGTCACCAGGTTGAAGTCGCCATAGATGGTATGTTTCAGACAGGAGGCGGCTACTGCGAAGTCGAGCGCCTTTTGGTCGTCCCCTGTGTAAGTCAGTAATCCGTAGATCAACCCACCCATAAAAGAGTCGCCGCCACCTACTCTGTCCACGATATGGGTGATGTCATATCTTTTCGATTGGTAGAGCCTGTCGGAATAGAGACATCCGCTCCAGGTATTGTGATTTGCATTGATGGAACCGCGGAGGGTGATAATCACCTTCCTGGCGCGGGGGAACTTATACATCAGTTGTTTGCAGACCGATTCGAATTCAACTGCATCTACTTCACCTCCGGTCTCTTCCACCCGGAATCCTTCCGGCTTGATGCCGAACACCTTCTCAGCATCCTCTTCGTTGCCTAGGATAATGTCGCAACCTTTCACCAGTTCAGGCATAATTTCAGATGCTTTCTTGCCGTATTTCCATAAGTTCTTCCGGAAATTGAGGTCGCATGACACCGTAACTCCCAGTTCGTTAGCGGTATGAATGGCTTCGAGACAAGCATCGGCAGCCCCTTGTGAAAGGGCGGGAGTGATACCCGTCCAGTGGAACCATGAAGCATCCTTGAGTATCTCTTTCCAGTCGAACATTCCCTTATCTGCTTCAGCGATCGAGGAATGCGCCCGATCGTACACCACTTTCGATGGGCGGGCTACGGCGCCGGTCTCCAGAAAATAGATTCCCATACGATCACCACCTTTCACAATGTGTGCTGTACCGACATTCATTTTTCTGAGATCGGCGATGCACCATGAAGCAATATCATTCTCTGGTAGGCGGGTGACAAACTCCACGGGTATGCCGTAGTTTGCCAGCGAAACGGCTACGTTGGCTTCACCTCCGCCAAAGGTAGCGGTAAGATGATCCGATTGTATAAATCTCTTATAATCCGGTGTGGCAAGACGTATCATGATCTCGCCGAAGGTAATCACTTTTCGCATCTTAATGGTAAGATATTTTAAAAAAAAGCCTCTCTGCAGAAAAAAAATGTCGATTCGTTTTGTTTGTCACAGAACCTATTGTAATTTTGTGCAGGTACACAAAAGTAAAACTAATTTCTTTATCGAGAAAAAAAATGCACTTTTTTTCCAAAAAAGCAAGAAAGAGATGTTCAATCGGTCGAAATTAGAACAGATATGGGTGTGTTCGTGAACAGATACATATATAAAGAACGGGAAAATCCAAAAAAGATGTTATATGAAGAATTTTATTCATGAAAATTTTATGCTTCAGACAGAGACGGCGAAGAAACTGTATCATGAACATGCGGAGAAACTTCCGGTAATTGATTATCATTGTCATTTAGATCCCCGGGAAATAGCAGAAGATCGTATGTTCCGGAGTATTACGGAGCTTTGGTTGGGTGGCGACCATTATAAATGGAGGCTGCTTCGTGCCAACGGGGTAGAAGAAAAATATATCACGGGGGATGCTTCCGATTGGGAAAAATTTGAAAAATGGGCAGCGACCATCCCCTATACTATGCGTAACCCGATGTATCATTGGACGCATTTGGAGTTGAAGCGGGTCTTTGATATAGATAAATTACTGAGTCCCGAAACGGCTCGTGAAATATATGAAACGGCCAATAATATGCTCCGGCAGCCTCAGTTTTCAGCGCGGGGGCTGATGCGGCGCTTCCGGGTGGAAGTTGTCTGCACTACCGATGATCCCTGTGATACGCTGGAATATCACCGGCAGATCAAGGAAAGTGGCTTTGAGACAAAGGTGTTGCCGACGTGGCGGCCAGATAAGTCGATGGCAGTCGAAAATGGAGAGAGTTTCAGGGCTTATATCCGTCGCATGGAAGATATGTGCGGTTTCGGGATAGATAGTTTCTCTGATTACCTGAACGCTATCCGGCAGCGGCACGATTACTTTCAGTCCTGTGGATGCAAGCTGGCCGATCATGGGATCGACAATTTCTATGCTGAGCCTTGTACTACCGAGGAGGCGGCGACAATTTTCGGGAAGGTTACCCGCTTGCATGAAGTATTGACACCGGAAGAAGTAGTGAAGTTCAAATCGAAGATGTTGTATGAGAATGCCCTGCTCAATTACGAAAAGGGGTGGGTGCAGCAGTTTCATTACGGTGCGATAAGGAATAATAATTCACGAATGTTTGATAGCATTGGGACGGATTCAGGATACGACTCGATCAACGACCCCACAGGGGTGGCGAAGTTGGCTTCTCTCTTTTTCGACAGCCTCGAGAAAGAGGGTAAGTTGGCGAAATCGATCGTCTATAATCTGAATCCCCGTGACAACTATCTGATTGCAGCGATGATAGCCAATTTTCAGGATGGTTCTTGTCCGGGAAAGATCCAGTTTGGTTCGGGATGGTGGTTCCTTGACCAGAAAGATGGGATGGAAGACCAGATGAATATACTCTCCACCCAGGGGCTACTCAGCCGTTTTGTGGGTATGCTCACCGACTCCCGCAGTTTCGTTTCTTATCCCCGGCACGAGTATTTCCGCAGGATACTCTGCAACCTGATCGGTGATGATGTAGAAAAAGGACTTTTGCCTGGCTCTGAAATGGTATTTCTGGGAAAGATGGTGGAAAATATATCCTATTATAATGCGCTGGGCTACTTTCGTTTTTAATGAAGAGAACTTTACGGGAAATATGGAAGGATAGTAGTCTGGTTTGCCTATTTTTGCCCGGTCATTAAAATCAACAAACTATGTACGAATTATTTGATATTAGAGAAAAAGTGATCGTTATCACAGGTGGAACCGGTGTATTAGGTTCCTCGATGGTAGAGTATTTGGCGGCTCACGGCGCGAGAGTAGCGGTGCTGGCGCGGAATAGTCAAAAAGGTGATGAACTGGTACAAAGAGTAAGAAAGGCCGGTGGCGAGGTAATGTTCCTTCAAACCGATGTGACTGATGATGCGATCCTTAAAAGAAATGCAGATGAGATCGTCACTCAGTATGGCAGTATAGATGTGTTGATCAACGGTGCCGGCGGGAATATGCCGGGAGCAACCATCGGTCCCGATAATACCATCTTTGATCTGAAGGCGGATGATTTCCGGAAAGTTGTCGACCTGAACCTGATGGGGACGGTTATGCCTACACTGGTCTTTGCCGAACAAATGGTAAGGGAAAAGAGAGGGAATATAGTCAATGTCTCCTCTGCATCCGCACTACGCCCCTTGACCCGTGTCGTGGGGTATGGTGCAGCCAAGGCGGCAGTGACCAATTTTACCAAATATATGGCAGGAGAACTGGCCATTAAATTCGGTGAAGATTTCCGTGTCAACGCATTGTGTCCCGGTTTTTTCATCACGGAGCAAAACAGGACACTGCTTACCAATCCCGACGGCTCTTACTCTGCACGGGGAAACTCCATCATAGGGCATACACCCTTCCGCCGCTTCGGTATTCCCGAAGACCTGTTGGGTACGCTTCACTATCTGGTGAGCGATGCCTCGAAATTCGTGACGGGTACGGTGGCAATCGTCGACGGAGGCTTCGACTCGTTTAGTATTTAGATTCAAGACTTTTAGAGCCAAGATTCAAGACTTTTAAAGTCAAGACTGTATTAATTGACAATTGAAAATGGAAAATTGACAATGAATTTGGATGATTCAGTGATTTAATTGGCATATTAACTACACTTCGTTCCGTTGAACGATGTTTGGCACATTAGTAACATTAGCACATTAATAATATGTTTTTATCACTAAGAAAAGAGTATAAATATTCGTTGATAGTTCCCACCAGTATGGGGGTACGCATTACGCCGGTAGATGCACAGCCGGTACAGAGCACCAATATGTTTCGTATGCAGGCGACCAGCGCCGAGACGAACGTGGCAAGCATCTCTTCTTATCTTGGACTTCCGGTGAAAGTGCTCACCACCTTTGTGAAGGATAGTCCCATCGCCGCTTTCATCAAATCTGATCTCCGGGCGAGAAATATGGAATATGAAGGGCCGGAAGTGCCGCAGGGTGATCCCTGGGGATATCGCCATCAGTTCAATATTGCCGATAGTGGTTTCGGACTGCGTGGCCCACGGGTACAAAACGACCGTGCGGGTGAAGTGGGAAAGACGCTGAACGTAAAGGATTTCGATCTGGAACGGATCTTCGGGCAAGAGGGTGTGCAGATCGTTCACCTCTCCGGCCTTATTGCGGCTCTCTCTCCCGATACGAGTAACTTCTGCCTTGAAATTGCCCGTTATGCGAAAAAAAATGGTACGCTTATTTCGTTCGACCTGAATTACCGGGCTTCCTTCTGGAAAGGTAGGGAGGCTACGTTGAAAGAAGCATTCACTGAGATTGCTTCTCTTTCCGATATCCTGATTGGTAATGAGGAAGATTTTCAACTTTGTCTCGGTATCGAGGGTCCGAAAGCAGGCGGTGAAAATATAGGGGGAACACTCGACGCATTCAAAGGGATGATCCTGAATGCGAAGCAAGTTTTTCCTCATGTTTCCGTCTTTGCCAACACCCTTCGTGAGGTGATCAGTGTCAATGAACATCTCTGGGGTGCTATTGTTTATCAAGATGGCAACTGGCACGAAGCGCCGTTGCGCAGAATCAACGTGATGGACCGTATTGGCGGAGGCGATGGTTTCGTGGGTGGATTGTTGTATAGCATCCTGAAGGGGATGGACCCCGGGAAATGGGTGCAGTTCGCCTGGGCAAGCGGTGCCCTTGCGACTACCTTCCTCACGGATTATGCCCAACCGGCTGATGAAGAGATGATTTGGAGTATCTGGAAAGGAAATGCCAGAGTGGTTAGATGATTCGCTCCGCGTAATTCATAGTAATTTGCTTCGCGTAATTCGATAGTTATTCGGCTTCGCCGTTATTCGCTTCGCGTTATTCATGCTTCGCATGGAATGAATACAACCGAACAACAACTGAAAATCAACCGAATAACGTGAACGAAGTGAACGAATAACAACTGAAAATCAATTGAATAACAATAGAAACAATGAATAAAAAAGCAGATATCGGATTGATCGGATTGGCCGTAATGGGTGAAAATCTGGTCCTCAATATGGAAAGTAAGGGCTATACGGTAGCCGTGTTCAACCGTACGGTTGAGAAAGTGGATACGTTCGTCAACGGACGGGGTAAGGGAAAGAATTTTATTGGTGCACACTCCTTGGAAGAGTTGGTCGCTTCTCTCGAGAGGCCTCGTAAGGTGATGATGCTGGTCAAGGCGGGTAAGCCCGTCGATGATTTTATCGATCAGCTTATACCCCTGCTTGAACCGGGTGACATCATTATCGACGGTGGCAACAGTCACTTCCCCGACACCATCCGTAGAACGAAATATGTGGAGAGCAAAGGATTGCTTTATATCGGTACAGGTGTCTCCGGTGGTGAAGAGGGAGCGCTCAAAGGACCTTCGATGATGCCCGGCGGCTCACCCGAAGCGTGGCCTCACGTGAAAGAGATCTTCCAGGCTGTTGCTGCTAAAGTAGAAGGAGGTGCTGCCTGCTGCGACTGGGTAGGCGAGAACGGTGCAGGCCACTTCGTGAAGATGGTGCATAATGGGATTGAATATGGAGATATGCAGATCATCAACGAAGCGTATCATCTGATGAAGGATCTGCTCGGTATGGATGCATTTGCACAACATGAAGTGTTCAAGAAATGGAATAGCGGTGTGCTGGATTCCTATCTTATAGAGATCACCGCCGATATCATGGCATATAAGGATGAGGATGGGAGCCCGTTAGTGGAAAAGATTCTCGATACGGCCGGACAGAAAGGAACCGGTAAGTGGACAGCCGTAGCAGCGCTCGACTTGGGTATTCCGCTCACATTGATCGGAGAATCGGTCTTTTCACGCTGTCTTTCGGCACAAAAAGATTTAAGGGTAAAAGCGTCAGAGGCAATATCGGGTAAGAAATCCGATTTTAAAGGAGATAAACAGCAGTTCGTTGATGATCTGGAAAAGGCGCTTTATGGTGCCAAGATCATCTCTTATGCTCAGGGATACGACCTGATGATGGAGGCTGCCAAAGAGTATGGCTGGAACCTCAATTATGGTGGTATCGCCCTGATGTGGCGCGGTGGTTGCATTATCCGCTCTCGCTTCCTGGGTGATATAAAAAAAGCGTTCGACAATAATCCTTCCCTGGAAAATCTATTGCTCGACTCCTTCTTCAAAGAGGCTGTGTTGTCGGCGGAAGAAAGCTGGCGC
Organism: Proteiniphilum sp.; assembly: GCF_034927365.1. Classification (GTDB taxonomy): domain Bacteria; phylum Bacteroidota; class Bacteroidia; order Bacteroidales; family Dysgonomonadaceae; genus Proteiniphilum. The sequence goes on along the minus strand of NZ_JAYFQD010000007.1, from coordinate 275,674 downwards.
AGGGTTTGTGCAACGGCATTACAGAATGGTATTCCCGTACCGGCGCTTACATCTGCATTGTGTTACTTCGATGGCTTCCGGAGCAACCGTCTCCCGGCCAACCTGCTACAGGCTCAACGTGATTACTTCGGCGCTCATCAGTACGAGCGGATAGATAAACCACGTGGTGAGTTCTTCCATACCGACTGGACAGGACGTGGTGGTAATACCGCTTCGACGACGTATGATGTGTAGTCAATGTGCCAATGAGGCTAATGTGCTAATGAGGCAAACAACGTTCAACGGAGTGAAACGTAGTTAAATGTGCCAATTTGTTGAACTGTTGAATTGATCATTTTAACGATTTAACAATTCAACGATTCAACATCACTTGACCACCTAGGCACTCAGGCACTTTTTCACCTCTTTAATTGGCATATTAATCAATTAGCACATTAAAATTATGATTTATTACGAAACCGGTTCTCCCGAGACTGCTCTTTCACAGGACGACTTACGGAGAGGATTATATGAAGCGTTGGATAAATTGGGTGAACGGCGGAAAGTGCTCGCCGTTCCTCCCGATTATACCCGCTTGCCCAGCCGTTCCGGGGAACTGACCGAAATAGCGTGGGAATACTACGGTAACAGGCTCACCGATATCCTTCCCGCTCTGGGGACACATACCCCAATGACCCGGGTACAGATCGGCCATATGTTCGGGAAGACTCCTGAGTCGCTTTTCCGCGATCACGACTGGCGGAACGATGTCATCACTTTGGGGGAGGTGCCGGCAGATTATATAGGTGAAATTTCTGAAGGAAAAGTCGATTTCTCCTGGCCCGCACAAGTGAATAAACTGTTGGTAGACGGCGGTTTCGACCTTATCCTCTCCATCGGGCAGGTGGTACCCCACGAAGTGGTGGGGATGGCCAATTACAACAAGAATATCCTTGTCGGTACCGGTGGAAGCGAAGGGATCAACAAGAGTCATTATATAGGTGCCGTCTATGGTATGGAGCGGATGATGGGGAAAGCCGATACACCTGTAAGACGTGTTTTTAATTATGCTACTGAGCACTTTTTAAAGGGGTTGCCCATTGTTTACGTTCTTACAGTGGTCGGGGTAAACTCAGAAGGAGTACAGCAGACTTACGGCCTTTTTGTGGGAGACGGTCCGGAGGTATTCGATCATGCAGCGCAACTCTCGTTGCAGGTCAACTTTGTGATGGTTGAAAAACCATTGAAGAAGGTGATTGTTTGGCTCGATCCTACCGAATTTAAAAGTACCTGGTTGGGGAATAAGTCGATTTACCGCACCCGCATGGCGATTGCCGACGGAGGTGAACTGATCGTTCTGGCTCCGGCATTGAAAGAGTTTGGGGAAGACAAAACTATCGATCGTTTGATCCGGAAATATGGTTATTTCGGTACCGATCACACCTTGAAAGAGGTATCCCGGAATCAGGAACTCAAGGATAACCTGAGTGCGGCGGCACATCTTATCCACGGATCGTCCGAAGGGAGATTTCTGGTCACCTACTGTCCCGGCAAAGAGGTCTGGAACCTTACCCGGGAAGAGATCGAAAGCGTGGGATTCCGTTGGGGTGATATCGAGGAAACCATGCGGAAGTACGATCCTTCACTATTGAAAGAGGGATTTAATATGCTCCCCGACGGAGAGGAAATTTATTATATTTCGAGTCCCGCCCTTGGTTTATGGGCCCATAAAGACCGGTTTGTTTAATCCCCGGCATAGATTTAATCAATAAGGAGAAAATAATCATATATGTGATTTTCAATTAATTTAAACTCCGTAATATATATAGCATGACAACAAGAAGAGAATTTATCAGAAACACAGCCCTAGCTTCCGCAGGGCTGGCCATGGGCGGTATATCGACTAAAATGAATGCCGCGAGCTACAGCAGGGTTGTAGGCGCCAACCAGAAGGTGAACCTGGCCCATATCGGCATCGGAAACCGTGGATGGGAGATCATCAACGATTTCGACAAGACGGGATTGGCTAACGTGGTTGCCCTCTGCGATGTCGACCTGGGGGCAGAGCACACGAAAAAAGCGCTTGAGAAGTTCCCGAATGCGAAGCGTTTCAAGGATTTCAGGGAAATGTTCGATAAGATGGGCAATGAGATCGAGGCAGTAGCGATCGCTACTCCCGACTTTGCCCACTTCCCGGCGGTGATGATGTCGATGGCCTACGGTAAACACGTGTTTGTGGAAAAACCGCTGACCCGTACTTTCCATGAATCGGAATTGCTGCTCAAGGCAGTGAAGAAATACCCCAATATAGTTACTCAAATGGGTAATCAGGGGCACTCCGAAGCCAACTATTTCCAGTTCAAAGCATGGAAAGAAGCTGGTATTATCAAAGATGTGACGGCCGTTACTGCACACATGAACAATCCTCGGCGCTGGCATGGCTGGGATCCCAATATCAAGAAATTCCCCGCAGCCGAACCTATCCCTGCGACATTAGACTGGGATGTATGGACGATGGCACAGCGTTATCATGAATACAACAAGGATTTCCATTACGGACAGTGGCGCTGCTGGTATGATTTCGGTATGGGAGCCTTGGGCGACTGGGGCGCGCATATTCTCGACACGGTGCATGAATTCCTCGACCTGGGCCTGCCGGAAGAGATTACACCATTGAAATTGAAGGATCATAACGATTACTTCTTCCCGATGTCGAGTACCATCGAGTTCAAATTTCCGAAACGGGGAAAAATGCCACCGGTAGTCATTACCTGGTACGACGGCGTAGATAATATCCCATCCGTACCTGAAGGCTACGGTGTGTCGGAACTTGATCCCAATATCCCTTCCGTAGGTGGTGGAAAGATACAACCGGCCAAGTTGAATCCCGGCAAAGAGATCTACAGCAAAGATCTGATCTTTAAGGGTGGATCACACGGCAGTACGCTGAGCATCATTCCCCAAGAGAAGGCGAAGGAGATGGAGAAGAAACTTCCGGAAGTACCAAAGAGTCCTTCCGACCATTATGCTAACTTTCTGTTGGCTTGTCAGGGTAAAGAGAAAACCCGTTCTCCGTTTGAGATATCTGCACCATTGAGCCAGGTATTCTGCCTCGGTGTTGCTGCGCAAAAACTGAACCGTAAGATCGTCTTCAACCGTGCAACCAAACGGGTTACCAACGATGCTTTTGCCGATGCTTACCTCACGGGAGAACCACCGCGTAAGGGATGGGAGGATTTTTATAAAATATAATATGCCAATAAATCAATGTGCCAATATGCCAATTAATACGCCAAAAAATATTGGCACATTGGCATATTAGTCACATTAACTCATTAAATAAACAGCAATGATCAAGAAAACAATCATAACAGTAATAGCTGTGCTTGTAGCCGTCTCGGCATGGGCACAGGAACCGAAGTGGGAGAATCTGTTCAACGGACGCAATCTGAAAGGATGGGAAAAGTTGAATGGTACCGCCGAATATAAGGTGCAGGACAACAATATCATCGGCATTTCGAAGATGAATACTCCCAATACTTTCCTTGCGACTAAAAAGATGTACGACAACTTTATCCTGGAATTTGAATTCAAAGTTGACGACGGGTTGAACTCTGGTGTACAGTTCCGCAGTAACAGCCTGAAGAATTATATGGATGGCCGCGTTCATGGCTATCAGTTCGAGATAGATCCTTCTGCCAGAGGATGGACGGGAGGTGTCTACGATGAGGCACGCCGGGGATGGCTTTATCCGATGGACTATAACCCCGGGGGGCAGTCGGCATTCAAGAACGGCGAATGGAACAAAGCCCGTATCGAGGCGATCGGTAGTTCCATCCGCACATGGGTGAACGGTATCCTCTGCTCCGACCTGCTGGATAATACCACGTTGTCGGGTTTCATCGCACTGCAGGTACATGGTATCGGTAATAATACCGGATTAGAAGGCAAGACTGTTGCCTGGCGCAATATCAGAATAGTTACACAGGATGTGGAACGGTTTAAAACCCCGGAGAGTAATACAGTGAAACAGATCAATTCAATTGCCAATACCATCTCTGAACGCGAGGCCGCCGAAGGTTGGAAACTCTTATGGGATGGAAAGACCACCGAAGGGTGGCGTGGTGCCAAGATGGATCATTTCCCCGAAAAAGGATGGTCCATCGATAACGGTGTGCTGAGAGTGCATAAAAGTGATGGGGGTGAGTCCACCAATGGTGGTGATATCGTTACTACCCGCCCCTATAAGAATTTTATGCTGAAAGTTGATTTCAAGATCACCGAGGGAGCCAACAGCGGTGTCAAATATTTCGTGGATACCAATCTGAATAAAGGGCAAGGATCGGCTATCGGTTGTGAATTCCAGATTCTGGACGACAATAAGCATCCTGATGCGAAATTGGGTGTCGCGGGCAATCGTACGTTGGGTTCTCTCTACGACCTGATTCCAGCCCCTCAGAATAAACCTTTCCGTAGTGGATTCTTCAATACCGCTATGGTAGTTGTGAAGGGAAACCATGTGGAACATTGGTTGAACGGTGTGAAGATCATCGAATATGAGCGCAATAACCAGATGTGGCAAGCGCTGGTAAACTACAGCAAATACAAGGACTGGCCTAATTTCGGCAATGCAGAAGAGGGATTACTCCTTCTTCAGGATCATGGCGATGAGGTATGGTTCCAGAATATCAAGATCAAGATACTTGATTAACTAAGTGCCATTTGGCACGAGAAGGAGAGCCAATTCCCTGTTACCGGGAATTGGCTCTCCTTTTTTATAACCCGAAAAATTGGGCCTTTTATCTTAAAATCGGACAACTTTGACTGCAAGACCAAACATTTATAGTAGACATTTGTTTAGATTCAAAATGATTTATAAAAGGTTAGAGGTGAAAAAAGTATGGAAAAATTCCCCATTCCCGGCAAGTTACTTTTCTATTTTATCACACTGAACTTTTCTTTGTAAGATATTGTAAACACGGTTTTTTTCACTTCTGTAAAAAAGGAACTATGCCTGGCGCAGAATTGAAAATCGAAAAACGAAGGTGGCTCAGAACTGACAGTATGATTGAAGGGGCTGCCTTGATGTAGAAACAGTATCTCAATAATGGTCCGAAATAATAGATAAAATGTGTAATTTTAATTGCTCGAGCGAATATTCCAGGTGTGAGAACTATCAGGTGGGAAACATAAGTATGTTTTCTCAACGCCGGCTAAGGTTCAAGGAAAAATATGAACTGTATGCACCGGATCATTACTCTTTTATTTTTATGTTGAAAGGCAGTTTACGCCTCAAAGGAGAGGGAATCGATGCGATTGCCGAGGAGAATAATATCTATTCACTTGGTTATGACCTTACAATGACGTTACAGTCCCTTTCCGAGTCTTTTTTTCTGATACTTACCTTTGACGATCCCAATGTTTTATGCAATAAGATGGAAGTATCGAATCTGGAGCAGTATCTGTGCGAAAATCTCCCCGATGTACAATCGTTACCGATGAGTGAGCCGATCCGCCTTCTGGTGGAGTCTGTTTTATTTTACCTCGATCATAAGATGCAATGCCACCATTTGCATGGATTAAAGTTGGGAGAGTGGTTTTTCCTGATGCAGCGCTTTTATACTAAAAAACAGAATGCTAATTTCTTTTATTCGTTGATACGCGAAAACGATTCATTTGAGTTGATGGTCAGGGAAAAAGCCCGGAAAGTTACCACGGTCAATGAATTGGCTGATGTCTGTTATATGTCTCCCAAAACACTTACCCGAAAATTTAAGAAAGTATTCAATACAACACCTAAACAATGGCTGCTACAGCAGAAAAAAACACAGGTGATGACCGAATTTCTGCTTACTCAGAATAAGAAAGAATTACCTGAAAAATTGGGATTTTCCTCCTATTCTCATTTGAACTACTATTGTATCAGGCAGTTTGGTAAAAGTCTTAAAGAGCTGTGAATTTCCGGATAAAAAAGAATCTATTTAGAAGAAATGTCCTTTTTTTGCATTAAAATGTCCTTAAATTGTTTGTTATTCCTTATAAACCACTCTAATTTTGTACCCGTCAATAAAACATTTTTTTAGAAAGTTTGTCAATAACATCCTTCTCTGTTAGAAGGAGAGAAAAATTAATCACAGCGAAGTTTCCATCATTGAAGAGAAAAAAATAATCACAGCAAAAAAAATCTCTACGTTGGAATCATCTTAAATAGAGGGATTTGTGTCCTCTAAACCTATTTGTATTTTTTATTTTACTTAATTTTAGTCAAAATCAATTTTTTATGAAAAAGAGTCATTTTAAAATGTTATTCAGCTTCGTCTTCATGGCGTTGGTCATGCTGAGCTGCGAGAACAATTTGGAGATGGTACTCCCGCAAGGCCCCAAGGGTGATAAGGGAGATAAAGGCGATCCTGGAAAATCAGCTTTCGAATTGTGGTTAGAACACTACGGAAAAGATTCCAATACCTCTATTGAGGAATTTTTTAACTCGTTGAAAGGTGAAAACGGAAAAGACGGTGCTGTACCTATCATTGGTGAAAACGGCAACTGGATAATAGATGGAATAGATACTGGTATTCCAGCCAGGGGAAAAGATGGAAAAGATGGTGTTACTCCCGAGATTGGCGACAACGGTAACTGGTTTATTGGTGGCGTTGACACCGGAATACCGGCCAGAGGAAAAGATGGTTTCACTCCGGTTATTGGAGAAAATGGTAACTGGTGGATCGATGGTCAGGATACCGGTAAACCTTCGGTGGTTATCCCTGAAATCGGAAGCAATGGTAATTGGTTCATCGGTGGCGTTGATACGGGAAAACCTTCAAGAGGCAATGATGGTGCAAACGGAGTGAACGGCAAATCAGCCTACGAATTGTGGAAAGAAGCTGTGGATGCGGGTGAAATGACCAATAAAGATGGTTCGGAATATACCGGAGGCAATACCTGGGAAGAGTTCCTGAGATGGTTGCAGGGCGGAGATGTATCGGTATTGTATCAGTATTGGAAAACCCTCCCGGGTAATAGCAATAAAACCATTCAACAATTTATCGAAGAGTTGTTCTCCTGCCATTGCGATGGGATCACCGTAAGTGTGATTGCCCTCAACGAATGTGTGGAACTGAACGCCGATGGAACAGTGAAAGGTACTCATAGCGCAGAGCTCAGAGTAGGTGGCGAAGGAGGAACCCAGGTGAATGTAACCGGTAATGGAATAAATCTGAATGGTATTGTTTCTGACAACTTCACTCCCGTTATATTTAATATTCCTCGTGGAAATACAAGCATCCAACTGGTTATTGCATGTACGAAAAGCGGTAATACGGTAAATAAAGAAGCGGTTATTCCCGCGTTGAATTATGTGAGACTGAGTGCTACACCCACTGTAGTACCTGTACCGGGACAGCAGCAGGATGTGGTGACTGTCCAGTTCGTGACTGCTCCGGTAGAGATGTCGGTTGACGGTACGGTGGTTTACGCTTCAGGTGCAGTCGTTGCAGGTTCCGGTTGGGCTGTATCCAATGAGGGAAGGACATTCATCAGGACTTATAACAGAATGTCAACCGAACAGAAACCGACTGTCAGGGCAACAGGTGCTAATAGTGCATGCAGTACGATAGAAGAAGCGTTTACTATTGGGCAATTGGCTCCGGTTCAATTAGGACCATTAGCACTTACCACTATCAATGAATGTAATCTTCAGCTTTCGGTAACCGGAACACCAGGTATGACCGTTACGGCGATGGACGCTAACAATCACGCAGTCTCTGTTGTATTACCGGAAACTTCCGCGGGCAATTATTCCACAGGTATAGTACCAAGGTTGTACCAGGCTTACACGATCCTTGTACGGGCTGAGTTGACCGGATATGGGACTGTGGAAGAAACGATTGTTGTGGATGGACCCAATTTGGCGTCTGAACTGCTGCGTGTCGACCCGATATCGGGAGTAGTAGAAAACACCAGTATTTCGCAGGTACAGAGGAAATTGACAAATCTTTCCAGTGGTCCAATCCAGTATAACATTTCAAGAGGAGGTAATGTCGGGGCAAATCGTCACCCACTGTCTCCCGCATTCCCTCTGACCGGAACAATTGCAGCAGGCAGCTCTGTGGATCTGAGTTTCTACAGGGACTATACGTCCGATTTTTCTTCGGGAGAATATGAAGTTACAATCACGGTTCAAAACCAATGTGGATTACAGAGGAATTATACGCTCACGATTGCCAACCAGCAGAATTACCGCCATGCCTTTACAATGCCTGCGGGATGGGGTGATGGCAGCGGTGATCCGAATGAGATGATAACGTTTGAAGTATCTGTTTTTGATGGTATCCCGGGTAGTTATGTAGAGTTCCAATTGTTTAACGGATTAGCATATGGGGGCGTTTCACGCGAACAATTGGATGCAAGCGGGAACCTCACTTGGAATGTCACGATGACCAGGGCTCAGATACAGGCGGCACTCAATAACCAGAAAGGTTACTTCTATTTCTACTCTAATTCGGGATATACTGAGAAGTATTCTATAGGTTCGGAAAAAGAAGAGGTTACATTCGCATTTGACTAATCACTTCATACGATTATTTTATTTCGGTGTATGGAACTCGCGATAATCATCATCTTGGATATAATGATGTCCATGCTCGTTTCATAACTTCTTAGTTCAAATCTCAAATTATATCAATATGAATAAAAATAGTTTATTATATATTCTTCTTGGTGGTTTTATGCTCCTGTCTGTACCTTCGGGTGCACAGGAGACGCCAGGGGAAGTGGTTACGGAAAGTAGGGGGAAGCGTGCCTGGGAAATTGGTGTGGGTGCCTCTGTCTTTCAGTTTAGCCGTGTGGATTTCACCAAGTTTCAGAAAGGGAGCGATAATTATCAGCTTGGGTTACAACTCCGCCACAGTGTAATCGGGCCTAATCTCTATATCGCACGTGAACTGAATCCTTATTTTTATCTCGACCTGCAGGGAACAGTCGGTTTTACCGAACAGTTTATCGATGGGGCGGATAAGCTGAGAACACTCTATATGGTGGGACCGGGTCTGCAATGGCGTCTGGGTGAGTATTTCGACTCCAAGTATATCGACCCCTTCTTCCGTATAGGAGTAAGTTACATGAAAAAGAATTTCGATATGAAGTATCAGGGTGTGAATGGTGATGTAACTGAAGAGATGTCGTGGGTACTCGAAAATCTTTATAACAAGGATGGAGTGGATCGGAATGAGATGATCCCTGTCTCTTTGGGTTTAGGGATGAATACCTGGCTGAACGACCATTTCGGGATCGGACTGCAGGGCGACTATTTGCTGATGCCCTATAAGGATGTGGCCAATTCACTCCAGGGAACCGTGAGGTTGATCTGGCGCATGGGTGGCAAGTCGAAGAAGAGAATAGCTCCTGTCCAGTATATAGAAGTAGAGAAGATCGTACAGGGTCCGAAGGAAGTTGTAGAAAAGATCGTAGAGGTACCGGTTTCCGAACCGGCTTCTGTGGAGATCTGCGAACTATTCAACAATGTCTACTTCGAATTCGACAAGTCTGACATCCGTCCGGAAAGCGAAGAAGTACTCGACAAGATTGCTGACATCATGAAAGCCAATTCCGATCAGAAGTACCTGATCACCGGTTATACCGATGCACGCGGTAGCGCTGAGTACAACATCGGATTGTCGGGACGACGTGCCGCCGCTGTAGTAGAAGCATTGCAAAAACGTGGTGTAAACGGTGATATCATCAAATCGCGCGGTGTGGGTAAGAAAATTTCTTACGCTCCTGTTGGAGAATCACATATCGTACGTGAAGGTGACCGTAAGGTGACGGTAGAAATCATTACCAATATGGATTACTGGAACTTCATGCCGAAACGCGATTATTAATCGTTAAACAGCATAGTTAAATGAGGTGAGGTGCCCCGTCATGGGGCACCTTTTTTATGAGAATGTTTTGAAATAGCTGTAGAGATCTGTGTCACTCGGGATATCCAGTTTTTTTCTTAACCGGCTCTTACTGGTCTGCACCGATCGATGAGTGATGAACATGTATTCTGCGATCTCCTTTGATGGGAAATGAAGAAATATCATGGCGCTTAGCCGTAATTCGGTATTTGTCAGGTTGGGATGTTGTTGGAGGAGGCTACGGCTGAATTCGGGATACACCTCCCTGAACCGGGGCAAAAACGACGACTCGTTTTTCCTGGCCAGTTCTATCACCTCTTCAAAAGCATCGTTCAGTTTTAACTTCAGTTCCGAAACTTCAGACTCTTTCTTTTTCCTTCTTATGATCGACTGGTAGACGATGACGATAGATACAGATAAGACGATAGTGAAAAGAATGGCTACCAGTGAGATGGTCCTTCTCAATTTCGCTTTAGAGAGCTTTTGCTCTTCCCTGAGGAGCATTGCGAAAGCTTCTTCCGCGGCTGCGTTTCTCGCTTTTCCCAATTCATTGGATATTTGTAGTTCTTTTTCATGGTATTGTCTTGCAGAATCTTCTTCTTCCCTTTCGGCGTAGATTTCCGATATTCTTTTGTAAAAACCGGGTAATTCGTTTTTTATATTGGTTGTTTTTAAGTTCTCCAGCCCATTCCGGTAGAGAATCATTGCCGAATCGTTATTCCCCCTTTTTCGTTGCAGGTCTCCCCAGCGTTGATAAAGCCACGAAGAGTAGTGATAATCATATTGACGGATAAGAGAATCAGCTTTCTCAAAGTACAATGCCGCTGTATTATATTGTTGTTTTCCGGTATAATATTCACCAAAGTGAGAATAGAGGTTGATCTTGTTTCTAAAAATACTCTTTTCCTCCGCACCGGTCAGCAATTTTTCATTTCTTTTCATCCAGTAAAACGATGAATCGGGCATCTGTTTAATTATGTCATAAGCTATGCCTAAGTTTTCATAAGCCAGGCTGGTATGACGGTCTCTCTCCTTTTTATCCTTAATCCTGATAGCATATTCATGGGCTTTTTGAAGTTCGTGGAACGAGGCTTTATTCAAATTAAGCATATAATACACCTGTCCCTTTATCCTGCTTATCTCCGACTGCATCACGGCATTATCCCTGCTGTATCGTTCCTGTTCGGAAAGCGACAGGTATTCTATTGATCTTTGATAATCACCCAGATAACTCAATACCTGCCCGATATAAAAGCAAGACATCGCTTTCCCTTTGGAGTAACCTATATTCCGGCTCAACGACAGTGCTTCAGTAGCCAATTCGAGTGCTCTGACGGGATTTACATTTGAGATCTCCGCAGATACGCGTGCCAGTAAACTGTCGGTCGTTTCCGTACCGCCTTGCAGGATAGGCCGAGCCTTTAAATCGATGGCAAGGAGAAGGAGACAACAAAAGAAAAGGAAATGTTTCATACACGATAGGTGCTTAGTTATGATAGAATTGTCTGTTTATGCCCGTCTAACCCTGGAACAGGCTGTTCATAACACCTGTTTTCGCAAAAATAGTACTAATGTATGTTATTACAAAATTTTTATTTAGCGGGATTCAAATGGTTTCAGTACAATATTTACCAAAAGAGGACAATCTGAGACTGGAAGAAGTGATGTTATATACCTGTTGATCGTCTGTCAACCCGATAAAAGAGGTACTCCAAAATCGAAAATGAATAAATTTATATTCTGTATATAAAAAACGGACAAAAAATATCATATTATGATATTCAGGCTTTTAACTGTTAAGGTTACTAATTGATAATATATGTTGTATCTATGTTGTATCTATATTTGGACTTTTTTTATCAATAAAATGAACATTTTTATAAAATTTGAGTTTATATTGCTCGAATAAGCGATTAGCTAATTTTAGGAAAGGCAGGAGGTGCCTCCAAAATTTTCTTATTAATTACTTTTTATGAAACGTTGATTCTCTATTCAAATAGGCGCTATCAGGGAGTGTATAAAAAGATGTGGAAAAAATCCACGTTTATTATTTTCGGTTACTCTGTTAAAAAATCAGTTGTAGTTTTGTAAATGTTTTTGAATGGGGTGGGATTCCATAATTAATTGGATACGATAATCCTTAGGTTGCTTATTTGGTAATTTTTAGAAATCAGGAGTGTAGAGATTCTTCAGGGTAAGGTTGATATAGTTTGAATAGGATAAAATTTTGAGTGGGATAAAATAATAATGTCCTTTTTAGAAATAAAAATGACTTTTTATTGAAAATATTATAGATAGCATTACAATTATTATAATAATTATATTATGTATAAGATTAATCACAAGTTTTTTGTGGTCATTTTAGCATTAACGGCTTCCTTATCTGGAGTTTTTGCGCAGAAAGTGGCTATCAAGAACAATCTTCTTTATGATGCGACTGCCACGCCCAACCTTGCGTTGGAGTTGGCGATGAGTCGAAAAACTACACTGGAACTGGGTGCAGGACTCAACTGGTTTACTTTTTCCGACAATAAAAAGTTCAAACACTGGCTGGTGCAACCCGAGTTGCGCTGGTGGACCTGCGACGTGTTCAACGGCCACTTCTTCGGCCTGCATGCCCATGGGGCACAGTTCAACGTGGGCGGATGGGATATTCCGGCGGGACGCCTCGACGCCTTCAAGGATAACCGCTACCAGGGATACCTCTATGGGGGTGGCCTCAGCTATGGTTATCAATGGCTGCTAACCCCGCGCTGGAACCTGGAGGCCAGCATCGGAGCCGGCTATGCACGTATTCACTACGAGAAGTACCCCTGCACCGGGTGTGGCACCAAGATCGACGAAGGGAAGCATAATTACTGGGGTGTGACCAAGGCGGCGGTATCACTAATTTACATTATCAAATAAGAAAGCAGAAATGAAGACAAAGAATATCATATATCTTATCATTGCATTCTTCACGGTTATTCCGGGGACATGGGCCCAGGATGCACGCCTGTCGGACATCAGGATTGAGAATCTGTCGACGGTAAAACAGCATGACCGGCTCTCCGTTTCGTTCGATATTTCGCTCGATGCATTGCAGGTGCAGAACAATAATATGCTGCTGCTGACTCCTGTGCTGAAATCCAACGCTAACAATCTCGACAATGTAGCGCTTGAGCCCGTGGTAGTGGCCGGTAAGAAGCGTAACAAGGCACTTGTCCGCAAGCAGGTACTGGGAGAAAAACTTCCTTTTTCGGGTGAACCGGTAGCATGGGTAGTGCGCCGGAACAATACCTCGCAGTCGGTACATTATACCATGACTGTGCCCTTGCGGGGGTGGATGCAGGATGCATCGCTTTCGCTGGTACACGAGGTATCGGGCTGTGCCGATTGCATGAGCCTCGAAGGGGAGCAGCAGCTCGTCGATAATATTCTTCCGGCCCCTTATCAGCCAGTGTATAAGTTGACTTATGTGATGCCGGAAGCGGAGGTGAAAACAAGGAGCGACCGCCATACCGCCACCTTCAACTTTGTGGTGAACCGTTGGGAACTCCGTCGCGATTTCAGGGACAACGCTTCCAAGTTGAGCGAGGTGGACAGGATCGTGAGCGATATCCGTAACAACCCCGATTTCCAGATCACCGAGTTTGCCATCGACGGTTATGCCTCGCCGGAGTCAAGTGTACCGCACAACAAAATGCTGGCTGAAAACCGTGCCAACGCGTTTGCCAATTACCTGGTATCGAGATTCGGTATCGACCGCAACCGTTTCAGCGTGACGGGACATGGCGAAGACTGGGAGGGACTGCGTAAAGCAGTGGCAGCTTCCAATATAGCCGACAGGCAGGTAGTACTCGATATCATTGACAATGTATCGAATCCTGATGCCCGCGATACCGAACTGATGAAACTTTCGAGCGGTACAACTTACCGTACGCTGCTCAACGACTACTATCCGCCGTTGCGCCGTACCGAATATGTGGTGGCCTACACCGTGCGTGGTTTCAACGTGGAGGAAGCGAAGGAGATCATCAAGAGTGACCCGAGGCTGTTGAGCCTGAACGAGATGTACCTTGTGGCACAGACCTACCCGGCCGGCAGCAGGGAGTTCAAGGAGGTGTTCGACGTGGCCACGCGGCTCTATCCCGACAGCGACATCGCCATCCTCAACTCCGCTTCGGCAGACATCGAGAGCGGCAGTATGAACGCTGCCATCGAGCGGATGCTGAAGATAGCCGACAACCCGAAGGTATGGAACAATCTGGGTGTGGCGTATGCCCGCAAAGGTGATTTTAACAAGGCAAAAGAATATTTTACCAGGGCGGCAGCACAAGGTGATAATGACGCCCGAGCCAATCTGGAAGAGTTACACAAAGCAATTGAAAAATAGTAAAAGAGAGACAATAAATTAAACAAACAATTATTATTCATTTTTAATTTTCAGCACATGAAAAAATTAAGCAAGTTATTATTAATGGCTGTTGTAGCCCTCGGAGTGGGGTTTACAGCATGTAACAACGATGACATCGACGGGCCGCAGGATGGTCAGAAGGGTAACACTCACGTGAGTGTGACCTTGAAGTTGTCGTCGAACGCCCTGAGATCGGCTGGTCCCGGTCAGCCAGACGAGTATAATCCGGTTGGAACCTGGGCTGGGAAAGATAAATTCGATAAAATCAGAATTTATCTGGTAGATGGTTCGTCAGTCTCTTCATCAGAATTTATAGTGGGGACAGATTATACTGTAGTAGATGGTTCAAATAATCCAACTGATCCAACTTACAAACAGAAATACTTGAAACCGGAAGCTTCTGCCGCAATGAAAACTACAGCCGGCCAGAAAACCGTATATGTAGTGGTGAACGAGACTCCCGCAGTGAGAAACTGGTTGAACAAAACGCCTGTGCATGAGTTTGAGCAAGCATATAAGAATATCGCACTTGTGCTCGAAAATTCTGGACCAAGTCTATCAGTTTCTACTTCTGCATCAAAGCTTGCTACAATTAATACAGTTGATGAGTCAATCGTAATGACCACTATTGATCCCCAACCTTTAAATGTATTGGCTAACGTTTCAGCAACTGAGACTATTGATGAATCAGTGAAGAAAAACAGAGCATCTGTTATTGTAGAAAGGGCTGTAGCTCGCGTGATGGTAACCATCAAAGATATGCCTGTAGGAGGATATAAAATTCCGGATCCTAATGCACCGGCAGCATCAGACTTAGGTACTATTTCTGACATTACATGGGTAGTGGCACAAGGTGAAAATTCCTTGTTCGTACAACGCAATAAAAACAATCCATGGGAGTGGGCTACACCAAGCTGGGATTTCAAACCAAGTAAAACTGAATTCTACGCTCAGGGAACAGATGGATCAATAGCAGGTAATCAAAAATACGACTACTCAGGCTTGTTCGAAAATCCTTCTAATCATTTTGGAGGAACCACAGTACCCACTTACACGGATTATGCAACAAATAAGCTTGATGATCCTATTGAGCTTGAAACAAGATGGTTAGACGGTAAATTCATATTGCCGACCACCCACACTTATGAAACTGCTCCTGCAGCTTCTAGCGGAGCAGCTTATACCGGTGGATATGTAAAAGGTAATACTGCTTATGTCCTTATCAGGGCTAAATTTACACCTGAAGATGCTGCTTTTGCCGATACTGACCCTAAACCTGCGGACGGAACATTCTACGTGGGAAAAGATGGTAAGTTTTATACTTCAACGGCCAATGCCATGGCTGCCGGTAATACTGAAGTAGCCAAGTATCCAGAAGGTAAAATCTTATATTATGCATGGTTGAACCCCGACCAGGTTCCTAACTGGTACAACTCACCGGTATTGAGAAATAACATTTACCATATCCATATCACCGGTTTCAAAAACCTGGGAACCAACTGGAATCCCCTTTATCCCGAAGATCCTGATGATCCGACGTATGATCCGACTAATCCGAACAATCCCGATCCACGGCCAGTGCCGGAAGATCCAGGCGTAACAGAACCTGAAAACCCGATTGATCCGGAAGAACCGTTGACAACTTCAGAAACCTGGATGAGTGTGGATGTAACTGTATTGCCCTGGAAGGTCCATTCTTACGAAGTGCCATTAGGAATTTAATAAGACAGTTATAACGATAAAACGTTAGCATAAACAATCAAGATGCCCGGGGGAGGAGACTTTCAGGAGACTCCTCTTCCTCCGGGTTCTTTTAAAACAACAACCAAACATTTTTCCGGCTGATACTATTTGTATCCATGCTGAACCGGGAGAAAATAAGTAAACAAATAAATTGAAATAACTTTCAAAACGCAACGAATGATGAATTTACGAAACAAGATATTGATAACGCTGTTCGCGTTGGGAACAATTTTCTGGGGTTGCGACTCTCTGATTTATGATGATTTAGCCGATTGTCCCCAAGGTGTATATGTGAAATTTTACTCAATGACACCTTGTGAGTCAGATTCAACGTTCATCGGGAGCGTTGCTTCGCTTACCCTGTTTGCGTTTGACGAAAACGATAAATTAGTTACTTCGGTAACAAAAGAAAACGTCACGCTGAGCCGCGATTATGAGGTGTTGATGCCCGTATCCGACGGGAACTACTCCTTCGTGGCATGGACGGGTATCGACGGTAACTTTACCAAAGGCACCTTCACCGACGGCACAACCACCAAAAAGGACTTGATGCTCACCCTAAAGTCTGCTTCGGGCGTGGCAGCCAACCTGGAGGGTACGAATGTATGGCAGGGTGAAAGCCCCGTGGTATTCCTTCCCGATCCGGCAGAGTATGCCAGCTTCTACGCGTATACCGCTGTAAGGTTGCGTGAGGTGACCAACCGGGTGGAGCTGATCGTGGAGTTCGACAAGGCAACGATGAAGGATTACGATATGGACGAGTTGAATGTGGAAGTTTCCTCGGGTAACGGTAAGATGCGGATCGACGGTACCATGCCGCTCAAGCAGGATGTGCTGGTGTATCCCTCTGCCGCACCGATCTTTAACGACAACGTGGCCACCTGGCACTACAACCTGCTCGATCTGACGACAGGATACGACAATAAGTTACATATCTATTATACAGGGAACGAAGCGGAAGGAGAAACTGTTTTTAACGGTGACCTGATTGCCATGATCCTGCTGGCAGCTCAGAATGGACAAGCAAATCTCGACTGCGATAATGATTTTACTGTCAAGGTAGTAATTAAAGATTATTGCGTAGAGTGCTGGACACATTTCAGCTGTTCCATTTATGTGAATGACTGGTTAGTGCACAGCTACAGTACTCAACTGGGTTTTTAGTCCCGGTTCTTTAAAAGAACAGCTTAGACTATGATGAAGTTACAAAGAATATATTTACTGCTTGTCGTGTTAATCCTCGCTTTCACGGGGTGTGACAAGCTTATCTACGACCAGTACGATCAACCGGAAGATGGAGGCGATGTTGAATCCAAAGTGTACCTTTCGGTGAATATTCGGTCGGCACAACCCAATAGCGGGTTACGATCCATCAACTACGATGCGCTGAATGAGGATCGTGTACGCGACCTCGCCATGGTTATCTTCAAAAGTGGTGCTGCTCCTACAGGAGGTGAGATGGTTGGTGTGTACACCACCAGTAGCTTAGGCAGTAGCGATGTGGCTACGCGTGCCATTACCGCCGAAATAAAACCGGATAAGTATGACTTCTACTTTGTGGCTAATATGGGTCTGACGGAAGCCTGGATTAACGCTAATATTGCCAATAGAGCCGCGATGGATATCTATCTGGCGGATGCTGCACGTAGCATGAGCCTGAATCCGGCATTATATGAGGGAGCTTCAAGCTCACTGGCTTTCCCGATGGCCCGGATATATATGAATCAGGAGATTACATCGGGTGGGACCATGTATCAACCCAAGCCGTTTAAACCAAAACAATACCTGAGTGAAGAGTACCAGGTAAGAGTAAATGAAACAGAGGGTGGCGGGGAAATAAAGGATTACGTGGAGCTTATCCGTGTGGTGGCCAAACTGGAAGTCATCATCGAATCTGCTTCCGCTCTAAACGTGAGTCAGGTCTATTTCCGCAATGCCAACGGGCATTTCCGCCTGGTTGAGTTTGACGCACCTGCAACCGTATACTTCAATGAAAAAGGATCCAATACCCCGTTGAGGGATATCAGTCCCTCCACTGCCCCCAAGACATCCTATATATATTATATGCCCGAAACTTTTCTTCCGTCTACATCCACATTATTGTGGAACGACAATGTTTTGGCTGAAAATAAACCGATCAACTATTTTACAGTTGTGACGAACACTTTGCAGCAATATGATGTCCCTATCATCTCGAATCTGGCTACAATCACCTATACCGAAAGTTATTTGTCCAAGGCTAAAGGGACATTTGGCGGGTTTACGCCCAATTACAATATATACCGCAACCGTCGCTACGAATACAAGCTCCGGATTATAGACCAGGACATCGAGATAGACTACAAGGTGGTAGAGTGGAACAAGGTGGAAACACAACTCTATATGGGCTATGGCTACAATGTGGAGATAGACGAAGCCGGAAAGGTGACCATCACCAATACGGTGCAGGCATGTGCCCCCAACAAGGTAGTGCTCAGGGCTGTGAACGGTGCCCATTTTGGAACCCCTTCAGAAACCGTCAAGAGCTTTGGTTATGATACAGACCCAGGACACACCGGTGGAGATATGGCAGCAGGATACTCCGCGGCTATGGGAACCCTCACGCTCCCTACCTCCATGGTGTCGGATGCTGAATATCTGGAAGTATATTACATCACTTATGTTGAAAGCGCTCCCGGAGTGCCCGACGCTGCCAAGAGCAACAAAGTGCACACTTTTAAGAAACCCTAACCCTGATAAGTTAGCTATATAATGAAAAAGATAGGACTCATAACATTGTTTGCCGGCTTGCTGTTCGCCGCCTGTTCTTCGGACGACGAGACCAACAACTTGCCGACGACCAACGAAACGATAACGATATCATACTCCGTACCCAGATTCGGCGTGGAAGCGACCACCGGCATGCGTGCCGGAACCGATCCCGGCTCTTCTGCCGAGCAAAGGGTGGAGAGGCTCGCCCTGTTCCTCTACACCATAGACGGCAATGCAGTGGATCCGGATCCGAAAATATATGTGATCTCAGGCGCTACTTTCACCGGAGGTACATGGGACAAGACCGACGCAACCGGGAACGAGGGAACCATCAAGCTGTCCCTGAAGCAGGGACAGGCCGGGCAGCGTTATGTCTATTTAGTAGCCAACTATCCGTCAACAATGGACTTATCTGCAGCTACGTATAAGAATCCGAATAATTTGAGAATTGCCCAGCTGGGTGCCGATACTAATCCGTGGTCCACCATTGGCACGCCCGTAGAGGGTCGTACGAAGGCGCCGCTACTGATGACAGGCAAGACGGCGGGAGCACATAACTTCGTGAGCCAACCTCATTTGCAGACCGTATCACTGATACGTGCCGTAGCCAAGGTGCAGCTCAACATCAAGTTGTCCCAGGGCTATCAGGATGCCTTGACCAAGGGCGGCAATACGCAGTACAAATACCGCTACGTTGGCTTTGACAGGCAAACCTGGTTTTGGAAACCCGATCCGAAAACAACAGATGCAACAACTTCCGCATGGACAGGATGGAGCAATGAGCTGAATACGACTGTCCCTACGCCGGACACAGGCGCAGGCTACAAGACAGCGAGCGGAAAAGTGACCGAACTAAGCCTCACCACCTACCTCAATGAGCGTGACGACCTCGGTGCCAAGATCGAAATCGAGCTCCCCACCGTGCCCATCGGCCCTCTGCCTCCGCCCGAATTCGGCCCCGAACTCTATACCCTGCCGTTGCCCGGCAAAATCGAGCGCAACACATGGTATTCTTATGACGTAACCATCTGACAAAAGAACGAGATATGAAATATAAACACCTATACATCGCATTTGTGGCATTGGCTGTTGCCTTCACGGGCTGTCAGAAGGACCTGCTCGACGAAGGTTACGAGAACGGTACTCCCGCCGCCGATGCCAATGTCGTCGTCACCCTGGCAACCGCCCGCACTGACGGTAAACTGTCGCTGGCGGTAGATGCCGGTAGCGCCCACCGTCCGGGAGTATGGATAGACCTCAACGGGGACGGCCTGCGTGCCACTGATGCTTCCGAAGATATTACCGCGTTCGATACATACATCGAATACCTTCTGCCCGAAGGTACGAAGACAGTGGACATCTACGGCGCCATCACCTACCTCGGTGCTGCCGAAAACCAATTGACCGGGCTTGATGTATCGGGCAACACGCACCTCACCACGCTGAATGTCCCGCTCAACGAGTTGCGCGCCATCGACTTGGGCCGCAACACCCTGCTGGAACGTCTCGACCTCTCCGGCAACCGCCTTACCGCACTCAACGTGTCGGCCAACAAGGCGCTGCTCTCCCTGTGGGTCTTCAATAACGAACTCAAATCGCTCGACCTGTCGGCCAATACCTCCCTCGCATTCCTCGATTGCTCGGGTAATGGCCTCACTCACCTCGACGTGACCCGCAATACCGGCCTGGTGCGCCTGTTGTGCCACAACAACGCCCTTACCTCGCTCGACATCTCCCGGAACGGGCTGCTGAACCGCCTCTGGCTCTTCGGCAACCAGCTTGCCGAGAAGGAGACAGAAAGCCTGATCGCCGCGCTTGCCAATGCCACCCGGGGCGACCTCTGGATTACCGACAAACCGTTAACTCCGGCAATGGCTACCGCAGCCGGCGCAAAAGGATGGGTAGCACAGTAGAAGAAACAAGAATAGAAAAATATAGCAATCATGAATATATCCCATAGCCGTTTATTCGGAATAGTGATAGCAGTGATAGGTCTTATAGCGAGTGTACAGGTGTATGCGGACGGGTCGAGAGAACTATACGATGGAGTATCGGGAAACCGTGCGTTCCTGAGAGTCCATACAGAGTCTACTGCAAACTGGCCCTTTCCCAACAGGGGGAACCACTATGTATATGCCAAAAGAGGCGAAACCATTACCCTGGCATCGAGCGCAGTAATATCAACAAATAAAAGAATTCATCTCTATGACCCGGATGGGATTGAAATAACCTCATTCTTAGAAGGTTCGGGGACAAACGGAATAATTTCTAATCGTACGGAAGAAACCGGAGGTCCTCGTGCCAAAGGCGCAGCGTCGGGTGGTGGATATATTCCTTTCTATTATTCAGTAAATGCAACCACCGGTAAAGAGGGTATTTACAGGGTGGAATTTGAGTCTACAGGAACCGGTAGTACCGCACCCGATATCGGTGCTACCGCAAATTGGACACAACCTGCTTCCAGTGCCCTGATCGCTGCCTGGGATATATCTATACATAATACAGCATCCGGCGCATTTATAAAGGGACGTGTATATGTCAATGAGTTGACAATGAGTATAGTCAGTAACTCCTCAACTTCTAAGGGCTTTTATACAAAGATATATGTCTTGACAAAGGACGGATATATCTATCGTGTCAGCAACAATGGAAGTAATGGTATATACTTCACTTTCTTTGTGAACAACAATGGTTTTTTTAAACCGGGAGAGAAGGTACCCGGCTATGAGAGCTTGACAACTTCCACATACGCCAATATTAAGGACCGTGTACATAATCCCAACTATGCCGATATAGTAAATGATAACGAGGCACAAATCACTCATAAGTTATTCTACACGCTGCCCGACCAGACCATGCCCGCAAGTGCGTCTATTGCCACAACGACTAATGCCAACGGAACGGCTGGAACGTATAATACAAGTGCAACATGGCAATCAGGGCAAACTACTTGGCTACAAAACATTCCCAAAACGCCGAAAGTTGAGTCAGGCTCAATAAGCCTCGTAGGCGCTGATGGAGTTGTAGGACAGATCAGTAACAAGGGAGGAAAGATCAAGTTTAGGGGTGATGCAAACGGTACTTATAGAATTCTCATAAGTAGTACTCAAACCAAAGGTGATCCCTTATGGTTCGAGCCCCGTATATTGACCGGACCCGCCAATAGTGGCTGGAATGAAATACCCTGGGACGGGAGAGCTGGAAAAGAAGACGAACCTATTGTCCCCGACAAGTTGCTTCCCCCCGGTCTTGTCCCGGTAAAAGTGGAAGTAGTGCTGCAAGGGGCAGAAGTGCATTTCCCATTCTTCGATATGGAATACAATTCACGAGGAATCATCATTGAATTGTTGGATGAAACAAAGCTTCATCTGGATCCCGTCCCGGCGAGAGGCGCTAATGCTGATTTGATTTATTGGAATGACACAAAAATTACTACCGCTAACGGCACTAACTCAAAAAACGAGAGTCATTTATACGGCAAGACAGGTGTCCATAGTAATGCCGGTACTCCACCGGGTGCACACAAATGGGTAGATAATTTTGGAGATAACAGGTCTATCGACACATGGACATTTATTGAAGGAGAGAAAGATGAGGTAACAACCCAAGCTTCTGTAAAAACAGCCGACCTGAGAATAAGATCGCTTGCAAAAAACCGGAGCATTGTCCGCAAGGGCGATGAGGTTGAATTTACCGTAGAAGTACAGAACGGATTTGATGGCCCAGGGTATTATAACTCTCCCGTGGAAAGTGCGCTCTTTACCTTCACCTTACCCGGTGGTTTCACCCATAAGGCAGTGACCCTTGTAGGCATTCAGGAAGGTTCAGCACCCCCACTCGGCACAGGAATCACGGCAAGTGCGGAGGTTGTACCGATTAGTTTTAATACTACCACCAACAGGTATGAGTCCAGACTGACGTTCCTCAACCAGGCCATATTTACCTACAAGTTCACTGCCACCGTTACCGCCACCTCAACGAAATGGAATGCAGATGATATGAAGGCTATAGCCACCATTTTGCGTCCGAATGACGTGACCGACCCGGATGCCACTAATAAGAGTGACCCCCTAAACCCATTGGCTGACGAATCGACCTATACCCCGTGGCCGGACATGACCAATTGGCCCAATGTGAATGATAAACACATAAAGCCTTTTGATGCGCATTACGAATGCATGTTTCGGGACGAGACGCTGATGGATGAGTTGAAAGCCGGCTTGTACACCTATCTGGATAAAACGCAACCTTGCAACAACATCGCAACAACTTCACTTACGCCGGTATATAACTTCTGGCACGGGACGGAAAGTTCCGTATGGACGGATACAAGAAACTGGACGGACCAGATTGTGCCGGAAGTGGGAGAAGACATCGAATTTGCCACAGCCGCAAACAATGGCACAAGTAGCGAGCCGGGACGCGGAACAGGCTCTCAACAGGGAGCAGCCGTACGTGACCTGCACTTGGACGGTGCAGACCAGAAGTACCCTGCCGATACAGATTATAGCGGAGGGCGCATTATCGGCGACTTGATTAATAAGTCCGCGATGAACCTGGTAGTGACCAAAGGCAACCAGCTGCGCATAGACGGCAAGGTACACGACGGCAATACCGGCATACTCGTGGTAGAGGCCGACGGAAATAATGCAGTAGCCAACGGTACGCTGCTCTTTAAAAACCCGGGCATCAACACAGACACGCAGGCAAAAGTGCAGTTCTACAACCATGCCTATGATTGCGCCACTTGCGGATACTATCGCCGTTCATGGCAGTACTTCGGCATCCCGGTGACCACAATTGCCAATCCATTCCCCACTACTTCTGCACTGGGTACCATCACCGTGCGTCAATGGCTGGAGACGAAGGACGGCGATAAATGGGAATCCAATGTGTCCACCGTATACGCCCTGAAACCATTCAAGGGCTACGAGATGACAAGTGCCCGTACCACTCCCACCACCGATGTGCACGAACTGTCGGGCAAGCTCAACCTGGTAAATATGGACGAAACGATGAGCTATACGACCACCGTCAACTATACCGGCGTCAACCTGATAGGGAACTCATATACGGCAGCCATACCTATCAGCGAACTGCAACTGGGTAATGGTACCGCTGCGCAGATGGAACAAACGGTTTATCTCTTCAATACAGGTACCCGCGACCAGTGGAAGAAACTCAACGGTGACAAGCACAACGAAGAGGGCCTTGCCGCAGGACAATACCTTGCCGTACCGAAAGGTCTGGCAGGAACCACTCCCGCAGGCTCTTCGACGGCACTGCCCGCCATCATCCCATCTACCCACGCCTTCATGGTACTGGCAAAGACCACCGGTGTACAGGTGAAAATGGAATATAATAAACTGACTAAGAATGCATTGGTGAACGGTATCGCCACTCGCTCGGCATCCACCGCCCCGGCTACCCAGTTGCCTTCATTGGTGATGGATGTTATCGGTGAAACGTCTGTTGACCGCCTCTGGATATTCAATAAGCAGGGAGCCACGCATGGTTTCGACGACGGTTGGGACGGCCGCAAGATGCCGGAAGAAGGCATTACCCAACTCTACGTGGCCGCCACCGACAACAGCCAGCTGCAAGTAGCTACCGTGCCGAATATGGATAGGGTAGCAGTAGGCTTCGTACCTAATATCGATGGTAAATACACGCTGGAGTTTGCCTTGAACGACCTGCTGTTGCGCGACGAGGTCTACCTGAACGACGCTGTAACTGGTACCCGGTTACGCATCACCAACGGCAGCACCTATACGTTTAACGCGAAAAAAGGCGACAACCCGAACCGTTTTAGCTTCTCCTACAAGTCCGTGGGTGGTGTGTTCTCCGCCGACGAGTTGCTGATTGATGTACTACTCACCGATGAGGGCGTACTGAAAGTGACCAACCGTAGTAATAAGCCCTGCACCGTCTTCATATCCGATGAGGCAGGTAACTTGATGCAGCGTAACGAAGCTCCCGCCGGTGGCGAGATAGCTGTGGAGGGGCTTGCTAAAGGCACGTACATAGTGCGCTTGCAGAACGCGGTGGTGAACGATGTGCGAAAAATAACCAAATAGGTGGACAAGTATTAAGTGATTAGGTGGTTAGGAAGACAAACAGCTCCCTACACCGATAAGATAAAAAGTTACGGAACCCGGTATATTTCACGATATACCGGGTTCCGTGTTTTATTGTCTCACATTGGGGGTGAAATAGAAATTCAATCCTTCATAACTTCCTCGTTTGGCGATATTTTACTCTCGGAGTTGGAGCACTTTTACTCTGGAAAATGGCTTATGGGTCATCGAATAAATGTCTCCTCCTAAAATCCATAGTACCAGTGAACCAGTTTCGCTGTTTAATTTGTCTTTTTCTTCCACGGTAATTCTCCCTGGATGAGCATTAGATAATATATTCCTTTATTACAAAAAATATCGTTACGAATAATAATAATAATATTGTAATGATGCCATGATTACAAACCAATTCGGAAATTCTTCCGCACCGTCGCCGAGGAGAAAGGATGGGAGGTGAAGTGATATGGCAACTTAGAAACTATGTGTCATTGATGGGAAGAGAATTTACACGAATTCTTTTTTCAGCGCTTCCACCCATCTTGCCAGGCGCTCTTCGGTCATGTCGTACTCGTTGTCCTCATCAATGGGAAGTCCTATCCACAAGCCGTCGATAACGGCGGTAGACTCGTCGTAGGTGTACCCCTCATCCGGAACACGGCCTACAATTTCTGCTTTATCGGATATTTCATCATAGACCACTTTCATCGATTCTGCAAAGCTGGTCGAATAAGAGGCGCTGTCGCCCAGGGCGAAGATCGCAACCTTCTTCCCGGTGAAATCTAATCCGGCAAAAGAGGGTAGAAATCCCTCCCAATCGTCCTGTAGATCGCCTATGCCCGTAGTGGATGTGCCTACCACGAAATAAGGATAATCTTTTATTTCATCGAGAGTGACATACTCCACGTTATATAAGTCGGCATTTCCGTCGAACAGATCCTGCACCTGCTTTGCCACAGATTCCGCGTTTCCGCCCGATGAGCCGTAAAGAATGGCTATTTTATTCATAGTTGTGTGATGACTTTTTTAATTTATAGATTAACAACTTATAAGGGAAATTGTTTGTCGGTGTGAGATGCAAAAATTTTCTCATGCCTGTTTCTTTTGCAGATAACCGGAAAAATGCTATTTTTGCAGTTCCATCCGGCGCGGTAGTTCAATGGATAGAATAGAAGTTTCCTAAACTTTAGATTCGGGTTCGATTCCCGGCCGTGCTACTCAACAGGAAAAGTGATTGATCGGATCGCTTTTCCTGTTTTTAATTCGCAATAATCTTTCAATCCCTCAAATGGTTTACCAGCAACTCAAGACTTTTGAGCCGCTGAGTATGATTGGCCGTTATGATCTGAAACATGATTTCTTCGGCACCGTATGCCTGCCTGATCAGTTTTATCTCCCGTGCCACTGTTTCGGTTTTACCGATGAGATACCTTGGTGGATGGAGGGGGTTGTTTAATCGTTCCATCAGGATTGAACTGCCCAATTTTTCAAGCGCTTCTTCTTCCGGGATATATGTTCCGGTGATTATTCCCGACTGCATCTGTTTGAACATATATTGCATGGGAGCAGAGAATTGCAGGGCCAATTCGTCCGTGTCGTGCACATATACACTCAACGAGAGGGTCAGCTTGGGCCTTTTGTGTGCATAGGGCTTTTCGGAGGGCTGGAAGGTGCGGGTGTATGTAGAGATGATAGGATACGTGCCGCTGGTATTGATGAATGAGGCAAAGACATACGCCAATCCTAACTCTGCCGCGGCTTCCGCACTGAAACTGCTTGATCCCAACAGGTACACATTGGGCAAGCCGCCATCGTTATAGGATCTTACCTTCCCTTTTAATGGATGATTTTCGGTGAAGTCGTCGGTAAGCCATGCCAGAAGCTCTACAAGCTGCTCTCTTGAATCGTCGAATCTCTGGTAAGAGGAGCGATTACGCTGCAAGGCTACATCAGTGTATCTTCCGGTGGTTGCCCTGCCGATACCCAAATCAATCCTGCCCGGATAGAGTTCACACAACGTTCCAAACAGTTCGGCAACTTTAAAAGGACTGTAGTGATTCAGTAAAACGGCACCTGAACCTACATTGATCCGTTGGGTGTTTTCGGCTACCGCGGCGATCAGTACTTCAGGGCTTCGGCCGGCGGCATTGGCCAGGTTGTGATGCTCGGCAAGCCATATACGCTGAAAACCTAAATCTTCAACCAGCCTCGCAGTTTCAATGGTATTTTTCAGGGCTTGCCTTCTGTCACCCCCATAGGGTGTTATGGATATGTCTACGAGTGATAGATTCATACTGCTTTTTACTGATAGAACATAGTTATCGCCCTGATTGTTTAGATGTAAAGGGATATATCCCGCTTACATAACGATAGATTGGTTGATTGAATACAAAAAAAAGAACCGTATGAATAATAAGAAAGAATTGCCGGAAGGGGAGGTAAACATTTTGCTGGAGACTTTGAGGAACCGTTTCGAAAAGAATATGAATCGGCATAAAGGAATCGATTGGAGCAAGGTCCGGAGACGGCTGGAGGTGTCTCCCGAAAAACTATGGTCGCTCAACCAAATGGAAGAGACCGAAGGGGAACCCGATGTGATTGGCTATGACGCGCAGACGGATAAGTATCTCTTTTGTGACTGTGCCGCGGAAAGTCCGAAGGGACGCAGAAGCGTTTGTTATGATCCCGAAGCGTTGGCCTCGAGGAAGGAACATAAGCCCCGCCATAGCGCCGTGGGGATGGCACAGGAGATGGGTGTATCGCTGTTGACCGAGGAGCAGTACCATGCCCTCCAGCAGTTGGGGGAGTTCGATATCAAGACTTCGAGTTGGATCGTGGCGCCCCCTGATGTACGGAAGCTGGGTGGTGGGTTGTTCGGCGACAAACGCTACGGACGAGTGTTCATCTATCATAACGGTGTTGAATCTTATTATGCGGCAAGAGGTTTTCGTGTTATTTTAGAAGTGTAATGTGAAAAAAGATTATCTTTGCTTTTTTATTATCAAATTTAAATAGCACATAATCATGAGGTATAACAATCTTTTTATCTTGCTGGCTGTTTTGTCTGCCGCTCTTTTGGCTTCCTGCACCACGAAAAAAACATCCGAAGCAGAATGGGTACAACTTTTTAACGGTATAGACCTGACAGGGTGGACACCTAAAATTACCGGCTATGATGCGGGTGATAATTATGGAAATACGTTCCGTGTAGAGGATGGCATGATCAAGGTACGTTACGACGGTGGATATGAATCCTTCGATGACCGTTTCGGACACCTTTTCTACAAGGATCAGTTCTCGCATTACAAGCTTCGAGTGGAGTACCGTATTGTGGGCGAGCAGTGCCCCGGTGCACCCGGTTGGGCATATAAGAATAGCGGCATCATGGTACATGGCCAGACGCCCGAATCGATGGAGAAAGGCCAGGATTTTCCCACTTCCATTGAAGTGCAGTTGCTCGGCAGTGATTCGACCGTACAACGTACCAATATGAATGTCTGTACTCCCGGAACCAATATCGTGATGGATGGCAAACTGGTACTGGATCATTGTATCAACTCCTCTACCGGTTATTTTTACGGTGAAGATTGGTATACCGCGGAAGTGGAAGTGAGGGGTAACGAGGTGATCCGACATATCATTAACGGTGATACTGTCTTACAATATTCACAACCGCAACTGGACGAAAGGGATGGTACATATGCCAAACTGATTGGCCTGAACGGTGGAGATAAGATGCTAAGTAAAGGTACGATCTCTCTTCAGAGCGAAGGGCATCCAATTGATTTCAGGAAAGTGGAGATCATGGTGCTGGAGAAGTAAAACTTGCCGCCGGGTACGCCCGATGGTGCTGGCAGAGAACGATTAGACACAAACCGAAAAAAAATAAAAACCCGCTTCACATCTGCGAAGCGGGTTTTTTATGGATGATACTTAACGTTTTCGTTAAGCAGGTCTTAACCTGTTAGTCTAATTGCGGTCCTGAGGGGATCAATGCAATAGCTGCATCGTTGTCGCAATATTGCTTGAAGTTTTCAATATACATACCGGCCAGTTTCTTGGCTTTAGCTTCCCATTCGCTCTTGTCGGCATAAGTGTTACGCGGATCGAGAATGTCGGAAACACCTTCCAGTTGAGCGGGAGCCGTCAGGTTCATGATAGGTACATGGATCTTTTCAGCCTTTTCGATAGAACCGTCAATGATAGCATCGATGATAGCACGTGTATCTTTCAGAGAGATACGTTTGCCGGTTCCGTTCCAACCGGTATTTACCAGGTATGCTTTGGCGTTATGTTGATTCATCTTTTCAACCAGACGTTGTGCGTACATAGTGGGGTGCAGCGTGAGGAACGCTTCTCCGAATGCGGGTGAGAATGAAGGCTGTGGTTCGGTGATACCACGCTCTGTACCTGCCAGCTTGGAAGTAAATCCGCAGAGGAAGTGATACTGTGCCTGATTGTCATCGAGGATAGATACCGGAGGCAATACGCCGAATGCGTCAGCCGACAGGTAGATGATCTTGTTGGCGTGGCCTGCACGTGAGGGAAGAACGATCTTGCTGATGTGGTAGATAGGATAGGATACGCGGGTGTTCTCGGTAGTAGAACCGTCGGCGTAGTCAATATTACCTTCATCGTCCACAGTTACGTTTTCCAGCAATGCATCGCGACGGATAGCACGCCAGATGTCCGGCTCGTTCTTTTCACTCAGGTTGATCACCTTTGCATAGCAACCACCTTCGTAGTTGAATACGCCGTGCTCATCCCATCCGTGTTCGTCGTCACCGATCAGGAAACGTTTCGGGTCGGCAGAAAGAGTAGTTTTTCCTGTACCGGAGAGACCGAAGAAGATAGCTACATCACCCTCTTCTCCTACGTTGGCAGAGCAGTGCATCGAAGCAACGCCTCTCAACGGCAGGTAGTAATTCATCAGGGCGAAGATACCTTTTTTCATTTCGCCACCATACCAGGTACCACCGATCACCTGCATTCTCTGGGTAAGATCGAACAGGGTGAAGTTTTCTGAGTTCAGGCCTTGTTCTTTCCATTTGTCGTTGGTTATTTTGGAACCGTTGAGACATACGAAATCGGGTTCTCCATAGTTGGCCAGTTCATAGTGTGACGGACGGATGAACATGTTGGTCACGAAGTGAGCCTGCCATGCTACTTCCATCACGAAACGTACTTTCATACGAGTGTCGGCATTGGTGCCGCAGAAAGTATCAACCACGTACAATTTAGTTGCTTTGGAAAGATGGTTGGCTACCAATCCCTTGCAATAGTCAAACGCTTCGCGGGTACAGGGACGATTGATAGTACCATCCCACCACAGCGTGTCTCTGGTGATGTCATCTTCAACGATGAATTTATCTTTGGGAGAACGGCCGGTAAACTTGCCGGTGTAAACGGCTGTTGCACCGCTCTTTGTTAATTTAGCTCTTTCGAAACCTTCGTTGGCAGGATTCATTTCATCCTGGTAAAGCGTCTCGTAGGAAGGATTATGAACGATCTCGAAATCGCCCGTAATGCCATACTTGCTTAAATCTAAATTTGCCATCTTGATAAAATTTGGGTTTATTATTATGATTTTTATAACACTTGCATGTGGCTCAACCTAAAACAGGCATACAAAAGTAGACAAATTCTTTCAAACAGTAAAATAATTAAAGAAATTTTTCTTTAATAGTCTGTTTTTTTCCGCACATCCTTATTTGAACAAAAAAATCATGGCAAAAGTTTAGCTAAGTGCAGAAAATCATTACCTTTGTTTTCCGGAAATAATTACTTCGTTCAGCCAGTTGAAAGTGATATTTGTTTCACTTCATGTTCAACTGAAGACGATAAAACTGATTTACAAAAATGGAAGTAAATAACTTTTCGGACAATAATTCCCTGCTTAACTCTTTTATCCGTGAAATAAGGGATATCACCATTCAAAACGACCGGCTCCGGTTTCGTAGAAATATAGAACGTATCGGTGAAATCATGGCTTATGAGATTAGCAAAGGCTTCCGTTATAAGACAATTGAAGTGGATACGCCACTCGACAAGGTTAAAGTGAATATTCCGGATGAGGATGTGGTGATTGCCACCATTCTCAGGGCAGGCCTCCCGTTCCATCACGGTATCCTCAACTATTTTGACGGGGCGGAAAATGCTTTCGTTTCGGCATACAGGAAATACAAAGAAACCGGCCATCAATCCTTCGACATCCATATCGAATATATCGCGTCACCCTCTATAGAAGGAAAGACGTTGATCCTCTCCGATCCGATGTTGGCTACAGGAAGCAGCATGGATTTGACTTACAGGGCACTACTCACCAGAGGTGCTCCGGCGCATATCCACATCGTCACGATTATTGCCAGTCGGCAGGCGATCGATTACTGTAAAGTTAATTTCCCCGAAGAGAAGACGACGATCTGGGCTGCCGCCATCGATCCCGATTTGAACGAATCGTCCTATATTGTACCGGGTATCGGTGATGCCGGCGATCTCGCTTACGGGCAGAAGATCTAATCGTAGAATTTTTTTTCGAACGCCTTGAATTCTTCTTTCCTTAGTATCAGCCGTTTCCAGACCGCTGAAAGGAATCCTGTTCCATAGCCCGTCAGTTGTATCCATGCCGCGGCAACGCTGTAAAATGCCACTTTTGCCGACCTATTTTTTGACAGTGAATCGATAAAGACCAATAGCGAATATAGCAGAGGGATAAGCAGGAATATAGGATTCAGAAGAGAAAGAACGAGAACGATTATCATCCCTACAACAAAGGAGGCGGGTAACAAATGTACTATTTTTAATGATCCGGGATGAGCAAGGTGAAGATTGATGCGCGCGATCCCCGAATTGTAGACCTGCTTGAAGAATTGGGTAAAGGTGCTCCTCCGTTTATGATAGACATATGCCTTAGGGATAAGTGCCGTCCGGAAGCCGTTTGCCTGCAGCCTCAGACTGAGATCGATATCCTCTCCGAATCGCATGGTTCCATACCCTCCAATCGCCTCAAATGCTTTCTTCGATACACCCAGGTTGAAACTCCGCGGATTGAATTTCTCCATCGATCTTTTACCGCCGCGGATACCACCCGTGGTGAAGAAAGAGGTCATCGAATAGTTGATCGCTTTCTGTATCGTGGTAAAAGTTGGTAGCGCCGCGTCCGGCCCTCCATAGGCATCCGCATAACACCCTTCAAGCGACAGTGAGACAGTCTTTATATAATCCGGTGGGATGATACAGTCGGAATCGAAGAATATAAGGTAGTCATATTTAGCGTGGGCAACGCCGGCATTCCTGGTGAGGCCGGGACCGGAATTGGGCTTCTCAAAGTAGGTGAGGTCGAGCCTGTCGCGATATTTTTCCACCACGACGTCGCTTTTCCGGGAGGATCCATCCTCAGCAATCACTACTTCAAACCGTTTGTCTGTCTGCTCGCAGAGGCTCGCCAGAAGTTCGTCCACCTCATCGGGGCGGTTATAGAGCGGGATTACAATTGAGAAAAACATTCCGTAAAAAATAAACTATTAAGCACCTGTCCACTAGTCCACCAATCCACACCTGTCCACCTATCCACTGTCCACCCTGCAAAGCTAACTATTTTTTTTCATTTCTGATAGTAAGAAACCGTAAGAAGAGGGCCAACTCCAGAGGAGTACTTCCTTTGTTGAAAAAGAAATATAGTTAAATAGATGTGAAAATCATTGAATAATTAAAAAAATAGAATATCTTTGCCCTTCCGAGGAAATTATGATTATTTATTAGGTAATAAACGAAAGCGCGAAATAATCGGAAAAAGGATGCTGGAAAAGAGGTTTGTATATGGTAAGGTTCTGTAAGATAGTTGTTTGTTTGATTCTTTTGTGTTCCGTCATATCATGTAAGGATAAAGAAGGAGTCATAATCAGGGGAGAGATTTCGAATTTGAAGAATCCTTCAATCCTGGTTACCTGGATTTCTGCAGATACGCTTGCCATTGATACGGTAGATGTGGATATAAAAGGGAAATTCAATTACAGAAATCGTATCGATACACTCACTACTTTTACACTCTATCTGAATAATTACGAGAGCGCTGCGGTGGTCTTCGCCGATAAGGGTCAGATTCTGAAAGTGAAGGGGGATGCGTTGTTACCCGACCTTATTGAAGTGCATGGAAACGAGATCAACAACGATCTGACCTTGTTCAAGCAGGAGAACCGCGAACTGCTGACACAACGGGGACAGCTGTTGTTTAACCTGAGCATGGAAAGCCAGTCTGATACGGCCAACAATAAGTCGATGACCCGGCATGATGAGATTGCCAAGTTACAACTGCTCGATCATGAGTTGATATTGCAAGCGGAAGAATTCATAAAGAAGAATCCGGGCCAATTCTCCAGTCTGGTCATGATCAACAATTTCTTTATGAACAGTGATAATCCCCAGGCATTGGAACGGGTGTTGGATTATATGGATGAGGATGTAACTAATACCCGGTTTGCATCCCGTTTGAAATCATACTCCGAAAAAATCAAACGGTCGGCAGAAGGTGAACAGATTCCCTATTTCATGCTTAAGGATAAGGATGAAAAAGACATTTATTCACATAATTTTAATGGAAAATATCTGGTGCTCTCTTTCGTTTCTACAGCCGGGATCGAGTCCCGCGAGACAATCGATCTGCTAAAAGAAGCTTACCAGAAAGTTGATAAGGATAGTGTAGAGTTCCTTACTGTCTATATCGATTCCGATATTTACCCGGTGGAATATATGGAGAATGATTCTATTCCCTGGAAGGTGGTTCCTGAAAAGAGAGGATGGGGATCGGACATCGTTGACTCGTATAATGTGCAATATGTTCCTTTTAATATTCTGATTGATCCTGCCGGACATATCAAAGTACGCAATATTCCTGCGCAGGGAGTGGTGAAAGCGATCGGAAATTCTACCGAAGATTAAGTGTAAGACAAATACTTGGTATCATGCTGGTCAAATTATTTGGAGCGGCTGTGCAAGGTATCGATGCAACGCTCATTACCATTGAAGTTAACTGTTCGAGAGGGATCCGGTTTATGCTGGTAGGCCTGCCCGATACCTCGGTCAAGGAAAGCCATGAACGTATTGTCTCGGCCATTGAAGTGAACGGGCTGAAATTTCCACGCCAACAAATTGTCATCAATATGTCTCCTGCCGATATCCGGAAGGAGGGTTCTGCTTATGACCTGCCGCTTGCAGTGGGTATCCTCGCTGCATCCGGTGCCGTCTCTTCCTCCGTGTTGGGCGACTTCCTGATGATGGGTGAGTTGTCGCTCGACGGTACAATCCTGCCGTTAAAGGGGGCGCTTCCCATCGCCTTAATGGCAAAGAAAAATGGATTCAAGGGTTTTATCCTGCCCATCGCGAATGCCCGGGAAGCTGCTGTGGTAGATGGTTTGGAAGTCTATGGAGTGAACAATATCAGTGAGGTAGTTGCTTTCTTTAACGGCAAGCAAAAACTGCAGCCTACAAAAGTAGATCTTCAACGGGAATTCCGGGAGGGACGCGCCGCCTTCGAATTCGATTTCTCAGAGGTGAAGGGACAGGAAAATGTGAAACGTGCTCTGGAGGTGGCTGCTGCCGGAGGGCATAATGTTATTATGATAGGTCCTCCCGGCTCAGGTAAGTCGATGATGGCCAAAAGGATGCCTTCCATTCTGCCCCCTTTCTCTTTGGAGGAGGCGCTAGAAACGACCAAGATACACAGTGTGGCGGGAAAGACTGACTTGTGCCGGTCTATCATGACCAGCCGCCCATTCCGGTCGCCACACCATACCATCAGCGATGTGGCGATGGTAGGAGGTGGTTCTTATCCCCAGCCGGGAGAGATAAGCTTGGCACATAACGGAGTGTTGTTCCTCGATGAACTTCCCGAATTTAGCAGGAATGTGCTCGAAGTGATGCGCCAGCCGCTGGAAGATCGCAGGATCACTATCTCCCGTGCAAAATTTTCGGTGGATTATCCGGCAGGATTTATGATGGTCGCGGCGATGAATCCTTGCCCCTGTGGATACCATAACCATCCCACTAAAGAGTGCGTATGTCCACCCGGAGCGGTGCAAAAATACCTTAACAGGATCTCCGGACCTCTCCTCGACCGTATCGATATACAGATAGAGATTGTGCCGGTCCCATTCGAAAAGATCTCCGACGTCAAGTCAGCAGAACAGAGCGCCGACATCTGTAAAAGAGTGGTGAAAGCGCGGGAGAGACAGTTGCACCGCTTCAGAGGCAGGGAGGGTATCTTCTGTAACGCGCAGATGAGTGGCAGGATGCTACACGAATATGCCTCCCCCGATCCAACCGGATTGAATTTGCTGAGAGCAGCCATGGAAAGACTTAACCTCTCCGCCCGCGCCTACGACCGCATACTCAAAGTATCCCGTACCATTGCCGATCTCGATGGGAGCGATCAGGTGAAGCCGCTCCACCTTGCCGAGGCGATTAATTACCGCAATCTGGACCGGGAGAATTGGGCGCTGTGAGTGGATGTGTGGGAAGGTGGGAGAGTGGGAAGGTGGGAGAGTGGGAAGGTGGATTGGGAAGTGCTAATATTTAAATGGATACATTATGGCTTTGAAAAGTTTTAAAGAGTTAATTGTTTGGCAGAAATCTATGGATTTGTGTGAAGAAATATATAGACTTGCACACTCTTTCCCTGCATCTGAAATTTACGGATTGAGTGCTCAACTTAAACGTGCAGTTATCTCTATACCATCTAATATTGCAGAAGGTTTTTCAAGGAACTCTACCAAAGAATTTATCCAGTTTCTTTACATCGCAAACGGTTCTTTATCAGAAGTAGAAACCCAATTGGATTTAGCAGCAAGATTAAATTTTATCGAGGAAGAAAGAATACCTATTGAAGAGATAAAACATATAAGAGCAATGTTGACGGGCCTCATCAAATCACTGAAAAATAAATAAATACGCATCAACCTTCCCACCATCCCACTATCCCACCTTTCCACTTTTTTCAAAATGATGATCATCGTAAAACTTCGTGAAGGAGTGGCCCCAGCGGAAACCGAGTCGTCGGAATTCTTCCACTACCGGGTGGCCGGGATAAAGGGTGCCGTTGATGGTGGGGTCGAGTACTGCTCCCTCGGGTTTATTGGGCCGGTTCCCCGTTTTCCAGCGTAGTGGGTTGAAACGGGGGTTGATATCGATAGCCATGCCGGTCGCATGTTTGGAGTAGGTGATGTCGCGGTAGCAGAAGCTGTAACTGTTGTTATCGTCCATCGAGAGGCTGTCGCTCCAGTTGTACTTCACAATGGGGATTGCCTTTTCAATCACGAATTCCTTTTCGAGCATAAACCGGAAAATTGTCCTGATATCCTCTGCTATTGTTTTGTTGGAAAGGATCTGACCGCGATGTATCTTCTGGTCGGTGGAGAGATAAACCACATCGAAAAGCTCTAACTGATCGATGATACTTTGGGGTGCTTTGGTGCCGGCAATAGCCTCTTCAAAACTATAGTCGGCATCGGTAATGGTATCGTTGTGTTGATGCGGTAGTTCCGGCATCTGGGGTGTGCCGGACAGCAGTATCGTGTCTATAGTGCCTGTTAAGGGTTGTTTGTCCTTTTGGTACTGCGTGCAGGAACAAAAAAAGCAAAGGATCGAAAAAAGGGAGAGAATAATTTTCATCGTAAGATATCTTTTAGATCTCTTCGGTTTGGGCTTGTCGGGAGTTGGACTTACAGAGAGGAAAAGCGGAGGGATGATAATACTGCTGTTAACTCAATTCCAGTCCGAACTCATCAGAGAGTTTTTGAAGCGAAGGATTCTGTTGTACCATCTCGTCGAATATCTCACGGGAAGTCAGTGGTTTCCTGATGGCATTCACCTCCGCGATCCTGATGGTCATAGTGATGTCGCCGTTCCCTAGTTTCTCCCTCAGGAAAGGGAGGAGGGTGGTGCTATGGTCGGTGAGATATTGTTTGTTGAGTTCCGTGTTTACTTCCACTTCGAACAGGGTGTTGCTCAACATCCTGGGCCGATAGAGCGTCATCGTGTTCTTGAGAAGTTTCTCTTCATCGAGGTTGTTGGCAAATTCCTTCCAGGCTTGTATCAGCTCCTCCTCCGAGAAGTGGTTATTCCCGTTGTGTTGCTGCGTGTCGGATCCGGTGGCAGAGGTATCTTCCTCTTTCTTATTTGTGAGGGAAGAGAGTGATACGCCCATCCCCGAGAGGGATACTGTTTTCTTTTTCAGTGATGCAGCAGTTTCAGGCGACTTACGAATGTTGTTCGACACCGGTTCCTGCAGGTTGTTTTCTGCCGGTGCTGGTATATCACTTGTCGTCGGTTTTTGCTGGTTGCTTACGGAAGGATCGGTTCTGTTTTCTTTTTGATAACCGGCTTCACTTTCTCCTACCAGATTTTCGGTTTGGTTTGGTAGAGGAATGGCTTTTTGTAAAGATTGTTGTATTCCCTGTTGTACCGGTTGTTGAGAAGGCTGTTGCCGTCCTTGTTGAGGAGACTCTCTCACCGGTTGCTGCGCCGGTTTCTCACCCGTTACTATAGGCTCAATAGTTCTTTTTTTTCCCGTTTTCGGAGTCGAGGTGCCATCCTGGCCTGACAGTTGGCACAGCCGTATCAGCATCAGCTCAATCAGAAGTCGTTTGTTCTTACTAAGCCGATAATTGAGATCGCATTCATTTGAGATCTCGATGGCCTGATAGAGGAATTGGTTACTGCACTTTTGGGCCATCGTGATATACCGTTCACGGATGGATGCTCCTACCTGGAAAAGCTGTGCGGTTGCAGCATCCTTACACACCAACAGGTCGCGGAAATGGTTGGAGATACCACTGATGATGTATTGACCTTCAAATCCCCTGTTGAGAATGTCGTTCAATATCAGCAGGCATTCCACCACGTTGCCGTCGAGTATGGCATCAGACAGCCTGAAATAATATTCATAATCGAGTACATTCAGGTTTTCAATGACGGCCTGGTAGGTGATATTTCCTCCGGTGTAACTTACTGTCTGGTCGAAGATGGAGAGGGCGTCACGCATCCCTCCGTCCGCTTTTTGCGCAATGATGTTCAATGCTTCGGGCTCCGTCTTCACCCCCTCTTTGTCGGCTACATATTGCAGGTGTGCAACTGTATCGGTGATGGTGATACGGTTGAAATCATATACCTGGCAACGCGACAGGATCGTAGGGATGATCTTCTGTTTCTCGGTGGTAGCGAGGATAAAGATAGCGTGTGCCGGAGGCTCTTCCAGCGTTTTCAGGAAAGAGTTGAAAGCTGCCTGGGAGAGCATGTGTACCTCGTCGATGATATAGACCTTATATCTTCCTATCTGTGGTGGTACACGCACCTGGTCGATCAGATTGCGGATATCGTCCACACCGTTATTGGAAGCAGCATCTAACTCGTGGATATTATAGGAGCGCTGTTCGTTGAACGCCACACACGACTCGCATCGGTTGCACGCCTCATGGTCGCCGGCAGGGTTGAGGCAATTGATTGTCTTGGCGAAAATGCGGGCACAGGTAGTCTTTCCTACTCCCCTTGGACCGCTGAAAAGGTAGGCGTGTGCCAGCTTATTACCGGCAATCGCATTCTTCAGCGTGGTGGTAAGGGCTTCTTGTCCCACCACCGACTTGAAGGTAGAAGGCCTGTATTTTCGCGCGGAAACAACAAATGTGTCCATAACAATATCAACCAATTTGAATGCAAATATAAGGAAAGCCGGGGGAAAAACCAAGCTTGCCTGGATGTTTTCGATAAGCGAGCACAGAGCCAAAACTTGTTTTGGTTCTGTTGAGCGTAGAAAACAACCAAGTTCACTTGAACTTTTCCGGGACCCATCTTCCACCAGCCAGTTATTTTTGTCTGTTTATGCAGTTTTAAGAAGAAAATCATGTAATTTTGAGGTGATAATTGAGGATATAGAAATGAAACATATTTTTTCAATCATTTTTTTGAGTGGGTTGTTGTTGACGGTCAATTTTTCCTGTCTTTCGAGTAAAAAAACTCAAACAGACCTACCTGTAGAAGATACAGTTACGGAGCAGGGTATTGTGACTGATACCTTTGTATTGCCTCACATACCTGAGATGATGGAAGACCCCGATGAGAGAGCTAAATACCTGGTGATGCACTACTGGGACAGGTTCGATTTCACGAACCGGAGTCTGATCCAGCGACCCGAAGTAACTGAGCAGGCTTTTGTGGATTATATCAATATTCTCAGTTATGTGCCGGGAGAAAATGCCGGTGCCTCTCTTGCATATACGTTAGAGAAGGCGGGTAATGACACAGTCATGTATGCCCATTTTATTGAGTTGTTTGAAAAATATCTGTATGAACCCAATTCTCCTTTTCGGAACGATGACTATTACCTGTCGGTATTGAACGAGGTGGTACGTTCATCTCTATTGACCGAAGAGGGTCGGACGCGTTACCGTTTTCAACTGGAAATGGCCAGGTTGAACCGTCCCGGACAAAAAGCGAATGATTTCACTTATACTGTCTCTTCAGGGCAATCATCCCGGATGTATGATCTGAAGAGCGAATTCACGCTGTTGATGTTTATCAATCCCGGTTGTCTTACCTGTGCCGAGACAATGAATTATCTCAAGGGATCGAAAGCCTTGAATGAAGCCTTGTCATTGAACAGCCCCACACGCGCCATGCTGACTGTCCTCGCCGTTTCCCCCGATAATGATCTGGAAGAGTGGAAAGCAGATCGCCCCTCAATACCCGCACAATGGGTGTATGGATATGATAAGAACCGGGAGATTACCACGAAAAAATTGTATGATATCAAAGCGTTTCCCACCCTTTATCTGCTGGATAAGGATAAGAAAGTAATTCTGAAAGATACCTCCATAGAGGCAATCGAGTCATTCTTCTCGATTCATTAGTCGGTTCCGATTCGTTGATACTCTTTACACAAGGCGTACCTGTTATGGCCTGTCTGTGGATATATACCCCAGGATTTGATCGTATATAACAATCTTAAATACAATATTTTATATCTATAGGAATTTTAAAATTAACATTCGATAATAAATTTTTTGGCGAAATAGTTTCCCGATAAAAAAATGTGTCGTACTTTTGTCACCTTATAAATGAGACTTTTAGCGAAAAGTCTGTATAGTTAATGGATTTAGTCTGCTGCGTGAAGCAATAGCTATATCTGAGTACTAACCAAACTAAATTTTTATGAAGTACTTGAGCTTTTGCCTTGTATGGGTGATGGCATTCGTGCTATCATCAGGTTCGGTAAAAACATCATTGCCTTCCAAAGGTTACTATCCCGGAGAGATGATTCCCGATATTGTCTTAACCGATTCGGAAGGTAATTATCATAACCTGTACGATTACAAAGGCAAAAAAGTAGTGGTCAATTTTTGGGCCACTTACCATGCCCAATCCAGAGCGAACAATGTTCAACTCTACAATTATCTGCAAAGTAATAATAGTGATGTTGAATTTATTTCAGTTGCTTTCGATGAAAACAGAAATGTAGTGGAGAGAACGCTGACGTTGGATAGGCTGGAGAGTATATCTCAATTCTATGAGATGAGCGGAACCGGTTCAGAGATCTATAAGGATTTTAAATTGAATGAAAAGTTCCGTAATTACTTAATAGATGAGAACGGAGTAATCATCGCGATGAATATCACTCCCGAAGATTTGAAAACAATACTTTAAGTTTTGATAGTGAAATTAAAACGGGCACCGAATTATAGTTCGACACCCGTTTTTTTCATTTTCTGCCGGTGATAATTTTCATTTGCAACCTTTCCTGCGGTTCAGTTTATTGCGAAAGCAACCGTGTGCGGCGTGCTGATTCCGTTTGCTTACTTGGCTTTTCCCTGGTTTGCTACGGCATCCATCAATTTCTTGATCTCTTCCGGGTCACCCAGGAAATAATCCTTTTGCAGATTCATATCATCGTCGAATTCGAAGACATAAGGAACGGCTGTCGGCAGGTTCAGGCTGACGATATTTTCGTCGGAGATATTCTTCAAGTGCTTGATAATACCGCGCAGGCTGTTCCCGTGTGCTGCAACGATCACCTGATTGAGTTCTTTCATTGCCGGTACGATGGTGTTATTCCAGTAAGGAAGGATCCGTTCTACAGTATCTTTCAACGCTTCAGTCAGCGGAAGATCCTTTTCGTCTACTCCTTTGTAACGAGGATCCTGGAACGGTGAACGTTCGTCTTCCTTTTCAAGCGGAGTAGGAGGCACATCATAACTACGGCGCCAGATAAGCACTTGATCATCACCATATTTTTCTGCTGTTTCCGCCTTGTTGAGGCCCTGCAGCATACCATAATGCTTTTCGTTCAACCGCCAGGTTTTTTCTACCGGGATCCAGTCCAGATCCATTTCGTCGAGCACTACATTTAATGTTTTTACCGCTCTTTTCAGATAAGAAGTATAGGCCTTTTCGAATTGGAAGCCTTCTTCCTTTAGCAGCTTACCTGCCTTATGTGCTTCGGCTATCCCCTTTTCGGAGAGGTCTACGTCAGTCCATCCTGTAAACCGGTTCTCTTTATTCCATACACTTTCGCCATGGCGAATCAAAACTACTTTTTTCATACTGTTTATATTAAATTACTAATTACGAGTTACTAATTATGAATCACCAATTTTCAATTATTCAGCGTATAATGGATCTAATAATTCAATTGGCACATTAATAAATTGGCACATTAGCTTAATCCTGGTTCTTGAATTCTGGCTCTTTTCTGCAAAACTACATAAAATTGGCCTAATTGCAAAAGTCTTCCTTCTGCATTTTATTCAGCAGTCGGAGTTGTATGACCAATAGATAAATCGACAGGATGGCTGAGAGCGTATCGGATACCGGCATAGCGATCCAGATGCCGTCTAATTGCCATAGACGGGGAAAGATGATGATGAAGGGAACCAGAAAGATCAACTGCCGGCTCAGGCTCTGGATGATCGATTTGGCGGCATAACCCAGACTCTGGAAGAAGCTGGAAGCCACTATCTGTATTCCCACCAGCGGGAAAGCGGCGACAGTGATCCGGAGTCCTCTCTCTGTGATCGAAAGCAGTTCCGGGTCGGAGGTGAAGGCTGAAGCGAAGAGACGCGGGAAGAACTGACTGACAATAAATGTGAAGGTGGTGATTACCGTAGCTACTTTCATTGAATAAAAGAGGGTCTCCTTTACCCTGGCAAAATCGCGTGCCCCATAATTGTAGCCGATAATGGGCTGAGTCCCCTGGTTGAGTCCCATAATGATCATCATGAATATCATGATAACGGTGTTGATAATACCATAAGCGCCGATGGCCATATCTCCCCCGTAACGCAAGAGGGAGGTGTTCAACAGCACAGCCACCCCTGAGGCTGCTACCTGCATGCTGAACGGTGAAACCCCTATGGAGAGGATGGAACCAACGATCTTCCTGTCCAGGCGTAAGTTCTTCCACCTGAGCCGAATCAGACTGGCTCCCCTGGTAAAGTGATCCATGACGAACAACATGCCGATAAACATGGAGATCACCGTAGCCCAGGCTACCCCTTTGATACCGAGGTTGAATCCATAGAGGAAGATGGGCGTCAGGATGATATTCAGTATGGCGCCGATCAACATGGTGATCATTGCTTTTTTAGGATAACCGGAAGAACGCATCATCGCATTGAAGTTATAACAAAGGCTGACGAACAGATTTCCCAACAGGACAATCTGCAGATAATCGCGTGCATAGGGGATAGTGAGGTCACTGGCGCCGAATGCTCTCAATATAGGATCAAGATAGATCAGGAAAAGGGTGATAAAGATGACATTGAGTATGACCGTGATCGATAGGGAGTTGCCGAGTATTTTCTCTGCGGTCAGCTTGTCCTGTCTTCCCAGACTGATGGAAATGCGGGCTGCTCCTCCTGCTCCTACCAACATCCCGAGCGAGGCGGTAAGATTCATCACAGGAAATGTGATGGCTAAGCCGGAAATGGCCAACGCGCCCACTCCCTGCCCGATAAAGATACGCCCTATCACGTTGTACATGGCTGTGACCATTGTCCCTATAATACCGGGGAGGGCATAATCCCATACTAATTTACTGATTTTCTTAGTCTGAAAATCCTGTTCTCTTTTTGATTGCAATTTTTTCTTTCGATCTAATAACCTTGCAGATCTGTTGACCTGTCTTACTTCTTTGTCATAATATCCAGCACCAACTGATCAGTTTCTTGCATGCCGCTGTTGCCGATGCGTGCCAGATTTTCTATAGTACGGTCGATATCTTCATCGACGATTCCTTCCTGGGAGGTGACCACCTCATTCTCCA
Source organism: Proteiniphilum sp. (assembly GCF_034927365.1). Classification (GTDB taxonomy): domain Bacteria; phylum Bacteroidota; class Bacteroidia; order Bacteroidales; family Dysgonomonadaceae; genus Proteiniphilum. The sequence goes on along the minus strand of NZ_JAYFQD010000007.1, from coordinate 232,525 downwards.
TCGCCATCACTGCCGACAAGGCGGCGGTTGATACCCCGCTGGCGATTTTCAGTGCACATCCTGGCTTGGCGCCGTCGCAGATCATACCTGTGATATTTGCGATCATATTTTTTGCCGCATACACGATCTGTTCATAACTGCCACCCATCAGGTAAGTAATACCGCAGCTTGAACCGGTGGAGGCTACCACACACCCGCAAAGGGCGGAAAGCCGTCCTAATTGTTGCTTGATGTAGATGATCAGCAGACTGCTAAGCGTCAATGCACGGATCAACTGCTCATCACTGCATGATTCGTTTTCGGCATAGGTGAGCACGGGCATAGTGGCGGCTATTCCCTGATTGCCGCTGCCGGAGTTGCTCATCACCGGTATCAATCCTCCGTCCATCCTCATGTCACAAGCGCCGGCCGTGGAGATTATCATGCGGGTATGCAAATTGTCCCCAAAGATATGAAGTCCTTTACTGTTCTTCAGGCTGCCAGCTACGTTGTGCCCATAACTGTGGAGCATTGCTTCACTGGAAGCTCTCCTGTTCATGCGTGCAGCTTCCAGTATGAAGGAGAGTTCTTCCAGAGGCGATTCTACAGCATATTCGTAAACAGTACGGAAGTTGAGTTGTACGGTGCTTCCCGCATTATCCTCTTTATTTTCTTCAATCGGATCATCAAGCAATACCTCCCCATTTTTCTCTATGTAAGAGAAATGGTTATGATTGCCGGCAATCACGGCAACGGCCGATTCCCCACCTCCACTGCAACAGATCCTGATATAAAGCTTCTCGGTAATGTCAACCTGTTGGCGAATTTCTATTCTTCCTTCCTCGATAAAACGCTTCCCTTGCCCCACTTGTTCGTGTGTTACATCTTTTAGTAACTCAAGCCCTTCTTCCGGATTGCCCGTTAGGGCTCCCAATGCGATGGCAATGGGGAGGCCGGTCATACCCGTACCGGGAATTCCTACACCCAACGCGTTCTTCAACACGTTGGCGCTCAGAAAAACTTCAATTTTCTCGACCTTTTTTCCGAGGGTACTGCTCGCTTTGGCAGTGCAAAGCGCTACAGCAACCGGCTCGGTGCAGCCGATCGATGGAATGATTTCCCGCTGCATAAGTAATTGTATTTGAGCCCTTTTGTAGGTTGATAACATAGAGAAACAGGAGGAATGAGTAATGAGATGGCAAAATTAGTCAAAATTCCGCATTTTTTGAGGGGAAAAGAGATTTAAGTGTGGATAGGTGGGAAGGAGGGAAAGTGGGAAGGAGGGAAAGTGTTTTTTATTGCAAAAAAAGTTTGGATATTTAGATAATAGGTTGTAACTTTAGGCTTTAAACCTGATTGCTATGCCCTATAAAGAAGAACTGTTGCATTATATATGGAAGTTCAGGCTTTATCCCCACGATTCACTCGTGACGACGGATGGAGAGGGGATAGAGGTGATTGATCCGGGAATGCATAACCTCCATGCCGGCCCCGATTTCTTTAATGCCAAAATTAGAATCGGTGATAAGATGTGGGCCGGGGATGTGGAGATTCACCGCTCTTCGGATGAATGGGAACGGCATGGCCATCATACCGATAAAGCATACAACTCAGTAATCCTCCACCTCTCGGAGAATGTGAACAGAATGATAATAAACCAGAGAGGACAACAGATACCTCAGTCCACGCTGGCAGTTCCCGCCAGGATACGAAAAAATGCCGATTACCTGATCTACAGCAACAGTTCCCTTCCCTGCCGCGACTATCTTCCTTCTCTCCCTGAAGTGGTGGTACGCTCTTTTCTCAACACATTAGCCATTGAACGGTTGGAGAGGAAAACGAATGATATTTATACTCATCTGAAACATTTCAAGGAATCGTGGGATGAAGTGTTTTATGTGCTGCTGACCCGTAACTTCGGGTTTGGACTCAATAGCGATGTATTCGAGAGACTTGCCCTTTCATTGCCATTCAAATATATTCGCCGGCACGGCGATAACCTGTTTCAGGTAGAAGCGCTACTGTTTGGACAGGCGGGATTATTAGAAGGACCTGGAGACAGGAGAGATCGGGGAGACGGGGAGACAGGGAGATCCGGTGATGATGGAGCGGATGCGCAGACCGGGAGAACCCGAGGAGAAGGAGAAGACTATTTTCTGCAGTTGCAGCATGAATACCGTTTTTTGAAGAGAAAGTATTCACTGACTCCACTCGAAGGTTACCTTTTTAAGCGGATGAGAACCCGTCCACACTCATTCCCCGAAATGCGAATTGCTCAACTGGCGGCATTACTCCAATCTTCGGAACGTCTTTTTTCACTGGTCCTTGAACGGGAGAGAGTCGACGACTGGATATCATTGTTCTTTATATCCCCCTCTCCATTTTGGCAGACACATTACTCCTTCAGAAAACAATCGCCGGAATCATCAGGACAACTTGGAAGCGCATCGCGTCAAATACTGTTGATCAACAGTGTAGCACCGGTGCTGTTCGCCTACGGGAAAAGAACAGCTGTAGAGGGATATTGTGACAAGGCGATACATTTGCTGGAGTCGTTAAAACCGGAGAGAAACGTCATCGTTTCTGAATTCCGGGAGGCAGGAGTGATTTCCCGAAATGCGTTCGATACGCAGGCTCTTATCCAGTTGCGAAGGGCCTATTGTGATACGCGAAAGTGCCTCTTCTGCAGAATTGGACATACTCTGTTAGTGAAGAGTGAAAAATGAGATAATGAAGAGTGAAAAATGGGAGTGAAAAACAAAAAGTGCAGAGTGATAGCTGAAAACTAATGGACCTTGTAATTCTAAAAAATGAAAAAATTGTATGAGACAACATAAAACATTGTACATTTGTGTCGAAATTAGCATAGTATACACAATGAGAACTATTTTGTTAAGCAATACGAACAGAAGGCAAGCTTGCTTGGATTATGTCGTTGCGAGAATTAACAATCGAGGAGCGAATGCGACTCAAATAGTCTACATTTATTGAAATAATGTTACAAAAATTTTTCGCTTTCCTCTCCTGGCTGTTTCTTGTGACACTGGTCGCCGTCTTTTGCCACTCCTGTGCCAATATTGCTGCACCTACCGGAGGGTTATATGATGTGGATCCACCGGTAGTGAAAAAGTCTACCCCAGCTTTTAACTCATTGAATGCTAATCCGAAGAAGATTGAGATTGAATTCAATGAAAACATCAAAATCGAGAAGTCCAATGAGAAAGTAATTATTACTCCTCCCCAGAAAAACATGCCGGTGATCCGGTCGGCTGGAAGAGTCGCTATTGTAGAACTCAAAGATACACTATTAGCCAACACTACCTACACCATTGATTTTACGGATGCTATCGTGGATAATAACGAAGGCAACCCGTTGGAAAATTTTGTCTACTCTTTTTCTACCGGTGACCGGCTTGATACACTGTCCATTGCGGGTAGAGTGCTTACTGCGGATAATCTGGAACCTGTCACGGGTATGTTTGTGGGTATTCATTCCAATCATCATGATACGGCTTTTACCCGTATCCCGTTTGAACGGATTTCCAGGACCGATTCGCGTGGAAAATTTATTGTGAGAGGGATGGCACCCGGTAGTTACAGGGTGTTCGCGCTGAATGATCTGAACAGGGATTACAAGTATGATAATCCGCTGGAAAACGTTGCTTTCCTGGATTCAATCGTTATACCTTCTACCATGCCGGCAGTAAGACAGGATACAGTTTTTCAGGATAGCCTTACCATCGACACGATCAAGACTGTCCATTATACCCGTTTTCTCCCCGATAACCTGGTATTGCGCTCTTTCTTATCTGATTTTCAGCGACAATATCTACAAAAACTTGAGCGTAACGAACCGCATAAACTCACTCTCCTCTTTGCTGCGCCTACCGAGAAACCGACTTTCTTCCTGCTCAATCCCGACAGAAGGGATGATGATTGGTATGTGGCTGAGAGAAGTGCTAAAAACGATACCCTCACGCTTTGGGTCACCGATTCTCTGATCTATCAACAAGATTCCATCCGAATGCAGATCAATTATATACGTACCGACTCGCTCAATCAGAATTTTATCGCCACAGATACAGTCGGTTTTAACATAAGGCGCACCGCCCGTGATCGTGGCAATAAGGAAAAGGAAAAGGAAAAAGAAAAGAAAGATAAGGAAAAAGAAGGTGATGAGGAAATACCAATTACCTTCCTGAATGTGCAGACCAATATACAATCGACCTTCGAACTGTATAATCCCATACGGATTGAATTTGAACAGCCTGTCATTGCTTTTGACTCTACTTATGTGCAACTGTTGATCGGCGTTGATTCTTTATTCGAACCGGTTCCTTTTCGTGTGGAGGCTGACTCGTTGAATCCTCGTAAGTTTGCCCTGCGACCCCGTTGGGTGCCCGATGGGAAATACAAAATGATTATTGACTCGGCAGCTATTACCAGCCATTACGGACTCTGGAATAACAAATATGAACAATCGTTTACTGTAAAGAAACTCGACCAGTATGGGAATCTGGAATTATCCCTCTCCGGACTGCCTGAAAGTGAACAGGTTTTCGTGGAGTTACTGGATAAGAGCGATAAACCTTTTCGGAAAAGTTTCGTCAAAGGCAACAAGGCAAGATTTCAGGATCTGCCTCCCGGTGAAGTTTACCTGCGTCTCGTGATCGATGAAAATGGGGACGGTGTATGGACTACCGGTAATTATGAGAAGGGGCGACAACCAGAGCAAGTGTTTTATTTCCCGGGTAAATTGCCAATAAGGGCTAACGGATACCTGGACCAACCCTGGGACATCCATTCAACACCTGTGATAGAGCAGAAACCGTTGGAAATAACTACCAATAAACCACAGGAGAAAAAGCGGCGCGATCCCAATAGGGAGAGAGAGGAGCAGCAACGACAGAATCAACAAGGCTCTTCTTCCTCCAGGAGAGGAAGTTCAAACTCAGCTCCGGGTTCGAGTCTGGGAACTCCGGCCGATATGAGGTAAATGCAGTAATTGTTGCCGCCGTAAACCCTAAAATAACAATTATGAATTATATAAGGACTATATTTACTCTTGTTTTACTATTTTCTTTTTTTATCGTTAAGCCGGTCAGTGGTCAACAATGTAAACTGACCAATACGGCATTTTCGAGTGGTGAGGATATAAAATATGATCTATATCTGAACAGAGGTATTTTGGGTGTACGTGCCGGGAGAGGATCGCTCACGGTGACCGAAGCCAATTATCGCGGTGAAAACGCCTATAAGATGGTGATGATGCTTAATACATCAGGGTTGGCTGGTAGCTTTTATACTGTAAACGATACACTTACCTCGTATGTTGATAAGAACCTCCGGCCATTATTGTTTACCAAGGAAGCTTTCGAAGGAAAGGATTATTCGGTGGAGAGACAGTCTTATACCTACGAGGGGGATAAGGTGAAAATACGTGCTTATCGTCTCTGGAACGGAAAAGAGTTATTTGATGAGGTAATCAATTCCGATCATTGTACCTACGATTACCTATCCATATTACCCTATATCCGCAATCTCGACTATACCGGCATGAAACCGGGCGACAGACACCATATCCGCTTCATTTCCGGAAAAAAATCGGTGAATATGTATGTCAATTACCAGGGTATTTCATCGCTAAAAGCGAACAATGGTGAAAAATATGAAGTGATCAATCTCTCGATGACCATTCTCGATGAGGCTTTCGCAAATCAGAAAGATGCTTTGAAGGCCTCGCTTACCAATGATAAAAATCGTATTCCCGTAATTATAGATACTACCTTGAAAATTGGTACCATTAGAGCAATCCTGAAGGATATTTCGGGAATCAGACACCCGTGATATTCGGTAGTGATTCGGTAGATTTTCGGTTGTTGTTCGGTTGTTACTATCGAATAACATGAACGAAGTGAATGAATAACCACTGAATCATCCCGCAAAGCGGGAAATAACGGCGAAGCCGAATAACGCACGAAGTGTAAATAACAATAGATAAATTAGGATTAAAATTCTGAAATTTCTCCAAAAAGAGCGTATCTTTGTAAATTACTAAAGATTACAAAGGTATGCCAGACCTGATATATTCCACAAAAATACCTGAACCGGCCCTCAGAAGGCTTCCCTGGTATTTATCTTATGTGAAACTGCTTAAAAGTCAGGGTGAAACTATTGTTTCTTCTACCCGTATTGCAAAAAAAATAGATGTCTCAGCTTCACAAATTGCAAAAGATCTCTCTTATGTTGATGTGACCGGCAAGACGAGAGTCGGGTACGATATTGACGATCTGATCAATGTCCTGGAATCGTTTCTTGGATTTACCAACACGCATACGGCCGTTGTCTTCGGAGTAGGAAGCCTGGGAGCAGCATTATTATCGGACTCTGGTCTGGAGCAGTTCGGTTTGAAAATAATCGCCGGCTATGATGTGAATACGACAATTGTTAATCACTCGATAGGAGATATTCCGGTATTCCATTCCAATGAATTTATTGAACGGAACAAGATGATGAAGGCGGAGATAGGGATTCTCACCGTGCCGCCGGGAGCCGCCCAGGAGGTGTCGGAATATATGATCCGTGGAGGGGTTAAGGCTATCTGGAATTTTACACCTTTCCGGATTCGTGTGCCGGAAGGTATCGTTTTGCAAAATACCTCCCTTTATGCACACCTTGCCGTTATGTTTAACCGATTGAACGGATAGATTTTGAAATGAAGATTTTTGCTGTCGGATTGAATTACGCCTCTCACAATAAAGAGATGGAACGTACGTTTCAAAGTAAGGAGCCGGTTATTTTCATGAAACCGGATACCGCTTTGTTGAAAGACGGAAAGCCCTTCTTCCTGCCCGATTTTTCGGATGATGTGCATTACGAGACGGAGTTGGTGGTGAAAATAAACCGCTTGGGAAAAAATATAGGTGAACGTTTTGCTCATCGCTATTATGACGAGATAACGGTGGGTATAGACTTCACGGCACGCGATCTGCAAAGGAAGCAAAAAGAATTGGGCTTACCGTGGGAAATCGCAAAAGGATTTGATAATTCTGCCGCTATAGGAGGGTTTATTTCTAAAGAGGAAGTGGCTGATATCCAAAACGTGAATTTCCACCTTGAAATCAATAACGAGACGGTTCAGCAGGGTAACACCAGCGAGATGATCTACCCGGTAGATAAAATTATTGCCTATATCAGCCGGTTCTTTACCTTGAAGATAGGAGACCTTATTTTTACAGGAACTCCTGCCGGTATCGGACCGGTAGCGATCGACGATCATCTGGTGGGCTATCTCGAAGAGCGGAAGCTGTTGGATTTCCGTGTGAAATGATATTCAATCAACCATTATATCGTAACAACATGAATAAAGCAATTCTTACTATAATTTGCTGTATGCTCTGCATAACAACGACCTTCTCTGTCAGAGGGCAGGAGTATAATCCGATCCCGGTGGCGTTACCATCTCTCCAGATTGCACCCGATGCCAGGGGAGGAGGTATGGGGGATATAGGGGCAGCTACCATGCCTGACGTCTATTCCCAACATTGGAATGCAGCAAAATATCCATTTATTTCGGGTGAGGGTGGAATTGCGTTCTCCTATACGCCATGGCTCAGTAAACTGGTTAGTGATATTAATATGCTTTATGCATCGGGATATTGGAGATTCGGAGACGATAAGCTGAATGCTATCAGTACGTCATTACGTTATTTCTCGTTGGGAGATATAGAGGTGGGTAGCCTGAGCGATGAGTTCTGGCAGAGTATCTCACCTCATGAGTTCGCATTCGATGTGGCTTATTCCAGAAAGCTTACCGAAACATTTTCGGGAGCAGTTACATTGCGTTATATCCACGCCGACTATTCTACCGGAGACGATGAGACGACGCCGGGAAATGCTTTTGCAGCCGACATTTCTGGCTACAATGAATCCTATTTTTATATGGGACGTTCTGAGATGCTTCTTGGCTTAGGATTCAATATCTCCAATATTGGAACAAAAATATCTTATGATGGGGGAAACAGTTCCATGTTCCTTCCCGCGAACTTACGGGTGGGTGCTTCTTTAGGTTATCCGGTAGATCCGAAGAATACGCTCTCTCTCAGTTTTGATGTCAATAAGCTACTGGTTCCTACTCCTACGTTGGCATCGGAGGATGAAACCGACGAGGAGGCACAGCGACGGGTGGAAAAATATAATAATATCTCTTCTATCGGGGGTATTTTCAAATCGTTTGGTGATGCGCCCGGTGGATTCAGGGAAGAAATGCAGGAGGTCATGTGGTCGTTCGGGGTGGAATACCGGTACGACAACCGATTCTCGCTCAGGACAGGCTACCATCATGAGAACGAGTATAAGGGTAATCGTCGCTATTTTGCTTTTGGCGCCGGTTTCAGGAGTAATATCTTTCAGATTGATGCCGCTTATCTGGTGTCGACAGCCCAGTCGAATCCGTTGGATCAGACGTTGCGATTTTCCCTGGGGTTCGATATTGAAGGCATAAGGAATTTAATGAGGTAAGAATATGCAGATACGGGTTGGTTTCGGTTACGATATGCACCGTCTTCAGAAAGGGAGGGAACTCCGGATAGGAGGGATAAAACTGGATTATGAAAAGGGATTGCTGGGACATTCCGATGCCGATGTACTGATTCATGCGATCTGTGATGCTCTTTTGGGGGCAGCGAACCTGCGTGATATTGGTTATCACTTTCCCGACACTTCTCCCGAATACCACAATGTAGACAGTAAGCTGCTCCTGGGAGATACGATGAAGTTACTAAGAGAAAAGGGGTATAGCCTTGGAAATATCGATGCAACCGTCTGTGCGGAGCAACCCAAGCTCAATCCACATATTCCTGCCATGCAGCAGGTATTGGCCGAAGTGATGGCGGTGGACAGCTCCCTTATTTCCATCAAGGCAACCACCTCCGAGAAAATGGGATTTGTCGGTCGTGAAGAGGGTATCACCGCTTACGCGGTGGCTCTTATCCAGAAATCGGAATAAATTCTCATGGTAAGCTTTAATTGGCTGGCTAGATATGTAGATTATTGTGAGAGATGGTTCTATGCCCGCTTCCCGTGGCTTTTACGCAAAAGACAGTCGAAAGGGTATGGTATTCATTCTCCTTTTGCTTTCGATCTGATCACTAACGTGATTTATTCTCCTCACCATTTCTATGCTTTTTTCGATATCTGGGAAACGTTATCGCAAAACGACATCAGCCCCGAGTATATCACCCGGTTCAATTATCTTTCTTTTCGTTTGGTACATTATCTTCAAGCCGAAAATATTTTAGAGATCAACTCGGGTATCGGGATAAACAGCCTGTTTCTTACTGCTCTTTCGTCGCGTATCCATTGTAAATGTCTGGAGGTAGAAACTGAGAAAATTGCTGTGGCAGGAAGGCTTCAAGAGCAGACAGATCGGAAGTGGAAGATGATTTCTTCCCTCTCCGATTGTGAAGGTGAAACTTATGATGCTATTTTTGTAGATTTTCAGAGAAGTTGTATTCCGGATATACAAACTTTGTTAGAGATGAGCCATTCCAACACTTTCTGGGTGTTTGGTGCGATAAAAAAAGGAATTGGTAAACAATTTTGGAATAAAATCGTTCTTGATGAGAGGACACGGATGACTTTCGACCTGAAGGATACGGGAATTGTATTCCTCAGACCGGATCTTAGTAAGGCGAATTATCTGGTGTGAATGCGACAATGGATGTTCAGTTGTGATTCGGTTGTGGTTCTGTTGTTACTATCGAATAACATGAACGAAGTGAATGAATAACTACTGAATAACGGCGAAGCATGAATAACTACTGAATTATGAAAAAAAGTATAGTATATACAAAGACTGGTGACAAGGGTACTACTTCGTTGGTGAGAGGAATGCGGGTAAGTAAGACGCATATTCGCCTTGATGCGTATGGTACTGTGGATGAGTTAAACAGCTATATCGGCTGGTTGAATTGTGTCATGGAGGAGAGCGCTCATCGTGATTTTCTCCGCTACCTTCAGCATAAACTCTTTACTGTAGGTTCCTATCTGGCCACAGAGACTGAGAGTAAGGATCCTAAGGCGGCGAGCATTATTTCCGAAAAGGATATCTCTCGTGTTGAAGAACAGATCGATATGATCGATAGTGAGCTTCCGCGTCTGACCCGATTCGTACTACCCGGAGGCAATGAAGCGGCTGCGCGAGCACATATATGCCGTACCGTGGCACGGCGGGCGGAAAGGAATGTGTACCGTGTAGCCGAAAAATTTCCCGTTGCAGATGAGGTGCTTATTTTTATCAATCGGCTATCAGACTACTTTTTTGTGTTAGCACGCTATGAAAGTAATAAAACCTCAGAAGAAATATTTTGGGAACAAGGTGATATATAAAAAGTTTTTATACATTTGCGAAAAATTACACTAACAACAAATTAAATAAATAATCAATGTATTGGACACTTGAATTGGCCTCGAAACTAGAGGATGCTCCCTGGCCCGCTACAAAAGATGAATTGATTGATTATGCCCAACGATCCGGCGCTCCATTGGAGGTGATTGAGAATCTTCAGGAAATTGAAGAGGATGGTGAAATATTTGAATCGATAGAAGATATTTGGCCCGATTATCCCAGTAAGGAAGATTTCTTCTTCAATGAAGATGAATATTGACACTATTAGGTAGTGAGTGTAAGCATCAAACAAAAACATCCCGACAGTTCATTGCCGGGATGTTTTTTTATGCTATAAAGATTATATTTACATAAGTTTATTGATCTTATCAGTGAAAAGGGTTTTAGGACCTGCACCTACCAGTTTGTCCACAACTTTTCCGTTTTTGATGAAGAGCACGGTGGGAATATTGCGGATACCATATTTTGCGGTAGTATCGTCGTTGTCATCCACATTTAGTTTGCCCACAACTATTTTGTCCTTGTATTCTTCTCCGATCTCTTCGATGATCGGTCCGATCATCTTGCAGGGACCGCACCATTCTGCCCAAAAGTCTATGACCACCAGTTTGTCTGTATCCAATACTGAGTCAAGGCTTGCATCTGTAATTTGAAGCGCCATATTTCTCTTTTTTTTATTATTGATTAGTTAATTGTAAAGTCTATTGAAAGATTGTTCTTTAAGTAATCGATGAACCGTTTATTGACTTGAATTTTAGCCGGCCGTGAAAACAACTGAATTCTCATGTGCGGTTCTTCGCCGATGATTTGGAAATATAACAATGAATTTCCGGAATTGTTTTTTACAAGTGCCGATAATTCAGTTACTGAAGTATCATCTATCTCTGAAAGAGGTATCTGAAGTGTAATCTTTGACACTAATTTATCCTTCACTTCGGATAGCAGGGAGATGGATGTGATTTTTACTTCCATCTCCTCCGGACGGTATGTCTTGGGCTGTACTTTTCCCTGGATATAAACCGAAAGACCTATACGTGCGTATCTGCCGAAATTTACACTGTCTTCGCTGAAAAGCGCAATCTCAAATTTACCCGCATAATCTTCAAGTTTGAAAATGGTATAGGGTGAACCCCTTTTGGTCTGTCCTTCCCGAACAGCAGTAATAATACCTCCGAAGGTGATATCTTTCCCGTTGAGTGAATCGAGATCCTGTAGTTGCTGCGTATCGGCATTACATACATACTTGAGGATAAACTCATATTCATCCAGCGGATGTGCCGAAAGGTAAATCCCGATTAACTCCCTCTCTTTATTCAGTCTTTCCAGATCGGACCAACGGGCAACTTGCGGAATTTCAGGACGAGCTATCTGAAAGGAAGTATCGTCGCCGAAGAGTGAATTCATCGCTGCAATTTTGTCCTGTTGGTACTTATTACCGTAACGGATAAGGGTCTCGAGGAATTCCTCCCCCTTACTGTTCTGTGCGGCAAAGTGTTCTCTCTGTATGCCGGGGAAGGAATCGAAAGCCCCCGCCATCGCCAGCGCTTCGATATTCTTTTTATTGCAGGATGAGAGGTTTATCCGTTCTACGAAGTCGAAAATATCCCTGAATCGGCCGTTTTTTTTACGCTCGGCAATGATATCATTTACCGCGTTTTGCCCCACACTCTTGATGGCAGCCAGCCCAAAACGAACATCACCCGCATCATTGACCGAAAATTTCAGCAGTGATTCATTTACGTCGGGAGGAAGCACGTTGATGCCCATCGCCATGCATTCATCCATGAACTTGGTAATTTCAGTGATGTTGTTCAGGTTGTTGGAGAGTACTGCCGCCATGTATTCCGACGGGTAGTTGGCTTTGAGCCATGCCGTTTGGTAGGCTACCCATGAATAGCAGGTGGCGTGCGATTTGTTGAACGCATAGGAGGCAAATTTCTCCCAGTCGGCCCATATCTTATTGAGTACCTTGGCATCATGACCATTCTTGGTGCCGCCGGCGATAAACTTCTCCTTCAGAGCATTCATCTTGTCTATCAGCTTCTTCCCCATCGCCTTGCGCAACTCGTCCGATTGTCCACGGGTGAAATTGGCAAGCAGACGGGAGAGAAGCATCACCTGTTCCTGATAGACGGTAATCCCGTAGGTCTCATCCAGGTACTTCTCCATGATGGGGATATCGTACGCGATCTCCTCCCTGCCATGCTTACGGGCTACAAATGAAGGGATATAGTCCATGGGGCCCGGCCGGTAAAGGGCATTCATGGCTATCAGGTCTTCAAACTTGCTTGGTTGCAGCTCCTTGAGGTATTTCTGCATGCCCGCCGACTCAAACTGGAATGTTCCGGTAGTTTGTCCGTTACAATAGAGTTGATAGGTGGCAGCATCATTCATATCGATGGCGTCGATATCCACCTTGATCCCCCGGTTTTGCTCGATGATAGAAACAGCATCCTTGATGATGGAGAGTGTTTTGAGTCCGAGGAAGTCCATTTTGATCAATCCCGTCTCTTCGATCACCGAGCCTTCGTATTGGGTGACGAGCAGTTTCTCCCTGGTTTCCTTATCTTCCGCCGTGCTGATTGGGACTATGTCGGAGATATCGGTCTGGCCGATAATTACACCACAGGCATGTACTCCCGTACTTCGTACGTTTCCTTCGAGCATTCCGGCATATTTCAGTGTATCTTTCACCAAAGGGTCATTGCTTTGGGCGGCTTCCTGCAACTCAGGTACATTTTCGATCGCTGCTTTCAGGTTGATTTTTTTGACATTGGGTATCCTGTCGGGGATGAGTTTGGCCAACCGGTTCGATTCCGACAGGGGCAGTTTGTGTACCCGTGCCACGTCGCGGATAGATGATTTGGTGGCCATGGTACCATAGGTGATGATGTGGGCTACCCTTTCGCTACCATATTTCTCAGTTACCCAGCGTAGTACTTTGCCGCGACCTTCATCATCGAAATCGATATCGATATCGGGCATCGAGATACGGTCGGGGTTGAGGAAACGCTCGAACAGCAGGTCGTACTTCAACGGGTCGATATCGGTAATCCGCAGGCAGTAGGCCGCTGCTGATCCTGCTGCCGATCCACGTCCCGGACCGACGGCCACATCCATCGATCTTGCAGCATTGATAAAATCCTGTACGATGAGGAAGTAACCGGGAAAACCCATCGTCTTGATGGTATCCAGTTCGAAATCGAGCCGTTCTTCGACTTCGGGAGTAAGGGCATCACCATACCGCTTGCGGGCACCTTCCCTTGTGAGGTAAGTGAGGTAATCAGCCTCCAGTTTGATACGTACCACCTTGTCGTAACCACCCAGACGTTTGAAATTGGCTTCGCCGAACTCTTTGATCAGCACTGCTTCCGAATATTTTTCTTTGTAACTCTCTTCGGTACCGAATGTCGGGTCAATAGGATAGAAGGGCATCAGTGCGGCGTGATCAATCGAATAGTTTTCAATCTTTGCCGCTACCTCCAGCGTGTTGGTGAGCGATTCGGGGATATCGGCGAAGATCTGATTCATCTCGGCGGTAGTCTTCAGCCACTCCTGCTTAGTGTATCGCATCCGGTTGGGATCATCAAAATCCTTACCCGTACTCAGGCAGATAAGGCGGTCGTGCGCGTCGGCATCCTCTTCGTTGACGAAATGGACATCGTTGGTCGCGATGATCTTTACATCATACTTCCTGGCGATACGTATCAGTTCCTGATTTACCCGCTCCTGTTTGGGATAAGTAGTCTGGTCGGCATCGATGCGATCGGTTTTATGTCGTTGCAGTTCAATATAATAATCTTCACCGAAAAGGTTTTTGAACCATTGCACTGCCTCTTCGGCTTCCTGTAACTGTCCGCTGTCGATCTTCCGGGAGATCTCTCCTCCGAGACAGGCGGAGGAGACAATCAGTCCCTCGTGGTATTGTTCCAGCAGTTCCTTGTCGATACGGGGGCGGTAGTAAAAACCTTCAGTCCAGCTTTTGGAAACCATCTTGATCAGGTTTTTATATCCTTGCAAGTTTTTAGCCAATACCACTAAGTGCCATCCGCTACCGTCGATCTTCTCCGACTGCAAGTGGCGGCTGCGCCGTGCAACGTAGCATTCACATCCCACGATCGGTTTAAAGAGTTTACTTTCCGTTTCGGAGAGTTTTTGGCGGAGTTGTCCGATTTTTTCTTCGCTTTCTCCGTTTTTTTCCAGTTCGCTGATCTCTCCTTTTATTTTTTTAATCTCACCATTCACCGGCGCATTTTTCTTGCCGGCGTAATTGAGAAACTCCTTGATGCCGTACATGGCTCCATGGTCGGTGAGTGCCAGCGCTTTCATGCCGTCACCGATTGCTTTGTCGATCAGGCGCTGTATGCTTGCCTGGCCGTCGAGTAGCGAATATTGCGAGTGAACGTGTAGATGTACAAACGGATGCATATAAATTGGTCGATTTTTTTTCGTTCTGAGTAGGGCAAATATAGTGAAAGCCGAACGGTAAGCCAAACTTGTTTGAGCTTACCTGAGGCGCATCCTATATTTTACAAATATACGGAAAATCGGCCAAGGTTGGAGGAGATACCGGCAGAAGTTATCAACGGGTTTTAGAAATTGTCAATTATCTCTTTTGCCAGCTTCCACGCTTGGATATGACGAATGCCGCTGTTGGAAGGCAAGGAGAGATCGTCGAGTGAAACGACAAACTTTTCGTAATTATCGTGTATAGCTTCCAATGGGGCATATTCCGGGCGAATAGTTTGTTCGTCTGCCAGTAGATAAGTTGATTGAAGATAGATCAGCCGATCTCTTTTTCTTGCCACGAAATCAACCTCCTTTCCACGAATATCGTATCGTTCAGCACGATGTACAAGGAAAAATAAGAAAGGAATTCCCAACTTGAAAGAAAATCGTTGATCATTTTCGTATCGACCGGAAATAAGGTTGATTTTACGGAAGGTGATAGACGACACCCAACCGGAAGCCGCTTTCGTCTGTTCGCTGATGATAATTATCCAAAGAAAACGGAAGCAAGCTATGCATTTTGAAATAGGGATTGAAAAAGAAGCCTATCGGTATATTTTTCAAGTCATATTTTGCCCCGACACCGATCATCGCTCCAATACCGGTCTGGCTATCCAAATCATTCTCTTTTCCGGTATCTATTCCGAGTAACAATCCTCCGTTCAAAAAGAAATGCTTGAGAAATGTCCATCGAACAGTTACCGGTATATCGACTACGTCATTCGTTACATTGTAGGGCTTTGGTGTACCCTGGCCTGGCGGTGGCGTACTACCGACTTGATACTTATATTTACTATAAGAGATGCCGGTTTCTATATCCAAACGTTTTGTGAGAGGGTGTATATAGGTAATTCCAAGAGAATAATACCCTTTGCCGTTATATCCGGCTGTTCCTTCAAGGCTTTCAAAATAGTAGGCCTGGTTGTCCAATGAACCGGAATAGGTGATGCCGATAGCTCCTTTTGAGTTCGAAAAAGTTGATTGTGCATGTAGGTTGGTCTGCCAAAGATGGGAGATGGAAAAAAGTATTCCAATCAAAAAGAATTTTGCTGATCGTTTCATATCTGTTTGCCTGTTTTTAATTCAGTAGTGGTACAAAGAAAGGGTTTATATTATCAAGACGTATAGGAAAGAAAAACGTTGCATTATTTTTTAATTAATTTTAATTTATATCCAATCACAGGATCATGCATTTCTTCAACAGAGTAATCCGATGTTCTAAAAATTTCATTCACTTTTAACCACATCGGCAGGGTTTTGAGTGGAAGCCCGCCAGCTTTGCCATGACACAGATGCGGCCGATAACAGCAATACAGCAATACCTGCCAGTGCGAATATCCACCAGTCGAGTGTGGTCTTATGGGCGAAGTTGGTCAGCCATTGCCGCATTACCCACCAGGCGAGAGGAGAGGCAATCACAAAAGCGATGCTGATCCGGAAGATAAAGCTCCTGTTCAACATCCGGATGATCTGTCCGGGTTGCGCTCCGTTAACTTTGCGGATAGCAATTTCTTTACGACGCCGTTTGACAATAAATGCCATAAAGATGATCAATCCCAGGTTGGCAATAATAAGGCACAGTAGTGAGAACAGATTGACAAGTCGCCCCGCGTTGAACTCGTTCCGATAGACTTTCCCATAGACATCCTGCAGGAAACTGTAATTGGTAGGGTAATCGGGATTCAGCTTGTCCCATACCTTATTGAAAGCCTTCAATCCCTCTGCCTGCTTGTCTGGCACGAATTTCAGCATAAGACAATGCTGGAACATCTGTCTCTGCATGATCAGCAACGGGATGGAGTCTTCGTAGATATTGATATAGGTAAAATCATTGGTTACACCGCATATGGTGCCTTTGCTGATATAATCCAGTGCACCTTGCGAGAATTGAATGTTTTTTCCGATCGCCTCTTCGGGAGCGTGGAATCCAAAGATATCCAATGCCCTCCGGTTGAGCATATATTGTTCGGTGACATTCGGAGAGGAGGATTTATCCATAAAAAAATTCATCATCATGTTGAATTCTTCATTATAACTTATTTTGGGTGGGTCGAATACCTTGCCGGCAATGGTTTTTATGCCGAAGAACGAGAAGAAATCTTCGCCGACCACGAGAACTGGTAGTGGTATGGGTTCACTCTCGCCTTCTATTGTCACTCTTACTCCATCGCGGATAGCGGTGCCGGGTAACTGGAAAGCGGTGGTGACCAGCTCTATCTCGGGATGTTTGAGTAGTTCCGTTTTCAGTAATTCAAGACGTTCTATTACCTCACGAGGTTGTTCCTCCATCACGAGAATGTTTTCTGTCTTGCCGCCTACTTGTGTCGTTTTTATCAAGTCGAGTTGTTTCGATATCCCGAATGAGATAATCACGATAAATATCACAATCGCATACTGGACCACGAGCATATACCTGATATTGGCAAAGGAAAAACGTATTGGATGGAGACTACTTCTGGTACTGTTAAAAAGCGTGGAAGAGATATTTGCCAGCACGGGAATAAGTGATACGAACAGGGTAAGTGCTAAAAAACCGAGAACCAACCATAGTGTTCCGTGGGATAGGAATGGGAGTGTTGTGAAATGCAGGATGGGTGACAGGTAGTGGACAGTTATTCCACCGACCAGGACGGAAAGTAAGCCGATCAGGAAGGCCGGTATTGCCTCGTTATAGAGAATGGTGGAATTGTCCGCTCCGTTTAGTCTCAATAATTGATAATACCTTTTGTTGTAGGAGAATAAAAGGTTGTGATTCAACCATAAATTGAATAATACCACCACCAGTAGCAAGATGTTGGCACCTACAATCAGATAGATATAATAGATATTTCCGTTGAGTTCCATTTCCCGTTGTGCCCGGCCATGAAGATGGATATCGGTCAGCGACATCAGGTGAGTGGTCACTTTCTCGGGAATTTCTTCCTTCGCATTGTAATGTACTTCTACATGTTCCCTTACCTGCGGAAGCGTATTGATATCATTCAATAAAAGATAGACATACGCCCAGTCGGGATTACCTTCTGTACGGTGAAAAATCAAGTCGGTATGAAAATGGGAATTTTCGGGAAAATCATCGAAGACCCCGCTGACGAAATAGGTCTTTGTATTCAATCTTCGGCCTTCGAGTGAGAGTTCTTTCCCCATGGGATTTTCATCACCGAACAGTTCTTGTGCCAATGACCCGCTGACAAGGATACTTTCCGGTGATTTCAACACTTTCGACGGATCACCTATGGAAAGCGGATAGCTGAATACCTCGAAGAAATTGGGTGAAACCGAATAAAAGTCGTTGATGATACGCTTCTCTCCCGCATAGGTCAATATACCTGTATTATTTCTGGTGATGGAGACAAATTGCTCTATTCCGGCAATATCCTTTAATTCAGCCTCCACGTTTTCCACGTATAACCTCCCGTCCAAAGGCCTATCACCATATTGTAACGATAGCCGTGCGATACGATTGGCATTTTCATTGAAACGGTCATAACTGAACTCCTTGTAGATATATTGGTACGATAGGAGCAGGCACGCAAAGATTACCGATAGCCCCAGCAGATTCACAATACGTAAGGATCTGCTTTTTACAAGACGACGGAAAATTACAGATATGTTCATAGTTTTTATTTTAGACAGAAGAGCGAATACTTTTATAATTGAAAATGGACAATTGACAATGAATTGCAAATCGACATAGTCAATTAACAATCGGCGTAAGCCAAATTTTTACTTCTTCACTTCTCAACTTCATACTTCTTTTCTAATTAGTCTTATCCCAACATTTTGTGATCTCCACTTCGTTTCGATTGGCATATTGAATAATTGGCACATTGAACTACTCTCCTTTCAACGACTCCACTGGATTGGCCCGTGCTGCTCTCCAGGTCATATAACTTACCGAAATGAGTGTGAGAAGGAGTACTACCAATCCGGCGACGACAAATACCCACCAAGAAAGCGAGATCTTGTAAGGGAAATTCTCGAACCATTTTGTCATGGCCCAATAAGCAGTTGGACAGGCAACCACAAAGGCA
This sequence comes from Proteiniphilum sp., assembly GCF_034927365.1. GTDB lineage: Bacteria > Bacteroidota > Bacteroidia > Bacteroidales > Dysgonomonadaceae > Proteiniphilum. The sequence continues at coordinate 213,598 of NZ_JAYFQD010000007.1, read as the reverse complement.
ATAACCACTCTTTTCAGTGAATCCTTATTGAGAAGCATCAATACCTCTTCTTCGGTAGCACCATTGATCTTCCGCAAGGCAATCTCTTTCTCCTTCTGGCGGATCAGGTAAAGTGACATGGCGAATACCCCCATCACCATAATGACAATAGTCAGCAAAGTAAAAGCACTCATGATGGTTGACATTTTATTCACCTTTTCGTAATTCTGTTGAACCCCTTCATCCACAAACTGGGCCTCGAACAGTTCACCGCCTGTATATTGTATATACTCCTTCTCAATCTGCTTTGACGTGGTGATATAATCGCTTCCGGGTGTCATCTTTACAATGATAGTCCATGGACCTTCATCACTTTTCCTCCATCTTATTCTCAGCTGAGAATAATCGCGATACAGATCCCTTATCTTGAAATCGCTGAAGATGCCGGCTACCTGAATTCTTTTGTCCCCATCTCTTTCCCGGAATGTTTGGGTTATTGCATCCACATGTAGTGCTTTGTATCCCTTTTCGTTTAACCACCAGGTATCATCTGATGGGGTAATTCCGGTTGGTTCAATAGTGATGCCGTATATTTGGAAAAAGGTGGAATCTACATAGAATTCCTGAAAACTGAACTGTTCTCCATCCACCTCGAACGACAAGTTATTGCCGCTACCAAGCGGTGTACCACATGAGAACGATACTAATTCTACTCCGGAAATAGACTGAAGTTTAGATTTGAATCCATCTAATTGCTTTATTTCTAATGCCGTATTTCTGATTTCTAGAATGCCTTCCCGATTATAACCCATATCGTAGTTGATTAAAAAATTGGATTGTCGTTGGATAAAGATGGTGGAAATAAGCAGGGCTATTGCCACACTGTATTGGAAGATAATCAATACTTTTGAATAGGAAGACTTCACTTTTCTGGAGAAAGTCCCTTTCACCACTTCGAGCGGATCGAAATTGGAAATGAACAAAGCTGGGATAATGCCCGCAAGAAACGAAACAACAAGCAAGAGAAGTAGTGATATTCCCACCATGGACAGAGTAAACTGATGAGCCAGATTAAGTTTAGTATTCAGTACGTTGTTGAAAAATGGCTCCGTGAGAAATGCAAGTAGTAACCCGATCAGGAATGTCATGGTGGTAATCAACAACGACTCGGATAGTAACTGAGTGACCAATTTGGATTTGCTGCTACCCAGTAGTTTTTTGATGGCTGATTCCTTGCCTCGGAATCCTGCCTGAGCCACAGTAAGATTGATATAATTCAATAGAGCAATTACCAAAACCAGTATGGCGATTGCCATATATACCGTGATGGTGGTCATGCTGTTATGCTGAAGACCAGCAGATCCTGAGTTCTTCACTTGGAAATAGGCTTCTTTGAGAGGAATAAACTCAACGCTTTCGGATAATCCGCGTTGGAAATACCAAAAATCTTTTTTGAACATTTCAAGCAACATGGGAGCTTTTGAAGGAAGATCGGCTCCTTGGTTCGCCATGAAGAACATGGTAAAACCAAAGTTGTCAGAGGTGTCGAGCACCCAGTTACCCCAAAATAGTGAGATTGAGAGGTAGTTTATCACTATTTCGGAACTGGGGAGCATGGAATTTGTGGGCATATCTTCCATTATGCCTGTCACTATATGTTCATGTCCTTCAATGAAAAGGCTTTTCCCAACCGGGTTTTCGCTGCCAAATGTTTTTGCAGCGAAGGTACGGCTTACCACTACACTTTTTTGTGCCTCCAATACCTTTGTCGGATTCCCCTCGATCAGTGGATATGAAAAAACGTGGAAGAAAGCAGAGTCGGCTAACAGTGCTTCTGCCTTAACCTTATCATTTCCACTCTGACCGATGGCTACACTACGGGAATGTAGCCTCACGTACGATTCCACATCGGGTGTTTTGTCCTTAACATAAGAGGCGACAGGATTACCGAAGTAGGGTTGATAATCGTGCGTCATTAGGAAAATACGGTCTTTGTTCTTCTGAAAATTATCGGTCGATAATTCTTGCTTGACATACAATCCCAGGATGATGACGAACATCAATGAAATGGAAAACCCGACAATGGAAACAAACGTATAGAGTTTGTTACGTGAAAGGAATTTGAGATAGGTTTTTAAGTTGAGCATGTTCTTTAATTAATTGACAATGGACAATTGAAAATAGATGAAAATTTTCAATTGTCCGGAAGATTACACCGCTTGCCTAATTTATTACATCTGCACCTCGGTGACGATCTGGCCGTCGAACAGGTTGACGATGCGATGTGCAAACGAGGCATCGTGTTGTGAGTGGGTTACCATCACGATGGTGGTTCCTTCCCTGTTGAGCTCGGTGAGCAGGTCCATCACATCCTTCCCATTTTTGGAGTCGAGGTTACCGGTCGGCTCATCGGCGAGGATCAGTTTGGGATTGGCGATCACTGCACGGGCGATGGCGACACGCTGTTGCTGTCCTCCAGAAAGCTGGTTGGGGAAGTGTCCTGCCCGGTGGCTGATATTCATACGACGGAGTACTTCTTCTACCCGTTTTTTGCGCTCGGCGGATTTTACTTTAAGATAGGTGAGAGGTAGTTCCACGTTTTCATATACCGTCATTTCTTCGATCAGGTTGAAACTCTGGAATACAAATCCGATCTGTCCTTTCCGGGTTTGGGTCCGCTCTTTTTCTTTGAGATGTCCCACCTCCTTGTTGTCGAGCCAGTATTGACCAGATGTCGGGTTATCCAGCAATCCGAGAATATTCAACAAAGTGGATTTACCACAACCTGATGGCCCCATGATGGCCACGAATTCACCCTCTTTTACTTCCATCGAGATATTGTTCAACGCGATGGTTTCTACCTCTTCGGTACGGAATACTTTTCTTAAATCGTTAATCTTGATCATAATTGGTTTATTTTTAGAAGTTGTTTGTTATTTTTTAGAAGTTGAGAAGTCAAGAAGTTTAGAAGTGAAGAATGGGATGGTGGAGAGCGGAAAAATGAGAAAGTAGAGTAGAAAAACCCAGCTCCCCAACCAAAAATCCCAAATTCTTCACAATGCATATTTTTTTCATTAATCTTATTGGCACATTGGCATATTAGTACATTGACACATTGAATTATTCTTTTTTCAACGAATCAACCGGGTTCTGATTGGCTGTTTTTATACAGTTGATGATAACTGCTACCTCAATGAGTATCAGCAAAGCCAATGCACAAACGAGATATTCCCAAAACGCAAATCTCCATTGCTCACTGAAATTCTCCATCCATTTTGCACTGACAAAACGAGTAGCAATGCATCCCGTAACTACTGCGGGAAGAGCGATATAGAAAATATTTCTTGCAAAAAGCTTTAGGATATCGGTAAGCGTGGCTCCGTTGATTTTACGGATGGCTATTTCAGCGGTACGGTATGAAATCTCGTTGTTGATATACCCGATAAGCCCGATAAGAGAAATTATCAGCGTGATGAGTGCGCCTATCAGAATAGTATTTCTGAAAAGCCGCTCTTTTTCGTACATTTTTATTATACTTTCGGTATAAGGGATAAAGGAAATTTCACGTTCCGGTAATATCCGGCTTATGCTTTGGTTGATAGCTCCCAGACTTTCCCTGTCGATATTTTTCAATTTTACCAGCAGATAGTTTTGCATGGAATGAAGAATGTCGGCTCGATGTGCTGCAAAATGCAAAACGGCAGGGCGTGTATCCTGATACCCGAAAGAGCTGATGCGGATATCCGGGAAAACGCCGACAATACGCGATAGTTCCTCATGTTCTGTTATAATTACGTCTTTTCCTACTACATCATCCCAATCGACCAAGGTTTTCATTCTTTTGCGGAATGATTCGCTTACCAGAGCGTTCCGGGTATCGTCGTCCTCACCGAAGTTTCTGCCAGCTATGACAGGGATATTCATCAACGGAAGAAAGTGCTCATCGGCGTAGTACATTTCTGCGATATTAAACAATTCGCGGTCGTCGCCCGGTATAAGTACGTTATTTCCGGACATACCATAGAGGGGTACTATGGATGTAAATGAGGTGGTTTCTACTGGTGTAAGCTGCCTTAATTCCGTTTCCAGCGTTTGTTTGCGGACACTGTCGACTCCGGACAAATAGACATATGCTATGTGCTGGTAGTCGTATCCGGGGTTGTCGTTTATCATGGAATTATACTGTTTGCTGACAGCCCCCGTGAGTGTGAAGAGGAAAGCCGCTGCACCGAATTGGACAAATAACAGCGCCAGTTTCCAGCTTTGTTTGAATCTTTTGTTGTTACGGAAAATAGTGGCTAAAGGGATGTGCTGCAATATGTTTACGGGGATAATTACCGAAAAGATAAAGATAACGGTGAATACCCCTGCCAGCAACAATAGCGCTTTTTGAGAAAAAAGTGCTGTAAGCGATGCGCCCAAAATTTCTTCGATAGTGGACCTGAAGAAAAAGAGCAATAATGCTGCCAGCATGAGTGCCAGCAGGAAGTGCAGCAAGGTCTCGGACGAAATAAGCCGTACAATGTTCAATCCCGATGCACCGTAGCATTTGTTTACGGCGACTTCTTTGGCGCGGTGCATCAACGCAGTAATGACGATGAGCAAGTAATTGAGCATCGTGGTCAGCAGCAGTGCGAAAGCGATAATGCTTAGTATGAGAATGATGTTTTTCACCTCTTTCGAACTACTGTGCAATGTGTTCAGCGGTGCAAGTACATAAGTCATATCTACACCGGCTTTTCTTATTTCTTCGATCGGTTGGTTCTTTTCCTGCATTTGGCGGATAGCGGGCGCCAGGCTTTCCGGGGTAACGCCTGGTTGTAATTTTACATAGCCCTGATAACGGTCGTTTCCTACCCAGTTATTGCTTCCGTCCCAGTAAAATTGTCCGATAGATACCAGCGAAACAACGGCGTCATACCGCTCATAGCTGTTTTCCGGAATATCTTCAAAAACGCCGCCGATAGTAATTTCTATGCCGGGATACGCTTCCAGTTCAATAATTTTTCCCACGACATCACCACCCATTTTTTTTGCCAGCGAGTGGGAGATAAGCGCATGCATGGAGCGCGAGAGTGTTTCTTTGGCGTTACCGGCTATCATCGGGCGTGGAAACAGGTCGAAAAAACATTCATCAGCCAGGATAAAATAGCCTTTGTACCGGTTTTTCTCCTGCGTATAAAATGTGCCGCCAGCCAGTCCGGTAGAACGAGTAGCAGTTTCCACACCGGGTACTTCGGCTTTCATGCCGGGAGCAATTGCACCGCTGACCTGCCCATACTCTTTGGGCTCATCGTTTCGTACTACCTTCGTTTCTATACGGTAAATACGTTCGTTATCGGGATAGAAATCGTCGTAATTCTGCTCGAAACTGACTTTTGAGAGTAGGACCAGTCCAACGGCTAATCCTGTTCCGAGAGAAAGGATTTTGATCAGACTGTTCTGTTTTTTTCTAAACAGGTTGCGATAAGCTAACTTTAAGTTGTTCATATTATTTTTTTTAAATCAAGAGCTAAGAATCAAGATTTTATAATTGAAAATGGACAATTGAAAATGAATTGCAAATTGGCGTAAGCCAAATCTTGACTTTTTCACTTCTCAACTTCAGACTTCTTTTCTAATTAGTCTCATTGATATATTATTCACATTGGCATATTGGCATATTGGCACATTAATTTATTCCATTTTCAAAGAATCTACCGGATTTACCGTGGCTGCACGCCAACTTTGTCCGCTTACGGTCAGTACCACGATAAGCAAAACGATAATGCCCGACAGCGGGAAAATCCACCAATGCAAGGGTGCTTTATAGGCAAAGTTCTCTAACCATTTTATCATTACATAGTATGATATTGGTGTTGCGATGATAAAAGCAATACCGAGTTGGAGTAAAACTGTGCGGTTCAGCATGAATAGTATCTCCTTTTCAGTTGATCCGTTGATTTTCCGGATGGCTATCTCCTTCGATTTTGATTTCGAAGCAAACAATATCAATCCGTACACCCCCATGACTGCGATCACCACGATGATTAACCCGAAGATGGCGATCAAGGAGGCCATATTGGTTTCGGTCTTGTATAGCTTATCCATCTCAACATCCAGAAAGTGCATTTCAAATGAGTCATTACTGAACTTTTTCCAGGTGCTTTCAATATAATCCAGACTCCCTTTTATATCATTGCCCGCAAGCTTGATCATAAAAGTATTGAAATGGTTCCATCGGTTAAGGACACCGAAAGCCATGGGTGAGATACTCTCATGCAGCGTTTCGAAATGAACATCTTTGGCGATTGCCTGTATGCGTCCCGGTCCGAACGCATTGAAATCTTTTCCTACTATATCGTTTGTGAATCCATATTCTTTCAGGAATGTTTCGTTGACCACGATCTGGGATACTATCGAGTCCATATGTTGCGGCTTGCGTCCTTCAAGGATCTTGATATCGAAAAAGTCGAAGAACCTGTTATCGACCGACCATACACTAAGGTTGATCTGCTTCCCTTCAAATTCTCTTCCCCATGACATACCTACTTTCCCGGGAATGTCCCGTGTAATGGTGTAGTTCTTTATGCGTGAGTCGCGCAGCAGCTCCTGCCCGAAAGTTTGTGCTTCCCGGCCAAGCCCTTGAAGAGGCAGGTAGACCACGTTCTCTTTGGGTATTCCCCAATCATAATGCAGCATATAGTCATTCTGTTGCTTGATGAACAGGGTTACACCAATCAGGGTAATGGCCGTGGTGAATTGGACTCCAATCAGCGCATTGCGAAGAGCAACGCTTCTCTTGTTCATCGAAAAAGATCCTTTTAACGCTTCCGATTCGTCCACCGAAGTGCAGTAACGTGTTGTATAAAGCCCTACAAGAAAGGATGCGAAGAGTAAGACCAGAGATATAGTTATCAACAACGGGAGATGGTGTTCAAACGACAAGTCTGCCGCGAATATCTCTTTCGCGAAGGAGGTGGAACGGAGGTAGAATATCGCAATTAAGGCGATGAGGGTGGCTATCAGTATAAAAAACACACTTTCCGTGGCCAACACCAATTTCAATTTCGTTTTGTCAACGCCCAGTATCTTGCGGATATTGATTCCCCGTACGCGGGCAGGTGCCATAGCTACAGACAAGTTTACGAAATTTACTAACGCGATAAAAACAGTTAGTATGCCTATCGCCATCAGCGTATATGTGGTATTGATACGTTTGCTACCTCCTTTCCCTGCATTGTACAGGTATAGGTCACCGGGAGAAGTCAGTCGTAATTCAACTCTTTCGTCGGGGTTATCTTCATTGTATTTTACCCATCCTTCTCCGAGTATCTCCTTGCTGTTCAGCTTTTCGTGAATGGTCGACTTATTTTCCTTGCTTACCAGGAAATAAGATTTGAAGCTCTGTTCCGACCCGTCACTTTCAGGCAGATAGGAGAACAGTCCATTTGGCAGACTGCAGTTTTTAGGAAAATCTTTATAGACGGCAGCGATTACCAGTTCATTGTTGCTATAACGGAAACGTATGGTTTTTCCGATCGGATTTTCATTTCCGAACACGCGCAACGCCGTTTTTTCGGAAATCATCGCCTTACCCGGTTGTGAAAAAAGGGCGGTTGTATCACCGGAAAGGATTTCAGGGGTGAAGATATCAAAAAATCGGGGTGTTGTCCGGGAGTAAGATATTGAATAAGTTTCCGGTGATGTACCCCCTTTGTCGACCTCGAAATTTCCTTCTCCCACAAACTCTGCCATGCAATATCTCTCAATCTCGGGAATGGTCTGTGTTATCTTTGCAGGGAACTGAAAGTTGACTTTTGTGTCTGCTGATCCGGAGTTTACACTGTATTGGTTGAATTGAAGGATCTTACCCGCATTTTTATAGGAGCGGTCGTAGGTGAAGTCGTAATGTACCTGTATGGCGACAATAAAAAATACGATCAGTGCAACGGATAATCCCACAATATTAATCACGGAGGATGACTTGAAAGTCTTCAACAGACCGAAAAAGTTTTTAAAGATATTCATATAATTGTTTTTTAAGAGCCAAGACTTTATCAATTGAAAATTGACGTAGTCAAATGTTGACTTCTTCACTTTTCAACTTCAGACTTCTTTTCTAATTATTCACATTGGCATATTGGCACATTGGCATATTATTCTTATTGGCACTACTTGTCCCGACTCATCGGGGTTAGTTTACTCCGTTTTCAATGAATTCACCGGATTGGCCGTAGCTGCCCTATAGCTTTGCCAGCTTACGGTAATTAAATTAGCGAACAAAGCAATCATTCCGGCGATGATAAACACCCACCAACTTAGTGGCGTTTGAATAATAAAATTTCCTAACCAGTTTTGCACAAGTAAATAGGATAGTGGAGAAGCTATCAGAAAGGATATTACAACCAGAAATATAAAATCCTTGTTCAACAGAGCTTGTAAATCCGTGATGGTAGCTCCGTTCACTTTGCGGATTGCAATTTCTTTTACACGCTGCATCGTGGAATAATACGCCATGGCAAAAAGTCCTGTCAGCGCGATGAGAGTTGCAATAATCATGGCGTACGTAAGCATTTTGCTTGTATTTGTTTCGGATTCATATAGCTTAGCATATATATCATCCAGAAATATATATTCAAAAGGCTTATCATGCACGAGTTCATTCCATTTTTTTTCTATAGTTTGAATCGCTTTTTGAGGATTACCCTGAATCTTGAAAAATAGTGGATAGGATATCGGTTTTTCTTTGTTCCAGTTCAGTTTATAATATATCTGCGGGTCTACGGGTGTATGAAAAGAGCGCACTTGGGCATCTTTTACAACTCCGGCGACTGTAACATGATCTCTTTTATTTGTAATCAGTGTGACCCCTACCGGATTGTCTAATCCCAAGACTTTTGCTGCCGTTTCATTGATGACACATACCTTGGAACTATCCGCCTCCGCCCGGTCAAACGGGTTTTCTCCTTCAATAATGGACATCTCGAAGAAATCGAAATAATTGGTTTTTACCCTACATTGTTCCATCAGGAAGTCTTCCTCGTTGTCAACAGTCCCTACTCCCCATCCTTGTTGCCACACGGTTGGAAGTGAGTTTTTGACTGTCATATCTGTTATCGAAGACTCTTTCATCAATTCATCTTTCAATACCTCAAAATCACGCCCGAAATCGCCACTTGCGAAAACCAAAATCACATTTTCCTTATTAAATCCCAAATCCGCGGACAGCATATAATCTATCTGTCTATTGAAGAAGAAGATAATAATCAACAGGCTGATGGAAGCTGTGAATTGAAAGATGACCAGTCCTTTTTGTACTATTGAGATACGTTTGCCCTTGAACCGTCCGAATAAAGTATCAATAATTCCAAAACGGGTCATGTACAAAGCAGGGAATGAGCCGGCAATCAGTATGGTAAATAAGGATAAGCCGAGTAAAAACAGATATAGGCGCATGGAGCCGAAATCTATGATGAAACTGGTTTCTAATGCCTGGTTAAAAAACGGATAGGAAAGGTAAGCCAGGAATAATCCTAATAGGAGGGATATACCTACATAACAGGCGGTTTCTCTATAAAACTCAAAAACGAGTCCTTTTCTTTCAGCGCCTTGTGCCTTTTTTATTCCAATAGTTTTTGCTCTTTTGAAAGATGTCGAGACAAACAGGTTTGCAAAATTGATACATGAGATAATAAGTATGACAAGAACGGTTATTATAAAAAGTATCACTACCGGTTTGCTTCCCTTAACTACAAAATCGTTCATAAAGCCTGTCCCGAAATGAATATCTTTCAATGGTTCCAGCGTAAACCGGTATTCCTGAGTTGAATATTGGGACATATTTGCAGTATAAATCGCAGATAATTCGTGTTCAATTTTTGGAATATCGGCATTCTCCCGTAAAACAAAATAGTTGATAAACACATCACTCCACCCCCAGGAACATTGTTCAAAATAGCCGAAAAATAGAAATACAAAGTCAGCTTGCAGATGAGAGTTTAAAGGCATGTTTTCCATAATGGCAACAACCCTGAAACTCTTGTCCCATAAATTGATAAATTCATTAATGGGCGATTTACCAGGAAAAAATTTATCTGCTGCTTTTTTACTGATTACAACTTCATCGTGCCCCAATAGATTATTATTTATATGCCCTTCAATCAAAGGGAAGGTGAAAAATGAAAAGAAGTTGCTGTCAGTCATTATTATAGCATTATTCGGATATAACTTGTTTTCTATTATCAGGTCATAATAATTGCTGTAAACAACCCTGCATTGCTGTTCAATATCCGGTAAAACTCTCATTGCCTCTTCACCCAGAGGTTTAAAAGTGCTGCCTAATTTTGTGTGTTCGCCATTTAATATTATATTGTTTACAGCACGATACATTCTGTCTCCATTCTTGTGGAATTTGTCAAAACTAAATTCGTTTAATGCCCACAATCCCACAATTACAGCACACATCACACCTAAACTTAACCCCACAATATTTAGTATTCCGACAGTTTTTTGCTTCCTGAAATTTTGTATAAATTGTTTCATCTTGGTGATACTTATTTTCTCCAGTTATAAATCAAGTGATATTCATTTATTAATGTGTCAATTAAGTTATTAAATCATTCAATTGCATTGATGTATTATTTATATTGGCATATTGGCACTACTTGTCCCGACTCATCGGGGTTAATTTACTCCGTTTTCAATGATTCCACCGGATTGGAGATAGCCGCCCTATAACTTTGCACCGAGACGATTGTCACCGTGAGCAGCAAAACCACTACTCCTGCCAATGCGAATCCCCACCAGCTAAGCGGTGTCTTGAAGGCAAAATTCTCCATCCACCGATCTATAGCATAGTAGGCTGCCGGAACCGCCAATAGAAAACAGACGCCCAAGATAAGCAAGTATGCCTTGTTGAAAAAGAGCAGGATCTCCCGAGTGGAAGAGCCGAACACCTTGCGTAAGACTATCTCCTTCCGCCGGTATTGGGTATCGAACATAACCAGTCCGAAGATGCCTACTACGGAAATAAGGATAGCCAGCAGGCTGAGCAACGAAATATTTTTATTCAGATGTTCCTCTTTCTGATACAGGTTTGCCAGTATCTCATCATAGAATTCCACTTCCAATGGGAATGTGGGATCGATATCTGTGACTGTCTTGCGAATATGTTTCACTGCCTCCGGAATGCTTGTACCGGCTTTGATGCGGATATATGAAACCGGAAGTGGGGCTCTGGAACCCACTAAAAACAAGATATCGTCATTCCCTCGGCGTAAGGAGGTGAATTTGACATCCCCCGTAATCCCGATCACGTTACAGTTGGGCATATCCCATGATACCATCTCGATGGTTTCTCCCGCGCTTATCCCGGTCCTTTGCTGAAAAGAGCGGTTTACAACGAAAGTAAGATTCCCGCTAGTGACATCAGAGGGGAGAAAACTCCTTCCTTCGGGAACTGCGATATTCATTACATCCAGGAAATTATCACTTACTTCGAGGGTGTATCCGAACACTTCCTTGTCTTTGTACTTTAACCCGTAGCTGGTGTACCCATCGGATGCACCCAACGTTTGTTTGGAAAACGCCACATCTTCAATGCCGGAATAACTCTTCAACTCATTCACATATGAATCCCTGCTGTTTTGGTAAAGATCCCTGTTGAGTTTCACGACCGCTATCTGCTCCTTGTCGAATCCTTGGTCGAAATGACGGAGGTAGAGGTTTTGTTTCTGGATGAAGATGGCAGCTATAATCAATACAATGGAGGTAACATACTGAAATCCGATCAGTGCAATACGCAGTTTCCGTCCGGCAGGTAAAACGCCAAAATTCCCTTTTAATACCAACGCTGGTTGAAACGAGGTGCTGTAGAAAGCCGGATAAAGTCCTGATATCAGCCCTGCGGATAGAACAATGAGTGCGGTAAGGAGTACCAACGGTATATGCTTGAGGGGATGTAAATCGGCTTCAAAAAATGGAAGAAGATTGTATTCGGTCAGGATAAAAACCCACATCAGCGAAAGGGTCCATGCCATAAGGGCGATAATCACAGCCTCGCTTATCAGTGAGATCCGTAGTCGACCAACGGAACTGCCCAATATTTTCTTGGTATTGAGACTGCGTATGCGCATGGGTGTCATGGCGATGCTGAAATTGATGTAATTGATAGAAGCGATAATGATGATCAGCAGTGCGATGGCAAAAAGTATCCGGACGGTATTGGCATTACCCGACCTGAATCCTGTCTTGCTGAAATAGATGTCGGTAAGCGGTAGCAGCCGGATATCGGTTTTTTCAGTGAGGTTAAGTACCGAAAAGTCAAACTTGTTATTGAAATCGGTTTCAAACTGTCCCGCTTCTTGTTTGTCATTGAAAAGAAGGTAGCAAAGGTAGTTGGAGGAGTACCAGTCGTTCGATTGCGTATTGTCGATTCTCGTATATATGACATTTTTTATCTGTGTATTATCAGGAAAATCCTCATAGATACCGCCAACGGTCAGATCCTTCATACTGTCTTTTGTCCATAGGTTTTCTTGTAGGTGTACCTGCTTCCCGATAGCTGTCTCATTGCCAAACAAGCGCTGCGACATACTTTTGGGGATGATGATTTTCTCAGGATCTTTCAGGCAGTCCGGATCGCCTTCTGTAAACTGAAAGCCAAATATCTTGGTAATACTCGGGTAGCACGTCTGAAACGGTTCTTTAAAGCCGTTGCTTTCCGCTCCCTTTCCCACCGTGATATAAAAATTACCCGACCATTCGTTGATAGGCGTAATAATGGTTCCTTCGCTGATGTGAGGCGATGATGCGATAACGGCATCGGCAAAAGCTCTCGGTAGAATTCCATAAGGGTTGCCATCACGGACTAAATCTACCCTGAAGATTCGTTCTGCATTGGGATGGCAATGGTCGAACCGGTTTTCAAAATCCACCTGAATCATGATAACGATAAAGGCGGCGAATGCAACCGATAAGCCTATTATATTCAGCATACTTGCCACGCTGAACCGCTTGAGAACGAATGATAAGTTTCTGAAAACTGTTTTCATTTGATAAAGAAATTTTATCTCACACTAATCTTTTACCTTTTACTTCAAAACCAATTCCTCGGCTGTGCCGAATGTTTCATAACTGGAGGTGATTACCCTTTCTCCCGATTCGAGTCCGCTTGTTACTTCGTAATAGGTGGGGTTTTGCCGCCCGATGGTGATTTTGCGTTTTACCGCTTTTTTCCCATCTTGTGTGACGACAAAGATCCACTGTCCGCCGGTGGTTTGATAAAACGGTCCACGGGGTATCAGCACCGCTTCCACTGGTTGTCCGAGTTGCAGGCTGATATAGTAAGTCTGCCCCGCACGGATATTGTCGGGACGTTCACCCTCGAACATGAATTCTGTCCTGAATTGCTTGTCGCGTACTTCGGGAAATATTTTCCGTACCCGTAAAGCGAAGTTTTTATCCTGCCGTTCGAAAGTAGCATCCAATCCGGTTTTTACCCGGTCGATATAGTGCTCGTCGATCAGAGCCTCTACTTTGAAGTCGGAGAGTACACTGATCTGGCCGATACGTCCACCGGTAGGGATATTCTGTCCAATCTCCACATCGAGTAGACCCAATTGTCCGTCCACCGGCGCTTTGATATTCAGGTTATCACTGCGTTGCCGTATCAGCATGAGATTTTGTCTCATATTGTGCAGACTCTCCTCCATCTGGTCGATTTGGACAGTACGGTAGATAGAATCCTGCTTCTGTCGTTCGACCACCAAATGTCGTCCGTCCACCGCAAATTCATAATCCTCTTCTGCCTGCAGGTAATCTTCTTTGGAAGCCAGGTCCTCTTCGTATAGTTTTTTGTATTGCTCATATTTACGTTGTTTACGGGTCACGTCGAGGTCGAGTTGCAGCTTTTCTTTCCTCAATGTAAGCCTGTCCTGCTCCATGGCTACCTGTGTGTTGCGCAGGAAATTCTGCTTCTCCGCCAGTTGTGCTTCACTGTCCAATATATTTAGGCTCAGCATGGGATTGCTCAGACGAGCGATGATATCTCCTTTCTTCACATTGGCCCCCTCTTCTACTAATTTTGCTTCCACCATTCCACCCTCGATGGCGCTCAGTTGAATGGTGCTGATTGGCTGAACCTGTCCGCTGACACGTATATAATCATTGAATTCACCCCGCGTGACGGATTGAATGGAAATACGGTTGCCCTCTATATTCAACTTCGACGCATGGTTACCGAAGATAAGCCATAATACCGCTACCAGAAACAGCATTCCTCCAATGATGTAGGGTATATGTTTCTTTTTCAATCCTTTTTTTTTCTCAACTAAAATATCCATAATGTATGTTCACGTTATTCAATAGTTATTCGTTCGCTACGCTCTCGTTATTCAGCTTCACTGTTATTCAATAGTGATTCGGCTTCGCCATTATTCAATGGTTATTCCCCGCTTTGCGGGATGATTCAGTAGTTATTCATTCACTTCGTTCATGTTATTCGATGCTAACAACTGGAATTACAATTGAATAACAATTGAATAACTACTGAAAATCTATCGAATCATAAACGATTCCCCTTTGTAGTACCGTACCAGTCGTTCTTTGAGGCGGTATTGCAGTTCGGCGTTAAGTTCTTCTGTTTTTGCCTGTACGACACGGTTGGCACTGGTATGTAGTTCGAGTGGACTGATTAACCCCTCTTCATATTTTCTTTGATTGGCTTCGTGTGCCGTCTCCATTGCTTCCCGCTGTTTTACCGCCTGCTGGTAAGCGTCTGCCTGACCGTTCATGTCTGCTACAGCCTGTTCGATTTCACTGTAGAGACTACGGAGCGTTTCCTGAAGGTCGTTCTCGGCAATGATTACCTGCGCTTTACTTCGTTTATAGGAAGCCGATTTTGAAAAACCATTGAACAGGGGAACGGACAATGTAAACCCGATATAGGTACCTCGCCTGTTTCTGAGCTGTTGGGAAAAGGACTCCGAGTTATCACCGGCGAGGTATCTTGCATATCCGGTAGATATACCTGTCTCCATCGAGATGACAGGAGAGAAAGCACCCAGGGCGGCACGTCTGTTCATTTCCTGTACTTTCAATGCCGATTCGGCAGACAACGCTTTGGGATTGATTGTTTGGGCTATTTCATAAATCGACGATGCCGTCTCGTCCAATTTGAGGATCAGAGTGTTTGATTGTTTATCCGTGATATCCAGTACTTCTTCTACCGGGAAATTCATCTTTTCTTTGAGTAGTATTATGCCGATAGTGAGCAGGTTCTTTTGACGGGTAAGAGTATAGATGTCAGCTGCTTCCTTTGCCGCCATTTCTGCCACGTCGGGTTTGGCTTTCATTCCCAACTCCTCCATCCGTCGGGCTTGTTTCATGTTATTGGCACTTTCTTCGGCCTGTTCCTCTGCCAGTTGTACCATCCGTTTGTAGTACAATACATTGAAAAAGGCTTCCATCGTATCGTAGGCTACCATTTCCCGCTCCTGTTCCAATTGTTGTTTCCCTGCGAGTTTATTGGCTTTCTGCATTTTCACCCTGTAGATATTGGAGAAACCATCGAAGATCGTCAGGTTGGAATAGACGGAATAAGTATTGCTAAAAGTATTTATGTTGGTGTAGGTGTTTGTTTCGGGATCTATCCCGCGCCCATAGTTGAAATAGGTATTCGTGCCGGTATTCAACGATGGCAGCAGCCTGCCTATGGCATTCATGTAATCTTGTTGATAGATACTGTTCTGCGCCTTCTGCTTATTGATCCGTGGACTGTTCTCTATCGCGTATCCTATGCAATCATCCAAAGACCATCGACTCTCTTGCGCATGTGATGATAGGGCAATAACGAGAAATAAGAGTAGTATGTGTATAAATCGATTCATCTCTGATTATATATTTATTCAAATAATCTACTCTGAAATAAACCAATATCGTGCCAAAACAGTTAAATTATTTATTATTAATTGATTATTGATTTTATGATTATTCCTGTATGTAAAATAATTTTACATAAGTGTTGATATTTTGACAATATTATGGTTACATTTGTATTTCAGATTCAAGAACCAATATTAAGCTAATGCGCTAATTTATTAATGCGCCAATTGAATTATTAGAACCAATGTACGCTGAATAATTGAAAATGAATTACAAATCGACGTAGTCAAATCTTAGCTTCTCAACTTCCGACTTTTAATTTGTAAAAAAATGAAACAAGGAAAAATTCTTGTCGTTGACGATAACAAAAATGTGCTCAGCGCATTGAAGATTCTGTTGAATGCCCATTTCGAGGAGGTAACACTGCTCTCTTCCCCCAATACGTTGTTGGCTACATTACGGGAGAAAAATCCCGACGTGGTGTTGCTCGATATGAATTATTCGTCGGGGATCAATACCGGGAACGAGGGACTGTACTGGCTTTCAGAGTTAAAAAAGGTAAATCCGGATTTGCCGGTAGTCCTTTTCACTGCTTATGCGGATATCGATCTGGCGGTGACTGCCTTGAAAGAGGGTGCATCCGACTTTGTGGTAAAACCTTGGGATAATGCCAAGTTGCTGGCT
This sequence comes from Proteiniphilum sp., assembly GCF_034927365.1. Taxonomy (GTDB): domain Bacteria; phylum Bacteroidota; class Bacteroidia; order Bacteroidales; family Dysgonomonadaceae; genus Proteiniphilum. Next base: position 197,071 of record NZ_JAYFQD010000007.1, on the reverse strand, counting down.
ACATTACAGTCGGCATTGGAACTGCGTCTCTCCCGGAAGGAGGTAGTCAAGTTGAAAGAGAAACAATATGTCCTTAACTCCCAGTTGAACAAGGATGGTGATGTGTGTTGGGGCGAATCTCCGGCGATGCGGGAATTACTGCGTTTGGTAGAGAAAGTAGCCGGGACAGATGCCAATGTCCTGATCACCGGTGAGAATGGTACAGGAAAAGAGGTGATCGCCCGCAGGATCCATCAACTCTCGCCCCGATCGAATGAGTCACTGGTTACGGTGGATATGGGAGCGGTGACTGAAACGCTGTTTGAAAGTGAACTTTTCGGTCATGTGAAAGGCTCGTTCACCGATGCCCATAGTGACCGGGCTGGTAAAATCGAGGCGGCGGACAAGGGAACTCTCTTCCTCGATGAGATCGGAAACCTCAGTTATCCGCTACAGGCTAAACTATTGAACGCACTGCAATCGAGGCAGATCATCCGTGTGGGAAGTAATAAGCCTGTATCGGTAGATATCCGGTTGATTTGTGCGACCAACCATAATCTGTTCCTCGATGTGGAGAACGGCCTTTTCAGGGAAGACCTGCTCTATCGCATTAACACCATTCAGATTGAAGTGCCGCCGCTGCGCAACAGGAAAGAGGATATCCCTACACTGGCGTCGTTTTTCCTCGATCGTTTTGCTTCAAAATACAATAAGATAGGTATAACGTTGGGTAGAGAGGCCATCTCAAAAATGCAGGAATATGGTTGGCCGGGTAATGTGCGTGAACTGGAACATACGATAGAGAAAGCGATCATCCTTTCAGACAGCCGGGTGATTGACTCTTCGGAACTATTTCTCCGACAACGGTCCAATAGCGAAAAGAGTAAAGAACTCGAGAATGTTACCCTGGAAGAAATGGAACGGATACTTATTGAGCGGACGATGCGAAATTATGGAAACAATATATCGGCGATCGCCAAAGAACTGGGTGTTTCCCGCCCCACACTCTACAGTAAGATCAAGAAGTACGGACTTTAACCAGTGCAATCATGTTTAAATCGATTGAATATAAGCTATACCTCTACATGATCCTGCTGATTGCAGCAGTAGTGATGAGTACTTATTTTGCCATGGGAGCCGAATATCTCTATATGGTACTGTCGATAATTCTTGTTTTTTTCCTGCTTCATAACCTACGGCGGAGTTATAACCAGTTCAACAAGAACATTATTTTCCTGCTTAATGCGTTGGATAATGGCGACTACTCGTTCAATTTCGCGGAGACCAAACTTTCACGGAGGGAGAGGGAACTTAATCAGATGATGAACCGGATCAAGGATATTCTTTCGAGGGCGCGCAAGGAGGTGATCGAGAACGAGAAGTTTCTGGGTGTGATCATGGAAAGTGTATCGACCGGCATCATTATTCTGAATGAATCTAACGTGGTGGTGCAGTTAAACCGTACTGTCAACCAGTTACTGGGACTCCCGGTTTTTACCCATGTCAACCAATTGGCGAATATCGATAAGTCATTTCCCGAATTGTTCCGTAATCTGAACACATCTGACACGAAGACGATCAAGATAGCCAATGAACGGGAGGAGATCCAGTTGAGCCTGAGGGCTTCCGAGATTATGTTGCAGGGGAAAAGACTGAAAATTATCACGTTGAATAATATCGGCAGTGAACTCGATTACAAGGAGATGGATTCGTGGATACGGTTGATCCGGGTGATGACGCATGAGATTATGAATTCGATAGCACCTGTCACCTCACTGACCGATACATTGCTTTATGCTTTCCGTCAGGATGAATCTGATAAGGATGATGGGTTGATGCAAAATACAGTGGAGGCGTTACAGACGATCAATTCGACCGCTAAAGGGCTGATCAGTTTTGTCAACTCCTATCGCCGCTTTACAGGAATCCCCAAGCCCCAGTTACATCCTGTCCCATTGCAATCCGTCATCGAACGGGCTCTCGCTTTGGAGTCTGCCGTGCTTGAAGAAAAGAATATATCGGTGGCGTTAAGCTTCCCCACTGTGCCGACAGTACGGCCAATAGATGAGTCGCAGATCATGCAGGTATTGCTTAACCTGTTGAAGAACGCTGCAGAAGCTCTCTCGCCAGAAGAGGATAATGGTCACAAAAATGTCCGGGGAGCGAATCAAAATGTCCATAGAGTGGACCAAAAGGATCAGGAGAGGCAGGGAGAAGGTTGGATCAGGATCGAATTGTCGGAAGAAAAGGATAAAATCTTCCTGGATGTCTACAATAACGGACAACCCATTGCAGAGAATGTGCTCCCCAATATCTTTGTGCCATTCTTCACCACCAAGCATTCCGGTACCGGGATAGGATTAAGCGTCTCCCGGTATATCATGCGTCTGCATGGAGGTACGCTGACCCATTTCACTAAAGGTGAATGGACTGTATTCCGGATGGCGTTCTACCACTCCGGAAAATAAAATAGGAGGAAGACGCTATTGCCTTCCTCCTATTTTATTATTGTAATTCAATAAGGGTTATTTTGCGACTCTCTCTAACCATTTTACCATGAACAACATTGTAAACATGGAGATAAGGCATGCTGTGACAAATACCAGCCATGTGCCCCAGATAGAGATACTTTCATAGAAAATAGTACCGATAAAGAGCAACTGATTACCCAGTGCGGTTGCTCCCAGCCATGCACCCTGCATGATTCCCTGATACTGTGGAGGAGCAACTTTGGATACGAACGACAGTCCTAACGGGCTGATAAATAGTTCAGCAATAGTAAGAATAAAATAGGTGCCGATCAAGAGGAAGGGTGTCACCCTTTGTGCATCGGCCAGACCGCCCATCGCTTTCACTTCCTGAGAGCTTGGCAATCCAAGTGAGCCCAGAGCCAATACAGTAAATGCTACGGCGGCTATACCCATGCCAATGGCTATCTTGCGTGGAGTAGAGGGTTCTTTTCCTCTTGCTTTAAGCCATCCAAAGACTCCAATCACGATAGGGGTCAGGAACACCACAAAGAATGGATTGAAGAACTGGAATATCTCAGCACCCTTGATACTGGTAAATCCAAGGTCGATATTGATCATGCTCAAATCGGTATAATCGTTGGCGAAGAAGGTGAGTGTGACCCCATTCTGGTGGAAAGAAAACCAGAAGAAGATAACAACGCCGAATACTGCAAACAATGCATAAAGCCGTTGTTTGATTTCAGCTACGCTCATTTCTACTTCATTAGTCCCCGTGGTCACGAAAGCTTTGACTTTATCTGCCGGATTGGGTAGCTTGTTCCGGTTTACAAGGAAGATAGTGAGTGAGATCAACATCGCAAAAATGGCTGCAGCAAAAGCGTAATGGAATCCGGTATTGAAAACGTTCAGATACTCATTGGCAAAAGCCATTAAATCCGCCGGAGCACCGCCCAGAGTCGATTCCGCAGCAAGTTGTGTAAAGCGTTGAGATGCTTCTGGGGTTACTGTTCCCTTGATAAATTGATGACAAAGAGCCGGTAAATCGGAATTATAGAGGAATCCGTTGCGTTGCACCCACCAGTTTCGGATACCGACAGCAATCAGCGGCGCAAAAAGCGCACCTACGTTGATGAACATGTAGAAAATCTGGAAACCGGTATCACGCTTGGAACTGTATTTGGGATCGTCGTACATCTGTCCCACCACAGCTTGCAAATTCCCTTTGAACAGCCCGTTACCAAAGGCGATCACGAACAATCCTACACAAGTAAGAGCCAGATAGAGGGCAAAATTAGGAACAGGAGTTGGTGTTGGGATGGCGATAAGAAAATAACCCACTGTCATCAACACTAATCCTATCAGGATCGTGGATTTATATTTCTTTGTTTTATCTGCAATAAATCCCCCTGCAAGCGCAAGAAGATAGATCAAAGCATAAAATACGGAGTAGATGACCGTGGCCGGTGTTTTCTCCAAACCAAACTTGGAAATGAGGAACAATGACAGAATAGCCATCATAATGTAGAATCCGAAACGCTCGCCCATATTAGATAAGGCAGCCCCAATAAGTCCTTTTGGATGATTTTTCAACATTGATTTATTTGTTTAGGGATGTGTAAATTTTAGTGGGCAAATATAAAAATATTTTTGTTATAAGCACGATTGTTTGGATAAAAACTGATCTGCTTTTTAAATGTTTTATGAGGTCTTTGTGTACATTTTTTTAATATTCGATACATTTTTTCTTCATTTTGTTTGTTGAAAAAAAAAAAGTAGTACTTTTGCACCGTTAATCGTATGATGATTTTATCATGTCGATTTATAAAATTGAATATACAATGATTTGTTCTGTATTTGCATTTGCTTTCTGGTTTTACTTTTACTTTAGTAGGTAAGGGCAGGATTTTATATGCGAAATGAGACGAAAATAAAAAAGTCATATCAGAAATAAATAAAGTCCTGCCGATCACACGGTGGGGCTTTTTTTACTTAATAAAGATAGTTTAGATGAAACGAGTAGCCATTCAGGGAGGATTGGGTTCATTCCACGAGATCGCAGCCCGCGAGTATTTCCGTGGAGAGGAATTAGAGATTGTTCCGTGCAGCACCTTTCGGGATATCTTCGCGGAGACGAAGAAAGATTTCGATTTGATAGGTATGATGGCGATTGAGAACACCATCGCAGGAAGTTTGTTGCAGAACCACGACCTGTTGAAAATGAGTGATATGCAGATTGCGGGTGAGCATAAACTACGGATATCCCATTCATTGGTAGCGCTACCCGGTACGACGGTAGGAGAGATCAAAGAGGTGATGTCGCACCCTATCGCCTTGATGCAGTGTGAGGCTTTTCTCGATACCCTGCCGGGTATCAAAATTGTGGAACATGAAGATACTGCACTTGCGGGAAAAGAAGTGAGCGACAAGCAACTGGCATCGACAGCCGCAATCTGTAGCAGCCTGGCGGCTGAGAAGTATGGTTTGGAAGTGCTTGCTTCAGGCATCGAGACTAACAAACGAAATTTTACCCGTTTCCTGATCCTGGCACAAGGAGATATGCTCAAGGAGGTGCAGAAGGAAAATCATATCAATAAATCGTCGTTGGTTTTTGTGCTCCCCCACAGCGAAGGAAGCCTCTCGCAGGTACTCTCGGTACTCTCTTTCTATAATATCAATCTTACTCGAATCCAGTCGCTCCCCATCATCGGAAGTGAGTGGGAATATCAGTTCTATATTGATCTCACCTTTACCGATTACAACCGTTACCGCCAGTCGATTGATGCGATCATGCCGCTGATCAGCCGACTCAAGGTATTGGGGGAATACAGGGAGGAAAAACATGGGGCTGGATAGCTTTGCAGTTGTTTGCGCTTCGCGCGTTATTCGGCTTCGCTGTTATTCAATAGTTATTCATTCACCTCGTTCATGTTATTCGATAGTAACAATTGAACAACAACTGAATAACAATCGAAAATAAATTTCAAATTTGAGTCTTGACTCTTGGCTCTTTATTCTAAAAAAAATGATCCAACCAGCAGAACATATAAAATCGATTTCCGAGTATTATTTCTCGGTGAAACTGGCGGAAGTAGCCCGGATGAACGCAGAAGGGAAAGATGTAATCAGTCTGGGAGTGGGTGCCCCCGATCGTATGCCGTCGGAGGAGACCATCCGGACACTTTGTGAAACGGCACAGCGCCCCGATACGCACGCTTATCAGCCTTACACGGGCATTCCCGAGTTGAGGAGAGCATTCGCTCAATGGTATGGAAGGATATACCAGGTGGAACTGGCCGATGAGGAAGTGTTACCGTTGATCGGTTCGAAAGAGGGTGTACTGCATATCTCGATGGCATTTCTCAATTTTGGGGATGGTGTTTTAGTTCCCGATCCCGGTTATCCAACCTACAGTTCGGTATCGAAAATGCTGAGGGCAAATGTAATTCCCTACGATCTGGTGGAAGGAAATAACTGGGAGCCCGATTTCGAGGCATTAGAAAAGATGGATCTCTCAAACGTAAAGTTGATGTGGGTCAATTACCCGAATATGCCTACCGGTGCCAATGCATCGATGGAGTTATTCGGGAAGCTGGTTGATTTCGGTAAAAGACATGATATTATTATCTGTCATGATAACCCCTACAGCTTTATCCTGAATGATAAACCGATGAGTATCCTGTCGGTGCCGGATGCCAAGGATATATGTATAGAACTGAATTCTTTGAGCAAATCCCATAACATGTCGGGCTGGAGAATGGGGATGCTGGCTTCCAATCCTCAATTTGTGAAATGGGTACTCAGGGCTAAAAGCAATATCGACAGCGGCCAGTTCAAGCCGATGCAACTGGCGACGATTGCAGCCTTGTCGAATCCGGACGAATGGCATGCCAACATGAACAGGATTTATGCCGAACGTCGCGTATGGGCCGAAAAGATTATGGAACTATTGCACTGTAACTACGACAAACGTCAGGTGGGGCTTTTCGTGTGGGGAAAACTTCCGGATAGTGCACCGGATAGTAAAACATTTGTGGATGATGTGCTTTATAAGGCAAGAGTCTTTATTACACCGGGAGCTATCTTTGGAAAGAATGGGGACCGTTTTATCCGGATCTCGCTCGGATCAGCCGCAGAGAAGCTGGAGGAAGCGTATAATAGGGTGGATAGGTGGCTGAGTGGAAAGGTGGAGAGGTGATAAAGTGGAGAGTGAAAAAATAAAAGTGAAAAGTGAAAAAATATTTCCAAATTTCTTCAGTTCTTGGACTTCTTCACTTCCGACTTCTAATTTCTAATTTGGCTACATCGATTTTCAATTCTAACTTCTTAATTTAACAATAACAAAACAATAAATATATGGATTTCGAATCAATCTTATTACCGGGTATAGAGGACAAGAGGCCGCTTGTGATTGCCGGCCCTTGCAGTGCGGAAACGGAAGAACAGGTGATATGTACTGCCCGTCAGTTAGCCGATGCAGGCATAAAGATATACCGGGCAGGTGTCTGGAAACCCAGAACTAAACCGGGTGGGTTTGAAGGAGTAGGTAGTCCTGCGATCAAATGGATGATGGAGGCTAAAAAGGAGACCGGCATGTATATGTCGACCGAGGTAGCCACAGAAAAGCATGTCTACGAGTCCTTAAAATATGGAATCGATATGTTGTGGATAGGTGCTCGTACTGTGGCAAACCCTTTTGCTGTGCAGGAAATCGCCGACACGCTCAAAGGGGTGGATATCCCGATCCTGATAAAGAATCCGGTTAATCCCGATCTGGAGTTGTGGATTGGTGCTATAGAACGTTTATACAATGCGGGCATAAAGCGATTAGGAGTAATCCACCGTGGATTCAGTACTTCAGATAATACTATCTATCGTAACCTACCCCAGTGGCATATTCCTATTGAATTGAAACGTCGTTTCCCGACGTTACCCATTATTTGTGACCCGAGTCATATCGGTGGCGCCCGCAATCTGATTTCTAAGCTAAGCCAGCAGGCAATGGATCTTAATTTTTCGGGTTTGATCATCGAATCGCATTGTTCGCCTGATGAGGCCTGGAGCGATAAGGCGCAACAGATTACACCTGCCACCCTCAAAGAGATTATCGATAATCTTGTGATCCGCGATACGATACAGACTACGGAAGATCTTTCCGTATTGCGCGAACAGATCGATGAACTGGATAATGAACTGTTACAGCTATTGGCTAAGCGGATGCGCGTGTCGAGAGAAATTGGACAATATAAACTGGAACATGATATGCCGATCCTCCAAACGCATCGGTACGATCAAATCCTGACCGACCGTGCCGGACAGGGCGAACGGATGGAAATGGCAGGTGATTTTATTAAACAGGTGCTGGAGGCTATTCATTCCGAATCGGTGCGTCAGCAGATGGTGATTATGGAGAGAGCGAAGAAGTGATGTTCGGCTTCGCCGTTATTCAATAGTTATTCCCCGCTTTGCGGGATGATTCAGTAGTTATTCATTCACTTGGTTCATGTTATTCGATAGTAACAACCGAATAACAACCGAATAACAACTGAAAATCTACCGAATAACAACCGAATAACAACTGAAAATCTACTGAATAACAATTGAATATATGAAAATATTAATTCTCGGAGCCGGCAAGATGGGGTCGTTCTTTGCCGATGTGCTTAGTTTCGAACATGAAGTGGCAGTGTTGGACCCCGACCCCCGGAAATTACGGTTTATCTATAACACGCAACGGATGACAGATGCGGCCGAGGTAAAAGATTTTGCACCGGAGTTAGTGATTAATGCAGCCACACTCAAATATACCATCCCTGCATTTCATAATGTATTACCCTATCTTCCGGAGACATGTATCCTGAGTGATATCGCTTCTGTGAAAACCGGATTGGAGGAGTTTTACAGGGAACGTACCCGTCCCTATGTCTCTACCCATCCCATGTTTGGACCCACTTTTGCCAGCCTGAGCGACCTGAGTAGGGAAAGTGCCATTATCATTTCCGAATCGTCGCACATGGGCAAGGTGTTTTTCAGGGATCTCTATCAACGGCTTAAACTGAACGTATTTGAATATTCGTTCCGGGAGCATGACGAAACGATTGCCTATTCACTCTCGATCCCTTTTGCATCGACATTGGTATTTGCTTCAGTGATGAAGCATCAGGAAGCACCGGGTACCACGTTTAAAAAGCATATGAACATCGCGCAGGGACTGCTCTCTGAAGATGATTACCTGCTTACGGAAATTCTTTTTAACCCCCATACTTCGGAACAACTCGAAAATATCAGGATAAAACTTCGAGAGTTGCTGGATATTATCGGTGAGAAAGACTCCGAAAAGATGAAGGATTTTTTAACCGGTGTAAGGAAGAATATTGAGTAGTTGTAGTATGATTACTAATTACTACATAAGCCGGATATAAATTATTTGGTGCAACTTGCAGGAATTGGTCCATTAACCTTATTGGCACATTGGCATATTAGCATGTTGACACATTATCAATTAGGCGCTCTCTTATAGAAAAATAAGGCGATTCCGGAAAAGATGATGTTGGGTATCCATGCGGCAATGAACGGGCTCATCCCTCCTTTCACGGCGAAAGTGGAACTCACGGTCATGAAAAGGATATAGGCCATGCTCAACGCCAATCCAATACCAATGTTGAGCCCCATTCCCCCTTTTACTTTCCGTGCGGAGATAGCAGCACCAATGAGGGTGAGGATAAAAGCCGAGAAGACAGAGGCAATCCGTGAATGGTACTCTATCTGGAAGGCCTGTATATTTCCCAATCCCCGTTCTTTCTGGCTCTTGACATATTTGCGTAGCTGGGGTGAGGTCATCATCTGCTGGTCTGTCTTGGCGATGATGAAATCGTTGGGTACAATTTGCAGGACGGTATCTATGGATGTACCTTTGGTAATGGTCTCTTGTAATCCTTCAAATCGTCTGATCTGGTAATTGTTGATAGTCCAGTGGTATGCCGAGTCATAACGTATAGATTGTGCCGTGAGCCTTGCAGATAGTCGAAGGCTGTCGAAATGATCCATCGAAAAATAGTATCCCGTTTTACTGGTCATGTCAAAGTTTCCGAAATAAACGATAGTCTGCGGCCCTATTCTGAACTGGATATCATGATCGCTGGTCACCTTTTTACGTGAATCTACATAGATCTGTTCGAAATTGATGCGGGTAGCATTGGCGGGCGGGATGATATAGCTTCCGAATACAAAGGCAAAGATAGCGATCACCAATGCAGAGATCATATAGGGCTTCATCATTCGTTTAAAACCGACACCGTTCGACAGGATAGCGATGATCTCGGAATTATTGGCCATCTTGGACGTGAAAAAGATAACAGCCAGGAATACAAAAAGCGGACTGAACAGGTTGGTATAATAAGGGATGAAATTTAAATAATAATCAAATACAATCGCTTTCAACGAGGCGTTATTGGTGATGAACTTGTCGATCTTCTCATTGATGTCGAACACCACTGCGATAGAGATAATCAGGGCGATCATAAAGACGTAGGTGCCCAGGAACTTCTTGATGATGTACCTGTCCAACCGTTTTAACCTGAGAAAGTCGTTCTTTATTTTCATAATCGTCTGGTCACATTTTCCAAGATCACCGGTTTCCACTCCGGGAAGTCGCCTGCGATGATATGTTTTCTGGCCTCCTGGACCAGCCAGATATAAAAGGCCAGATTGTGGATGGAGGCGATCTGTAATCCCAATATCTCGTTGACGTTGATGAGATGCCGCAGGTAAGCCTTGCAGTAGAGAGTGTCCACGAACGATGCGCCATCTTCTTCGATGGGTGAGAAATCGTTTTTCCACCGCTCGTTACGCATATTCATTATCCCCTGCTTGGTGAAAATTTGCCCGTTACGTCCGTTGCGTGTCGGCATGATACAGTCGAACATGTCCACACCCCGTTCAATGGCTTCCAGGATATTCTCCGGTTTGCCCACTCCCATCAGGTAGCGTGGCTTGTTTTTGGGCAGGATCTCATTGACCAGTTCCACCATTTCGTACATCTTTTCGGTGGGTTCCCCTACCGCCAATCCTCCGATAGCATTACCATCAGCTTCCTTGGCCGCCACATTCTCCGCAGCTCGGCGCCTAAGGTCGGGGTACACACAACCCTGCACGATGGGGAAAAGGGTCTGGCGATGTCCGTAGGGACATTCCGTCTCACGGAAACGGGCCAGACAACGGTCGAGCCACCGTTCGGTGAGGTCTAGCGATTTTTTCGCGTAGTCGTAATCGGCGTCTCCCGGCGTGCATTCATCGAAAGCCATCATGATATCGGCGCCGATGATGCGTTGGATATCGACTGCTTTCTCCGGTGTGAAGAAATGTCTTGAGCCATCAATATGCGATTGAAATTCTGCTCCTTCTTCGGTCAGCTTCCGGTTTTCGGTCAGTGAAAAAACCTGAAATCCCCCACTGTCGGTCAGCATCGGTTTGTTCCAACTGTTGAAGTGGTGTAACCCTCCTGCCTGTTGCAAAATCTCAAGCCCCGGCCTTAGATAGAGGTGGTAGGTATTACCCAGGATGATCTGTGCTCCGATATCTTCTTTCAACTCACTGATATGAACCGCTTTCACACTCCCCACAGTACCCACCGGCATAAACACCGGTGTCTCCACCTCCCCATGGTCGGTGGAAATGATGCCCGCCCGGGCACTTGATCTGGGGTCGGTATGTAATAGTCGAAAGTCCAATATAATCAGCGCTGACTGAGTTTAGGGGGCAAAGATAATGATTTAATCCCGATTTCTCGGGACAGGTAGTGATAATTTGCCAATATGCCAATGTGCCAATGAGACTAATATGCCAATCCCGATGATTCGAGACTACTTGCCCAGACTTGTCGAGGATTAGCGCCAATGTGGATAATGTGATTAAGAAGGTAAGAGCGACTTGAAAAGGCGTTTGAAAATAGTTAGGAGCTATTTCATAGTTTTCTTATTATTTCAATTGCCTTTTCCAATACTTCATCTCTTCCCTGTTTTATACCATTGATGGTTGGTTCAATCCAACTGTCAGGAACTATCCCGATGCGTTGTGTTTGTGTGCCATCAGGATAGCAAACGCCAATGCCGGAATTCCATGTTTTTAATCCGCCCGGAAGAATCATATCAGATGTATGCCCGTCTGCTCCTGCAGTTTGGCTGCCGACAATTGTAGTATTATCACCTGCACGAAACGCCATGGCTGTTGACTCTGAACGGCTTTGGCTCTTTTCGTTTACAATGACGACCAATTTCCCCGGATAATATTCCTTTGATTTAAAAACTTCAAATTTTCCACGCAAATTAAATTCCCCGGGATTGTCCGGATTTCCTACTGAATATCTTTCGAAAACCGTATCTTTTGATACAAAAAATGATCCCAAATTACTTGCCACTTCATATAACGCAGAATAATTACGAATATCTATAATGATACCTTTTGTATTGATAAATTCTTTTTTGATGGCATCCATATCTTCTGCCCTTATTGTCTCCAGGTTGATATAACCAATGCCTTTGTCTAACAATTTGTAAGATTTAACCGTATCCGGTATACTGTAAACATGTTGATGCAGCACCTCAAAATGTACAGTACTTATTTTCTCTTGTTTCATTTCACCGGACGAAATATAATTGACAAGAATAGCATTGTTGTTTGAACGAAGCATATCGCCGGCAATATCTCTCATTCTTGCTGCTTCATTAGAGGCGGGATAATAATTTCTTACGCTGTCGACAATGGCTTCAATTGGCTTCCCTTCAATATGCGTGATGATATCACCAATTTGTAATCCGGGATCATTTATTCTATGTTCATTCGGGATTTTTGATTTGATGGTGTTGTCCGTTACTACCAGCTTGTTTTCAATAAAACGGACAGAAACTGGTGCATACCGGTCTCCTCTCAACAAGCTGATCTCTCTCCCTCCCTCCAATAAAATGGCATGGGAATCTGATAATTCGCCAATTAATCGAACGGAAGCTAATTCATAATCCAACCTGTTTTTCGCATCCATAAAATATGGTATGTATTCTTTCAACACCGTGCTCCAGTCCTTGTCCGTCAAATCCTTATACGGAAAAAAGTAGTTTGTCATATTCCATAATCGGAATAAAGCCAATAGGCGAAACCCGTCATCGGGATAATCCATTTCTGAATATGGGTTCTCATTTATAAACAGGGGTCTTTGATACGGATAATCCATTCGTACGTAATATTGATTTCCCTGGTGCCTGTTCTGATAAACATTGTGCAGCAAATTTTTCACTTCTTGATCGAGGTCGCTTTCATAAATCCACGACAAATCGGGCTTGAGTATGGCAGCGTCGGATGTTGCCTGGTAGGTTATACATTCCGGCACTCTTCCATAACGGTTAATCCATTTTCGCAAAACTCTATCCCTCTGGTGATTGTTGTCTGCCCTTAAATAAACACGCAGTATCCTGAAAAGCTCATAGTCCCAATTGTATTTCCCGTCGGCAATAGCCGGATGATGGTACTTTAGCAACCCCCATATCTTGCCAAGTAGTTCCAGGTCATTTATTTTTTGTACTGTCAGTTCCGGAAATTCGATTTTGGAGCCATTATCAAAAGTGTTATCCTTTTTTGCCGGAGAAGATTTATATCCGAAATAAAGGAGTTCGCTGTCAGGAAGTTCAATGTCTTCAATATTTTCTCCATCGATTGAAATCTGCAAATTGTCTACCCACATTTTTCCTTTTCCCCACAATCCGGCGCCAAGAAGTATTCCTTGTGTGTTTTCAGGATCCAGATCCATCTCTAACGTTATTTCATATTTTTTCCAATCGGTAGTACCTGTGACTCCTCGCTGCCGCATATTGTCAAAAGCAATCTGAGGGTCGATTCGCACCCATAAGCCGGCATACCCGTCAGTCACATTTTCTGTTTTGATATATCCTGACAAGGTAATTTTTTCTCCTTCATAATTCTTTGGAAGAATTAATTGGATCGCCTGGAAGTAATTTTGAGAATTGGAAATACCCCCTGCATACTCTATGGCAACCGAATAACTGCCAGACTTTACATCGGTGGAATCTATGGAAATAGTATAGTTGGGTTGGAAATACATTCTATACCATCCCTTAGGCATACCATTTTCTATTTTCTCAAAGTCCAAATTGAGTATGGAATTGTTTGTAATTGTTTGATTGCAGCTATATATCACGAGCAAGGACAAAATGAAAATTGAAAGGAATAATTTTATTTTCATACGCACAACATTATAAAAGTAAGGTCTCCCCCAAAAGTAGTGAATTAACTCCAATTCTGGTTGAACTTCAGGAAAAGTTTAAACTTGGCTCGTATAAAGTTCATTGGCTCGTTTATTTGTGCCCTTTGCAAGGTTCAAACCGTCTGTTTTGAAAAGTTTGCCTGCGGCTTTAACAATGACTGCAAAAGAGGTTCTTCCCTACGCCGGATACAGAATTTTCGGTCATCAATAACCGAAAATTCTATTGTAGATAATCTGAAGATGAATTTCTACGGTGAGATAATCCAATAGGAATTGGGCCAATCTCCCTTTGTAGACAAATAGGAGTCCCATCGGGGAGGGGTTTGAAAATAGTTAGGAGTAAAATGATTATTGATTTGAAGATGTGAGACAAGATTGGAGATTTTTTCTAATTCTTTGGTTTTGTTGTATTTTTTGTCTATTTTTAGCGTAAAATTACCCTGAAACATGAATATAGATACTCCCCGGACAGTTGTTACCGCTTGTAGATAAGGTTTCCAAGTGGCAAGTAGTTTTTGAGTTCCTGTTTTGTCTTACCTGCTCCCCTCATAGATAAGAAAAAGGGATATATGAAAAGAAGAATATTTATATTGCTTTTTTACTTAAAAGGGCATAGTTCAAATCTTGCCAATGACGACTTTAGAAGTTGTAAAATAAAAATCTAAAAAGATGAAAACAAAAAAATTAAAACTACTGAAAACCCTTCAACTCCTTTTGCCGCTTTGTATGGCGCTGTTGGTGGCAGGGTGCGAAAAAGAGAAAGAAAAAAAACTACAGTATGAAATTTATGAAAACCATGAAATTTCTGCCTGTGGAGTGGAAGACCCTTTGGTGAATATTGAATGGCTGAAAATAACATGTGACAAAATAGTATTGAATAAGAATCACATCCATTCAAGTTTTAAAATTGACTTATATGAAGAAAACGAGACCAAGGAACATGTAATTTTAATTCCTTACTCTCCGGATAAAGGAATATTTAATGATAATGTGTACGACTGTTCGGGAAAAATAACCGTCTATTTTGCTGGTAAAGCAGGAGAACCTACATCTGTACCTCCTCAATATCCTTTAGGATTGTATTGTAAATATGTTGGGACACTTTGGTCATTAACTATAAAATAGAAATATCATGAGAAAAATATTACTCTTAATAGCATTGGCATTTTGTTTTCAAACGCAGTTGAAAGCAGTCCCAGCTTATCCTTATCCGATAGAAATAATTCAACCCGACGGTAGCAGTTTAACTATTATGCTAAAAGAAGATGAATATTATAGTTGGACAGAGACAACCGATGTGGTAAGTGTAGAGTTAAAAGTGAAGCAACAGCAAGATAGTACTGCTGTTCCTCAAAATATGACTTCGGCTCGGATATCGGGGATGTATGAAATTCAACTGTGGAGTAGTGCTTCCCTGTTGAAAACCGATAAGACCGACCAGCCCAAATATCAGATTTCCGTGAGTGGATTACCTGCAGGCATCTATTTTATACGGGTAATAAAAGATGGAAAGACTTATACCAAGAAATTGATAAAGAGGTAATTTAGTCTCAAATCAGTCAGGTATATGTATATTCATAAATAGAATTTTCGGTCATCAATAACCGAAAATTCTATTGTAGATAATCTGAAGATGGATTCTTCAGGTTAGAGAATTCTTATGCTACTCGTTGGTGAAAACCCGAATAAAATCGTATTTTTGTTCTCTATATAACATTTTATAGAATCACTTTTTCGTTATGTCTTTGACAGGGGGTATTTCTCTGTCTGATATTACGGATGAAATAATGAAAAAAATATGGAGAATAAACCTGAGTTAATGACAAGGAAGCCTGACTGGCTCAAAATATCACTCCCGCAGGGGAAACAATATCTGGATGTAAGAGAGATTATTGCGAGGAAAGGATTGCATACGATCTGCGTAAGCGGAAAATGCCCTAACCTGTCGGAATGCTGGGGCAGGGGAACCGCCTCTTTTATGATCCTTGGCGATGTATGTACACGTGCTTGCCGCTTCTGCTCCGTGAAGACGGGAAGTCCGCAGGGCATCGTGGATTGGAACGAACCGGAACGTCTGGCAGAAAGTATAGAGAAGATGAAGTTGAGACATTGCGTGATCACCAGTGTGGACAGGGACGACCTGCCTGATCTCGGCGCGGAATTCTGGGCGACTACAGTCAGACGCGTGAAAGAGAGAAATCCCGAAGTGACACTCGAGACGCTAATTCCCGATTTCAACGGAATAGAGGAGTTGATTTATAAAGTGATAAATGCGGGTCCGGAAATCATATCTCATAATATGGAAACCGTAAGACGGCTGACGCCGAAAGTGCGCAGCCGTGCTAAATACGATGTCAGCCTCAAAACGATAGAGACTATCGCCAAAAGCGGCAAGGCAAAACCCAAATCAGGTATTATGGTCGGTTTGGGTGAGACCGAAGAGGAGATACTGGAGACGATGGACGACCTGGTCAACGTAGGTTGCCAGGTACTCACTGTGGGTCAGTATCTGCAGCCGACCCGGAAACACCTGACGGTAAAAGAGTTTGTGACACCGGAGCAGTTCCGGAAATATAAAATGATCGGACTGGAGAAAGGATTCAAGTTCGTCGAAAGCGGCCCGCTGGTACGTTCTTCCTATCACGCGGAGAAACATGTTTAATGTGCCAATATGCCAATGAGACTAATGTGCCAATGACTGTAGATGTGATTTTTGAAAACCTCGGGCGTATCCGTTACAAGGAGGCGTGGGATTATCAGGAGACGTTGTTTGAAAAGGTGGTTCAGGAGAAAGCGGAGAAGACGGAGGATAAGGATCAGTATCTCCTCTTTTGTGAGCATGAGCATGTCTACACCCTCGGTAAACATGGCGATAAACAAAATCTGCTGATTGCCAATCATATTTGTAAGAGCAAAAATATCGATCTGCACACCATCGACCGGGGGGGGGATATCACCTATCATGGACCGGGACAGTTGGTGGTTTACCCGATCATCGACCTGGGATCGTTCGGGATGGGAATAAAAAGTTATATATCCACCCTTGAGGATGTGGTAATAGATACATTGGACTCTTATAGTATCAAAGGGGAGAAAGATGCTAAGGCAATGGGAGTGTGGATTGACGCAGCCGATCCGGCAAAAGCAAGGAAGATTTGTGCGATTGGTGTGCGGGCGAGTCGTTTCGTGACGATGCATGGTCTGGCACTTAATATCAATACCGATCTTTCCTATTTTAACTATATCAATCCCTGCGGATTCAGGGATCGTGGTGTAACTTCCCTTCAGAAGGAATTGGGTCATGAAGTCGACTTTGAGGAGGTCTCTTCACGAATGAAGGAAGCTTTTACCCATCGCTTTGAAATGGAGTTATATACGACTTAAACATTTTTAACCCCTAAACTAAGAGAAACCTCTTTAACATTTCTAATTTTGTAAGTCGAAAAAAATCCACACATCTTATAATTAAAAAAATATGAGCCAAGTTGTCGATATTAAGGAGCTAAATGAGAGAATAGAGCAAAAAAGCGGCTTCGTCCAGACACTCGTTAACGGAATGAATCAAGTGATCGTGGGACAGAAACATTTAGTTGAGTCGTTACTGATTGGATTATTGTCAGACGGTCATATCCTGCTGGAAGGAGTACCCGGGTTAGCAAAAACACTGGCTATTAAAACGCTGGCTCAGCTGATAGATGCAGATTACAGCCGTATCCAGTTTACTCCCGACCTGTTGCCTGCTGATGTAATCGGAACCATGATCTACAGTCAGCGCAAAGAGGAGTTTCAGGTGAAGCACGGTCCCATTTTTGCCAACTTCGTGCTGGCCGATGAAATAAACCGTGCTCCCGCCAAAGTGCAGAGCGCATTACTCGAAGCGATGCAGGAACGCCATGTAACTATCGGCGAGCAGACATATAAACTGCCTAATCCGTTCCTGGTGATGGCAACCCAGAACCCTATCGAACAGGAAGGTACTTATCCGCTGCCCGAAGCACAGGTTGACCGTTTTATGTTGAAAGTGATTATCTCCTACCCATCCAAGGAGGAAGAGAAACAAATTATCCGGCAGAATATCTTTGAACCTGTTTCCATTGACAAGGCGGTTATCTCTAAAGATGCAATCCTTGAGGCACGCAAAGTGGTGAGAGAGGTATATATCGATGAGAAAATCAGTAAGTATATTGTAGATATCGTATTTGCATCCCGTTTCCCCGACCAGTTTGGTATGGCGAACCTGAAAGAGATGATAGGCTTCGGGGCATCTCCCCGTGCTTCCATCAATCTGGCACTGGCTGCCCGTGCCTTCGCCTTCATCAAACGCCGCGGCTATGTGATCCCCGAGGATATCCGTGCCGTTTGCCATGATGTGCTTCGCCATCGTATTGGTCTTACCTACGAGGCAGAAGCCAATAACATGACCTCCGAAGAGATCGTCAGCGAAATTCTGAACAGGGTAGAGGTGCCGTAAGGAGTAAATGCAGGATACAAATGGAGACGACCGACCTACTTAAAAAAGTACGACATATAGAGATCAAGGCGCGTGGCCTTTCGCGGAATATTTTCGCGGGAGAGTACCACTCTGCGTTCAAAGGGCGTGGTATGGCTTTCTCTGAGGTTCGGGAGTACCAGTACGGTGACGATATGCGTGATATCGACTGGAACGTGACGGCACGTTATAACCGACCCTATATCAAAGTATTCGAAGAGGAACGAGAATTAACCGTGATGCTGCTGATCGATGTGTCGGAGAGTTTGGGTTTTGGCTCCCAGTCGCTCCTGAAACGTGATATAGTGGCGGAAATCGCAGCTACACTGGCATTCTCGGCGATCCAGAACAACGATAAAATCGGTGTGATTTTCTTCACCGACAAGGTAGAGAAATTTATTCCTCCGAAAAAGGGAAGGAAACATATCCTTTATATTATCCGGGAGATCTTAGGTTTTAAGCCTGAGAGCAACGGAACTGACCTCAACGCTACACTATGCTATATGACCAACGCTATCAAGAAACGGTGTACCGCTTTCCTGATATCTGACTTCATTGATGGCGGCGATTACAAGCAGGCTCTCCGGATCGCAGCCAAGAAACACGATGTGGCTGCTATTCAGGTGTATGATAAGTTAAGCACCGAACTTCATCCAGTGGGACTGATGAAGGTAAGGGATCCGGAAACAAGAGAAGAGCGGTGGATCAACAGCTCTTCTAAAAAAGTGAGGGACCGCTACCGTTCATGGTGGAACGAGCTGCAGTTGTCGATGAATAACACCTTTCGCCAGAGTGGGGTAGACAGTGTATCGGTCTCTACCGAAAGCGATTATGTGAAATTGTTACTGCAACTATTTAAACAGAGAAAGTAACTTTGAAACGGAAAAAACTATATATCGTCTCATTGTATAGGGCAGCCGCTGTGGTAGCATGCCTTATATCTGTCGCTTCCCTCACCGCGCAGAAGTCTTCGGTGCAGGCAACCGTACAGCCTACAGAAATTGAGATCGGTGAGCAGGCGTTATTAAATCTGAAAGTGATTACCCCGAAAGAGCGTATTATTCATTTCCCGGTGTATGATAAGGAGATAGTCCCGGGGATCGAAGTGATTACCATGCTTCCACCTGATACCCTCATCGAGAACAATGTGATGACACTCAACTTCAAGTATCTGATCACTTCGTTCGATTCCACATTGTACCATGTACCCTTTATACCCATTTATGATGGAATAGATACCATCTACTCCAACTCATTTGGACTGAAGGTTACATCGCCGGAGTTGTCCGATTCCACATTGGCTTATCTGGAACGGATGAACAGGGGAGAGACAGACTCTATCGATTTCAGGCAACTGCAACTCTATGATATAAAACCGGTACACAAAGCTCCTTTTGTGTGGACCGATTATCTCTGGGTACTATGGATCCTGCTGGGGGTAATATTGCTGATTGGTTTGATAGGTTTTATCATCTATCTTGTACTGAAGAAAAAGAAAAAAGGGTACTTCTTTAAACCTCCCGAAGTATTGCCGGCTCATGTGCGCGCACTTGGTGAACTTGATAAGCTTAAAGCTGAGAAAATATGGCAGCAGGGAAGAGAGAAGGAATTTTATAGCAAGTTAACGGATGTACTTCGTGTTTATATCTACGAACGGGAGGGAATCAACGCGATGGAGATGACTTCGGGAGAGATACTGAACGCAATCCGTAAAACGACCGATATAGAATCGGTATATGAAAACCTGAAACAGATTCTTTCTACTTCCGATTTGGTGAAATTTGCCAAGTACAAACCCTATCCAGATGAAAATGACCTGAGCATGGTCAATGCTTATTTCTTCGTGAACCAAACCCGGGAGCCGGACCCTGTTATCAGGGAAGAGGAGACTGAAAAGGAGGGGGAGACCGGGAGACGAGGAGACCAGGAGAATAATATTGAAAAAAGTAAATGAGAATGGAATTTCTGCATCCTGAATATCTATATCTGTTGTTGCTGATCATCCCGCTGATTGTGTGGTATGTGCTTCGTTTGTCGAAGACGCAGGCTTCATTTAAATTGGCTTCTACCGGTGCTTTCAGAGGGATGAAACCCGATTTCAGGGTTTATATGCGGCATTTTCCGTTTGTGTTGCGGATGATCGCTATTGCGCTGATCATTGTTGTGATTGCCCGTCCACAATCTGTGGATAGTTGGGAAGAGACGGAGACACAAGGGATTGATATCGTGATGGCACTCGACGTGTCGAGTTCCATGCTTGCACAGGACCTTCAACCGGATCGCCTGCAGGCAGCTAAAAAGGTGGCAGCAGAATTTATTACCGACCGTCCCAACGACAATATCGGGTTGGTAATCTTTGCCGGTGAAAGTTTTACACAATGCCCGCTCACTACCGATCATAAAGTGCTGTTGAACCTACTCAACGAGATAGAGTTTGGAATGATAGAGGATGGCACAGCCATCGGGCTTGGATTGGCTACTTCGGTGAATAGGTTGAAAGATAGCCAGTCGGATTCACGGGTGGTGATCCTGCTCACCGACGGAACCAATAACAGCGGACAGATCGCTCCTCTCACGGCTGCCGATCTGGCGCGCTCTTATGGCATACGCGTCTACACGGTGGGTGCGGGTACTAAAGGTATGGCACCCACTCCGGTGCCTTCACCATACGGAGGGGTCAGGATGCAGAATATGCAGGTGGATATCGACGAGAAGACGCTCACCGAGATTGCCGCGAGGACCGGAGGACAGTACTTCCGGGCGCAGGATACCGAAGGACTTCGCCAGGTATATGAAGAGATCGACGAGATGGAGAAATACCTGATCAGCGTACAGAATGTGACGCGACGCAAGGAACTGTTCCTTCCCTTTGCTCTGGCAGCACTGGGATTGATATTGTTGGAGTTGTTATTACGAAGGACATGGTTGAGAAACGTGCCCTGATAAAATACGATGGATATGTTTAGATTCGGAAATCCGGAATATTTGTGGTTGTTCATCGCCATGCCCCTGTTGCTGGCAATATACATCTATTTGAACATCAGGAAACGAAAGGACGTACAGAAGATGGGTAATCTCTCTACGTTGAAGATGATGATGCCCGAACTGTCGCTCAAACGTTCATATCTGAAATTCTGGCTGATTTTCGCAGTGTTGTGTGCAGGTATCATTATGATTGCCCGCCCGCAATTCGGTACGAAAGTGGAGACGGTGGAGAAAGAGGGTATTGAATTGGTGATCGCTATCGATGTCTCGAACTCCATGATGGCCGAAGATGTCTCGCCCAACCGGCTGGCAAGGGCCAAGCAGATATTGTCGAGGCTGATCGACCTGCGTAAGAATGATAAGATCGCATTGATTGTGTTTGCCGGAGAAGCATATGTACAAATGCCGCTGACATCGGATACACAGTCGTCGAAGATTTTTCTCAATACCATCGACCCGAGCCTCGTTCCGATACAGGGTACTGCTATAGGGCAGGCAATCAACTTGGGGATGAGTTCTTTTTCCGGAGATCAGGGAATAAGTAAAGCGATGGTAATTATTACTGATGGTGAAGATCACGGGGGAAGTACAGTGCAGGCCGCTGCTGAAGCCGCAAAGGCAGGAGTGACAATTAACGTGGTGGGAATTGGTTCTCCCGATGGGTCACCGGTCCCTGCTCTGGAGTATGGAAGTAAATTTATGACCGATTCCGAAGGTAATGTAGTGGTCTCCCGACTGAATGAGCAGATGGCAATGGAGATCGCCCAGAGCGGAGGAGGGATGTATGTCCGCGCAGACAATTCGAACAATGCCATCCGTGCACTGGAGACACATCTCGATGACCTGGAAACAGGGAAGACTACCAGCCTCACCTATTCGGAATATGATGAGAAATTCTCACTGCTCGCCTGGATAATACTGGTAATTCTGTGGGTGGAGATACTTCTTTATGACAAGAAAAACCCGCTGTTCAGGAATGTGAGAGTGTTTAAGTGATTCGTTTACTGTTTGATTGTTTAACTGTTAAATGAAAAAGTGAATTGATATAAAGTTAGGCAAAGCTAAAATCAACGATTCAAAAATTCAACGATTTTGAAAGAATGAATAAGTATCTTATAAAATATATCATGTTTCTGATAATGGGGATAATGCTTCCTGCAGCTCTCTCTGCGCAGAAAGATGCCAGGAAGAATATCCGTAAGGGGAATAAGGAGTATCAGCAGGAGAAATTTTCCGAGGCGGCTAAGTTCTATGGAAATGCAGTGGAGGAAAATGCTGCATCCAAAGAGGGGAATTTCAACTATGGAAATGCGCTCTACCGGCAGAAAGAGTGGGATCAGGCGGTTGAGAAATACAACCATTATATTGCATTAGAGCAAGAAAAGCCTGAGGATGCTTCCGCTGCATGGCATAATATAGGGAATGCGACATTGCAAAAGAAAGATTTACAGAATGCGATGGAAGCCTATAAAATGGCACTTCGTTTGAATCCCCGGGATGATGAGGCCAGGTATAACCTGGCGGTGGTGCAGAAAATGCTCCAGGATCAAGAGGATCAGGATCAGCAGGATGATCAGCAGGATCAACAACAAGATGACCAGCAAAAAGATCAGCAGCAACAGGAACAACAACAGCCGCAGAACGATCAAAATAAGGAGAAAAAAGCGGAAGAATCGCAACAACCCGAGCAGATGTCGCGCGACAATGCCCGACAATTGCTTCAGGCAATAGAACAGGATGAGCGTGAGACCCAGGAGAAGGTGCAACAGATAAAAGCCAAAGAAAGAGAACAACAGGCTGAAAATAACAGGAGAAATAATAAGAATTGGTAAGACTAATTTAACAATGTGCTAATATGCCAATGCGCCAATGAATTAAAAAATTGAATATTCTTGCACTTATTGACTTCTAAAGAAAAAATAACTCATATGAGACGCATATATATACATTTTCTTCTTTTCGCTGTATTGTTGACAGGCGCCAGCAAGATGTCCGGACAAGAGGTGACCTTCAAGGCTGTCGCCCCTGCGGCAGTGGTTGAAGGGGAGCAATTCAGGCTGAGTTTCATCTTGACGAATAAGGTAGGGAGAGACCTTCGTATACCCGATCTGCCCGATTTTGATATTCTGTTTGGCCCGGTCACTTCCCAAGGTCACTTCCAGAGTAACATAAATGGTAAGATGACCTCAGAGAGCTCCTATACCTATACCTATACCCTGATGGCGAAGAAAGCGGGGAAATTTACTATTCCAAAAGCTTCTATCAAGGTGGATGGGAGTAATTACGAATCCAACACCCTGCAGATAGAGGTACTTCCTCCCGATGAATCTTCTTCACGGCAACCCACAACTGGAGGGAACCGGGCTGAAGAGCGTTCGTCCGACAAAAGGGCGGCCACCGTTTCTTCCGATGATGCTTTTATCAGGGCAATCGTTTCAAAAAATGATCCTTATGAGCAAGAGGGCTTTACCGTTACTTTCCGGCTCTATACCACACTTGATGTAGTCAACTTCGGGAAGATCCATTTCCCCGAATTTGAGGGGTTTATGGTTGAGGAGGTGGATCTTCCCATGAATCGTCAATTGCAATTGGAACGATATAACGGAAGAAACTATTCCACGGTCGATCTTCGAAAGACATTGCTGTTTCCGCAACGTTCAGGCCAAATATCTATTCCTCGCGGTAGCCTCGAGATGGTCTTCTCCGTTCGGTCGGGGAAAATGGCTTCTACCTTCTTTGGTAGTCAGGAGTTGATGGTAGACGTGAAAAAGGAGTTGGTGACAAATCCCTTGACGATTAACGTAAAGCCTCTCCCTGCCAATAAGCCGGCCAGCTATGCCAATGCCGTGGGCTCCTTCTCATTGAAATCTCGTATCAATTCTACGGAAGTGAAGGCCAATGAAGCAATCACAGTGACATTGGAGATATCGGGTACCGGGAATATAAAACTGATAAGGGAACCTGCGATAGGATTTCCCAATAATTTCGAGGTATATGATCCCACAATCACTAACTCTTTGAACGTGACAACTAACGGACTGACCGGGATGAAAAAGATAGATTATATGGCTATCCCGCGGTACGAAGGATCTTATACTATTCCGGCTGTCGAATTTACCTATTTCGATCCCTCCAGAAACAGCTACCAGACATTGACTGTACCTGAACAAAGCCTGCAGATTGCAAAAGGAGACCAGGGCAGCAATGTGGGAAGTACTTTTGTAAACCGGCAGGATGTGAAGGTGGAGCAGGATATCCGTTTTTTGAAGACAGGCGAGCCTTCCTTTGTTTCCGGAAATCTCTTGTTTGTGGGTTCATTGAATTACTGGTTATGGTATCTCATTCCGCTCATCATACTGATTGCCTTATTTATCGTTAACCGAAAACAAGCGCGTGAAAATGCAAATGTGACGTTGATGCGTACCCGGAAGGCAAATAAAATGGCTATTAAAAGGTTGAAAGCAGCGAATAAATATCTCAAAGAACAGGATAAGGAGCATTTCTACGATGAAATGTTACGTGCACTATGGGGATATTTCAGCGATAAATTGTCGATTCCGGTGGCGCGCCTTTCAAGAAATAATATCGAAGAGGAGCTCTCGGGAAAAGGAGTCAACGAAGAGTTGGCTGCCCGATTTATCGGGATTCTGGATACCTGTGAATTTGCAAGGTATGCTCCAGCCGAGAGTAATGCTGAGATGGACCGGATTTACAACGACACGATGAATGCAATTGAAGAGATGGAAAACAAGTTGAGGAAAGCAATTAAATGATGTGTTGATTTAATGATTTATGCCCATAATCAGCTAATCAGTAAATCAGCTAATTTTCAAATCGAAATAATATGATACGTAATATATTCAATTTCATTTGGCGTTTTCTACGTTCGGCAAAACAAGTAAATTTGTTTTGCTCTTACTTAACGAAAACGTTGGTCTTTGTTTTGACGTTGTACTGTGGTATGGGGATAGCGGTGGGACAGGAAGTGAGTGATACACTCTCTCAGAGTGGTCAAACAGTGTCAGAGCCGTCGACAACGGGAATGGAGGATAGAAACGATGTCGCAGCCCAAGCGTATCGCAGTCAGGATTATAAACAAAGTATTGCCCTCTATGAAGAGCTTATAGCGCAAGGGAAATCTGAGGATAAAGTGTCGGCTCAACTCTATTACAACCTGGGAAATGCTTATTTCAGGGATAATCAGTTGGGCAGGGCGATTCTTTGTTATGAAAGGGCACTGCTTCTTGATCCAGGTGATGGCGATATCCGTCATAATCTCCGATTTGCACAGAATCGTACTGTGGATCGTATCGATACGGCCGCCAATCTATTTCTTACCAACTGGTTCAGAGGTATCAGGAATATGTTCAGTTCGGGCCAATGGGGAACCATGGGGATAATATTTTTTATACTGTTCCTGGTTTGTGTGGGTGTTTATCTTTTTATGCGACTGCTATGGGCGAGAAAAAGCGCCTTTTACGCAGGTATTGTGTTATTTCTGTTAGCGATTACTGCAAATGTCTTTGCTTTCAGTCAAAAGAACGAGCGTGTGCGAAAAGACTCCGCTATTGTGATGTCGGGGGCAGCAGCAGTGAATGCATCACCCGATAGCCACAGCAATCAGCTTTTTGAACTGCACGAAGGAACGAAAGTGAGGATCAGAAATAATGATGGTAAGTGGTTTGAGATTCAGATCTCTGATGGTAGCGTAGGTTGGATCCGTCAACAGGATGTTGAGATTATTTAATATGCCAATGAAATGTTTGTTGAACTGTTGAATTGGAAAGATGAATTGAAACAATGCCCGGGGTGGGATCAAAATCGTTGTGGTCAAATATGGAAATCCTAAATAGTCTTGACTCTTGTCTCTAAATAAAATAATATGAAAGATTTTGTAGAGCGGTTACTACCTCTGGAGCGCAATCTCTTCTTTGCCATGAACGGCTCAGACTCTCTATTCTTGGACAATGTGATGTGGACCATCAGCGGTCGCTTTATCTGGATCCCTGTTTTCCTCTTTATCCTTTTTCTCTTCTTCTACCGTGCACGCAGGAAAGAGGCTATTCTGGTAACTCTTTTCTTTATTCTTCTGTTTGTAGCTACAGACCAGATCTCATCGGGCTTCTTTAAGCCTTTCTTTGAACGTTTCAGACCCACTCATCATCCCGATTTCAAGGATATGGTAGATATAGTGAAAGGCTATAAAGGCGGTAGATACGGTTTTATTTCCGGCCATGCCACCAATAGTTTTGGAGTGGCCGTGTTTCTTTCACTGGTATTCCGTAACCGCCTTGTAATATTGAGTACGCTGCTCTGGGCCACGATCAACAGTTATACGCGCATTTATCTGGGAGTTCATTTTATCTCGGATATTATCGCAGGAATGGTTGTCGGAACGATAGTGGCATTTATTGTATACGCTATGTATGCGGCAACGCGGAATGCGGTGATCCATCCTCCCTCCACCCGCAGACAGAGTGCCTATGGAAAAAAGGAGGGGACGGTGTTGTCTGTT
This sequence comes from Proteiniphilum sp., assembly GCF_034927365.1. GTDB lineage: Bacteria > Bacteroidota > Bacteroidia > Bacteroidales > Dysgonomonadaceae > Proteiniphilum. The sequence continues at coordinate 170,363 of NZ_JAYFQD010000007.1, read as the reverse complement.
TTTATCATTTTATATTTGATCGTCATTACTGTTTTTAGTCCTTTTTTATCAACTTTACCTCATTGAAGACGTTATAACAACAGAGACGAAACATTTTGTAAAGATTTTAATATAAAAAATTTGGTTTCTCTGTTTTTTTGTGTATGTTTATGGCATGAAACGAGTGAGTGGATTATCAAATTGTATTATTAATAAATAAAAATAAAAAGCCATGGCAAGAACAATTACTTTTAACGAGTTAAGAGAGCTGAAAGACAAACTCCCTGACGGTAGTATCCACCGGATAGCCGAGGAATTGGATATGAAACCCGAAACCGTGAGGAATTATTTTGGTGGATACAATTATAAGGAAGGCAAAAGTGTGGGAATACATATTGAACCGGGTCCGAATGGTGGTATTGTTGTGCTTGATGACACCACAATTTTCGACAAGGTGCTCAGTATTCTTGGTCTTAAGGATTATCCGGAACCCGATTCGGTGGAAACCGAAGAGGTAGAATAAAAACAAAAACCCTTTATTGATTATTTTCAAATTCAATATGGGGTTTTTTTATCTTTGAATTATTACCCCGGCATTCGTGGGAGTGATTTCTTGTGGATGTATAAAATGATGATAGTATGGGAAAAGATAAAAAAAATAGTGATTCATACGATGAGAAATTGGTTACAGTGGCCATCCACACGTATGAAAGAGCGCATATGTTAAAATCGATCCTTGAATCAGAGGGAATTCCAGCGGTTATTCATGGTATAAAGTTGATCGATCCGGTATTGCCCGGGAATGTGCGTGTGCGAATAAATGAAAGCGATCTTCCCAAAGCACTCCGTATCATTGAAGAAGTGGATTTTACCTCAGTAGAGGGTGAGAAAGAACAGGTGAAAATCAAGAATGAGATCCTCATTCCGGTGGATTTTTCCGATTATTCCTTAGCTGCTTGTGAATTTGGATTTCGTTTGGCCAGTGATCTGGAGTGCAAGGTGAAACTGCTCCACGCTTTCTTCACCCCTTTCTATCCGGCATCGGTTCCCTTTGGAGATACTTTCACTCTCCAGACCACAGATAAAGACCTTTTTCAGGACGTTCGAAACAGAACCGAGCGGGAGATGCAGAATTTGGTAGAGAAAATCCAGAAAAGGATTGCTTCAGGATCTATACCCGATATATCTTTTAAGACTGCCCTGGTGGAAGGGTTACCTGAAGAGGAAATTATCACCTACTCGAAGAAGATGCGTCCGACGGCTATTGTAATGGGTACAAGAGGAAAGAATGCCAAGGAACTGGATCTTATCGGCAGTGTAACCGCCGAAGTGATGGAGGGCTGTAGGACGCCTGTATTTGCTATTCCGGAGGGAGCCAAGATAAGAAATCTTTTTGAAATGAAGACCATTGTTTTTCTTACCAATTTTCAGGAACGTGAGTTTCAGGCATTCGATATCATGATGACATTCTTGAAGCCATATCCTGTTAAAGTTTATCTGGCACATATAGCCAAAAAGGAAGACGTATGGAATGAAATCAAACTGTCAGGGGTGCAGAAACGGTTTTCCGACCTATACCCCCACCTACAGATCGAATATAAATTGATCGACCAAAATGAAGGGTTGGAGGTAACACTTGATAAGTTTGCAGATGAACACAACGTGGATATGATATCCTTGTCGAGTTCACGCCGTAATATTTTCGCAAGAATATTTAATCCTGGAATTGCGAGAAGAATGATTTTCCATTCAGATACACCCCTATTGGTAATAAAAGGGATTTAAATAAAAATAGGTAATGAGCTCAAAAATGGTTGGTGATTTCAGTTAAAATCATCATATATTTGTATCGAAGTTTAAGAGGAAGTAGGCTCTGCAGAGGTGCAACCTGCCAGCAATAAAACTTCGGATTATACGGTAAAAGCGGAGCGGGGAAACCCCTCCGTTTTTCTTTTACCGGTAATCCTTTTATGGCTAAGAAAACCTGTTACTCGTTGCTTTTAAAGTAGATGTACCACTTGATGTAATTTCTAAAATGTGCCTTGGACAAGCCCCTATGCAGGGACACGTTTTGTTTGAGGTGTCCGAAGAATGATTCCAGTCCGTTCGTCGTCTTGCCGATACGCGGATTGTCCAGGTAATGGAACATCTCGGGCAATGCCCTTTTGATGTGGATGAAGGCTTTCCTCACACTCTTGTGGGTATACCAGTAACGGCCGGTTTCTTTCTTGTAGCTTTTATGGTTGACAAAATCGCGGTGACGGTCGTACCAGCTGACCAGATCCACCACCCAATACCCCCATGCATCCCGGTTGTTTATCCTGTGCAACCTGCGGATAATCTCACGCAGCTCCACCCCCGCCTCACTTTGAGGATTACGTGACAGCCAGGTGAGCGTCTCGCGCTGGATATGGGCCAGACATCGCTGGATGACCGTATCCGGGGTAGTTTTACGTACCGCCTTGATGATATTGGTCAACCCGTCACAAGTGACACTTTCGATATAAATACCCAGCGAAAGAACATTCTGCAAGTCTTCCACCAACTCTTCAAACCACTCCCCGTCACCCAGGCGATAAAACAGGGTGACCTTTACATTGCTTTCACGGTACAGAACCAGGCATACCTTGTTGGTGAAATAAGTCCCGTCAATCAACAGGTTGACCTTTTCCCTATGGGAAATCTTCCATGAAGGATATTCGGACAGGTAGACTGAAAAATAGCGTTTCAAACTGCTGATGCTGTACCCACTTTGATTACTAAGCTGTTCAAGTGTCTGTTTGCCCGTTATCCAATGACGGAACCATACGAAACGGTTATGATGGCTCACCCTCTTGTTGGTCCAGGTTGACAGGGCCCCACAATCCTTGCAACGGTAACGTTGCTTACCTTCTCTCTGACCCCATTTTATCGTATTGCTACCCTTGCAGACCCAGCATTTTTTTTATTCATAATATAGAAAATTGAAAACGGTTTCAATTATTATAACTGAAACCGTTTACCAATATTGTTTTCAACCAGGTTTTACCAACCTTTTTTGAACATTATACCTAAAAATAGGCTGTTTCAAAATGAAGTTTTAACTTCAGTGAGACAGCCTATTTTCTATAGGATCTTTATACCCTAAATACCCAGTTTTGTTTTTACCTGTGCAGTAATATCTACGGCAGAAGGGGTAAAGTAGACAATGGGTGCTTGCATCGCAGAGATGTCATACACAAACGTGTATTTGTTCTCATCACCCACAGCTTTAATGGCATCCTTTATTTTTAGATTCACCGGTTCAAGCAATTGCTGTTGTAATTGTTGCATTTCCTGTTGTCCACCTTGCATTATGGTCTGATATCTTTCCTGCAACTGAGCCAGCTGTCTTTGCTGATCCTGTTTCATAGTTTCAGAAGTGGCAGGATTCTTTTCAAATTCTTCGCCTCTCTTTACGAATTCTTCCTCCAATGCCTGAAGTTTCTTTGTGATCTCTTCCTGCTTATTGGAGAGTTGAGTTTCAATACCGGAGCGTTCGGGCATTGCGTAGAAAATCTCATTAACATTGATAAGGGCGATCTTCACCTCTTGTGCCTTGACTGCTAAAGGAGCCAAAACAATAAATAAAACCAATAATTTCTTTAACATGATTGCTATTTCTAATTTTTTAGTTGGTAATTGGATAAAAAAACCGGCTACAAAGATAATCTATTTATTTTAATTATTTTAGTAACCTAACCTTGAAAGTACCTGATCACTGATATCAATGCTGGGTGAGGCAAAAATGATGGATGTGGCAGAGGCTCTGTCTACTACAATTGAATAGCCCGATTCCGCGGAAATGGCTTTAACCGCTTCGTAGATATCATCCTGGATGGGTTTGATAAGTGTTTCCTGCTTTTTGAACAACTCTCCCTGCGGACCGAAATATTTGTTCCTGAGTTCTTGAATGGCATTTTCCTTGGCGACAATCTCATTTTCACGTTTGGTCTTTTCTTCTCCTGCCAACAAGGCCAGATCAGCCTGATATTTTTTATACATAGCATCCACTATTGCTACCTCTTTGTCCACTTCACTCTGCCATTCTTTCGAAAATGACTCAAGTTGTTTATTGGCACTTTCGTACGCGGGAATTTTTTTCAGAATATATTCCATATCGATCAAGGCATACCTTTGTGCATAGGTGTTCCCTATCGCCAATGCCATGAATACTCCTACCAGAAAAAGTACTTTTTTCATATGATTCCATTTTTATGTTTCAACTTAGAACTAAGAAGTCTTGTATCTTGGTTCTTTTCTAAAGACGGTTACAGCAATAAAACGTTTACCGGTGGCACAATAAATTATGTTAAGCGATAGTTTTTTCTATTTTAGAGTTGGGTTGATTAGAATTCCTGTCCGATAATGAAGTGGAACTGGCCTTTACCTTTTTCTCTGGTACCTCGTCCGTATACCGAGTCGAACCCGTATGCCCAGTCAATTCCCATTAATCCGATCATCGGAAGGTAAATACGTGCCCCCACACCGGCCGAACGCTTCAGATCAAAAGGATTGAAATTTTTCATTTCTGTCTGCTTCCAGGCATTTCCAGCTTCGAGGAATGCAATGCCGTAGATAGTAGAACTGGGTTCCAGGATAAACGGGTAACGCATTTCAAGACCCAGGCGCGTATAGGCACGAGCTTGCGTCGCTACCGAGTTATTTTCATATCCACGCAACGCTATATTTTCGGTGGCGAAAGTACCGGTATAACCTGTCATTCCGTCTCCCCCTACATCGAATGTCTCGAAAGGAGTTTGCTTGTCACTATTATAGTGTCCCAGTAATCCGAACTCAACCCTGGTAGCCAGTACCGGCGTCCTTTTTATCGTTGAGGGAGTGAGTGGAGTAAAAGTACGTATCTTCAGTTTCCATTTATGGTATTCGTTCCATCTATATTTTTCCGGGTCGTTATATGCTATTTTTTTATAGTCTTTGCCGTCCCACAGCGAAAATGGAGGAGTAGCGTTCACACTCAGCGTAAACTGTGAACCGCTACGCGTGTAAATAGGGTTGTCGGTGGAGAAGCGGGAGAGAGTCAGTCCGAGGGTAATACTGTTACTTACCCCTGTCTGGAACAGGAAATTGTTATAGCTCCAGTTTTTCAATCCATAGAGTTGATAGCCTAATTCTGCCGTAAACTGGAAATAGTCATCAGGCCAATTGAGCCGTTTTCCGTATCCCAATGAGGCACCTACCATGTTGAAGACCTGATCGGGGTCGGATGCATATTGCATCGCATCCTCGTATCCGTAACCACCATATCCGTAGCCACCATATCCTCCGTAGCCACCATAATAAGGGTATCCACCATACATGTAGGGGTTGTTGTACATATTCTGGCTTAAGTACCGGTCGCTGATCCCGGTCATCCTTGAATAATAGACACTGAATGATAGATTATTGGGTCTTTTCCCACCAAACCAGGGTTCTATAAACTGAAACTGGTAAGATTGATAATATTGGCCATTGGTCTGAGCACTCAGTACCAGTGTCTGCCCCTCTCCCTGGGGAATGATACCCCTGTGCATAGAGGGATTCAGCATGTTTTGCAGAGAGAAGTTGTTGAGTCTCAAACTTAGTTTTCCCACTAACCCTGTCACTCCCCATCCGGCCGAGAATTCGATTTGATCGTTTCCTTTTGAAGTCAGTGGATAGGTAATATCTACAGTTCCGTCTTCCGGATTGGGCCGGATTCCGCTACCTATCCCCGATTGAAGTGCTTCCGGATCGAAGTGGCCTGTCTGAGAGATTTCACGCACCGAGCGCAGAAGGTCTTCCTTGCTGAATACCATCCCTGGCTTGGTTCTCAACTCGCGGCGGATGATATCTTCATAAAGACGGTCATTCCCCTGGATAATCACCCGTTTGATAGTTGCCTTGGATCCCTCGTGTACGCGTAGTTCCAGGTCCACCGAGTCATTTTCGATATTGACTTCTATCGGATCGATGTACGAGAACAGGTACCCGTTATTCTGGTAGAGGTTAACGGCTGCAGTTTCATCGTCTCTAAGCCTTTCCTGTAGTTTTTTCTGGTTGTAAATATCTCCGGGAGCCATGTCGAGGAGTTCTCCCAGTTTCGAAGAGGGATAATGCGTATTTCCCACCCAGTTAATAGAACGGATATGATAGAGAGGACCTTCCTCCAGTACTATGTCAATATTTACTGTTTTTTCATTATGTTTGTAAACTGTGTCACGAATAATCTCCGCATCGCGGTATCCAAATTCATGATATTTGCCGATAAGATTATTTTTATCCTCCTTATAAAGACTTTCAACGAACTTTTTCGAGCGGAAAAGGTTAATGAGCTTTCCCTTCTCGTTAGTTTTCTTCATCGCCCATTTCAGTTTACGTTCTGAGAGCGATTCGTTCCCCACAATGTTGATACTGTTTACTTTCAGTTTTTCTTTTTTATCGACATCAATCTCCAGTATTATCTGGTTTTTCTGTGTGTCGTCGGGACGTTGCATAATTCTCACCTCGGCATCACCAAATCCTTTTTCAGAGAAGTAGCTTTTGATAAGCACTTCGGCACGGGATATCTGGGGAGGGGTAATCTGATTTCCTTTCACAACTCCCATCTTCTTCTCAACATCCTCCTGTTCTCCCTTCTTCATACCGATATAACGGATATTACTCACACGCGGCCGGTCGGTAAGGCGTATCTCAAGCCAGACACTGTCACCCTGGACCTTCGACTTGAGTATCTTGATATCGGAGAAGAGCCCGTGTTTCCAGAACTTTTTAATGATATCGCTTATCTCCTCTCCCGGAATTTGTATCTCTTGCCCTTTGGACAAACCTGAAAAACCGACAAGGGTAAACTTCTGATCTTCATACATGGTACCTTCCACACCCGTTACATCGATATCAACGATGTAATATTTTTTTGGAGGATCGGTATAGTTCACGCTTATTTCACCGGGAATAGGCGAGGAAATGGTGTCATTGGTCTGCGCCATTGACACGAACCGCGACAGGGTGATAAATAACAGAAGTAAATAAGATATTTTCTTCAACATTGTAATATTTTCTTTTCTCTGACTCTTTTGTTCAGTGGGAGCTATTATTGTTTTCTCTCTCTATTTGTTCACTGATTTTACCGTATCTTCTCTCCCTTTTCTGGTATTCAAAAATTGCTTCATAGAGCGTTTCTTCATCAAAATCGGGCCAAAAAGTATCGGTAAAATAAAACTCTGCATAGGCACATTGCCATAACAGAAAATTGCTGATCCGTTGTTCACCTCCACTCCGAATCAACAGGTCGGGATCGGGAAGTCCACGTGTGGTAAGGTAATTGCCCAGGGTTTCTTCATCAATATCTTCTATCTGTATAACTCCTTTTATCGTGTCACTTGCTATTTGTCTCGCCGCTGTAGACAACTCCCATTTAGCGGAGTAGCTTAGTGCCAGTATTAATGTAAGCCTTGTACCTCCTGCCGTTTCCCTGATACATTCTTCCAGAGCAGTGCGTGCATATTCCGGTAGGCGGTTCCTGTCACCGATAGAACGGATAGATACTCCGTTTTTTTTCAAATCTGCCGTTTCCCTGGAGATAGCATACACCATCAGATCCATCAATCCACTCACCTCTTTGGAAGGTCGATTCCAATTCTCAGTAGAAAAAGCGTAGAGTGTGAGATTCCGTACCGAAGCTTTTGTTGCAGCTTCTACCACTCTTCTTACTGCATTAACCCCTTCTTTATGCCCTTCACCCCGTTCTAATCCCCTGGCTTTTGCCCATCGACCGTTTCCGTCCATAATGATGGCGATGTGCGTGGGAACGCGATTCTTATCTATCTTGTCAAACAACGACATCTTTTTCTAACGGATAAGTTATTAATTTCCGTGACAGGGATCTTCACGCCTGCTGAATTCCCATGTCAGGAATATCATCGTGAATGAATACCAATCCTGGTTTTTAAGAATACTACTCCGAATACCGTAGGGAGTGTCCAGATTCCATCCAGTGCCCTTTTGCGTAACGTCAAAATCGTCACTAAACAGTTTTCGCATCGAAAACTCAATACCGATATTCATCCTGTTTTTTAATTTATATTTAAACCCTATCCCTAAAGGAATATTTGCACCCATAAAAAACTTCTCTCCCGTTGCATAAGTCCCACCCACTCCTGTAAACAGGTAGGGAGTGAAAATTTTTGTCCCGAGATATGCATATCGGTCACTATACGGGAAAAAATTGAACTCCACTTGTATCCCTAATTCGGCCAGAGTACGGTGGAAAGAACCGTGGTGTGCAAACGGAAAGAGATTGCCTGAATCTTCGCTCTTCCCTGAAATGTTCCCGGCAAATATGTTGGCTTTGATACCCCAATGAAAATTGATGTTATATCTGAACAGGAATCCATTGGCAATGCCCGGATGAAGATAGAATTTCGTTCTGTTGACATCACCCATATAGAACGAAGTTCCCACTGCCCCCCCAATTTCATATTTATATTCCTGAGCGCAGATATTTGCGATGGATATCATTATGAAAATACCCGTTGCAAAAAGTGAGACAATGACAGATCTTTGATATACTCTCATTCTGTTTTGAGTTATATTGTCTCAACTCTAACGCAAATTTAGCATATAAATTGTTTAGAACAAAAATAAAGAGTAAAGAACAAAGAATTCCGTAAAAGTGGCTTTTTCTATCAATTCAGGATAAACTTATTGAGTCTACCTCTCCAAATATCCACAATTTGGGTATTGGTTGAGGATATTCCGCCGAATATCCATATATAGTGGTTTGTATCGGTAATTACCGATGCATTTGTCCTTACCGTAAAGTTGCTCGGGAATGATTGGTTCTCTCCGGATTTGATCCAATGAAGCCCCCAATTTTCTGAGTACATCAAAATATTTTTTCCGGATGATGATGAAACCAAATAGGGTTGGTTGTCATAGAAAAAAAGAGAGCTTCCCTTTATCGTTCCGTCTTCTGGCCTGTTGGATACGATATGTTTAATAATGCCATTATCCTGCTGTAATACCCAAATATCGTTGTTTTGAATATTGTTATTGGTAGTTCCACCTGAGAGGAAGATAAATTTGGTAGCATAGGAGATGCCACTCTCTACTTTTATTGCCGAGAAGTCTTTGACTGGTAAATTATCCGGTATGCGGTTCATCGGGGTGATATTTGAAAAGTCGGTATTTGCCTGGCCGAACTTAAGCTCTCCCTGATGATTTACCACTACCAGAATATTCCCGGGAGTGGTAAAGGGTAGTTCGCCGTAGAGCGCTACCACTTCATAATCAGTCTGAGTTGGAGTTATTTCCCAACTAGAACCGTTGGATGATCGATACACGTTGCCTGTAGTTGCATCCATTGCGTAGAGTGTATTTTCGGTAGCGATTAGCGACGAAAGAGTGAGAGTATTGGGTATATTATTGATTGATACCCACTTTTCTTTGTTGGTTGCCTCGGAGATCGGAACATAAACAGCTTTTATTTCTCCTCCGGAACGGTAATAGGTGAAAAACTTGTTATCGAAAGCAACGGTCTTCTGGCTTTCAACGGCACCAGCAATATAGTTTCCTTCAATTTTTTGCCATGAGATTATATAGGGGTCTGCCTGATGTATATTCAATTGAAAATCATATTCTTTTTGGGTTTTTCCGTCGGCTGCAGTGGTCTTGATTTTCCGTAACCGGGGTATGGCGATTGAATCCGATTCCCTCCAGTAGTACATGCTGTCTTTATCACTGTCCGGTTTAAAGAGCCCGATTTCTACCGCAGCAAAAGTATAATAATTATTGGGATTACTGGTGATGGATAGCTTTACACTATCTACATGAAACTTATAGGGAAGTGGTTTCTTATTGAATATTTTTCCATTTACCTGATCTATAGTAAAAGCAACTCCGGGCAAAAGGCTGGCTGTATCGGCTCTGGAGGATAATGAAAGACTATATATCTGGGGATCAGTAGGATATTCTATATTGTCGGATGAACCAAGACAAGAAGAGAATAACAAAATGTTCACGATAAGTACCGATGTCCAAAGGAAATATTTAGATATCATTTGTTTCAAAAATATTGTACGCCATAGTTAATTATGATATGCAAAAGTAGAAAGATTTTTCTCTATAACCATATTAAAATGAATATTTAATGAAAATTTCGAGATATTTTACTCTTTAAATGAAATTGCACCGATCCGGGATATTTTTTGGAAGAAGCTATCCTTCCTTCTATTAATGGCGCCTTTACTCCTGTATAGAGTTCTTTTTCAGATATTTCCACATATGCTTCGTCCCACATCTCCTTATCGATAAAAGAGGCCAGTAATTGAGCTCCTCCTTCTATCAGAAGGGAATGTATTTTTTCATCAAACAACCGATCCAGGAATTGTTTATTGGTATCACCCGAGAAGTCAATCTCTATATATTTGATATACTCTTTTTTCCCGGCATTGGTAGGAACGGATGCCGTGAAAACGATGATAGGCGCTGTTCCGTCGAACAAGGGTGCATCTGTGGAGATTTTATTTTCCCTGTCAATAACCACTCTTGTGGGATGATTCCCGAACCATTTCCTTGCTGTCAATTGAGGATTATCCAGAAGTGCGGTATTGGTGCCTACCATAATTCCTTCTATTTGTGTACGGAATTTATGTACGATAGTATGGGTAAGAGTATTGGAAATGATGACCGGCATCTTTCCATCACCCGGTGTACGGTGACGATCCATGAATCCATCACTGCTCTGTGCCCATTTTAAAATTATGTAGGGCCTGTTGTACAGCTGATTTACGAAGAATATCCTGTTAAGATCGCGGGCTTTCTCTTCCAGCATTCCCACCGCCACCTCAATACCGCTTTCTCTCATCATCGCGATACCTTTTCCCGATACTTTCGGGTTAGGATCACCGGTGGCCACCACTACGCGAGGGATCTTTTTTGTAATGATCAACTCTGCACAGGGAGGGGTTTTCCCATGATGAGCGCAGGGCTCGAGCGATACATAAAGCGTCGATTCCGGGAGCAGCGAACTATCCTTGACAGAAGCGATCGCATTCACTTCCGCATGTGCTTTTCCGTATTGACGGTGAAATCCCTCTCCGATGATTCGTCCATCATGTACCAATACAGCTCCAACTAGAGGATTGGGCTTTGTGAAGCCTTCTCCCTTGCGGGCAAGTTGAAGGCATCTCTCCATAAACAGCGGATTTAATTCCATTTTTCATTATCTTTACAAAATATTATGCACAATTCGGGTCGACATATCCAGCAAGAATTGGAAGGGCTCTACTCCATGCCGGAGATATCCGTTCTTACGCAACTTATCTTCAAAGAAGTATGCGGTAACTCTTTTATTGGTATGACGACAGACAAAATTAGTCATTTATCCGGTCCGCAGCGTAGGAAAACAGAAGATATTGTTCGTAGGTTGAAAACCGGGGAACCTATACAGTATATATTGGGAAAAACGGAATTTTACGGCTTGCCTTTTATTGTCACCCCCGATGTCCTTATTCCCCGTCCTGAAACAGAGGAGTTGGTGGAATGGGCTCTTTCCGGCAGCCGTAAAACGAACTGTTCGGTGTTGGACATTGGAACGGGAAGCGGTTGTATAGCGGTGACGTTGGCAAAGAAAATGAATAAAGCCGATGTGTATGCCTGGGATATATCGGAAGGGGCATTGGAAGTAGCCTCAGAAAATGCGCGCCTGAACGGTGTCAGTGTACATTTTTTGGTGCATGATATTTTTCAGCCTGTAGAGGATAATCCTGTTTTCGATGTGATCGTAAGTAACCCACCCTATGTGACTGAATCGGAAAAAGTGGATATGGAAGTGAATGTGCTGGATTTCGAACCGCATGTAGCCCTTTTTGTGGCTGACGACAATGCGTTGCTGTTTTATGAACGTATCGCTGATATAGCGCTTGTAATGCTGAATGACAGGGGAGAGTTGTATTTCGAGATCAATAGGGAGAAAGGATCGGAAATCTGTAATATGCTTCGGGATAAAGGATTTGAGTCTGTTGAACTGAAGAAAGATATTTCCGGCAATGAGAGAATAGTGCGTGCTGTAAAACCGGAGAGTCATGGATAGGAAAGACAGGATCATTACCGAAGAGCAGGCTTATACGAGTATGACGCGGGTTTGTTCGAAAAAGGAGTGCGCACCCTTCGACATAGAGCGGAAGCTGATACGAATGGGTTTCTCGGTGCAGGCTGCCAATAAGGTAATCAATCGGTTGAAAAAAGAAAAATATCTCGACGAAAAACGATTTATCCATAGCTATATCCACGATAAACTCCATTTTAATAAGTGGGGAAAGAGAAAGATTACACTCCTCCTGGAACAGAAACAACTGCCTCCTGACTTGATCGAAGAGATGTTTTCAGAGTTTTCCGACGTCGCGACCAGTGAATCGTTACAGCCGATACTGGAGAAGAAATGGAAGAGTGTGAAAGGGAAATCGGACTATGAGAAGCGTGGTAAGCTGATCCGGTACGCACTGGGCAGAGGTTTTACCATCGATGAGGTGATATCGTGGCTGAAAAAAATGGAAATAGGGGAACTCTTTGATGAGACGGAATGAGTTGCTGAATTCACTGATGTACCTTTTTTACCCGAATATATGCGTTGTTTGTGGCGGGGAATTGTTACCCGGCGAAGAAGGCGCTTGTCTGCAATGCCTGTACAAATTGCCGAAGACCCATAACTTCAAGGAACCCGATAATGATGCCGAGAAACTGATGGCTGGCCGTATCCCTTTCGAACGGATCGCCTCATACTGCGTCTATACGAAGGGAGGAACCCTGCCACCCCTGATCTATCATTTGAAGTATCGACACAATCAGCGTATCGGGCTCCTATTGGGAAGGATATTTGGAAAAGACCTCATAGGGAGTGATTTTCTCGATTCGATCGACCTGATAGTACCCGTACCACTTCATCCAAAGAAGGAAAAGGAAAGGGGATATAATCAGGCTGAAATAATTGCGAAAGGTCTATCTGAAACCACCGGCCTGCCTGTTTCTACGGGTAACCTGGTTCGGGTGGTGTACAATCCTACCCAGACAAAACGTTCCAAGACACAACGATGGGAAAATGTGAAAGATATATTCAAGGTAGCTGATCAGGCACTCTTTGAGGAGAAACACCTGCTACTGGTGGATGATGTGATCACCACAGGGTCAACGCTGGAGGCTTGCGGTGTAGCGCTGCAGGAGTGTAAAAGGGTGAAAATCAGCATTGCTACGCTTGGGGAAGTCTTTTAACCCTTTTTTTCGTGAAAATGCACACAAATATTTTTGAAAAAGCGTACTTTTGTGGTTAATCTGCGGAAGTGCGGATAAAGAAAAAAGTTATCAAACCGCAAGGTTGAAAATTTGTTTAGATAGATCACTGATAGGAAAAAATGAATTAATCGTATGAATACGTTACAGAAATTAACAGCCGAAAAGCTTCTTAGAATTAAAGCCATAAAATTACAGCCGTCTAACCCGTTTACGTGGGCTTCAGGCTGGAAATCGCCCATATATTGTGATAACCGGAAATTGATGTCCTATCCGGCCATCCGTAATTTTGTGAAGGTGGAGTTTGCCCGTCTTGTCCTAGAGAAATATCCGCAGGCTGATGCTGTAGCAGGAGTTGCTACGGGAGCTATTGCACCGGGCGTATTGGTGGCCGACCTGCTCGGCTTGCCATTCGTCTATGTCCGTTCTGCACCGAAAGATCACGGGCTGGAGAATATGATCGAAGGTGACCTGAGGCCCAAACAGAAGGTGATTGTGATCGAAGATCTGGTTTCTACAGGAGGTAGTAGTCTGAAAGCGGTAGAAGCTATTCGGAACAACGGGTCGGATGTCCTTGGCATGTTGGCTGTCTTTACCTACGGATTTCCTTATGCTGAAAAACGAATGCATGATGCACGGGTAGAACTCACCACACTTTGTAACTATGACGCTATTCTCGATGAAGCACTGGCTACCGATTATATTGATGAATCGGAGTTACTGACGCTGCAGGACTGGCGCAAAGATCCTGAGAACTGGGGACAAACCGTAAAAAAGAGCAAGAAATGACCGAGTTTACCAGTGAGGTAAAGACCATATTACACAGCGACACAGATGTGTTCCGTGTGCTTTCCGACCTTCGGAAGCTTGAGTTGGTAAAGGATAAAATCCCCGAGGATAAACTCAAGGACTTTTCTTTTGATGAAGACAGCGTCTCATTCCGGGTAGATCCGGTGGGGACAGTGACTTTTCTTGTCGTGGAGCGCGAGCTGAATAAACTGGTAAAGTTTAAGTCGGATAAGCTCCCTTTTGATGTTTTCCTGTGGATACAACTGATAGCGAAAGGTGAGAGGGATACCCGGCTGCGGATGACGGTTAAGGCCGACCTGAACCCTTTTATCAGGGGAATGGTTGAGAAACCCATGAAAGAAGCAGTGGATAAGATTTCCGATATGCTGGCACAGTTGCCTTACGATCAGATCTGATCCTGCTGCTTATCCTCATGGCTTTTGGCAAAAAATACCCTTTCTGATAGGGTTTAAACGGGATAGGTCAGATCCAGTTCCGTTTTTTCACCCTTTTTCATTTCTAACGGCACGAACCCGTTCTCAATCGGGAGTTCTCTGCCGTTTTTCTTTATTGCTGTTACACCGTCAGGTACTTTCAACTGAAAATTGTTGTCAGTTTTTGCGTGCAGAGTTAATCGGGTTATTCTGCCTTTTTCCCATGCTGCATCTACTTCGGCGCCTCCCCTTACACATAACCCTTTGAAACTTCCTTTTGACCATCCTGTAGGCAAAGCCGGCAACAGTTGGATATATCCACTTTGGCTTTGTATCAGCATTTCGGCAATTCCTGCCGTACCTCCGAAATTGCCGTCTATCTGGATGGGGGGATGAGCGCAGAACAGGTTGGGATAGGTTCCGCCTCCACCACTCATTCTTATTTCGCTTCCCGATGTCGGTTCCAGCAGGCTTTTTAACAGCTTATAAGCACGGTCGCCATCGTGCAGACGAGCCCAGAAATTCACTTTCCATGCACGTGACCATCCTGTGCCGGCATCACCGCGCCGGTTAAGGGTTTTGCGTGCTGCGTCGGCCAAATCGGGAGTGGTGATGGGAGATATTTGGTTGGAGGGGTGTAATCCGTAAAGATGTGACACATGCCTGTGTTGCGGATCGACTTCTTCATAATCTTCAAGCCACTCCTGCAAACGTCCGTCGGGGCTGATCTGCATGGGTGGGAGTTGTGGAAGTACTTCCCTGATCTTTGCGGTAGATTCATCTTCTATGCCGAGTATTTCTGCCGCGGAGAGCATATTGGTGAATAGTTCCCTGATTATCTGTACGTCCATTGTGGGGCCCATACAGACGTTTACGGCATCCCTGGTTCCGGGGAGGTAGAAAGCATTTTCGGGAGAAGAGGAGGGAGCGGTTATCAGCCATCCCTGTTTCGGTTCCCGGATCATACTGCTCAGGAAGAAATCGGTCGCTCCTGCCAGTACGGGATAGATAGATTTCAGGTATTCCTTGTCCCGGGTAAAGGCGTAATGCTCCCAGAGGTGTTGACACAGCCAGGCACCCCCGGTGTTGGTCGACCCCCATGATGCATGTTCGCCGGGTGCGGTAAATTGCCAGGGATTGGTCATCATATGCGCTACCCATCCTTTGGCTCCATAAAAGGTCTGCGCCGTTTTCTCGCCTGAGGGCACGAGTGATGCTGTGAAATCGGATAAAGCTTTATGTAACTCTGACAGGTTACACACCTCTGCCGGCCAATAATTCATCTGTACGTTGATATTTAGGTGATAGTCGCCGTTCCAGGGCGTTTGTACCGTATTGGCCCATAATCCCTGCAAGTTGAGCGGCAGGTTGCCTTCCCGTGCACCGCAGATCATCAGATAACGGCCGAATTGAAAATAGAGGGCGGCAAGCGCCGGGTCATCGTCCGATTGGAACCGGATAAGGCGCTCGTTCGTAGGTGTTGTGTTGTCCTGTTCCCCGAGGTTTAGCTCTACCCGGTCGAATTTTTCCTTATAGACTTCGATATGGGCTTTTTTTAACCGGTTGTATGGATTGTTTTTCGCTTGTGCCAGCAACAGTTCGGCAGATAGCGAGTAAGTGGTGTGGTTCTCCTTGTCGAACATGTCGGTAGCGTTGGAGATAAGGATAATCGCTTCATCCGCATCAGACAATGATAATGAATGGGCGGATGGTGTCAGTTTGCCTCCTTTGTTCACAATCTCCAATTGAGTGAGATAGCGTACTCCATTTTCACCGTTATGGCCGTCGTTCAACTCTCCTTCCATGTATAGTTTATTCTCCTTTACCGAGACAGTAGCCCTCTCCGGCCTACTCATCTTGACATCAAAAGATAATGATTTTTTCTTATCGGCAGTCAGCCGGATAACGAGCACATCATGAGCATGAGAGGCGAAGTATTCACGGGTATAGGCGATGCCATTCTTGCTGAAGTGAGTCGTGGCTATCGCATCATTGAGAGAGAGCGTTCTTTCGTAATGGCTTACACTGTCCGTTTGTGGATAGCTGTAAGTGATATGCAGATCACCCAGCATCTGGAAACAGCCATAAGGGGCATCTTTCCCGTTACCGTGGTCGGAACCCAGTCCGCCGCAGCGGAAGTGCCGATACATCAATTGCTGTGCATCACGATTCTTGCCGGCGAGTAATAATTCCCGGATTTCCGGTAGATAATTGATCGCTTCCGGGCTGAATGCCTCGGAATCTTTACTCCCCGACCACATGGTGATATCATTCAATACGATGTGTTCGGTGTCGATACCTCCGTCGGGCATCATGCCGATCCGTCCGTTGCCCAGTGGAAGGGTTTCTTCCCATACGCTTGCCGGTACATTGTAACGCAGAACAAGCTTTTGTTTCTTGATATCACCCGTAATGCATTGTATCAATACGCAGGAAAGCAGGATCGGTAGTAAGAATACATATTTTTTCATGAGTCAGTTTTTAGCATATTATTTCAGGAACAATTCGATCACAGGCAGGTCACTATTCGGACGTTCTACGGGAAGGTTCAGGATAACATCGTTTTCTTTTGACGTTTCCACTATATGGCTGCCGGATTGTGTTTGCGAGTGGAATTTAACTTCCGAAGCGTCATTCAACAGTTGCACATATTTGATCTTGTCTCTCATTCCCGGTAAGTGGAGTGATTTGAAAGGCCACTCCAATACATGGATATAAAGCCTGTGAGTCTGTGGATTATAAGTCATAAGGCAATTCTGTGGAGCCTTGTACTCATCTGGCGCCTGAGTACAGCCATAGATCGACCGGCTATGAAATCTCATCCATTCGCCAATACCGTCGAGGCGTTCATTGGCACGATCATCAAACACTCCTCGCGCTGTGGGTCCCACATTCAGGAGCAGGTTACCACCCTTGCTGACAGCTTCGACCAGCATGACAATCAACTGATGAGTACTCTTCCACGAATATTGGTCGCGATAATAGCCCCATGAACCGGAAAAAGTCTGGCAGGTTTCCCACGGCACACGTTCTCCGTCGACAGTCGGCCATTCCTGTGGCATGAACTGTTCCGGCGTAATATAATCCCATCCCCAGTCGGTATGATCCAGGTCCATCCGGTTGTTGATGATAATCTGTGGTTGCAATTCGCGGACAAGTCTTGCCAGTCCTTCCGAATCCCAATCCTTATGGCCTTTACCTCCTTCACCGGGATAAGAAAAATCCATAAACAGTTCGTCGATCTGACCAAATTGAGTCAGCAACTCCCGTAACTGGTCTTTCATATATTGCCGGTAAATATTCATATCCCGCTTTTCATTCTCTTTCTGTCGTTCTTCCTGATTCGTCGGAACAGGGGGATGACTTCGGTCGAAAGCAAAGTGCGGATGGTGCCAGTCGATCAACGAATAATAAAAGCCGATCCGTATCCCCTCGGCACGGAAAGCCTCCACAAAAGGTTTTATAAGATCTTTTCCGTAAGGCGTATTGGTCACTTTATAATCAGTGTATTTGGAGTCCCACAGGCAAAACCCGTCGTGATGCTTGGTGGTCAGTACGACATACTTCATGCCCGCCTTCTTTGCCTTGGCAGCCCACTCTTTTGGATTGTAGAGATCGGGGTTGAAATGATCGAAGTATTTTCGGTATTCGGCAGCGGGAATTTTTTCGTAGAGTTGTACCCATTCGTGTCGTGCCGGCAAGGCATATATTCCCCAATGGATGAACATGCCGAACCGGTCATGGGTCCACCATTCCATCCTTTTAGCTTTCTCGTCTCCGGTTTCACTCCATGCTTGTCGCTGTGAAAAAATAAGACTGTTGTTAACGATTGTAGAGAAGAGGACAACTAAAATTATTCCTTTCGTATTCATAGTGGAAATATTTAATTACAAAAAATCAAGTTCTGCAATAGCTATAGATTTCCCGTTCCCGGCGACAGCAGCGCTTTGTAAACGTATATAACGGGTCGTAACCGGCTTGGCGAATTGATGTGTCCGTGGGGTCGGGTCGTTGATCAGGTTCCCGAACTCAAAGGTTTCCACCGTTTTCCAGTTTTTTCCGTCGGCACTTACCTGGATATTTCCTCCCGCCATCATTCCATCGCCATGAAATGTTTGTGGGGTGTAGACCATCGCTTTCAATTCATACTCCTTCCCAAGATCAATGGCGATAAAGTGGGTGCTACCCTCCTGTGATTGCCAGTAAGAACGGTTATTTGCATCAAAGGCATTCAGGGCAGCGGTACGATCGCTTCGTTGGCTGCTGGCACCGAGTAACGTCCAATCTTTTTTCACTATACCGAAAGCTTCACTGTGTATTGTCCCTGGTGCCCCGTTGTTGAACGAGACTGCTTTCAACAGCTTATTCTCCACCTTAACCGGTTCCTCATATTTGGGAGAGTTTTGTGTAGGCTCCGATCCGTCAAGGGTATAGAATATTTCGTATCCGGTATTCAGGTTCCCCGCTGCATTATGACCGTGGGGATTCCAGTTGAACTCTGTCTGTAGCGGAGCAATGGTGACCATCCCCTCTTTATCGCGTGTAAACGCCAGTTGTGGCGGGCGGGTATGGTAATAGTGGGCAGATATATGGCTGATCGCGGGATCGAGTCTTGACTCCAATATCCGGATACGGAGTTTATGGGTGGTAACCTCCGGAAAACGTAAAATGCGTTTATATCCGATATTGGTTGCCGTGGCAATCTCTTTCCATTGATTGTCTATCCATGCATCCAAAGCGTGCTGCTCCACCCGTTCACTATGGGTGGCGACGGCTTCCTGCAGTATCAATCGGTTTATAGTCGCAGGAGCGGGTAGTGTGACAATGATCTCGCGTTTGTTTTCAGTCAATAACAGATATGTGTCCGGATTAGTGTCCAACACCTGCTTTGGTCCTTTAGCCCCTTTCAGCAGGTTTATTTCGTAGGTTTCTTTTATCCGCTTCCCTACTTCTTCCAGCACTTCCACATCCCTGGCAGAGAATTTACCTTCACGGTTGGGCGGGATATTCAACAACAATGTGGAGTTGCCACCTACAGAACGTTCGTAGATATCGAATACATCATCGGCACTCCGTACCTTTTGATGGGTATCGTCACGATAAAACCACCCTTCACGGATGGAAGTATCGGTTTCACCCTGTTGGTAATGAAGGTATTTTCCTGCATATAGTTTCTCCCGTGAGCCGAGGTCGGTATCGGTCAGATCCGGGAAATGAGTAGAGGTGCGGGGATCCTCAGGATAGGGGATTATATTCCACTCCGTCTCTCGTGTAGCACCTGCTTCGTTACCGCACCACCGTGTATCCTCACGTCCGAAAATGACCGCTTTGGGTGCTAACGTGCGGATCAACTCTCTCCACGCCGGATAATTGTATTTCTGTCCTCCTTTGGTTTTGGGGTGTGCACCGTCAAACCATACTTCATGGATTTCTCCGTATTCGGTCAATATTTCGAAAAGTTGATTCAGGAAATATTCATTGTAGTCATCTACTTCAAATTTGAATGTGGCCTTGTTTTTGAACGGACGACCCGGTATCTCGCGCGGGATAGTTCGTTGGGTATATTCACTCAGGTTGCCGTACAACCCCTCGGGACTCTCTATCTGGTAGAGATCAGCAGGAGAGAGGTAAACCCCCAGTTTCAACCCATATTTATGGCACGATTCAGACAGTTCTCTGAGAATATCTCCTTTCCCATCGAGGAATCCGGACGACATAATCCCATGATCGGTATACCGGCTTTGCCAGAGGACGAAGCCATCATGGTGCTTGACAGTGAGAATGACCATTTTCATGCCGGCAGCTTTCATGGTCTGGCACCACTGGTCGGTATCGAGGGTTTTCAGATCAAAGATGGCCGGATCTTCCATTCCGTTTCCCCATTCCTTACGGGTAAATGTGTTGGGGCCAAAATGGATGAAAGCGATGAATTCGTTTCTTAACGCATCCAGTTGGTTCTCTGTAGGAACCACATGGGCTGCTTTTTCTATGATGACTTCTTTACTGTCTCCCTCTTCTATTTTGATGGTACTTTGGGGTGTGATGGAACTTTGTGGTTCCGTCCGGCACGATAGAAGCAGGATGCCGATCAGGAATAGAATTGTTTTTTGCATTATCAAAATGGTTTATTTACTCGTTTCAATTTAGTGATACTCGTTTGACTCCTTTGGTATGCTTGGGTTCCGTACCAGGCTACTACTACAAAGCAGATGAAAGGGAGGATAAAGGATGCATTTACGGCAGGGAACGAAGTGCCGATAGCCCCTAAATCGATAATGGCAGCCTGTACCGGAGGAAGGATTGATCCTCCCAATATGGCCATAATGAGTCCTGCCGCACCGAATTTGGCATCTTCTCCCATCCCGGTCAGGGCAATACCATATATAGTGGGGAACATCAGCGACATACATGCGGATACTGCTACCAGGCAATAGAGTCCCCAGATATTCTGGAAGAGAATTACACCCAATGTAAATAAGCCTCCGGCGATGGCAAAAGTGCGTAACATCTTCCCCGGATCAAAGAATTTCATCAGATAGGTGGCGATTAGACGACTCAGGCAAAAGATGACCATAGCGGCGATATTGTATTTCTGTGATAAAATCTCCGCAGCCTGTTCCTCCATTCCCTGTGCCATAAAAATAGGAGTACCGTACTGGATAATGAATGTCCAGCACATGATTTGGGCACCCACATAAAAGAATTGTGCGATGACACCCTGACGATAGTTGGGGATGGAGAAAATACGCTTCAGGGTAGCCCCGAAATGGAGGCTCTTGTCTGCATCTCCGTTTTTTGGCATTCGTGCTATCAGGATGATAAGGAACATTACCATGACGACAATACCGATAGCCAGATAGGGCCCGATAAGGATGGTGAGGTCGGACTGTTTCATCGCTTCAAATTCAGGATCTGAAAGCAGTGCCCTCTCTGCGGTACTCATAGGGTTGAGTCGTGCCTGGATAAAATTCATAGCGACAAACATGCCGAGCAATGAACCTATCGGATTAAAAGCCTGTGCCATATTCAGCCGTCGGGTAGCATTTTCTTCCGGCCCCATAGTCAGGATATAGGGGTTGGCGCTGGTCTCAAGAAATGATAATCCGCAGGTAAGGACAAAATAGGCAGCCAGGAAAGGATAGTAATTTCCGGACTGCATTGCGGGAAAAAACAGGAACGCACCAAAGGCATAGAGCGCCAGTCCCAGCAATATTCCCGACTTATAGGAGAATTTCTTGATGAATATGGCGGCAGGGAATGCCATGGCGAAATAGCCTCCATAGAAAGCCAGTTGTACCAATGCGCCCTGGGTGACGTTCATCCTGAAAATCTTCGAGAACGCCTTTACCATAGGATTGGTGATGTCGTTGGCAAAGCCCCACAAGGCAAAGCAGGCGGTGATAATGATAAACGGCAACAGGTAATTGACTCCGTTGTGTGTGAGTAATGGAAGTTTAGTCTTATTCATCGCTTTTCTTTTTGATCTTCCAGGATCATTGTCTTACCGCCTTGCCTCCCCCCTTTGGTTATTTTTGAATCCAATGGGAAAGGGAGGAGCATAGGCGATATAGTTGTTAACTGTTGTACGATTGATTATTTATAAATAGGCCCGAAATTCTGGCAGGCGCGGAAATCGGCACCCTCCTTGTCCATACCGAAAGCATTCCATGCCGACGGACGGAAGATGTCGTCGTCTTCTACATTATGCATGCATATTGGAATACGGAGGATTGATGCCAGGGTGATCAGATCCTGTCCTATGTGGCCGTAGCTGATGGCGCCGTGGTTGGCTCCCCAGTTGTTCATCACCGAATATACATCTTTGAACGGCCCTTTTCCGGTAAGACGGGGCGCAAACCATGTGGTGGGCCATGTCCTGTCGGTACGTTGGTTGATGATGTCATGCACTTCCGGGTCGAGATCGACTGTCCATCCCTCGGCTA
Source organism: Proteiniphilum sp. (assembly GCF_034927365.1). Taxonomy (GTDB): domain Bacteria; phylum Bacteroidota; class Bacteroidia; order Bacteroidales; family Dysgonomonadaceae; genus Proteiniphilum. The sequence goes on along the minus strand of NZ_JAYFQD010000007.1, from coordinate 147,934 downwards.
TCTGAATGACTGGCCCCAGGCCGTCTACCATGTTCAGGCGCGACATGGTGACGGGTATGCCGCCACGGGTCAGGAAAGTAGATGAATATCCGCCGCCACGGAAATAATCGCGGTTGGCCGGCGACCAGGCGGTGGCGGCAAGACAAGCTTTTGTCTCTTCTTCGGTGATGTTCCACGGCTCTTTCATGGCCGGTCTGCCGTCACAATCCATACGCCCTGTACCGTCGAGGGTGGTAGCGCCCGAATTGATCAGGTGAAGCACTCCATTGGCTGCTAAGCCGGTAAGCTCTTTTCCGGTAACACGTTTCACCGCTTCGGGACTCCAATAAGTACGTACATCCGAGAAAATCTGTGCGGTATTTGTCATCAGATGACCGAACAGCATCATCGTTGCGTTCAGACAATCATTTTCAGTGGCGAAGGTATAGGCTTCACGAATACCGTTCCAGTCGAATGAAGTAGTCAGTATGGTCTCGCTGAAATCACCGTTAGGCAGGAAATCGGTCCACTGGCGTTGTCCCTGGAAGCCCCCGAAGATGGCGTTATGCCCGATCGCTTCTTCCTTAAAACCCATCGTCTCCAGTTTCGGATTGCCTTGCATCAGATCGCGGATAATGATAGTCATTTTTACTACAAACTCCCAGTCTTTGTCTTTCTCTTCCCTACTCTTTGTTTTTTCAGGCCTGTTGACATCGCTCCCTTCATTCACTTTACAGTATTTTTCGGTCCAGGCCATCGCTTTTTCGAATTCTTCGTGATCGTAAATCCCTTCCTGTATCCGGCGAAGGATTTCTGTGGAATCGACCGATTCATTACGGACTCCCAAATATTTCTGGAAGAAGTCGGGATTCACCATAGAGCCGGCAATACCCATCGATATGCTGCCGATGGAGAGATATGACTGTCCCCTCATCGTGGCCACAGCCTGTGCGGCACGTGCGAACCGAAGCAATTTTTCAGCCACATCTGAAGGGATAGTATTGTCCTGCAGTTCCTGTACTTCATGGCCGTAAATACCGAAAGCGGGGAGTCCTTTTTGTGAATGCGATGCCAATACTGCCGCAAGATAAACCGCTCCCGGGCGCTCTGTCCCGTTAAAACCCCATACGGCTTTCGGATAATGAGGATTCATGTCCATCGTTTCCGATCCATAGCACCAGCTTGACGTTACTGTAATGGTGGAACCCACTCCTTCCCGTTCGAATTTTTCGGCACAGGCGGCGCTTTCACCTACACGGCCGATAGTGCCGTCGGCAATCACACATTCCACCGGGCTTCCATCTCCATTTCTTAAGTGGGTAGTGATTAACTCGGCCACAGCTTTTGCCAAATTCATAGTCTTCTCTTCGAGGCTTTCCCTTACACCTCCCTGACGTCCGTCGATAGTGGGGCGGATTCCGATTTTAGGATACTTTTTCATATTAATTTCTTTTTAGAATGTTATTTATCTGTTATTTTCCATTTTTCCCTTTATTGGGGTTGGATTGTCCGGTATGGATAGTCGTGTAGGCAGTTAAAATGAGTTTCGAAGTATGATTTCTGTCGGCAAGAACTTCTGGATGGAATTTTCTTTAACAACGAAATCCGCAGCCAGATTGCCCATTCTTTCCCAATTAACCCCGATACTGGCTATTCCGTTTTCAATTACCTCATAGAACGGATTTTCATTATAGGCCAGTAACCCGTAGTCCCTTCCTGCTTTGAGTTGCTCTAATTTTCCCTTTTTTATGATTGAAACCAGATCTTCCTGTTTGATGACCAGATAGAATGCGTTCTCCAAAATGGCAGTCTTCCCGGTGATCTCATCTATGATCTCGAACATAAAATTATTGTCGATGCAAAACTTACAAAAGTATTCCTTACTGGTTTGCGGATGTTTATGGTGCTTATTAAATACGAAGAACAACTTTCGATATTTCTTCAAGTCGTTTTTTATTGTTTGTAATGCATTATAAAGAGCGTTGTCGAAATCCTGACAAACATAGGAATAACCGTTCTTGTCGAATTTCCCGAAATCCAGTAACAACAGCTTTTTCTTGTCTATTTTCAGCAACGCTTCCGAAAATTTTTCGTTGTGATAATTCATTACCAGGTACTTGTTGTACATACCCAGAGAATTGCTCACTATCTGGTTGAATAGATGCTCGTTGTATTGGTGAAACCAAAGATCTATCTCATAGTAGGACGGTATTCTTTCTCTTAGCGTGTTGTATAATACCTCTTTAAAAGGAGTGTATTCGTCCAATAATAGTAAGATGTGTTTGGTATGAGAGGCTACGTAATAGTTCTTGCCGTGTATGGAGTCAATGATCTGCCTGTTTTTCAAATCGGTGAAAGCTTTGAAAACAGTGTCGCGGGAAAGATGAAATTGTTTGCTCAATTGATTGATAGATGGTAATTTATCACCTACTTTCAATTCGTGCGTTGAGATGGATCGTTGTATGAAATCAGTAAGCTGCTGTACTTTTGTATTTTTGTTATTGAACTCCATTTCCATGAATAATAATATGCCGTCCTGTACTGTGCTGATGCAAAGATAGGTTGACAAACCGAAGAAAACAATTTTTTTTATATGTTATATATCATATTTTAGCCCACATAATAAACTCGCCCAAGTCTGATGTTTTTTACTTTGACTTGGGCGAATTGGGTAAGAATTCAATTTGAAACAGATTTATAATCAAACTACTACCTGTTCATCGATTTTATTTTATTTCATTATAAATACCTATTTCAGTTATTATTGGAGGAGAGGCAAATTCATCCACCCATATTTTCACTTTATTGGCCCATACCTGATTAAAGCGATCGACTTTAATGCTCTTCTCGCTATTATTGCTTAAAAGCGGTATCCACTGGTTATTTTGCATATACTCAATCCTATATTTCCGGATATTGCTTTTTTCTCCACCTTGAGCGATTGTGATCAGGTTAAACGGCTGCTCTGTTCCCAGATCGATTTCAATCCAGGGATGCCTGACTGATTTATTGGATCGCCATGCTGTACGGAAATTGTCATCATTGGCAAAATCCATAATATGCATATCGTCGCTCCAACTTGAATTTGTCGGTTTGAATTTCGCTATATTGGTTGAAATAATAGCTCCATCATTAGGTGGTAATTGAGGTAACGGGTCGGTATTATGCCACAGGCGGCCAATCTCTTTCAATGCTTCCACCGCATTGTCATCCACCAGCCCATCCCGGTTGGGAGCCACATTCAGGATGAAATTACAATAGGCTCTGTTAAAAGGAATAAGATTGTCATCTACCAGCACTTTGGGATCTTTCACCGGCGTGTCAGGAAAGCTGGTCTTCCAGAACCAGCTACCATTAATTGGCAGGCAGGACAAGGCGGGCAAGCGATTCTCCTCTTTGGAGATGTGTTGACCGGCACCCTGTTCATACGATTTGATATCAGTATAATATAGAATATCTGCCGGATACTTGGCTGCATTCAGGTCCATCACCAGGCAATCAGGTTGGATACTCTTTATCAGGCGGTAGATGTCGGCAAAGGGTACCTCGTCGTACGATATTCGGGACCAGGGTGCATCCCATCCGTCAATAATTAGGGCTGTTATTTCTCCATATTGGGTCATCAATTCTGTCAACTGGTCTTTAATCATCTGAATATGCTGTTGGCTTATCCATCCCGGGCGTAACTTATGATGTGTATCCAGAATAGAATAATATAACATCACCTTTAGCCCTTGTTGACGGAAAGCATCTGCATATTCTCTCACCACATCCCGTTTAAGCGGACTGTTCATCACATTGTAATCGGTTGTCTTTGTGTCCCAGATACAAAATCCGCTATGGTGTTTCGTGGTCAGGCATCCATAGGTCATCTTTGCTTCTTTGGCCGCTTTAGCCCATTGGGAGCAGTCAAGTTTGACAGGTGCGAAAATCGCAGGCGAGGCTTCCGGGTCTGCCCAGTCTTCGTCCATATATGTCGGGATATTGTAATGGATGAACATTCCAAAATGCAGATTGACAAATTCCTGTTGGAGATCAATTAAGCTTTTTGGTGCTGATCTCTCCTGTGCAAAGAGAGCGCATACGTTGATGGTGAAAATAAATATGGCTGATGGCACAAGATGATTCCCAAAAAATATTGCAGGAAAGAAATTTGTCCGGTACCCATTACTGTTTTTACCTGACAATCTGTTTTCAGTTTTAAAGATATGTTTCATTCGATTTTAAATTTCAATTAGTAAATTTTGCTACTCTATTTTAATATTAATTCAATGACAGGTACTTCATATGGTGGTTTTTGAGTAGGCAACTCGAATATAATATCATTATCATTACTTTGATATCTTATTTCAGAGTTATCGTTCAGCAGTTGCGCATATTTTATTTTGTCCTTATATCCTTTTAATCTAATCTTTCCTCCGGAAGAATAATCAAATAAATGGAGATATAGTCTTCTTCGTTCAGGATTATAAGTAAGGCGGGCATCAATATTCTCAGGAATTCCGAACTCATCGGGCGCATAAGTACAGTTGTAAATGGACTCACTATTTGCCTGCATCCAGTATCCGATTTTTTCTATCGCTTCTGTGGCTCTGTAATCAAACTCACCTTTGGCGGTGGGACCTACGTTTAATAGTAAATTTCCTCCATTTGCAGTTGATGTGATGAGTAAATCTAACAATTGTCTTTGGGTTTTCCATGAGGATTCGTCTCTATAATAACCCCATGAGCCGGAAAAAGTCTGACAGGTCTCCCAATATTTTCCTTTATACTCTGCCAGTTTCGATGGTGAAACCTGTTCGGGAGTCTCAAAATCATAGCCATCTTCATAATCGTTCAGATCAAGACGATTGTCGATAATGATGCCTGGCTGTAACTTCCTCACCATCTTAATGAGTTCTATCGCTCCCCAATCGTCTCGCCCTTTTCCGTTTTCCCCGGGATAAGAGAAATCCAACCATAAAATATCAATCTTACCATAATTGGTGAGCAACTCTTTTATCTGATCGTGCAGGTAAGTACGATATCGATTCATATCTTTTCCCTTGTTTAACGTCTCATATTCGGCTGACGATGTGACCCGTTGAGGATGTACCCTGTCAATGGTGAAATCGGGATGATGCCAGTCTATAAGGGAATAATAAAAGCCCACTTTCAGGCCTTCGGCTCTGAAAGCATCCACAAATTCCTTTACGAGATCTCTTTTTATTGGTGTATTTGTAGATTTATAATCCGTCAATTTAGAATCAAAAAGACAAAATCCTTCATGATGCTTCGACGTAAGCACAGCGTATTTCATCCCGGCCTGCTTTGCCGCCTTAGCCCATTTTACCGGATCGTAATTTACCGGATTGAACTCTTCGAAGTAATTCTGATACTGTTCATTGGTAAGTCTTTCATTATGTTTTACCCATTCATGGCGAGCGGGAAGTGCGTATAATCCCCAATGAATGAACATCCCAAAGCGGGCGTCGGTCCACCATTTCATTCGCTGCTCTTTCTGAGCCGCTGTTTCATTTCCGATTTTTGATTGTGGCAATAATGCACTCCATGCAATCAGCAACACTGTAAGCGTAATAATAATCTTTTTCATATTCGTGAATTTAATATTAATAATCAATAAATTATTCATCATTGTTTGTCATAGATCCGTTTTGTTTCAGGGAAATACACCATTCTCAACCATCGACGCGAAAGTATCGATAGAATTAGGAGTGGGTTTATATAGCGTTTTGTATGAATATGTACCTCCTTCTTTTGCATTTGTTAGGGTGGTTGTATTTTCACCTGGAAGTATCGCTATTTCGCTGCTTTCGCCAGTTGAGGTTTGGTATGTGAATTGTGTTGAAACTACATTAGTCCCGGCAATAGATCTCCATTTTATAATAATATTACCTCCATTCTTAGTTATATTTTCTATGCTTCTATTCAATAAAATAGAAGCATATGAATCACCATAACAAATGGCTGTTAATTCATAATCAAGGGATCTGTTATTATAATCATCAAAACTCACGAAGAAAAAGATGTATTCACCTTCTTCCAGGTTTGATACTAATTGCTTATAAATTCCAGGTTTATTATTCAACATTACATCTACAGAATCATTCTTGTCATTCCAGTAAATCCGGACTTTATTGATCCTTTGTGATAAGGCGTACATTTCAAACTCAATGCGATTAAATCCCGGATTGGGTGCCACACTATCCAATTTTGCAGCATAAAGTTTTTCTCCGTCGTCTAAATACATTTGATGCATATCGTTCATCTTGGAACAAGAAATTATAATTATCAATAGTGCGGAGAGGAGAGAATAAATCTTATAGTTCATTTTGTTATCAGTTTAAATGTGAGATAAATAATTGTTAAAAGCGATTATCTCCGAAGACTTCTATTTCAGAGATATGTACAAAGTCTCCACCTGACCAATTATCGGTAACCAAAAATCGGATATACCTGACAGTAGGATTTTCTGGCGAATTAATAAATTCTTCACCATCTGCTGCCCAAGCTTGATCTTCAGCTGAATATTGTCCGAGGGGTAACCCTGAGGGTTTTATTGATTCACAATCCATCAGTTTTATCCAGCTATCCCAGTTTCCGGATACATCTAAAGTATTGCTCCCCCAGAGTTGGAACTTCTTAATATTACCATGGCGGTATATCCAATCACCTTGTCTTTGATACATTTTAATCCGGCTAATTTTACATGATACTCCCAAATCAATCGTAAAAGCATGGGGCCATCTACCGGAACCTTGTGCAGTATGAAAACCTTGGTCGCCGATAATTCCATCAAAAACATTTTGTAATACCCAACCCCATGCTGAAGGTTCGTCGTTGGGCAATGTTACAGCGCGGAATTTAAGTCGGTCGAGTTTTGTTTCAAACAGTGGGGTTAAAGTATTATATAATATTTCACTACGATTTTCCCATCGATCTTGTACAAAGATACCAAAGTTCATAGGTATGGTATCCAGTCCCCGCACAGCCCCATTTGCATCTATAACTGAACTATAAAAAGTTTCAATGGGAACATATTCCATATTACTATCCTCTCTTAGCACAACTACAGATATCTCGGCTCTATCTTCATTCTCCCAATACAGATGGATCCCACCAAAGTCTTCGATCATCCGTAACGTTTTTGCTATGGTAAGTACTGGGGGTTCCAGAGGTTCAACTGTTACAGATACACCTTCCGATTCGTTTCTGCTTCGATCTACAGCGTATAATGTTACCTGACGGGGTTTGGTATCTCCAAATCCATATATTTTTAATGTATCCGTGTATAGGGAGGATTTGACTTCATTGGGAATGCTGTCTTTCAACATATATTGAGCTTTTACATACAGTAAATCCTCATCTTTGGGTAAAACGTAAGTGATAATAGCACCACCTTTGATGTTCTTAACGCTCAAATCGGTCACTTTTCCCGGGGGAGTATTGTCAATGGGTATTTGGCCTATCGGCTCTTCCTTACAAGAAAAAAGTATAATCGTAAGGATGAAAATAAAATTGATAAAATTATATTTTTTCATTTTTTATTATATTAATGAGTTTATTACCATCCATAATTTTGAATCAGATTTTTGTTGACAGAGAGATCATATTCTCTAATTGGCCAAAAATAATCTTTTACAGAAAATTTAATCGGCTTTTGAGGGAGATTGGTCAACCTGTAAAAGTCTTCTGGATTGTCTCCGATGGCATTCCATCCTTGCGGTTGTACATTGTATGTCGAAATTTGTTTCCATCGACGTATATCCCAAAATCGTTTTCCTTCGAATGCCAATTCTATATTTCGTTCTGCCTGAATAATTTCACGTAGACCCTCTTTTGTATCCGGTTTAGAAGGATTTACCGAATAAGTATCCCACGATTGTTTAACTCCCTCGAGTCCGCCTCTTGCCCTTATAGCATCCAGATAAAAGAAAACTTCATCCGACGGACCACTCGCTTCATTCAATGCTTCTGCATAATATAGGTATAAGTCGGCTAAACGCATTACAGGAAAAGGATAATATTCAACACTATTCGTGCTGTTTGTGACGGCATTTTTGAAACTATGCATCTTTTTTACCGAATAACCTGTTATTGAGAAACATTCTGAAGCAGAACTCATCCCGGAGAACTCTTTTGCCATGAATTCGGTCCATTTTACGTTGTCGGGGAAGTCATAGTAGCCGTTACCGAAATAAATTCCACGATCGAATCCAAGGCTCGCGTAAAATCTGGGCTCACGGTTATAATGAAGATATATTGTTTTTTGACCTTCTTTTATGTAATACTTCTCGTCACCCGATGAAGGTTCCGGTCTCATCCTGAAGCGCTGGTCGTACCATTCATTATCGATCCATTCTATATCCTCGCTGATGGGTACACCATTTTTAGAATAATACGATTCTACCATTTTAATGGTGGGTCCCCATTCGGATCTGATCGATGTATGCTCTGCAGCTAAACGCATTATTTTCGCTTGGGCTTGTCGTGATAGTGAGGCGCAATCGACATTGGTGCCTCCCCAGATCAACTCCTTATTCCATCTGTCGCAGATTGCTTGTCGATAGGTAGTCTGTATCCAGAAAGGTTCCGGGGCTGTCATGGCTTGTGGATCCACTAGATCATAGAGAGCTTTGCCCTGGTTGTGGCACATCTCTATGGCTTCTTTACAGGCATCTGCTGCAATTTTCCATTTATTTCCATCATAGGTTTGAGGAAAGAGATGGATCCCCCGATTGTCGACTATGCTTGCATAATTTGTATTACCATTAAATAATGGGCTTGCTGCAAAAATGAACACCTGGGCACGCACACTCATCGCAATCAGGTTATTCATCCTTCCCGCTTCAGTTCCTTCTATGACATCTTTTTCCGGAGGTAATTCCTTTGAAGCTTCTAACATTAAATCGGTTATATAGTTAACGACAGAATCAACCGGTTCCCTGTATACTTTCACTGCGTCAATCCCCGCAGAAACCGGAAGATTTACATCAACAATGGGTATTGGGCCATACATTCTGAACAAATAAAAGTGATAATACGCTTTTAAAAATTTCACTTCTGCTGCCCATCTTATTTTTTCATACTCAGGAATATCAATTACACTGTTGATATTTTCAAGAAAAATATTGCAATCTCTTATCCCCTGCCATAAGTTGACATCTGCCCCTTGTCCACCATTCCAAAAGTTTATATAAGGATTCGTAGAGTTTTGTCTGGCATTGGCAATGTTTCGTGCACTCCATCCGATAAATGAATGAGTCCAGGTGTCGTCTCCTCCTCCCATGGCCACATCCCACAATACATCACCTTCACGTGGCAGGTAACCATAACAGGTATATAAGAATTTTTCAGTAGAAGTTCTGTTTCTAAATGCATATTCTATTGTTGCCACATTATCAGGCACCACGTCTAAATAGTTGCATGAAACCATAACCCCGTTGAATAAAATTGTAGCGATTAAATATATCAATTTCTTCATGATCTTGTTTTTTAAAAAGTTGTTTGAAGTCCTATGTTAAATACCTGTTGAATTGGGTATCCCAAACCATTACCCCCCATTTCCGGGTCCCATAGTTTGAATTTACTAAACGTCAACAAATTTGTTCCACTTACATACAACCTGAAATTGTTTATCTTAATTTTAGAGATCAAATCTTTTTGGAGGGTATATCCAATTTCTAATGATTTCAAACGCAAAAAAGAACCATCTCTCATAAACCATGTAGATGTCTGGACATTATTTTCGATGACTGTCTCCGAGAGTCGAGGCCATAAAGCATATAAATCACGATTGGATTCCGACCAGTGGCTATCTGCGTATGCCTTTAATAATGCATTCTGCCTGTCAATGAAAGGTGCTGTACCAATTTCATTATTATCGGGATTATATCCATTGGGATTAATCCAAAAAGATTCCCTAGCCAGTCCTTGGAAAAAACAGGAGACGTCGAAATTCCTGTAACCCATTGAAAAACCAAAACCATAGATAATTTCAGGACTCGTGGGGTAGCCAATAAAGACTTTGTCCAATTCCGATATTTTACCGTCTCCGTTGATATCTTTATATTTGATATCCCCAGCCCTATAGTTCCCGAATTGAGGCGGAGAATTCCTGACCTCATCTTCATCCACAAACAGTCGCTCAGCCACGTACCCTTGTACTTGAGAAAGCGATTGCCCGACATGCGACAACCAAGGCATGGTAGTATAATCGGGTTCTTCATATACTGTATATGCATTAGTAGCATATGTGAAATTAGCCAAACCTGTTAACCAGAACGATTTATTAAATATATGGTCATAGTTCATTGAGATATCTATTCCTTTGCTTTTCGCCTTACCTACATTCGCTTTAATAGATGATTGTAGTCCCATTGTGGCAGGGATAGCGGCTCTGCTCATCAAAATGTTTTTCCGGTTTTCTTTGAAAACATCGACCTGGATATTCAATTTCTCCAGAATACCTAATTCTACGCCTAAATTTGTTTTTTCTGCTGTTTCCCATGAAATCAGGTCATTCGAATATCGTGAAATTGAAATGCCATTTAATGTTCTTCCTCCATTATTCCCATACGTCCCAAAGGAAGACCCACGGCTTTCATCATCCATATTTACATTTGACAGGTAAAAGAAACGGTCGCTTGATGAGCCGATTTCATCATTTCCTACAAGTCCATAGGTAAACTTAAATTTTAGCTGATTGATCACTTTCTTCAACTCTTTATCCCAGAAATTTTCATTTGATGCAATCCAACCTAGTCCTATCGAGGGGAAGAGCCCGAACCTTTCTTTCTTTGAAAAACGCTCAGATCCATTATACCCAAAATTAAATTCAGTAAAATACCGTGAAGCATATGCATACGTAAAACGTCCCGCCAATCCTAAGTTCCTGTTCGGAAGAGATTGTTGTAAATCTCCTGCATTGGCACGGATTGATTCTCTCATAGTACCTACCAATAGCCCGCTTATAGCGTGGTCTTCAATGAAAACACGATCCCAGTTCAGAGCTCCTTCGAAATAAGTGCTTGAGGTGACATCTTTCCCCCCTTCCCTATAATCTAAATATTCTTTGCCTGTCTGTTCATTGATGACATTTAAAATGTATTCATCCTGCTCTTTGATATAGCGGGAAATGTTATAATAAAAAGGAGAATAGAAACGGCTAACTTCGTAAAAAGAATACCTGTTTGTGTTGAACATGCCTCTTAGGAACAGGCCTTTGGTAATGAAATCGAGATTTTGTTTGAATTCCACTTGTGCAAACATCTGGGAAGTGGTGTAATCCCTGTATCCTTTTGTCATTTCTGCATAGGGATTGACGAATTGCCCCTTGTCATAATTACCATACAAAATATGTTTCGTGTATATATTGGCTTTATCCGGTTTATAGAAGGGTGGGAATAATACCGGATTGGCCCTCATCACCAGGGAATACATTGCATCTCCTCCCTGTAGGGGGCCGGTATAATCGTCGAATGTTCCTTGCAAACGAACAGCTACTTCTGTGGTTGGAGTAACGTTTATATTCACGTTGGCACGTAACATATACTTGTTTAACTGTATGTTATTATTGAAGTTGTTGATCGGATCCACTTTCAATACTCCGTTATCGTTGTTCAATGTCCCTGCCAGATAATAGCGGGCAATATTACCTCCCCCACTAAGATTAAAGTTTAGGCGCTGATTCTGGGCGTAATCCTTGAAAAGGATATCATACCAATCATTTGTAGGATAGACATAAGGATTCCCACCGGCAATAGTGTTATCTATCTTGTTTTGTGAATATAGCGTAACACCCAATGGATCCCTTGTTCTTACCGCCTCATTATGTAATTTCATGTAGGTTATAGGATCAGCCAGTTCCACCCTGTGTGTTGGTGTAGAGATAGAGTTTTCATACCTGATATTCATGATCGCTTTACCCTCCCTTCCTTCCTTTGTCGTTACCAGAATTACGCCATTTGCACCTCTTGATCCATATAAAGCTGTTGCCGTGGCATCCTTCATGATGGAGAAACTTGCGATATCGTCAGGTTGCATCCTCGCAAGATCTTGTGACGTTACTTCATTTCCATCTAATAAAATCATCGGATCTTTTTTGTATCCGAATGTGGTAACCCCTCTTACAAAAAAATCAGCATTATCCTTACCCGGTTCCCCGCTCCGTTGATAAGAAATTAAACCTGCAATACGACCTGCTAACGCTGTGGTAAGATTACTACTGGGTATTTTTAGATCCTTCGTGTTTATAGTGGAAATTGCACTTATCACACTCTCCTTTTTTTGCTTCGCAAAAGCTACAACAGTAACTTCTTCCAACTCGTCAACTTTCTCTTTTAAAGTTACGTCTAATTTCCTTTGTTCTCCTACTCTAATTGTTTGAGTGCTATAACCAACAAAGGAAAATGTCAACTGATCACTGGGTTTTACCTCTATGGTATAATTCCCATCTACGTCTGTGATCACACCTTTGGTAGATCCCTCTATTGTGATTGTTACCCCGGGTAGAGGATAGCTTTGTTCATCGAATACTCTTCCTTTCACGGTAATGTTCTGTGCATACATTCCTAAAGACACTATCCAGGCACAGATGAATAGTAGCCTTTTCCATTTAAATGAATCTTTTTTCTTTTTCATTGGTCCAAATTAATAATTAGTTAGATGTAAATATCACTTTCACTCCCACTTCCCCCACTGCATTGATTTTATTGATTAGGGAGCCTTTCATTTTTCATTAAATCGGTATTGTCCGATTTATAAAGCTACTTTGAGGTTTTCTGGACGCACCTCCATGACGTCTGTTATAGTGAGATACTCACTGTATTCGATTATTTTATAATATTTCAAATCTATATATAGTGTGCTGAACTGTGCTGATTTTTGGTCGAAAAAATAGGATAAATTTTTTGTTGACGCTCTCAATGAACATGAGTGATCTGTTATTGTAAAAACAAAATTTGCTAAAAAATTTTCTGCTCATTGTGGCGTGTTTTCGATACTTGTCAAATACGGAGTGCAATTTCGAATATTTTTGTAACAGGTTTTGGTATATTGATCCATTAAAAACCATATATAAAGAAACAGATCTATGTTTATTCAATAACCTAATATAGGATAGTTTATCTCTATCCCAACTCATATGCAGGAATGGATTCATACCTGTAATCCGCAAGTTACTGCACTTTGGTATTTTATTACATCGCAGTTTCATTAGAAATACTGTGCTGTGCTGTACTATACTGATACAAAGATAGGGCTAAAAGGTATTTTTAAAAAATATTTTTATATGTTATGTAACATATTTTTATACAAAAGTAAACCGGGCGAACTCTTCACAGGGGTCGCCCGGTTATTGGAAAATCAAAAAGTCATATAAGAAATAGAACTAATTTAATTGTGGTTTTAATAATCAATAGTATTCATTGAATGAGATTACAGGTATAGGCATCTGGGCGGAAGCTTCCACCGCAGGCTGATTATATCTGTAAATAACATCGTATGTTGTATCTCCACTCCATTCATTCACTTTGATGGAGAGTTTTACTGAATCGGCATCATTTGCCCTGAACGGTTTCAGGTCGAAGCAAACAAATCCTTCGATTAAATTTGTATGGGAGCTGTTGTAAGAGTTGTGTCGCAGTTCCAGATCAATAGCTTGCGAAGATTCTTTTGTAGAAAGAGTGTTTTTGACAAGATTGATCGCATGTGGCCTGACGCCACCATAATTGAAAAGGAAAGAAACATTTAGATAGTCTCCTCCAACCCATACTGCTCTCGCTTTTAGAGGATCGTTACCTATACTGTCTTTATTTTGTGCATTGAGCTCGATGGTTTGTTTTGTGAGTATATTCCAAATTTCATTGATTTTGACATCGTAGTCATTTGCTCCGTTCTTCTCGGAGAGAAGAGTATAATTTACATATACACGCTGGTTATACTTGGGAGAATATCTTACATCTCCGGCAGTAGGGAACAGTCGTTTACCATTATCCAACAGTAATGAATAAGCCTTATCACCCTCCGGTACGACGGTGGCTATACTAATACGGAAACTACCCAGATTGTCGTCACAAGAGGGAGTGAAGAGTAGTATCCCCATCAGAAGGATGCTTATTGCCATTGCTTTTTTCTTCATGCGACTTTCTTTCATTTTTTTCTTATACCTATCAGATGCATGAAAGACAAAAACGCTGCACGAAAAAATGAACAAATTTGATAATTTGACAATATTTAACTGTTTGTCCTTGTATTATTTCCCTGAATTGCCCGAATAAAGCTTATTGATCAGATCGGGTCGTCCTATCCGTTTTAGTTCTTTTATAACGGATTGTCTCTGTTTGGGGTCATACCAAAAGAAAAATTGTCGTTGTGCATTTTTTTCTTCCTTGCTCTTTGCTGTAAAGACGGGTTGTAATGTATAAGGATGGTAGCCGGTATAATAGATTTCGGTAGCGAGGGTCATGGGGGAAGGCGTGAAGTCCTGTACTTGTTCAAGCCTGAAGTCGAGTTTTTTGGTGGTAACCGCCAGTTCAGCCATATCTTCTTCTGAACATCCCGGGTGCGAAGAAATGAAATAGGGGATAAGCTGCTGGTTCAACGAATTTTTTTTATTCAGTTCATCGAAAGTCTTTTTGAACTGGTTGAAAAAAGTGAAAGAGGGTTTTCGCATTATTTTCAGTGTGGAATCGGAAGTGTGTTCCGGGGCGACTTTCAATCTACCCGAGACATGATTTTTGATCAATTCAGTCAGATATTTCCGTTGAGACTCATTGGCTTTCTCATCGTTGGTCTGCTGCAAAAGCATATCGTAACGAATACCGCTTCCGATAAAAGATTTCTTTATTCCGGGCAATGCATCCACCTCTTCGTATATATCCAGCAAGTCGGAATGGTCAGTATTCAGGTTGAAACAGATTTTAGGGAATATGCAGGACGGTTTTTTACATTTCTCGCAGATTGTCAAATCTTTTCCTTGCATCTTGTACATATTGGCCGAAGGGCCTCCCAGATCGCTGATATAGCCTTTGAAGTCGGGCATTCGGCTGATTTTCTTTACCTCTTCCAGGATAGATTGCTTGGAGCGGGAAGCGATAAATTTTCCCTGGTGTGCGGAGATAGTGCAGAAGGCACATCCTCCGAAACACCCGCGATGAAGGTTGACAGAGAATTTGATCATTTCATAGGCGGGGATATGTTTTTCCTTGTATTTAGGATGGGGAAGGCGTGTATAGGGGAGGTCGAACGAGGCGTCAATCTCTTCTTCTTTCATCGGAGGATAGGGTGGATTTACAACAAGAATCCTACTCTCCACCTTTTGGAGAATGCGTGCAGCCGAAAGTCGGTTAGACTGTTCCTCTACCACACGGAAATTCCTGGCCTGTTTCAGTTTATCTTTTAGACACTCCTCGTGTGAAAAGAGGCTTATCTCTTCCGCAAACCTGTTTGCCGGCACTTCGGGACGCAAAAAAGCGGTTTGCGGGATATCATTTATCTCAGAAATGGATTTACCTTCACGAATCTCACGTATCAGCTGTTTAAGAGGAAGTTCTCCCATTCCATAGATCAACAGGTCCGCTTTTGTATCGGCCAGGATGGTCTTATGAAGTTTGTCGTCCCAATAATCGTAATGGGTGACCCGTCGCAATGAAGCTTCCACCCCACCAATTACTACCGGTACATCGGGATAAAGTTCCTTCAGGATACGGGAATAGACGGTGACTGCCCTGTCGGGGCGCATATCGGTGCGGCCATCTGGCGTGTAGGCATCTTCAGACCTGAGTCTCTTGTTGGCCGTGTAATGATTGATCATCGAGTCCATTACGCCAGCCGTTACAGCGAAGAAGAGGCGGGGAGCACCTAATTTTTTGAAATCACGCAAATCATCCCGCCAGTTCGGTTGGGGGATAATGGCTATGCGTAACCCCTTGCTTTCAAGCAAGCGGCCAATGACCGCAGTTCCGAATGAAGGGTGGTCGATATAGGCATCACCGGAAAAGAGAATCACGTCGGGGGTGCCCCATCCACGAAGATCCAATTCTTTCCTGGTAGTGGGCAGCCAGTCGGTGAGTTGATAGGATCGGTTGTCCATACGGTTAACCTTTATTTCCCTGTTTTTGTTTTCGCTGGGCATCCAGCAGTTCTGCCCTTGCTACTGCCAGGTGAATATTAGAGCAGATATTGTCGCTACCGATGATTTGCGGAATGTCGGACTTCTCAAGGCTTTCGCGCACACTTTCATTGACACCCGAGAGAATGACCTGTATCTTCTCTTTCTTTGAGTGTTTACACAATATCTTGAGATTA
This sequence comes from Proteiniphilum sp., assembly GCF_034927365.1. Lineage (GTDB taxonomy): Bacteria > Bacteroidota > Bacteroidia > Bacteroidales > Dysgonomonadaceae > Proteiniphilum. Next base: position 131,647 of record NZ_JAYFQD010000007.1, on the reverse strand, counting down.
TTCAATCCGGTTGAATCGATGAATGGTACCTTGCGCATGCGGATAATACGAATGTGAGGTTGGTCGCCCAATTCCCGCGTTATCTCATCGAATTTACTGGCCACGCCGAAAAAGAATGGTCCTTCAATCTCGTAAACCTCTACTTTGTCGGGTAATTGCAGTACCTCTTCCGGTATGTCGATAGAATGGAATTCCGCCTCTTTCCCCAAATCAATACTGCCAGTGGTACGTGATACGTGCGTGCTCTCATTCAGTCTCTTCAGAAAACCGAAAATGGCAAGTATCAGGCCAACCCCAATGGCGATGGTCAGATCGAAAATAACTGTGAGTAGGAAGGTGGTCATCAAAATCCCCATTGTTGATCTCGATTGTTTGATAAGAGATACGAATGTACGCCATTCGCTCATGTTGTAGGCTACAACCACCAATACACCTGCCAGGCAAGCCATGGGGATGTGCCGGGTGAGGTCGCCAAGGAACAGGACGATCAGCAGGAGTACGAAGGCATGGATGACACCCGCAACAGGTGTTCTCCCGCCGTTATTGATGTTGGTCATCGTGCGTGCGATGGCTCCGGTAGCGGGAATACCCCCCAAGAACGGGGTAATGATGTTCGCAGCACCCTGTGCTACCAATTCCATGTTGGAATTGTGCTTATAGCCTGTTGCACCGTCGGCCACCGTGGCGGATAACAGTGACTCTATTGCTCCCAGCATGGCAATTGTAAAAGCAGCCGGGAAAAGAAGGCGAATACTTTCGAGGCTCAAAGGTATTTGCTCCATATCCGGTAACTCGCTGTTGATGATAAACCTGTCACCTATCGTTTCTATGCCTGTGATACCTCCGTAGGTTTTCATCAGGTATGCTGCCACTGTCATTACGATAAGGGCTATAAGTGAACCGGGCACTTTCCTGGATATTTTTGGAGTAATTACGATAATTGCTACGCTGGTAACTGCTATGAGTGCTACCCACCAGTTGATCGAGTCGAAATACTGCAAGTAGACCCCCCATTTTTCAAGAAACCCCGACGGTAATGCGGGAGTGATAAGACCAAAGAAATCTTTTATCTGTGTGGAGAAGATGGTCAGGGCGATACCACTCGTGAAACCTATGACAATAGGATAGGGGATAAATTTGATGACAGCTCCCATTTTCAGGAAGCCCATCACCAGAAGCATGATACCGGCTAGAACCGTCGCGATAGCCAGACCCTGTACTCCGTATTGCTCTACAATACCATAGACAATCACGATGAAAGCTCCGGTAGGGCCGCCAATCTGAACTCTGCTCCCTCCCAGGAAGGAGATGATGAATCCAGCAATAATCGCGGTATAAATCCCTTTCTCGGGTGTTACTCCCGAGGCGATCCCAAAAGCGATAGCCAGAGGCAGCGCTACTACACCCACAATCAATCCCGACATCAGATCGGCAAAGAATTTTTCCTTATTGTAGCTTTTTAAAGATTGAAAAAGAGCCGGTTGGAAATCCTGTAAAAATTTTATTCTCATAAAACAAATGAGATGATGTGAATAATATGCCCATGAGACAATATGCCCATGAGTCCAAATAATTGGCGGTGCAAAGGTAATGATAGTTTGTTGAATTGGAAAGGTGAATTGAAGCAACGCTTGGAGAGACCAAAATCGTCGTAGTCAAATCTTGAAATCCTAAATAGTCTTGGTTATTGGCTCCAAGATTATACCGATCCCTGTTCTACAAGAACGCAGATACGTTCGGTCATCCGGTCTTCGCCATATGGGTTATAGCGGATTTTAAGGCTGTTACCGAATAAACTGGCAAATAAGTTGTAGGACCATGCTTTTGCCGAACCCATAAAAGCATCAATAATATGGTAGGAGGAGGAATTAGTTTCACGGTCTACTAATTTCATTAATAACTGTCCCTGTGATCGGGTAAGTTTTTTCATTTTTGGAGTATATGCATCCATCAGGTGCTTTTCCATCTGATTCAAATGCTTTTGTCTCTCTTTATCGTTGGGAAGGGTCTCCATATATTCATATGTCTCCAGAATAATGACAGCGATCTCCTTAGCATAAGGGAGCGTTTTTTTTACATCACGAATCAGTTTGGTGTAAGCTGTCTGATCTTTGGTGGTCTGGAAAGTGATGGGGGCATACTTGACAAAATCTTGCAGCCACATGCAGGCTACCGTGTCTCCATCTAATATCACTGCAGGATACACATTCGGCATTAAGTAGATTTGCGATACCGACTTGTCGGAGTCTGGGTCTGTGTTGGCATAATACCCCTGTGCTTTTATCCCGGGAGACAAAAGTATTGCAGATAGTGTAAGGGATATGATGATAAGTTTTTTCATAACCAAAGTCCTTCCATAACAATGCAAAGATAAATGGCTAAGTTTTATTTTCAGTCACGAAGCACGTTAAGTGTAGTTAATTAATTCCCGAGTTTTTAGATTGTTAAGTAAAATCGAGGTAATCTATGTAAAAACATGGCAAAGTGAAAAAAATATATTTTTTTGAGGGATAATCGAAGAAAAACTGTATTTTTGAACGGATTAAACCGAAAAGCAATGACATATTATCATTTAGGTGGAATTATTCACCAGCATGCGCAGAAATACAGGCGCAAGACAGCGATTATGTATCAGGGTCCTGATGGTCAATGGTTGGATCTCTCCTGGAGCGATTTTTCCGGGAAGATTATGAAAACTGCCCAGGCATTGGCTGAGATGGCATTGAAGCCGGGAGATAATATAGGTATATATTCCCAGAATATGGATAAGTATCTGATCACCGATTTTGCTGTCTATGCAAATAAGGCGGTGACGGTGCCAATGTACGCCACTTCCTCGCCGATGCAGGTGAGCTATATAGTGAATGATGCGCAGATAAAACTGCTTTTTGTGGGAGAGCAATTTCAGTATAATAATGCTTATAAAGTTCAGAAAGAGAGTCGTTTCCTGGAGAAATTAATCGTGTTCGACCGGAATGTCGTACTGAATCCTGAAGATAAGACTTCAATCTATTTTAATGATTTTATCACCACTGGCGATAATTCCGAGTCATTGGCTTTAGTGAACGCGCGGTTGAAGCTGTTGGAGAATAATGACCTTGCGACCATTATCTATACCTCTGGTACAACCGGCGAGCCCAAGGGAGTGATGTTGAAACATGCCAATTTTGCAGAAGTATTCAGGATACATGATATCCGTCTTACCAATATGTCGGACAAAGATATATCCATGTGTTTTTTACCCCTTACACATATCTTTGAAAAGGCATGGAGTTATTACTGCCTGTGTAGGGGAATAACTGTCGCAATAAACAAAGAGCCGGGAGAAATCAGAGAAACGATCACGCAGGTGCGCCCCACATTGATGAGTAATGTTCCCCGATTCTGGGAAAAGGTATATGACGGCGTGAAAGAAAAGATGGACAGTGCCTCCGGCATTACGAAATGGTTGTTCAGCGATGCTTTGAAAACCGGATGCAAACACAATCTGCAGTTTGTGAATGAAGGGAAAAGACCGCCATTGGGTAACCGGCTTAAATTCTTTCTTTACAGGCATACGGTTTTTTATCTGATAAAACGGGTGGTGGGAATAGACCGTGGTAATTTCTTTCCTGTAGCCGGTGCACCTCTGTCAGATACTATTAACGAATTTATGCAGTCGATTGATGTGCATCTGATCTATGGCTATGGCCTTACAGAGACTACTGCCACAGTGAGTTGTTTCCCTGCAAAGGGGTTTCGGATCGGTACGGTAGGAAAAGTGATGCCGGATGTAGATGTGAAAATAGGAGAGAACAATGAGATATTGGTAAAGGGCGCTACGGTAACGTGTGGTTATTACAACAAGCCGGAAGCGACCAGAGATGCTTTTACGGAGGATGGTTATTTCAGGACAGGGGATGCCGGTTCCCTCACTGATAATAATGAAATTATTCTTACCGACCGGATCAAGGATCTTTACAAGACTTCCAACGGAAAATATATTGCGCCTCAAATGATCGAGACTCGTATCGGTGAAGATAAATATATCGATCAGGTAGCTGTAATAGGAGATCAGCGGAAATTTGTGAGTGCGTTGATCGTTCCTAATTATGAAGTACTCGGCATCTATGCAAGGGAACAGGGAATTTCGTTTGGAACGACTGAAGAGTTGGTGAACAACCCCGAAATCAATGCTTTTATTTTCGGCCGGATTGAATTGTTGCAGGCTCAATTCACTTCGTATGAAAAAATTAAACGTTTTGCCCTGCTACCAGAACCATTCCGGATGGAAACCGGTGAACTGACCAATACACTCAAGATCCGTAGAAAGGTAATCCAGGAACGTTATGCCGATATTATTGAGGGGATGTATGTTTAATTGACAATGGACAATTGACAATGGACAATTGACAATTGAAAATGATTTTCATTTATCATGAGAAGAGAACTATTCTCATTGGTAAATCATCACATTATTCTAATTGGCATATTGGCACATTGATATATTGGCACATTAGTATTATCTTTGCACCGTTTTTTAAAGTGTAAAGGAATGGACTATAATTTCAGAGAAATAGAGAAACACTGGCAGCAGTACTGGATTGATCAACAGACGTATAAAGTGACGGAAGACAAATCGAAACCCAAATTCTACGTACTTGATATGTTCCCGTATCCTTCCGGGGCCGGGTTGCATGTGGGGCATCCACTGGGATATATCGCGTCGGATATTTTTTCGAGATACAAAAGATTACAGGGATTCAATGTATTGCACCCCATGGGGTATGATGCTTACGGGTTGCCGGCAGAACAATATGCTATTCAAACCGGACAACATCCGGCTATTACTACTGAAAACAATATCAAGCGCTATCGCGAACAGTTGGATAAAATAGGGTTCTCCTACGACTGGAGCCGCGAAGTACGTACCTGTGATCCGGGTTACTACAAGTGGACGCAATGGGCGTTCATCCGTATGTTCCATTCCTATTATTGCAATCAGGCACAACAGGCCCGTCCGATCGCTGAATTGACAGAAGTCTTCTCTCAACAAGGGACTGCCGGTCTTAATCTGGCTTGTAGCGAACCGATGGTATTCACTGCTGAAGAGTGGAATGCCAAGTCTGAGAAAGAGCAACAGGAGATATTGATGAACTATCGTATCGCCTATCTGGGGGATACAATGGTAAATTGGTGTCCGGAACTGGGAACGGTACTCGCCAATGACGAAGTGAGCGAAGGTCTTTCCATTCGTGGAGGTTATCCGGTAGAGCAAAAGAAGATGCGTCAGTGGTGCCTGCGTGTATCGGCATATGCACAACGCCTGCTCGACGGTCTGGATAAGATAGACTGGACCGATTCCTTGAAAGAGACCCAACGCAACTGGATAGGGCGCAGCGAAGGTGCCGTGATGCATTTCAAAACTTCACAGGGGTACTCTTTTGATATCTTTACTACACGTGCCGATACTATTTTTGGTGTGACTTTTATGGTACTTGCACCCGAGAGCGAGTTGGTTACAGCATTGACTACCGAAGAGCAGCGAGAAACCGTTGAAGAGTATATCATCAGGACCAAGAAGAAGACCGAGCGTGAACGTATTGCCGATAAGTCGGTCACCGGTGTGTTTTCCGGATCGTATGCCATACATCCTTTTACAGAGGAAGAGCTTCCTATATGGATTTCAGATTATGTGCTGGCAGGATACGGCACTGGCGCCATTATGGCAGTGCCGGCACATGACAGCCGTGACTATACTTTTGCCAGGTATTTCAATCTGCCTATCATCCCTTTAATTGAAGGATGTGACGTGTGGGGAGAGAGTTTTGATGCCAAAGAGGGAATTATGATGAATTCCGGGTTCCTGAACGGATTGACAGTGAAGGAAGCTATTCCTGCCGCCATCGATGAGATAGAGAAGCGAGGGCTGGGTTACCGGAAAATCAATTTCCGTCTCCGTGATGCCATCTTCTCAAGACAACGTTATTGGGGCGAACCGTTCCCTATTTATTATAAGGATGGGATGCCTTATACGCTTGAGGAAAGTGAACTGCCGTTAGAACTTCCGGAAGTGGATAAATATCTGCCCACCGAAACGGGTGAACCGCCGCTGGGACGTGCTGAAAACTGGCAAACCAAGGAGGGTTATCCGCTGGAAATGAATACGATGCCCGGATTCGCAGGATCATCGGCCTATTACTTACGCTATATGGATCCGCAGAATGACAATGCGTTGGTATCGGAAAATGCCGATAACTACTGGCGCAATGTCGATCTTTATATAGGCGGTACCGAACATGCAACCGGACACCTTGTCTACAGTCGTTTTTGGAATAAATTTCTGTTCGACCTGGGTGTTTCCTGCGAAGAGGAACCTTTTAAGAAACTGGTCAATCAGGGAATGATTCAGGGCCGGAGCAATTTTGTGTACCGGATCAAAGGGTCCAATACATTCGTATCGCTGAACCTGAAAGAACAATATGATGTGACACCCATTCATGTGGATGTCAATATTGTCTCTAATGAAATCCTTGATATAGATGCTTTCCGCAATTGGAATCCCGAATACAAGACTGCAGAATTCATCCTGGAAGATGGAAAATATATCTGCGGATGGGCTGTAGAGAAAATGTCGAAATCGATGTTCAACGTGGTGAATCCCGATGATATCGTGGGAAAATATGGGGCAGATACCCTCCGCCTTTATGAGATGTTCCTGGGACCGCTCGAACAATCCAAGCCCTGGGATACCAACGGAATAGATGGAGTACACCGTTTCCTGCGCAAGGTGTGGAACCTCTTCTATAAGGAGGATAGCTTATTGGTGACGGAAGGTGAACCGACGAAAGAGGAGTTGAAATCGTTGCATAAACTGATTAAAAAGGTATCGTACGATATCGAACATTTTTCCTTTAATACGTCGGTCTCCGCATTTATGATCTGCGCCAATGAACTGACCGCCTTGAAGAGTTCCAATAAAGCAATATTGAGAGACCTGGTCGTTTGCCTTGCTCCCTTTGCTCCTCATATGGCAGAAGAGTTGTGGCACGCTCTCGGCAATGAAACATCGGTATGTGATGCAGAATGGCCGGTATGGAATGAGGAGTATCTGAAGGAAGATGCTTTCCCTTACTCCATCTCCTTCAATGGAAAATCGCGCTATATACTGGAATTCCCGGCGGATGCGACCAATGAGGAGATCGAAAAGGCTGTGCTTGCCCATCCTAACTCCCAAAAATGGATGGAGTCTAAAACGCCGAAGAAGATAATTATTGTTCCGAAAAAAATTGTGAATGTGGTGATATAAGATGGAAAAGTTACCTGAATTCAGTCTGAAGAGGTTTTACTGGAAGGATTATCTGATCATTGCACTGGGGACTTTCATGTATGCTTTGGGTGTAACCCAGTTCATTATGCCGCACCAGTTTGTCATGGGTGGTCTGGCCGGTGCTGCCGTACTTCTGAATTATGCGTTCGGATTGCCTGTATCGTTGATGGTATTTGTGATGAACGCCCTGTTGTTGCTGGCTGCCTTCAAGGTATTGGGTACGGACTTCCTGGTGAAGACCATCGTGGGGGTCTCCATGCTTTCGGCTTTCTTAGGCATGTTCGAAAGTTTTCATTGGGAGCCGATTATGATGGACGAGCCTATTATGGCTGGATTGATAGGTTCCATCGTGGCAGGTTCGGGAGTCGGTTTGGTGATGTCGGTCAACGGGAGCAGTGGCGGAACCGATATCGTAGTGCTAATTATCAATAAATACCGGAATATTACCCCCGGTCGGACAATGTTGTTTGTCGACCTTGTTATTATTGCATCTTCTTTCCTGATATTCAAGAGTGTGGAGACCATTGTCTTCGGTATCATTATCATCGCGGTGATGGCTACTTCGGTCGATTGGGTACTGAACGGTATTCGTCAGTCGGTACAATTCTTTATCTTCTCAAGCAGGTATGATGAGATTGCCACACAAATCAACCTCCAGTTACATCGTGGTTGTACTGTATTGGATGGAGTCGGATGGTACTCCCAAAAACCACAAAAGGTGCTCCTGGTGATGGCCAAACGAAATGAATCGACTTCTATTTTTCGACTGGTGAAGCAGATCGATGGTAATGCCTTTATTTCACAGAGCAATGTGGTAGGTGTTTATGGGCAGGGATTCGACCGGATGAAATGAGGGCCTCAGGTGGTAGCCTTATCTACCAGATAAACCAGTGATTTATAGGTAATACCACTATTTATCGACAGTCCGATTTCACATGTGCGGCTGTTGGAATATCCTTCCGTGGCATCACGTATACCTTCTTTTAGCGGTGCAAGCGCTGAATTGTTGAGTTCCGGATAGAAGAAACCCCGGTCTCCGGCCCATCCACAACATCCTACATTTTCCGGAATAATCACTTTTTCCGCACATTGAGATGCCACTTTATGGAGTTTCTCTTCCAGGTGCATCTTGGTGGAACTGCATGTGGTGTGTATAGCGACAGATATCGGTTGTTGGGTAAACTGCAGGCGGTCGAGCAGGAAATCATGAATAAACTCTACCTGATCGTACAACCTAAGCCGTTTGTCGAGGGTCTCACGCATATGCAACAGGCAAGGGCTCATATCACATATAATGGGCAGTTCTCCGTCGCGACTGGCTTTCAAAAGCGCTTCATTCAGTTCATTCTCCTTTTTCTGTGCCTGTTCGCGGAATCCTTTACTGTTAAAAGCCATCCCGCAACAGAGTTTATCTTTCCCCTCCGGAATAATAACGGTATATCCTGCTTTTCGCAATACGGATAACATTTTTTGAGGCAGATCTTCCGATTCCTTATAACCGAATGAAGGGCCGCCCATAGTACGGGTGATGCATGTCGGGAAATAAACTACCATGGGGGCATCTGCACTGTCTGTAGGGAAAATATGACGTTGGATCTTTTTGCCGGCAGAGGGGGTGTGGCGTGTCCATAAGGGAAATGCTCCGTTGGATAATTTATACAGCCCCATTGTGATACTTTCCATGGCATTATACCCTACTATTTTTCCTATATGATGAGGAATAGGTAGTAACCCTCGTAAAAGAGAGGTAGTACCGGTAATGTTACTGGCAATGGTATTTGCGGTCCACTTTGCCACTTTGCTGTTCTGCACCCATCGCAATTCCTTGACCAGTTTTCCGGTATCGATCTTCACCGGACATGCAACGCCACATAATCCGTCGGTAGCGCAGGTTTCCTCCATGGGGTAGGAGATTCTTTTCATTTGCTCCTTGATCGGGTTCTTTCCCCTGTTGCCGGTAATTGTCAACTCCGACAGGTGACGGTAGGCCACGATCCTTTGCCGCGGGGTAATGGTGAGATTCTTTGAAGGGCAACTCACTTCGCAAAATCCACATTCAATACATTTGTCGATGATAGGATTAGCCTCCGGGATCCGTTTCAGGTGCCTGATAAATATGTCGTAATCATCGTTGATCAGTACACCGGGATTGAGGATATTTTCAGGGTCAAATACTCTTTTAATCCGTTTCATCAGATCGTAGATTTCGCTACCCCATTCTCTTTCGACGAAGGGAGCCATATTGCGTCCTGTACCGTGTTCTGCCTTGAGACTACCTCCGTGTTTCATGGCTACCAATTCGCAGAGCTCATGCATGAAAAATGCATATTTTTCCACATCTTCGGGAGAATTTATATCCGGAAAGACTGTGAAATGGACATTCCCGTCAAGCAGATGCCCCCACATCACTGCATTTCCATAACCGGTCCGTACGAGTAATTCACGTACATCGGTGAGTGCATCTCCTAAAGATTCGGCCCTGAATGCGATATCTTCAATAATACTTGCCGTACGGGGAGGACGGGTGGCCGCCGCGGAAGTAAAAAGCCCGTTACGTACGTTCCAGTACAGATTATAGAGCTGTTTGTCGGAGGTGAATCTTATCGGGGCAAGCGTTTTGATATGTGCCAGTTTTGCTTCAATTTCGGCCATCTGCATCCGTAAGGTTTCCTCGTTATCGGCGGAAGTATCGATCAGGAGTGCGGCAGCATCCTCGGGTAATGATTTCAACTCTTCCGGCATGCCTTCCTGATCTTCCACCGCACGCAATGCATTGCGGTCCATCAATTCGGCCGCACTTACCTGGCAACTTCTCAGAGGAATGATGGTATTGCTTACATCGCGGAGATTAGAAAAATAGATCATCGCCGCAGCTTTTAGCGGAGCATCGTGTACTGTCTCAAAAGTGGCTTGAGAGACAAAACCCAGGGTTCCTTCCGATCCGATCATCAAATGCTGGATAATCTGAATGGGATCATTGAAGTCGATCAGTGAATTCACCCCGTAACCACAGGTGTTTTTGAGTTGATACTTTGAAGAGATTCTCTCCCGTATGAATTTATTGTTTACCGCATCCCGATGGAGTTGCTCAATTTTCGATATAAATTCCGGGTGACTGGCAATGAAAGTACGGCAACTCTCTTTGTCGGCAGTGTCTAAGAGTGAGCCGTCAACAAAGATAATACGCATCGATCTGATTGTATTATAACTATTATGCCGGATACCGTAACTCGATCCGCTTGCATTGTTGGCTATGATTCCTCCGATCTTTGCTGAGTTGATGGATGCCGGCTTGGGACCCAGCTTACGTTTATATTTTATCAACATACGGTTTGCCGCAGCGCCGGTAAGCGAACATCCGAATGTGGCTGTATGACCTTCATCCTTGATAATGGAAAATTCAAAGCCGGGACCTGTTTCCATCAGAATAGAGTCGGAGATGGTTTGTCCGCTCAAACTGGTACCGGCTGCTTTGAATGTTACCGGCAGTTTTTCAGTATGGCAGAATTGTAGTAAACGGATTACCTCATCTTCTGAATTTATCCTGACTACCGCTTTGGGTATAAGACGATAAAGTCCGGCATCGGTTCCTTTGACCAGACGGGAAAACTCATCGGTGAAAACCTGATCCTCAGGAAATAATTGCAGGAGACGGAGACGTAATTGATTCAGATTCATCTGGTCGTTATCTTTTTGGTAAAGATAGATGATATATTTTATTGGTACAGAAAAATTAACAAGAAAAAAGCTGTCATTTATGACAGCTTTTACTCACTTTTCATTTAAACGATGAGTTTGCATTTCAACTCAAAGAGGCGAAAACTTCTTTTTCTTCGGCTTCCAAGGCAACTTTACCCTCCCTTGCCAGCCATCCGAGAGCTGCATAGAGATCTTTATCGGTTAGTTTTGTTGCTTTCTTGATCTCCTTTACATTTTGCCGGCCATTTTCGTCAAGGACTGTCCATACTTTACCGGCGTTGATTCCAATTTGTTCAACCATTTAATTTGATTTTTAATAGTATAACCTATAATTTCAGTGCAAAGTTACGTCTATATTTGCAGAAAAACAACAAATGGGTGATGATTATCAATCAGGTAGTCTTAATCCGCCATTTATATCAGCTTTCAGTCACTCTTATCATCAGCTCTGATACTTGCCTGATGAGAGAATGAATGTTGTCATTGGTGATCACATGATTGGCATATCTTAGTTTCACCTCCTCCGGCAGTTGACTATTCATCCGTGCTTCCACCTCACTTCGGGATACCCCGTCGCGTTGCATTACTCTCGAGATACGAAGTTCTTTCGGGGCTTGCACTATGATCACTTCATTCACGAATTGGTTGAACCCAGCTTCGATGAGCAATGCAGCATCAAGGATTACCACCGGGTAATGTTCCCGTTTCCGGCACCATTCAGTAAAGTGTAGGGCTAATTGGGGATGAATGATGGAATTGACGATAGATAGTTTTTGGTCATCATGAAAGATGATAGATGCCAGTTTCTTTCGATCAAGCCTGCCACCTACATAGAGATCTTCACCAAACTGCAATGTGAGTTGTGCACGAATAAAAGGCGAAGTGTCATTCAGTTTTTTAGCCTCCTGATCGGCATTGTATAACGGAACTCCATACAGATGAAAAATTTCGGATACGATCGATTTTCCACTGCCTATACCTCCGGTGATGCCGATTTTTATCATCAGGGTTTGCTTTCAAACAGAAATTCCACCGACGCCGGGGAGATCCGCGGATTGATAATTGTAGAGGGTATCTTCGTTAGTTCCAGTGTTACACGACCATCCTCATTCGTGTGAAATTTTCTATAATCCAGCTCAATGGCAAAGTCTTCCGCTGCGATTTTTTTATACTCTTCGAGTGTCACAGAGAAAGTAACGTTGGCACGGGACGGGAAAAATTTCACATCCAGTTTTGAGGGTACATGTATTGCAGTAATGGGTATTTCAAACGTACGCTCGGTATACTCTTCTATAGGAATGTATATATCCACCTGAGAAGGAATGAATTTTACCCCTTCAACTTTATTTATCTTGATAGGCAACTGAGATGTCGCTTTCAGGTTTTTGAATACGGTATATTCGGTCGCTGCACGTTTCAGGCTGTCGAGCGATTTCTTGGAACCGTATGCCATTACTACTTCCGGAATAAAGGTAGCACTGTCTGCTACTAAATTTGCTCTGCTTGTTGTAATCTCACCGTCGAAAACTACTCGTAATTCTTTACTCTGCAATTTAGAGGTTGCCAGCGAGATGAGCGTGGGATAACTACCTATTATGGTGGTGCTGGGGAATAACCTGGTACGGATGAGTTGAGTGTATTGATCACCTTGAAGCGCTTTATTTCCCGTTTCGGTTATTTTGGCCACATTGATCTCAAGCGAGTCCATTTTTTTTATATCGAGACGGAAGATTTGCGCCCCATAGTCTTCCACGCTAACCTCCAGGAAAGAGGGCAGTTCCTGATCAAACACCACATCCTCGGGTATATTGGTGTATTTTAATGGTATCTTGTAAGTACTCCCTACTTTTTCCTTCTGAAAAAAAAGCATTAACCAGAAAATAAAAGCCAGCAGCAGAAAAAACAGAAAAGCCAATACATTTTTCCACGGGAAAGTGGAAAAAAAGGCTTTGATCCCAGGCTGCCATTTCTTGATGATAGCTTTTATTTCCATCACGCACAGAGTTTACTTGGTCTGCGACTGTTGTGCTGCGTCAGTTGTTGAGGCGTATACCGAGCTTTTTTCAAATTTTAATCTTACCCCATCGGCTACTTCCACCAAAAACCAGGTGTCGCCTACTTCTTTAATTCTTCCGTGAATACCTCCTGAAGTGACAACCTTATCTCCGGTTTTCATTGTTTCCCGGCTCTTTTGAATTTCCTTCTGTTTTTTCTGCTGGGGGCGTATCATAAAGAAATAGAAAACGGCGAAAATAGCCACCATCATTAACAGGGTACCACCCATACCTCCACTCGGGCTGGCGGCTGCTTGTAATAATACATTCATAAGAATTATTGTTTAAGTGTTTATAATTAATTTTTAAAGATACGTTTTTCTTTTTTTATTTCCTGCACAATCGCATCCAAAATTCCGTTGATAAATGTACCGCTTTTAGGAGTACTGTAGGATTTGGCAATTTCTATATATTCGTTGAGCGAAACATTGGTGGGAATCGAGTCAAATGTAAATATCTCAGAGAGAGCTACCTGCATTATAACCAGATCCATAAATGCAATACGGTCGAAATCCCACTTTTCTGTATGTTTTTCGATAAGTTCCCGGTATTCCTTTTCGTCTAATATGGAATTATGCAGTAATTTCAGCGCATATTCCTTGTCTTCTTTATCCTTAAACATCGGGAGGAGAGGCTGATTGTCACCATTCTCTGAGGAAAACCGTTTGATAGTTTTCATTACGAAGGTCTGCACGATCTCCACATCATCGTTCCAGTATATGCATTCATCTTCCAGAATATCATCCAATTCCTCATTCAAATAGATGTACTGCCTGAATATTTTTCTCCAGAACTCCTGGTCATCTTCATAGGTAGGTGAAGCAATCTCGGCATACTCCTTGTAAGTGTCGGAAGAAAGTACGGTGTCCAACAAGTTTTTGATGAACGCTTCATGGATTTCCCATGACATAGGCCGTTCCGCAAGCTGTTTTTGAAATTGTCTGTTCTCCCGCAACTGCATAATAAACCTGTTCTCTGTCAAATGAGTGTTGGGATGTAAATCCTCCTCCGTGGGCAGAAATTTATTACGTTTCGTTTCTACCCTGTTTTGATACGAATCGGTGAGTTCTACCATCAGAAGAAGTAGAAAATAGTAAAGATCGTATGATTTCTGTAACCCGAACAAGAGTTCTTTTTCGGCGTTACGTAAATCTTTATTCGTATTTTGGTACCAAGCATAAACCAATTGTACTACCCTGATACGAATTAAATTTCTGTTAATCATTTAGTCTGTGAACTTAATTTAGCGTTGCAAAAGTAGCTAAAATTTCGGTATTAAACATATTGTTACGTGAAAAGTAAGGATCTTTGACAAAATCGAATAAAGAACCGGCTGATTCTTTCCAACAAAATTCGTAGATTTGCAAATATTGTGGGATAGAAGAAAAGAGACTGGAATGGCCTGGAGTTTAGCTCATTTTTGAACGAAAAACATTCTGGAATGCTTGACTCTGAAAGTCTTTGTTCTAAAATAAAAGTTATATGAAAAAAGGAATTTTTATATTTACACTTATACTGATAACCGTATCGGGTATGGCACAACAACAAGAGCGAAATATTTCCGTTATTCCCGAACCTGTTTCCCTTCAAAAGAAGGTAGGGTACTACGTATTACCTGACGAAGTAATCATCTCAAGTCCCACCGATAAAGAAAATGCTTATGTAAACAGGTTGCTGGAAGAGAAGCTCTCAACCGCACCCGGTAAAAAGGTGAAAATTGTCACCTCCAATGCCAATGCCACTATCGATCTGATATTAAATAAAAAAATAGACGTAGAGATTGGCCGTGAAGGGTACCGGTTACAGGTTACAACTGGCAAAGTGGTTATAAAAGCCAATGAGTCGGCAGGGTTGTTATACGGAATACAAACACTTTTCCAACTTTTACCTCCACAGATAGAAAGTAACAAAAAAGAGGAGAATGTTTCGTGGCAGATACCGTTGGTGGAGATCGTGGATTATCCCAGGGTGGAATGGCGCGGATTGATGCTTGACGTATCACGTCATTTTTTCACAGTGGACGAAGTAAAACAATTTATCGACAACATGGTGAAATACAAGTATAATATATTTCACTGGCATCTTACAGACGACGAAGGTTGGCGTATTGAGATAAAGAGTTTGCCGAAGCTGACTGCGGTTGGTGCCTGGCGTACTGAACAGATAGGATGGTTCGGTAGTCTCTCAGATCCTGATCCCGATGCTCCTAAGAACTATGGAGGTTTTTATACACAGGAAGAGATCAGCGAAGTAATTGCTTATGCCATGGAGCGTAATGTGCAGGTGATGCCAGAGATCGATGTGCCGGGACACTCTTCTGCTGTACTCGCAGCTTACCCTGAACTGGCGTGCTTCCCGGAGAGCGGCGATCATTTCGTGCGTACCGGTGCTCCTTTTCTCGACTGGAATACCGGGGGACGTCCCGCTGCTATTTATGAAAACACGCTCTGTCCCGCCAACGAAAATGTGTATGAATTTATGGATAAGGTGATCACGGAGGTGGCGAAACTTTTTCCGTTTGAATATATTCATACGGGTGGCGATGAGGCTCCCTATACCTTCTGGGAAAAGAGTCCGGCTGTGCGGCAGTTGATGAAACGTGAAAAAATTGAAAATATGGCTGGCGTGCAGTCCTATTTTGGCAAACGGGTAGAACAGATCATCTTATCCAAAGGCAAGAAAATGATGGGGTGGGACGAAATACTGGAGGGTGGTATCACTCCTACTACCGGATTGATGAGTTGGCGCGGTATCGAGCATGGAATTGAAGCCTCTAATTCCGGTCATTATGTGGTGATGAGCCCGACGAATTATGTCTATATCGACTATATGCAGGGTGATCTGTCTACTGAACCGCGCGTATATAGTAGTTTAAGATTGAATCAAACTTATAAGTTCGATCCGATACCGGAGGGTGCCAATACCAAGTATATATTGGGGGGACAGGCAAACTTGTGGACAGAACAGATTTATAATATCCGTCAGGTGGAATATATGGTTTGGCCACGCGGTTTTGCTATTGCGGAATCGCTTTGGTCGCCGAAAGAAAAGAAGGAGTGGAATCGTTTCGTCTCTAAGACGGAAGGTCATTTTACCCGGTTCGATTATGCCCGGACCAAATATTCATCGGCCATGTACGATCCTGTTGTATCAGTGAACAGAGACGGAGATGAACTTGTGGTGACACTCACCACTGAGATTGAAGGATTGGATGTATACACCAGTTTTGATGCTTCTACTCCCGATAATTTCTATCCGGTTTATAAGGAACCGCTGCGGGTTCCAAGGGATGCCTATGTGATGCGGATCATTACCTATCGTAATGGTAAACCCATCGGGAGGTTAATGACTATTTCCAGAGAAGAACTGGAGAAAAGAGTGAGATAGATAAGTCAATAATAACAATTAAGCTGTTGTTTAATAAAAAGAAAATCATTATCTTTGCGCCGCTTTTTTGAAAGCTCCCGTGTGATGGGAAATAAAGAAAGCACTTTATTTTGAGTAACACAAACAAATTGTAAAAATGAAAACATTTGAATTAAAAGGTGAAATCAGAGATGATTTCGGTAAAAAAGCGGCCAGAGCATATCGTAGCGAAGGGCTGATTCCATGTGTTGTTTATGGCGGACATGGAGAAGAGAATGTGAACTTCGTAGTGGAGCAAGGCGATGTGCGTAAATTAATTTATACGCCGGAAGTGTTCCTGGTGAACCTCAACCTTGGCACGAAGAATTTAATGGCTGTTGTAAAAGAGTTGCAATTCCATCCGGTAAAAGATACCATTCTTCATATCGATTTCCTGCATGTGGTTGAAAATGCTCCTGTAACCATTGAGATACCTGTTCGTCTGGTAGGTCTGGCTGCTGGTGTGAGAGCCGGTGGTAAGTTGTCACTCGATATGCGTAAGCTGAAAGTGAAAGCATTGCCTGCCAAGTTGCCCGAAGAACTGGTTGTAAACGTTGAAAAACTGGAATTGGGTAAATCTATTCAGGTAGGACAATTGAATTTCGAAGATGTTGAAATATTGAACGCGAAGAATGCCGTTGTTTGTCGTGTACAATTGACACGTGCCGCAAGAGGTGCCGCAGCAAAGGGTGACGGAAAATAGTGTTGGAAAATTAAATATTATCGCATGAAATATTTGATTGCGGGATTGGGCAATATCGGACCCGATTATGAGCAAACCCGCCACAATATTGGATTTATGGTATTGGACGCTTTTGCTAAAGCGTCCAATGCTGTTTTTGAGGACAGACGATACGGTTTTGTGGCAGAGATGCGGCTCAGGAGCAAATCGCTTATCCTACTCAAACCTTCCACTTTTATGAACCTGAGCGGAAATGCCATTCGCTATTGGTTGCAGAAAGAGAAGATAGAGGATCAGAATCTGTTGGTAGTGGTGGATGACCTGGCGTTGCCCTTCGGAATACTACGTATGAAGTCGAAAGGGAGTGATGCTGGGCATAACGGCTTGAAACATATTCAGGATCTGATTGGACAGAATTATCCACGTCTTAGATTTGGTATTGGTGATGATTTTCCTCGCGGCGGGCAGATCGATTATGTGCTGGACCGGTTTTCTGAAGAGCAGCAGCAGCAATTGCCCGAACGGATAGAAATAGCGGTGGATATGATTCGTAGCTTTTGTTTGGCAGGTATTCAAAATACAATGAATCAATACAACAACAAGTAATTCTTGTTTGTATCAGCGCATGACTTTTCCTGTCTGATAATCCTGGTTCCAAAAAATACACTAATCTGAAGACAATGGATGAAGTAAGAATAGATAAATGGTTATGGGCGGTGCGTATTTTTAAGACGCGCACCGTTGCTTCCGAAGCCTGTAAGAAGGGACGGGTGATGATTGGGAATGTTGCTGTGAAGCCATCGAGAAATATCAGGGTGGGTGAGATCATTGAGGTGAAGAAGCCTCCGATTACCTTTTCATTCAAAGTGCTGGCACTATCCGACAAGCGTATGGGCGCTCCTAAAGTCCCGGAGTTCATGGAGAACGTGACTCCTCCTGATCAGTATGAGTTGTTGGAATTAAACCGTATCGGTGGATTTGTCGACAGACAGAGAGGAACCGGCCGCCCTACCAAGAAAGAACGGCGCGAGTTGGAACAGTTTACCGATTCATTCGATTTTGATGAGTCTGATTTCTAAATAGCTGTCGTGATTAATTTTTGTTCTTGCGTGTTGTATATGGGTACTAATGGAAACGGTAAGGGTATAAGGCTAGGCAAGGACAAAGATCGAGTATCATACATTGCTTGTTTTAGTGTTGCAAATATAGTGAATGCTGAGAGAAAAGCCAAGTTAATATAATATCCTTTTATTTACAATTCAGATTATCAGCTGAATATTAATCGATCCTATTTTTTGCGCATTTTGTATAAAACATTTTGTATAAAACATTTTGTGCAAAGAGAAATTCTTTATACTTTTGTGGTAAAAGTAAATCCCTGTGATATGAATCCTTTTGTGCTAAATAGTTATTCGGGTCCCGAGTTCTTTTGTGACAGGGAAGAAGAGACCGAAATGCTTCTGAAGAATATTGAAAACAGGAGTAATACAGCCATCTTTTCACAGCGTAGAATGGGTAAAACCGCATTGGTAAAACACGTTTTTCATTTTCTTGAAAAGAAAAAGGGAATAATTCCCGTCTATCTGGACATCTATCCGACCTCTAATTTAAAAGAATTCTCAGATGCATTATCGACAGCCATATACAATGTATTCCCAATTCATGCAACTATTGGAAGGAAATTCTGGGAACATCTTAAACTGTTACGTCCGGTAGTCACGGTGAATACGTTGAGTGGTGCGCCGGAACTCTCTTTGGATATATCCAGCCCGGAGCAAATTGAAAAGACCATACCCCAACTGTTTTCCTTTTTAACACAGCAAAATAGCCATGTTGTGATCGCGATTGATGAATTCCAGCAGATTTTGTCATATCCCGAAAAAAGGGTAGAGGCATTATTGAGAACAACCATACAGGGTTTGAATAATGTTTCTTTCCTGTTTTTGGGAAGCGACCGGACATTGATGAGTGAGATTTTTAACAGTGCGAAGAGGCCTTTTTACGCGAGTTCGAAGTATTTGATATTAGATCAGATATCGGCAGCATCTTATCAGCTTTTTATTGAAAAAGCATTTGTCAGGTCAGGTGTCATGGTAGACGATGGCGCCATCAAAAAGATTTTAGACAGTACGCAAAGGCATACCTTTTATACACAACTACTTTGTCATGAGATTTTTTCAGATAATATATCCCATCTCAAGGAAGAGACTGTCATAAGGACACTTTATAAGATCATCAAGCAGTATGAACCTGTATTTTTCCAGTATCGGAGTTTGCTCACCCATTCTCAGTGGAAAGTACTAAAAGCGGTTGCTGCCGAAGAGAAAGTAGTGAAGCCATATTCACAGGATTTTATTAAGAAGTACGATTTAAATTCATCTTCTAATGTAAAACGGAGCTTAGATGCACTCACTGAAAAAAGCATTGTCTATCATAACATGTCAATAAAAGAGCCGTTCTATGAAGTAGAGGATAAGTTCCTTATGAGATGGTTGCAAAATAATTAATAGATATGACTTTTTTTACCAATAATTATCATCTTATCCTCGCCTCCAATTCTCCACGAAGGAGAGAACTGCTCTCGGGGATTGATGTGGAATATGAAATACTGACATTACCCGATATTGATGAATCGTATCCCGATGCCATTCTACGTGAGGAAGTCCCCGAATATCTGTCAAAGAAAAAGGCGTCTGCATATATTTCAATGATGCAGGATGATACGCTGCTTATCACTGCAGATACGATTGTGCTGTTACATGACCGTGTTCTGGGAAAGCCTATGGATGAAGAAGATGCGAAAAATATGTTGAAAGATCTGTCCGGAGAGACTCACCGGGTGGTTACGGGTGTCTGCCTGACTTCGAAACAGAAGCAGGTTTGTTTCTCGGATACTGCCTATGTTACATTCGGAGTGCTGACAGAGGAGGAAATCAATTATTATGTGGAAAAGTACAATCCTTCCGACAAGGCAGGCGCTTATGGCGTGCAGGAATGGATCGGTTATATGGGGGTAGAGAAAATAGAGGGTTCCTATTTCAACGTGATGGGGCTGCCTATCTATAAGGTATATCGAGAATTAAAAAGATTTTAGTAATCATTTTTTTCAGTCACCCTATAATGGAATAGCAAAAATAATCTATCTTTGCGTCTCGTGTCTTGAAGCTTGGTTCTTGGCTCTCTTCAAAAATAAATTACAAATCATAAATATATATGTTGACAGTAGAAAAAATAGGGGGTACTTCCATGTCTCAGTTTCAGGATGTGCTCCAAAATATCATCAAGGGTGACCGTAAGGGTGACCAATTATATAACCGCATTTTTGTGGTTTCGGCATATAACAATGTGACCAACTGGTTGCTCGAACATAAAAAGACCGGTGAACCGGGTATTTATAATAAATTCCTGAATGGGGAGGATTATAGTAGCGCTTTAGATTCGTTCTGCCAGCGTCTGCTACTTATCAATGATGGTTTTGCCGATTATGGACTCGATCTTAAAGAAGCACGGGATTTCATTCGTTTCCGTGTTGATCAGGCAAAGACAGTGCTTTACAGTTTGGGAAAGGTGCTGGCATCGGGATACGTGGATCCGAAGGCGATACATCTGGCCGCACGGGAAATTCTGGCTTCTATCGGAGAGGCCCATTCAGGGTGGAATTCGGTTAATATACTTAATAATAATGGCATTAATGCAAGATTTGTAGATCTGTGCGGTTTCAATGATAATGAGTCTTTGACTATCGATGAGCGGATCCATAAGGAGTTCAGCGATATAGACTTTAGCAGTGTCCTCTGTATTGCTACAGGTTACACCAAGGGAACAGAAGGTATTATGCGTGCCTTCGACCGTGGTTATAGCGAGGTGACCTTCAGTAAGATCGCTGTAGAAGTGAAAGCTGATGAGGCTGTTATCCATAAGGAGTACCACCTCTCCAGCGCCGATCCAAAGATAGTAGGAGTGGAGAATAGTGTGCCTGTTGGACATACCAACTACATCATCGCCGATCAGTTAGCTGATATCGGTATGGAGGCCATCCATCCTAAAGCTGCAAAACCACTCGAACTGGCCGGTATCAATATCCGTATAAAGAATACTTTTGAACCCAATCACCCCGGGACACTTATATCCCGAGATTATATTTCACCCGAACCACGCGTGGAGATTGTCTCCGGTTCAAGGAAAGTACTTGCCATTGAAGTGCACGACCCGATGATGGTAGGCGAAGTGGGTTTCGACGGACATTTGATGCAATATTTTGTGAAGTATGGAGTGAGCTATATCCTGAAGTCAACCAATGCAAACTCGATTACGATGGTCGTGTGGGACCATGAGAAGAGCAGGGAACTGGTCAAAGTCCTTCAGGGAGATTTTTATCAGGTGACTGCTGAACCGATGGCTATAGTCTGCGCTATGGGATCCAATATTGCAATGCCCGGATTCTTATACAAGGCGACAAAAGCATTGTTCGAAAAAGGAATCAACGTTGAAAGTTTTGCCCAGTCATTGATGCAGGTGAATATGCAGTTTGTAATTCAACGTGAAAGCTATGAAAATGCTGTGATTGCCTTGAACGAAGCATTGTGCAAAGAAAATTATTGTTAAAAATATGTAATTAAACTCTCCTTCTATTGGAGAGTTTATTTTTATATATTTACTTTGTAATTCAAAGTACTTTTTAATATGAAGAATAACGAAGCATTTGAAGCAGTAAAGGAGATACGGGTGATGATGGAGAAATCGTCCCGTTTTTTATCATTCAGTGGTACATCTGCCATTCTTATCGGTTTATATGCATTGGCAGGCGCATTTATAGCTCAAGGTATCATCATGTCGTCCAAATATACTCCGGGTGACTATTCTGCACCCACTTGGGTTGTTATTGCGCCGGACATTATTATTATAGCGCTGATTGTGTTTGTATTGTCGCTGACAACAGTTCTCTTCTTTTCAGTTCGAAAAGCGAAAAGGATGGAGGCTCCTTTTATAAGTGGACCGGCTTATCGCACCTTCCTTAACTTTTTCTTGCCTCTCATGGTTGGAGGGATCTTCAGTGTTGCGCTTTTGATAAGTGGAAATATAGGAATTATCGCACCTGTCATGTTGCTGTTTTACGGGTTGTCGCTGATCAATGCATCGAAGTACACCTATGGAAGTATTTTCTGGCTGGGCTGCGGTGAATTGCTGATTGGACTCATTTGTGCTTTCTCTCCCGGACATGGCTTACTGTTATGGTCGCTCGGGTTCGGTGTGCTGCATATTATTTATGGTATCTACTTCTTTTTTCGTGTTGAAAGAGATTCGAAAGCATGATTGAATATCTGGAAGAAATAAATAAAGCGTTTGAAAGCAGGGTTCGTCTTGGGATTATGTCGGTGCTGATGGTGAATGATGAGATCGATTTTAATTCATTGAAGGATTTACTGGACGTGACCGATGGTAATCTGGCAAGCCATACCCGCGCGCTGGAAGGTCTGGGGTATATCGCTGTTAAAAAGCAATTTGTCGGTAGGAAACCAAAGACCACTTTTTCCCATACCGACAAGGGAGAAAAAGCATTTCGAGAGCACCTGCAAGCATTGGAATCTTTCCTGAATAATGTGGAAAGGTTATAGAAGTGGATAGGTGGGAAAGTGAATAATTTGTTGATTCGATGATGTAAAAATTGATTGATATTGAATTGAATGATTCTTTATTTCTTGACTTCAGACTTCTCAACTTCTAAGTTCTTAATTCTAAATTCTGGATTTTTAATTCTTTAAATATGGAAACAACAGATTCTTCAAAACAAGTCCCACCTTTGTCACCGGATGGCAATGGTATTAGAAAGAGTATCACTGAACGCTATTCTGTAACGATTAAATTCTTTGCGGTAGGATTTTTAATATTGCTGCTGCTTATCCCCTTGGCAATGATTCGAGGACTTATCAATGAGCGAAAACAGACGAAGGCAAGTGCCGTACAGGAAATTACGTCGAAATGGAGTGGTGAGCAGATTATCACCGGACCATGCATCTCTCTGCCATACACACAGGAGTGGATAGTGAACGATAAACGTGAAGTTATTACCAAGAATGTCCTTTTGCTTCCTAAAGAGTTGGATGTAGATGGAAATACTGCAGTGGAAAAACGTAAGCGGGGCATTTACGATGCGACGGTGTACAAATCGGAAATCGGACTGACGGGCAGTTTTGATTTCTCAGAGATTGAAAAGACCGGTATTAAAAGAAAGGATATACAGTTTGACAAAGCCCGTGTTATTATTGGGATTACAGATTTAAAAGGTATCCGTGAAACGGTTACATTACAGCTGAGAGGAAAGACATTTGCTATGGAGCCCGGGATTCCGGTTGAGAATTTATATACCGGCCCCGGTAAGAATGCTTATTATCCCGAAAGTGAGAGACCTGTAGGTACACCTAATGTATCTACAGGTATTTTTGCCGCAGGATTAAATGCCCGTTTGGAATCTCTTTCGGAAGATACTTTGATGAAAGAGAAAATACCTTTTTCTATGACGTTATATCTGAATGGCTCAGAGGGGTTATTCGTAGTGCCGGTGGGAAAAATCACGACAGCCACTTTTGGATCAGATTGGGATACACCTAGCTTTGGAGGAGATTTTTTGCCCGTAGATCATCATATCACCGATAAAGGGTTCTCTGCCTCCTGGAAAGTGTTGGATCTTAATAGGAGTTATGGACAGGTAGTAGGAGGCGACGACAGTGGGGCGATTGGTATGATGTCTTCATCACTCTTCGGTGTCAAATTTATTCAATCGGTCGATCAGTATCAGCAGAATCTTAGAAGCGTAAAATATGGTATTCTGATTATTTTATTGACGTTTGTTGTAGTATTCTTTATTGAATTGATCAAGAAAAAACCGGTTAATCCGTTTCACTATCTACTTGTCGGTTTGGCACTGGTGCTCTTTTACACCTTACTGCTATCCATGTCGGAGATATGGGGATTTAATGGAGCTTATGTGGTTGCAGCACTTATGACCATTTTCATGATAACTCTACATATGGCAGCTATCCTTCGGAATAGACGGCAGGGATTGTTGGTGGGAGCACTCTTGACCTTTCTCTATATTTTTATTTTCCTGTTGATCCGAATGGAAAACTATTCGTTGTTGGTTGGTAGTCTTGGTCTGTTTGTTATTTTGGGTGTGATCATGAATTATGCGAGGAAGGTTAGGGCTTAGATTGCTTTAGTAACCTCATATATATACCTTTACATCAACTCTACATTTTAAATGTAGAGTTGATTTTTTTTGTTTAATAACTCTATATTATAATATTAATATGCAGATAATAAATAATATAATTTATAATATAACTATACATATTCTTCTTATTTCCTTTTGTAATGTAGTGTGAATTTTATTACTCATGAGAGTGTCAGCACTGAAAAAGTTCGTAACATTGCAGAAAAAATGCTATGCTATTTTCCCGGACCAATAAATCAATAGAGCTCATAGATAATTTTCTGAATTGTGTTGATCAGAGTTTGCTGCTTTTTAAAGAAGGGGTGAAAAATTATCTATATAATAATACCGAGAATTTTAATAACGATATATTACAACTGGCCAACTCCGAAAAAGAGTCGGATCAGTTACGGCGTGAAATCGAAACCACCCTGTATGTACAGTCGTTGATGCCGCAAGTACGAGGAGATATCATGCGTTTGCTCGAAGAGATGGATAATCTGATCGACCAGGCAAAAAAGAATTTATTCCAGTTTGAGGTGGAAACTCCCAATATTCCGGCGGAGTTGATATCCGACTTTATCCGTCTCACGCAGACATCGGTATCGGCAGCTGAATCTACTATACCTGCCGCCAAATCCTATTTTAATGAGCCGGTGAATGTAAATGAAAAGATACACAGGGTCTATTTTTATGAGAAGGAGACTGACCTAATGGCAGATATCATCCGCAGGAAGATATTTAAAGAGATGCCGAATCTGAAATTGAGTGAAAAGTTCCATCTGCGGTATTTTACATTACATATTGAAAATATATCAGATACTGCCGAGAAGGTAGCAGATCTGCTTTCTATTATGGCAATTAAACGAATAGTATAATATAGAAGATATGTTTATATACCTTTTCCTGGTTAGCGGTTTGTTTCTGGGCTGGTCATTAGGTGCCAATGATGCTTCCAATCTCTTTGGAACGGCGGTGGCAACCCGTATGGTCAAATTCAGAACTGCTGCTATCCTTGGAAGTATCTTCGTTATACTGGGATCGGTATTACAAGGATCTGGTACTACCGACACATTGTCCCATCTTGGTGCTGTCAATGCTATTGGGGGTGCTTTTACAGTCGCATTGTGTGCTGCTATTATTGTAACGATAATGACCAAGTATCAACTGCCAATATCAACAGGTCAGGCTATTGTCGGTGCTATCATTGGCTGGTGCTATTATACGGCAAATCCGGTTGAATACGGTGTCTTAATGAAAATTGTAGGTTCATGGGTTTTTGGTCCGATCCTGGGTGCCGCTTTCTCTTGCGTACTTTATCTGCTTGTCCGTAAATTTATTCGTACATCCCGTATGCATATGTTGAAAATGGAGTCGATAATCCGGACTTCGTTGATCGTTGTCGGCGCATTTGCTGCTTACAGTCTTGGGGCAAACAATATTGCCAATGTGATGGGAGTATTTGTAAACTCATTTTCTATTTCATTTAGTATTGGTACATTATATCTCTCTTCTACACAGTTGTTGTTTTTTATCGGCTCTCTTGCGATTGCACTGGGTATCTTCACTTATAGTAAGAAAGTGATGTACACGATTGGGAACGGCGTTTTGTCAATGACACCGGAGATGGCGATAGTAGCTGTGTTGGCGCAAGCATTGGTATTGTTTGTCTTTTCTTCTACAGCCCTTTCCAATGCGCTCGTGAGTATCGGATTACCACCTATCCCCCTGGTGCCGGTTTCAAGTACGCAGGTAATGGTTGGCGCTCTGGTGGGCATAGGGCTTGTAAAAGGAGTCCAGGAATTGAAAATGAAAATGTTGGGAAATATTATGCTGAGTTGGGTTACTACACCCGTTCTGTCGGCTGCTTTCACCTTTGTCAGTCTCTTCTTTGTAGACAGGCTATTTGGAATTCAGGTGTCGGATAATGAAATTATACCGGAAACGGCAGTTCATTCAGGGCAAACCGCTACGGTGACCTATCATATTCCAATTGATAATACCAATCATTTTTTTATTATCACACTAATCGTTTTGGTCATAGCTTTTATCATTTATGCTATCCTGCTCAACCGGAAAAATTATGCGAAGGCGCGAGCGGAGGGTTATCGGCAAGCCGAACAGAAGCAACTCAGTGATTATCGGAAAGCATTGAATGATATAGAGGTGAGTACTGTGCATCTGGAGAATGTGACTCTGGCTACGCGTTTGGAAGAAAAGAAAAATCAGTTGATTACCTATTCACTGAATATCGGCGAACAGCGAAGTTATCTGGAGCTTATTTCAGATTCTATTGAGGAAGCTATCAAGGCTGATAGTATTGGGGAGAAGAATATGATATTGAAAAATCAGTTGGTAGAGATAAAACAAAGGATGAGTTTTTCGGGTGAAGTGGATGAAATCTATCGCCAGGCAGAGCAGGTACATATGGAGTTTATTGAGAAATTGAATGAATGCTATCCCAATCTGACGAGCAAAGAGAAGAAAATCCTGGTATTGTTGCGAATAGGTCTATCTTCAAAAGAGATGGCGCCACTGTTGAATATTTCCACCAAAAGTGTGGAGATAGCCCGTTACAGGTTAAGATCTAAAATGGGACTGACCAGAAATGATAGTCTGACACAATTTATTCAATCACTATGAATATGTTTAATTTAAAATAATATTACGAATGAAGAGAAAAACAATTTATCTGTTGCTGGCTCTTTTTGTTACAGGATCCGCTTTTGCGCAGGATGGAGTAAAATACGACCAGTATGGAATGGAAGTAGAGTCTAAGAAAGTAAAGACTGAGATGCAAGATGGAAGACTTGTGTTTGAATCGGCAGATGCTGACTACAAGCTTTGGTTCGATGCACGTGTGCAAGCCGATTATGCGAGTTTTTCCGGAGTAGATGATGATTATGATGCCGTTGGGAACGGAGCAAGTATCCGTCGTGCCCGTTTCGCGGTAAAGGCTCAAGTAACGCGTAACTGGTATGGTGAAATTGATATCGACATGGCAAACGGAATCGCCGAGTTAAAAGACGCAGTACTCCGTTACGACGGAATTAAGAACGTGGAGATACAAATCGGTAACTTCAAGGAAAATTTCTCCATGCAACGGAATACATCCTCACGTTACCTTCAATTCATGGAACGCCCCATGTTGACTTATCTGGCTCCTTCACGTCATTTGGGTGCCAATATCAAGTATAGCATTCCTCTGATCTGGGTGTCGGGAGGTATTTTCTTTCAGGAGATAGCAGGCATTGAAGAAGTGACCAATGTACAGGATAATAACAAGGACTTTGGTCGTGGTACCGGAGAGTCTTACACAGGAAAACTGGTGATTCGCCCTTTGTACCAATTTAATGAAAAGGGGTTGCATTTAGGTGGAGCTGTGTCTTACCGGACCCCAAAATCAACTGATGCTCCTGCCGATTTTGGTGGTATGCGTTATAGTATGAGAAATTCTACTTCTATCAATCGGAAAAAGTATCTCGATACCGATGTAATTAAAGGAGTAGATCATTCTCTTCTTTATACAGCAGAGTTAGCAGGCCATTACAAGGGGCTCCGTGTGGAAACCGCCTATATTGGAACAACGGTTTATCTGAAGGACGATTCCCCCATGGCGAACAAGAACAATAAAAGTTTCGGCGGCTGGTATGCACAGGCAGGATATCTCCTTTTTGGCGGACAACAACGCTATGATTACGGTGGTGCGAAATACAACCGTGTACAGCGTGGACAAAAATGGGGTGATGTGGAATTGACTGCCCGTTATGAAAATATCAGCCTGAATGATTTCGACGGAGGTGTTTATGGCGGTGCTTCCGAAGCCTATGCCTTAGGAGTGAACTTCTGGGTAAATAATAATGTGAAATTTATGCTCAACTATCAGTACAACAATAACGACCGCTATGCAAACGGTAAGGGCAAATTGTTCGTTGGACATGATGCAGCCGGAAAACCCACTAAAGACTACACCAAAGTAACCGAATTGAAAGGCAAGGCCGGTGTAGATTATAGTATGGTATCAATGCGTTGTGAAATCGTATTTTAATCATCCTCTAAATTTGAAATCATAATGAAGACGAAAATTTTAATTGCAAATATATTAGTTGTATTGCTGCTGATAGCCGTATCATGTGTAGAAGACGAGATGTATAAAGGTCCGGCAACCATAGAAAAAGTGGAATATGCGCCAACGAAGGTAACCCCTGATGACGATGTAACTGTAACGGCAACCATTACCGACCTGCAAGGCGTAACCACTGCAAAGATACAGTATAAAGTAAATGGAGGAAGCCAGTCGGAAGTAACCATGACGAAAGGAAGTGGTGACACCTATACTGGTGTTATTCCGAAACAAGCCGATAAAGCTGTAGTGGTATTTACCGTTTCAGCTGATAATAAAGCGGGAATAAATATCGTATCAAACGAGCAGACTTATACTGTGGGAGCACCTCCTGTTGATTATACGAAACTGGTGTTGAATGAAATCGATGGAAACAGCAAAGCGATAGAATTGTATAATATCGGTACAGTTGCCTTGTCACTGAAAGGTGTATCGTTGATAAAAAATAACGACACCTCAAAACCCTGGTGGACAGGTACCGACGAAAGTGGAATAATACCGGCAGGAGGATATGTGGTTATTATCCAAAGTAATCCCGATAATCCGCATTTGTCCGGAGGAGCTGGTATTTCGCCAAAGCAAAATCTGAAATTCGAACTGCTTGGTCCTGACGGAGCTAGTTTAGGTGTATTCCTGCGTGGTGATGAAAGTGCGTTGGGGGGTGGTATTAGTGATACCGCTAAAGATTCTTACCAAAGGATTCCCAATGGAACCGGTGACTGGAAATTAGCCGCACCGACCAACGGCGCAGCCAATCCATCCACAGGAAAAGATATTCCTCAGAGCTAATAAAAAAAGTTTCTCGATATGTAATCCAGCATAAGACCGGAATACCGCATACCGATTCGGTATGTTTATTCCGGTCTTATAGGAGGTTGTTATGAGAGTTGTAATAATTAATATCAAAAAATATGAGTAAAGAAAAGATGGAGATCGGAGCAATCTCAAAACCAAGATTTGAATTCCGTTCGTTCGGACGTTGTTTTAGTGAAGCTGAAAAACGAATGGCACGCCTTTCGGTTCCCGTTCCTGAAAAAGTATGGGAACGCCGCAGTACGGAAACTTACATTGTAAGCCGTACCAACGATGTAAACAATACAAAGATTCGTGATGGGAAGATGGATATCAAAACCTACGTACAGACCGTGGATGGACTGGAACAATGGAATCCGCTAATGAAGGGTGAATTCCCTATCTCCGCTCAGGTACTGAATGAAGAGGTATTTCCCGCTTTCAAAGTGGAGAGTTTGCCCGCGCTTACAAAAGATACCTATACCCTGGAAGAATTTCTGGGTATGATTGATGTGCATCCCGACCTGCAAGCCGTGACCGTGGAGAAAGTGCGTTACGGATACATGGTAAATGATACCATTTGTGAAACGGGAGAAGTTTATATCAACGGTGCCATGGTGAAAACCATCAACTCAGAATCTACCGAAGTGGAAGATATCAAAAAGACTATTCAGGAAGTGGGCCTGGGAGGTGTGGAAAATATCAATTACCTGCAAGCGATCAAACGCGTCATTGGAATGACAAAGAAACCATTAGCGAATTAATTATAGAAAAATCATGGCACAAGAAATAGAAAGAAAATTTCTGGTAACGTCAGACACTTTCAAAAACGAAGCGGCTAAACAAACCCGCATAACACAGGGATATCTCTCTTCTGTCCCCGAACGTACCGTGCGTGTACGCATCAAGGGCGACAAAGGGTATATTACCATCAAAGGCGTAGGAAATGCCAGCGGTGCATCGCGTTACGAGTGGGAAAAAGAGATTCCCGTGGCAGAAGTGGACGAATTGCTCAAGATATGCGAACCGGGTGTGATCGATAAGACACGTTACGAAGTGAAATCGGGCAAGTTTACTTTCGAGGTGGATGAATTTTACGGTGAAAATCAGGGATTGGTGGTTGCCGAAGTTGAATTATCCAGTGAAGAAGATCAGTTTGACAAACCGCAATGGGTAGGAGAAGAAGTAACCGGAGATGTAAAATATTACAACTCCATGCTGATGAAAAATCCCTATACCAAGTGGTAATGAACAGGGTATGGATACTCGCTTTCACACTCCCTTCATGGGCTGTGTGAAAGACGGGCTTCCTCACTAATAATGTCATTTGTCATTCAAGCACAAGAAAATGGAAAAAGAGAAGAATTTCGATCCGCTCGATATGAATAATTACCGGATAGAGAAGCTACCTAAAATGCAAAAATCCGGAGTTGAGAAATGGATGGCCATTATAGGAGGTCCTTTGGCGATTATCGTTTTTGCACTGATTTATTGGGTTATAGATATCCCTTTCCTGAATACGTTATCGGCGGACGGGTTGGACAAGACTGCCATGGCGCGTCTCGACATCTTAGGCTACGAAGCGTTTATCAGGATCAATTACGCGATGCTGGCCATATTTGCTGCGTCGATCGTGCTATGGATCACTGAGGCGGTACCCAATTACCTCACATCGTTACTGGTTATCTTCGGCATTGTCATTTTCGGAGTCACCACTGAGAAGACTGCTTTTGCACAACTCGGCCATCCGGTGATGTGGTTGAATATCCTCTCTTTTGTGCTGGCCAGTATGCTGGTGAAGACACAGGTCGCCAAACGGTTCGCATTATGGTTCATGGTGCGATTCGGAAAATCGGCTTCATGGATCGTTTTCAGTTTTATTGTGATCAATATCGTCCTTTCCGCATTTATTTCCGCTACCACAGCTAAAGCGGCCATTTTATTGCCTATCTTTATGGTGATTGCGGCTATCTATGGGGCAACTGGAGGGAGTAACCGCAATAATTTCGGACGGAATCTGGTGCTGCAAAACCTGTTCCAGATCAATGTAGGAGCCTCTGGATTCCTTACCGGCGCCGGTTCCAACCTGCTGGCAGCAGCTTTGATGGCCGGTGCCCTCGGTGGAAGGATATTCAGCTATCAGGACTGGTTTATTGCCGGATTCCCGTTGGCTATCATTCTGATCCTGATTGCATGGTTCGTGGGATCGAAAATTATTTTTCCGCTGAAGGAAGAAGAAAAAATACCGCAGATTGAAGGCGGGATGGAGCGACTCAGAGAAGAACTCCACAAGTTGGGAAAGATGGGTGTCCAGGAATACAAGGCTATCGCGATATTTGTGGTGGTTCTCATATTGTGGGCGACGGACAAGCAGCATGGTATCAGTCAGACCACTGTAGCCTTCGCCGGAGCTATTGTGGCATTGCTACCTGGAATCGGCATTGTAAACTGGAACGAAGTGGATATTCCCTGGCATTTGATGCTGTTCTCGGCTGGCGCGTATGCTTTGGGTGTAGGACTTGATGCCACCGGATTACCCGGTACCATTGTCAATGTATCTTTCGAGAAAATGGGAATCACCGCAGCTACCCCTTTCTGGGTAATCTACATGGTCCTCACTTTCCTGATGCTCTTCAGTGCGTTGTTATTCCAGTCCAAGACGATGCGTACACTGATATTTGTGCCTATTGCACTGGGGATCGAACAACAATTTGGCTTTCCTACGTTGAGCCTTGCCTTTCCGGTTGCCTTATTAAATAATCATGTATATGTGTTGCCGTTCAACAGTAAGCCCGCTGCATTGTTATATACCACGGACCAGTATAGTTGGAGCGATACGTTTAAATTCGGGTTCACAATGATGATCATTGCCTGGGTGATGATTATTGTATGGGGAGAAACGGTGTTCAGGTGGTTAGGATATACAAACGGATTGTTCTTTTAAAATGAAAGGAGTAAGTTGAAAAATGATTGATATTGCAGCAAAGGTACATGATAAGTTTTCTATTGAGTTCAAAGTAGGATTTTTGGTTCGTCGTAAGTGCGAGCAGAGCAATTTCTCTATCAATACCTGGATGTTTGTGCCGAACAGCCTCGATATCAATCCACTCACCTATGATAAAAACCATTTTTACCGCGATGTGAAGAGCTACATCCGGTTGATAACCCCGGTTTTTCTGTTGCGGGAGATTACGGCAGGCGAAGCCATTCCTTTGAAGAATCTGGAAAAGGCTTTCCATAAGGCAGCCAGTGAGCCCACGCGTACCGCTATCAGGGAGTATGAGTCCCAGATCAAGATGTTTACAGCTATCTTTAAGAGCGCTATACGCAATGAGGTAGTCCATTTCCTGAATAATCATATCAAAGATGATATGGAATACCTGATCACCTCTTATGTGGAAACCATCAGGGATATCCTTGTAAAATTCAGAAACCTGAGGCGGATTATCAATGTGCCGACTATTTCTACCGAATACCTGAATTATTATTTCTTTGCCGATGAATATATCAGCAATCTGGTAGACCAGAGAACATGTTATCTCATCGGTTTCCTGCAGTCGAAGAAAAGCAGGAAATATAAGAAATCCACTGCTCTCTTGTCCTCTCTTTGGCAGGAAGAATCAGCATATAGAAAAGAGAAGGGATATATCAGCGTAGATAAGAATAATCCTACGAAGAACAGGGAGTTTATTTTTCGAAGAAGTATATTGAAGAAGTATGTCGAAAGTGATCTGTTCCTGCGAGCCCGTAAGAAGAAAGAAGGTGTACTCGTGGAACAAATCTACTACAGTATCGCTGCCGGGCTTTCCATGATCTTTGCCACCGCAGTGGCATTCTCTTTCCAGATGAGATATGGCAATTTTACGATGCCGTTGTTTATCGCACTGGTAGTGAGTTATATGCTTAAAGACCGTATCAAGGAACTGATGCGTTACTATTTTGCTCATAAAAGGCTTAACCGCTATTTCGACAATAAAACCGAGATAGGAATTAAGGATGCTTCGATAGGGTGGATCAAGGAGGGAGTGGATTTCATCTCCGAGGAAAAAGTGCTCCGTGAAGTGATGAATTTGAGAAGTCGGACACCTTTGGTAGAAGCGGAAAACCGTATCACGGATGAAAAAATAATCCTATATCGTAAGCAGGTTTTCCTGGACAGGGTAGAGATCGATAAGAACAGCGACTATCCGATAGCGGGTATCAATGATATTATGCGCTTTCACCTCTCCCGTTTCATGCAAAAGACGGATAACCCGGAGGAGGCGATCTATTACCTGAATGAGGAAGGGGAATCCGTAGAGATATATGGAGATAAAATCTACTATTTAAATATTCTCATGCAGTTGCAATTTGAGGATCAGGTGAACTATAAACGGTTCAGGGTTTCCTTTACCCGGGCCGGCATTATCCGGCTCGAAGAATTGGCTTGAGATAAAACCGTTTTTCTGTTTTGTCGACGGATGAGTATTAACCCGGAATAACAGGTAACCGGATGTGAATTGATAGCCTGCTATTCTTCCTCGTAATTATGATACAGGAAATCATTGTAGGGAAAACGGGTGATATGGATCTCCTTAACCTTGTCGTAGATGATCTGCTTGAGGTCGTCAATATTTGTTTTCTCCCTTGCCGAAATGAAGATACAATTCTCTTTCATCTTCTGCATCCAACTCTGTTTCAACTCCTCGAGTGTATAATTTTCCCTTTTTTTCGGGGTGAGATCGTCCTCATCCTTTACCACATGAGAGAAGGCGTCGATCTTGTTGAATACGAGGATGGTGGGTTTTTCGGTATCATCTATCTCGAACAGGGTTTTTTCCACTACCTCAATTTGCTCTTCAAATGCGGGATGTGAAATATCCACTACATGCACCAGTATGTCGGCTTCCCGCACCTCGTCGAGGGTCGATTTGAACGACTCGATCAGATGAGTGGGG
Organism: Proteiniphilum sp.; assembly: GCF_034927365.1. Taxonomy (GTDB): domain Bacteria; phylum Bacteroidota; class Bacteroidia; order Bacteroidales; family Dysgonomonadaceae; genus Proteiniphilum. The sequence continues at coordinate 97,436 of NZ_JAYFQD010000007.1, read as the reverse complement.
AGTTTGCGGATGAAACCGACGGTGTCGGTAAGCAGGAACGGTAAGTTTTCTATGGTTACTTTGCGTACGGTTGTATCGAGCGTGGCGAAGAGTTTGTTTTCAGCAAATACCTCACTCTTGCTGAGCAGTGTCATCAGCGTGGATTTTCCCACATTGGTATATCCTACCAGTGCTACACGTACTAATTTCCCACGGTTCTTGCGCTGCACTGCCTTTTGCTTGTCGATTTCCTTCAACTCCTGTTTCAGGCGGGAAATCTTATCGAGGATAATACGGCGGTCGGTCTCCAACTGTGTTTCCCCGGGGCCGCGCATGATGGTGCCACCTCCGCCCCGTTGACGCTCAAGGTGCGTCCACATACGGGTGAGTCGCGGTAGGAGGTATTGGTATTGTGCCAGTTCTACCTGTGCCTTGGCATGTGCCGTCTGGGCACGCATCGCAAAAATATCAAGGATGAGGCTGGTACGGTCCATGATGCGGATTTGGAGTTCCTTTTCAATGTTACGAAGTTGACGGGCCGACAGTTCGTCATCGAAGATGACCACCCCTATTTCGTTTTCTTCCTCTTTGACATACCGTTCTATCTCCTCCAGCTTTCCGGTTCCTACAAATGTAGCTGTGTTGGGAGTATCTAACCGCTGTACGAAGCGTTTTGCCGGAATAAGCCCTGCCGTTTCGGCCAGGAAAGCCAACTCGTCGAGATATTCATTCACCTTTTCTTCGTTCTGTTCGGGAGTAATAAGCCCTACCAGTACGGCATTCTCTTTTTTTATTTCGTTAGTAATAAAATCTTTCATTTTTGTAATAAGATGCAAGAATCAAGATCCAAGACTATATTAATTGAAAATGGATAATTGAAAATTGAAAATGATTTTTATTTGTCGCCGAAGGCATTATCGCACGAAGCGCACTATCATACGAATCCACCTAGGCACCTGTCCACCGATCAGAACCAGAACCCAATTCCTGCAGTAAAGAGCACTTGCGAGTGGTTGGGGATAAGCTGGTATTTTAACTCGTAATTAGTCCGTATCCTATAAGCTATATCATACTGGAATCCAAGTCCAAGATTGGCCCCTGGAAGATGCTTTTTCCAGCCCTCATCGGCAATTCCATCCTTTTTGGGAGGATTGTATTTCCATTGAGAGTAATGGAGTCCTGCAATCGGGTATAACGAAGCTGCGTAAGAAACCGGAAAGACGTAATGCGCATCGACATCTGCCATCCACATGCCACTTCCTTTTCGTTCAAGGAAACTGGTGAACGAAGGGGCAAACCGTATATTGTTAGTATAATAATAATGGGCATGCACACCCGCTCCCAGACTTTTGATACCTGCACCATATCCGGTATGTACACCTAATCCGAAAGTACCTTCAAACTGTGCAAGCATCTTTGGAGTGGACAGCAGGGATAAAAAGCAAACCAGAATAAATATTCGTCTCATTTTTTTTAGAATCAAGAATCAAGATTTTTAGACTTTTAGATTTAGGATGTTCGAGTTTTTCCCGCCTATCCAATCTTCTAAATTTAATTATCAAATCAGTAAATCATCGAATTATCACATCCTCCATTGATTGGCGCATTAATAAATCATCCCACTCCCAAGACAAAGTTTCTTCTCCTTGTCGTACACTACACCAAACTGTCCGGCTGCAATTCCCTGTATCGGTTCGGAAGAGTGGATGCGATACATATCACCGATTCTTGAGATCTTTCCCGCTGTGAAGTCGGGCGTATGTCTTATTTTAAAAGTGATTTCCTTTTCATCATCAAAATCACCCCATATATCTTTAGTGATAAATTCAAATCCCTGCATATTGATGATTTCTCCATACTGATATTTCGTGTCATACCCCTTAGAGACATAGACGATATTCCTTTGTATATCTTTTTTTATCACGAACCATGGACCACCACTCAGCCCCAGCCCTTTGCGCTGGCCGATGGTATGGAACCAGAATCCCTGATGTTTCCCTAGAATATTTCCAGTCTCTAATTCTACAATAAGTCCTTCTTTCCTGCCCAGGTAACGTTCGATGAAATCATTGTAGTTGACTTTCCCCAGAAAACAGATTCCCTGGCTGTCTTTCCGTTGGGCCGAAGGCAACTTCTCACGGGCGGCTATATCACGTACTTCCGACTTAAGCAGATTCCCGATCGGAAACAGCAATTTCGAAACCTGTAGGTAGCTTATCTGTCCCAGAAAGTAAGTCTGGTCTTTTACATGGTCTTTCGCTGTGGAAAGCCAGGTCAGACCATCAAGTTCCCTGGTGGTGGCATAATGACCGGTTGCTATTTTATCGAACTGATGCCCCCACTTCTGTTCAAAAACACCGAACTTGATCAATTTGTTGCACATCATATCGGGATTGGGGGTCAGTCCCCGCTTCACAGAGTCTATAGTATAGCGTACTACGCTATCCCAGTACTCCTCATGTAGTGATATGATCTCAAAACGGCATCCATATTTTCGGGCAATGAATGTTACTATCTCGATATCTTCTTCTGATGGACAGTCGATATAGCCGTTTTTGTCCTCCATACCGATTTTTATATAATAAATAGTCGGGTTGTATCCCATCTCTTTTAACTGATGTACAACAACCGAACTGTCCACTCCTCCGGAAACAAGTGCTGCTATTTCCATTTTATGCCTATTTTCACTCCGTCACTTTCAGTGATTTTAAGCTACAAAGGTACGAATAAGAATTGAATCATGGAAAATGGGTTATTTATTGTTAGAAATAATACTAAAAGAAAAAAAATAGTATTACCTTTACAACTTCGGAATGGTGTATCAATTAACCATTACTGAGATATTTTCCTGCAGCACCTTTTGTGGTATGCTAGCCCTATCCCCGAAGCCTCTTCGGGATTCGTGAGAGAAAGAAAAAACGATATAAATGACTTACAGATGGAATTATTCAACCCTTACAAACGACCAAAAAAATAAAAAAGATGAATTAGCGAAAGAATTAAATTTACATCCCGTTCTTGCTGAATTGCTTATCAAAAGAGGTATTGAAACCAAGGGCCAGGCAACCGGATTTCTGTATCCCAAACTAAAGGATTTACATGACCCTTTTCTGTTACCCGATATGGATATGGCGATCCGGCGAATAGAGCGGGCACTGGGCAACAAAGAGCGGATTCTCATTTACGGGGATTACGATGTAGATGGTACAACCGCTGTTTCACTGGTGTACAAATTCTTTCGCGGAATTACAAGTAATATTGATTATTACATTCCGGACAGGTACGATGAAGGGTATGGCATTTCGTTTCAAGGAATCGATTATGCCGTTGAGACAGGCGTAAAGCTCATTATCTCTCTCGATTGTGGCATTAAGGCCGTGAGTAAGGTCGCCTATGCCAAAGAAAAAGGTATTGATTTTATTATTTGTGATCATCACATGCCTGATGATCAGCTTCCGGATGCCGTAGCCGTGGTAGATGCAAAGCGGCTCGATTCGACTTATCCCTATAGCGATCTTTCAGGTTGCGGAGTTGGTTTTAAGTTGGTGCATGCTTTTTCAGAGCGAAACGGGTACCCATTTTCCGATATTGAACCATTGCTTGATCTGGTAGCGGTAAGTATTGCTTCAGATATCGTTCCTCTGACAGGAGAGAACCGCATTATGATGTATCACGGGTTGAAACAACTTAACTCTAATCCCAGTTTCGGGTTGCGTGGGATTATTGAGATATGTGGTCTGCAACGGAAGAATATTACCGTCAACGATATTGTTTTCAAAATAGGTCCACGTATCAATGCCTCGGGGAGAATGATGAACGGAAAAGAGGCGGTTGATCTGATGATTGAAAACGACATGACTTCTGCCAGGGAGAAGAGCAAGAATATCGACAAGTACAATGAAGACCGACGGGAACTGGACAAGAAAATCACAGATGAGGCCATAGCATATATCGATAACCATATCGATATGATTCAGCACAAGAGTATTGTAATCTATAATGAGACGTGGCACAAGGGGATAGTGGGTATTGTAGCTTCAAGGTTGACCGAGAAATATTACCGGCCGGCGGTCGTACTTACCAAATCGGGAGAAATGATCTCCGGATCGGCCCGTTCCGTCCCTGGTTTCGATGTCTATAAAGCCATTGAATCGTGTCGTGATATCCTGGAGAACTTTGGGGGCCATACTTATGCTGCCGGATTGACATTACGGGAGGAGAATCTGCAGGAGTTCACCGAGCGGTTTAATATGCTCTCTTTTGATGGAGTAGAAGCCCGGATGATGCTGCCACAGATCACGGTCGATGTGGAGATATCACTGTCGCAAATTAGTCCGTCGCTCATTGCCGGTCTCGATCTTTTTAATCCTTTCGGCCCTGAAAATGAGAATCCCATCTTTCTTACCAGAGAGGTATATGATGCCGGGAGCAGCAGGCTTGTTGGAAAAGAAGGCCGGCATATTAAATTGGAGATCGTAGATAAGACAATCGATAGACCATTCCCGGCTATCGCATTTAGTCAGCACGATTTTTATCAACGCATTAAATCCGGCCTGCCGGTAAATATTTGCTATACCATCGAAGAGAACAGACATGGTAGTAATTCTTTTACCCAGCTTATTATAAGGGATATAAAAGAGTAAACAGCAGGGGCGTTTGCGTATGCAATCGGATCTATTTCATAATATACTGCGTGAAAATTGGGGATATTCCTCATTTCGGCCTTTGCAGGAGGAGATTATCCAGTCTATATGGGAAGGACGGGATACCTTGGGTCTAATGCCTACAGGCGGGGGTAAATCATTGACCTTTCAGGTTCCTGTGATGGCCATGAAAGGGATTTGTTTAGTCGTAACCCCGCTGATTGCATTGATGAAAGATCAGGTGGATAACCTCCGCGAACGCGGTATCAAGGCGGCGGCTGTCTATTCGGGAATGTCGCGTGACGATATTATTACCACACTTGAAAACTGTATCTTCGGGGACTATAAATTTCTTTATGTCTCCCCTGAACGTCTATCTTCCGATATATTTATTACGAAGTTGCGGGCTATGGATGTCTGCCTGCTGGTGGTCGACGAGTCGCATTGTATCTCGCAATGGGGGTACGACTTTCGCCCCTCTTATCTGAAGATAGCGGAGATCCGTACATTACTGGAAGGGATTCCCTTGCTTGCGCTTACTGCCACAGCTACCAAAGAGGTAGTGGATGACATTCAGGAAAAGTTGCTTTTCAGGGAGAAAAATGTGTTTAGTGTAAGTTTTGAGCGGGAAAACTTGTCGTATATAGTGCGGACTGCAGAAAATAAGATCGGTGAATTATTGCATATCCTTCAATCGGTACCCGGATCAGCAATCGTTTATGTGAGAAGTCGACAGAAAACGGTCGAGGTTGCTCAATCGCTACGCAAAGCAGGTGTTTCTGCCGATTTCTTTCATGCCGGTCTCTCCTATAAGGATAAGGTCTTCAGGCAGAACGCATGGAAGATGGATGATTGCAGGGTGATGGTGGCTACCAATGCTTTCGGGATGGGGATTGATAAGCCCGACGTTCGTGTGGTTGTCCATCTGGATCTCCCTAACTCACTCGAGGAATATTTTCAGGAAGCCGGACGGGTTGGCCGTGACGGTGAACGCTCCTATGCTATTATTCTCTATACGAAAGCGGATAGTTCCAAGTTGAAAAAGCGGATTGCAGACTCGTTTCCTTCCCGTGATTTTGTACTGCGTGTTTACGAGGCATTGGGTAATTATTACCAGGTAGCTGTCGGATCGGGATATAATGATGTGTATGATTTTAGCCTCCAGGAATTCTGTCAACCCTACAAGCTCCCTTTTCTTCAAACCCATCACGCATTGAAAATACTGGAGTTGGCCGGATATATTGAGTATACCGAAGAGATAGATATGCGTTCCCGGATCCGCTTTCTGGTTTACCGTGACGAGATTTACTCGTTGCATCTGGAGCAAGAGATGGATGTACTTTTACATGCGATCCTGAGAAATTATACCGGTGTTTTCTCTGACGATGTCTATATTGATGAGTCGTTGCTCGGAATAAAAACAGGGAAGAGTCGACAACAGGTGTGTGAAATGCTTGTCGCCCTCTCCAGAGCAAAATATATCCGTTATATACCACACAAGAAAACCCCTTTTGTTGTTTTTACTGCTTCACGTGAGGAAACACGCTTTGTCTCGATCCCGCGCACAATATATGAAGAGCGTAAAAAGCGCTTTGAGAAACGGATCTTATCCATGATCGGTTACGCCGAAGAGACGAATGTCTGCCGTAGTAGGATATTGTTGATATATTTTGGGGAGCTTGCCGCTGAAGATTGTGGGCACTGCGATGTCTGCCTGAGAAAGGGAGAGTCGGGCCTACCGAATTATCTCTTCCACAGAATCGGGAACAAACTGAAAGATTACATACAGCCCATCGGATCTCTGCGCTTCCATGAACTGGTGGATGCAGTCTCGGTTGAACAGGATAATTCGGATGAAAGCAGGGAGAAAGTAATATCGGTACTCCGTTTTTTGATCGATACCGGGGAGTTTGAGTTAAAAGATGATGAGGTCTTTTTAGTAAGGAATATTTAGTCATTCAGACACTCAATAGGCATCAATACTCTTCATCTATTCATTTTGTTCGTCAATTTGGCTGAAATCCCTTTGGTACACAAAAAAAGCACCTGCAAAACAATTTGAAAGTGCTTGATAATTAGCGTGACTCCGACAGGATTCAAACCTGTAACCTTCTGATCCGTAGTCAGATGCTCTATTCAGTTAAGCTACGGAGCCCTCATTTACGGGTGCAAAAATACACTATTTTTGTAAAACTGCAAAATAATTTGATGATTAATGATAGAAGATAGAAGTAGGAAGTAGAGAACGCTGAAGTTGAGAATTCATTTTTCACTTTTCACTATTCATTTTTAATTTACAAAATCTTGTGTTTTGTGTCTTGGTTCTTATGTCTAAATAATAAAATAATCCAACAAATCGTTTGCTAATTTTCTGAATTATTGTAACTTTGCAGTCCGATTATTAGTTTTTATCAATTAAGAGTTTGATTCATAGCTTTTTATTTGCCAAAACCCACCTTAGCCCGGCTAAATAGGAAGCAATAGGGATTGAATTCGCAGTAATTTACTAATTAAAATCAACAAAAGTGGATACACTAAGTTATAAAACCATTTCTGTGAATAAAGAAACGGCACAGAAAGAATGGGTTGAAATTGATGCTACCGGGCAACCGTTAGGCCGTCTCTGTTCCAAAGTAGCCAAGTTGCTGAGAGGAAAGTACAAAGCAAGCTTTACTCCGCACGTGGATTGTGGTGATAATGTGATCATCCTGAACGCCGATAAAGTAGCGCTTTCAGGTAACAAATGGACAGATCGTGTTTATTTGCGTTATTCGGGTTATCCTGGAGGACAACGCGAATTTACTCCTGCCGATTTGATGGCAAAAGGTCCGGACAGACTTTTTAGAAAAGTTGTAAAAGGAATGTTACCTAAAAATAAATTAGGCGATGCGATCATCAACAATATGTATGTCTATGCAGGAAGCGAACATCCCCATCAGGCACAGAAACCCAAAAAAATAGATATTAATACGCTCAAATAATATGGAAGCAGTAAACGCAATAGGAAGACGCAAAGCAGCCGTAGCCCGTGTTTTTGTTACTGAAGGTACCGGTAAGATTGTGATCAATAAACGCGATCTGGAGAATTATTTCCCCTCTTCTATCCTTCAGTTCATTGTGAAGCAGCCACTCAATACCCTGAACGTAGTAGATAAATACGACATCAGGATCAACCTCGACGGTGGTGGTTACAAAGGACAGTCGGAAGCAGCCAGATTAGGTATTGCCCGTGCATTGGTGAAAATTAATGCTGAAGATAAGCCTGCATTGAGAGCCGCTGGTTTCATGACTCGCGATCCTCGTGTGGTAGAACGTAAAAAGCCGGGTCAACCCAAGGCAAGGAAGAGATTCCAGTTCTCCAAGCGTTAGTATGCCGGCTGCAATTCAGAGGATTTATGCCGTATCTACTGTATCGATCTTCAGGTTGTGCCGTTCAAAGCCGCTTGCGGCTATAACGTTTAGTATCTAAATCGTAAGGACGTTATCCATTGCAATAAAATTAGGGTAATTTACCTTACGATTCGATTTAGAAAAAGAATGTAAACGAATAAATTAAAAAACAAAAATGGCAAAATTAGAATTTGACCAACTTCTTGAGGCCGGAGCGCACTTCGGTCACTTAAAAAGAAAATGGAATCCTGCTATGGCTCCCTATATTTTCATGGAGCGTAACGGAATCCATATTATCGATCTCTACAAAACTATCGCCAAGGCTGAAGAGTCGGCAGCCGCTTTAAAACAGATTGCCAAGGCAGGCAAGAAAATACTCTTTGTGGCAACCAAAAAACAGGCAAAACCTGTGATTGAAGAGAGAGCGCAAAGCGTGAATATGCCTTATGTAATTGAACGTTGGCCGGGCGGTATGCTCACCAATTTCCCTACTATCCGAAAGGCGGTGAAGAAAATGGGCAGCATCGATAAGATGATCAAAGACGGTACATTTGATACACTCTCTAAACGCGAGAAATTACAGATTACCCGTCAGCGCGCTAAACTCGAAAAGATGTTGGGATCCATTCAGGATCTTACCCGTCTTCCTTCTGCAATTTTTGTAGTGGACGTGATGAAAGAGCATATTGCAGTAAAAGAGGCTATACGTCTGGGTATCCCCGTATTCGGTATCGTTGATACCAATTCCGATCCGTCGAATATCGACTTTGTGATCCCGGCTAACGACGATGCTGCAAAGGCTGTGGATATGATCCTTGGTTTCCTTTGTGACTCTATCAAAGAAGGACTCGATGAACGTAAAGTGGAAAAAGCTGATGCCGCTGCTGCTGAAGAGCAGGACGAAGATGCTCCGCAAAGACGTGAACGCAAATCGAAAGCCGCCAAGAAAGAGCGCGTGAAGAAAGAGGATACCGAAGCGATGAAAGCTGCTGTAGTAAGTAAGTTTGCAAAGGACGTTGAGGTTGACGAATAAGATTTATAATTAAACATAAGATATATAGAATATGGCAGTAACAATGGCAGAAATCCAACATCTACGCAAAATGACAGGAGCGGGGATGATGGATTGCAAAAATGCACTGAATGAGTCAAACGGAGATTTCGATGGAGCCATGGAAATAATCCGCAAAAAAGGACAGGCTGTAGCTGCAAAACGTGAAGATCGCGAAGCGTCGGAAGGTTGTGTATTGGCAAAAACAGAAGGTGATTTCGCCGCTGTAGTTGCATTGCAATGCGAAACCGACTTTGTGGCAAAGAATGAGGAGTTCATCGCTTTAACACAACAGATTCTTGACGCTGCTATCGCCCACAAGCCCGAAAATCTCGAACAACTGCTCGCAGTAGAACTTCCTAACGGTTCAGTTTCCCAGTTGATCACCGATAAGATCGGAGCTACTGGCGAGAAGATGCAATTGGGTTACTACGAATATATTACCGCTCCTTATGTTACTTCTTATATACATATGGGTAACAAATTGGCGACTATCGTCGGTTTCAGTAAGGCAGTTGCAAATGAACAGGTAGCGAAAGATGTGGCAATGCAGATTGCAGCCATGAATCCGATCTCTGTTACACCTGAAGGAATTCCTGCTGAGGTGAAGGAGAAAGAACTGGAAATTGCCCGTGACAAAGCCCGTGAAGCCGGTAAACCTGAAAACCTGCTTGACAGGATCGCTGAAGGTGCGTTGCAGAAATTCTACAAAGAATCTACACTTCTTCAACAGGAATATGTGAAAGATTCCAAGAAAACTATCGAACAGTTCTTGAAGGAAAACGATAAAGAATTATCAGTTACTACATTCAAACGTGTATCGTTGAATGTGTAAGTTATCTCTCTTGATCGAACAGATAAGGCGCTCTGGAAATTTTCCGGGGCGTTTTTTTTACTTGTGGAGTAGGGATCTTGTCATATCTTTTGTAATTTTGAGTTTTCTAAAAAATAACCCCTGATCGATAAACATTTCCTTCATGAATATGAAAACGAACGGACTGAAATTCGCACTATTGGCTCTCTCCATCCTCCTGACAACGGTAACAGATGCACAAAGTGCGGACAGCATACGCCTCATTAACCCCACAACCGCTGAAATTCGTTTACCGGACAATCGGCGTATGTTTGTTGATTTTTACGGTGAAGATATCTTTCGCATTTTTCTTGATCCGTCGGGTGATATACTACGTGATCCGCAGGCAACTCCCCCGGCCCAAATACTCACGGATAATCCACGGAAAGGCGTGAGCCGACTCCGGGTAGAGGACCTGAATGATACCGGATGGATGAGTATTTCTTCCGGTCGTGTCAGGATCGATATTGATACGCAAAGTGGGCGACTTCGGGTTACTGATCGGAAAAAGAACGAGATTGTTGTGGAAGAGTCGGTAGCACCTATTGTCCGTAAAAACCACGCTGAATTGTTGCTGAAAGCGCAACCGGACGAATATTTCTACGGTGGTGGCATGCAGAACGGACGTTTCTCGCATAAGGGTAAAGCCATTCAAATTGTCAATACCAATAACTGGGTAGATGGAGGTGTTGCCTCTCCCACACCCTTCTATTGGTCAACAAAGGGTTACGGTATTATGTGGCACACCTTTAAGTCTGGACGCTACGATTTCGGCTCACAAAAAGCGGATGAAGTACAACTTGTCCATGAAGAGAGTTATCTTGATCTGTTCTTTATGGTCGGTGAAACCGCTGTCGATCTGTTGAACTGCTTCTATCAGCTGACCGGAAATCCGGTATTGTTGCCTAAATTCGGATTTTACCAGGGGCACCTTAATGCCTATAATCGCGATTACTGGAAAGAATCGGAAAAAGAGGGTGAGGGTATTCTGTTTGAGGATGGCAAGCGATACACCGAGAGCCAGAAAGACAACGACGGCATCAGAGAGTCGCTGAACGGTGAAAAAGAAAATTATCAATTCTCTGCCCGTGCTGTCATTGACCGTTATAATGCATATGATATGCCATTGGGTTGGTTGTTGCCTAACGACGGTTATGGTGCGGGGTATGGTCAAACCGAAACATTGGATGGGAACATCCAAAACCTGAGGGATCTGGGTGAATATGCACGTCGTAACGGCGTGGAAATCGGATTGTGGACACAATCGGACTTACATCCGAAAGAAGGAGTGGAGCCGTTGTTGCAACGTGATATCGTGAAAGAGGTTTCCAACGCGGGCGTCCGGGTGCTTAAAACCGATGTGGCATGGGTGGGGGCCGGCTATTCGTTCGGATTGAACGGCGTCGCCGATGTAGCGCAGATAATGTCTTACTACGGTAACAATGCACGGCCATTTATCATTACGCTTGACGGCTGGGCAGGTACACAGCGCTACGCAGGGCTTTGGTCGGGCGACCAGAGCGGCGGAAATTGGGAATATATCCGTTTTCATATCCCAACTTACATCGGAAGCGGACTCTCGGGACAACCGAACGTGTCGTCTGATATGGACGGTATTTTCGGAGGAAAAAATGTGGCGGTGAATGTGAGAGATTTTCAATGGAAGACGTTCACCCCCATGCAACTGAATATGGATGGCTGGGGCGCTACTCCCAAATATCCGCACATTTTGGGCGAGCCTGCTGCAAGCATCAATCGCTCATATCTGAAGCTGAAATCGGAACTTATTCCTTATACTTACAGCATCGCTCATCAGGCTGTAGACGGAAAACCGATGGTGCGCGCCATGTTTCTCGACTATCCCAATAATTATACGCTGGGGAAATCCACCCAATACCAGTTTCTTTTCGGTCCCTCTTTTCTGGTTGCACCCATCTATCAGGATACCGATATGGACGAGGAGGGTAACGATATCAGAAACGGAATTTATTTGCCGGAAGGTTCCTGGGTTGATTATTTCTCGGGTGAAATGTATAATGGAGGCTGTATCATCAACAATATCGACGCACCGCTATGGAAGCTTCCCGTTTTTGTGAAAAGGGGTGCCATTATCCCGAAAACTAATCCGCATAACAACGTGAGCCAGATCGATAAAAAGCGGCGGATATACGAGATTTATCCCTTCGGAAAAACTACATTTACAGAATATGACGACGACGGTGTGAGTGAGACATACCGTCAGGGAGAATTGGTGAAGACACTCATTATCTCTGACGAGCAGAAGGGGAAAGCAAATGTCGTGATTAAGCCTACGACCGGTTATTTTGAAGGTTTTGTAAATGATAAATCGACTGAATTTCAGATTAATGTGACTGAAAAACCCAAAAGTGTAAAAGCCAGGATCGGAAAGAAAAAGATCAAAATGAGGGAAGTTGCATCGTTGGACGAGTTCGAGTCAGGCGTCAACACCTATTTTTATGATGTGGCACCTAATCTCAACCGGTTCTCGACAAAAGATTCGGAATTTGAAAAAGATGTCATTACGAAGAATCCACAACTACTCGTGAAGCTGGAAGAAACGGATGTTACCAGGAATGATATTTCACTGTCGATCTCGGGATTCGTTTTTGCTCCGCAAGACAGGCGGCTTAAACTGTCCGGTGCGCTTGATGCACCTAAGGTCTCTATTCCCGGTGAAAACATCGGAGCATACCGCATAACACCGCTGTGGAACAAGATTGACAACGCCGACTATTACGAAATCGAATTTGGAGGAATGCGTTATTCCACCATCCAGAGGGATAGTTTAGCATTCGAGGATTTAAGCCCTGAAACCGATTATACGTTTCGGGTGCGGGCTGTGAACAGAGATGGTAAATCTGATTGGACCGATATCGGAACCCGGACAAAAAACAATCCGCTGGAATTTGCCATAAAAGGCATAAAGGCCGAGGTAACAAGTGAAGATCAACGTGGTCAGGGAGTAAATAAATTGTTCAATTTCGATGAGAGTGATATGTGGCATACGAAATGGGGTGATAAAGGCACCGCTGTACCATTCGAGATTTCCATCGATTTACGGAGTATCAACACTCTGGACAAACTGGAGTACCTGCCGCGTGAAACCGGTACAAACGGAATTGTATTGCAAGGAAATATTGCTTACAGCCTTGATAATGAAAACTGGTCAGATACCATCCCATTTACATGGGATAGAGACAGCCAGACAAAATGTTTCCCGTTCACGGATAGACCGACGGCGCAATACCTGAAGATATCGGTTGCGAAAGCCGTCGGTGATTATGGTTCTGGACGGGAAATGTATATCTTTAAAGTGCCGGGAACGGAAACAATCTATCCGGGTGACATCAACCGCGATGGCAAAGTGGATATGGACGATCTCACATCCTACATTAACTATACAGGTTTGCGCAAAGGTGATTCCGATTTCGATGGTTACGTGAGTGGAGGAGATGTGAACCGTAACGGATTGATCGATGCTTATGATATCTCAGTAGTTGCCACGCAACTTGACGGTGGTGTGGATGGTTCCGGGGTCCCACCCGTAGCAGGCACATTGACATTGATTTCAGATAAAGTCGAATTTAAATCAGGTGATGAAATTCAAATCATCGTATATGGCGACAGCCTCCGTTCGGTGAATGCCTTAAGCTTTGCATTGCCCTACACTACTGAAGAATTAGAATTCGTAGGTGTGAAAGCAACCGGACTGGAAGAGATGGAAAATCTCACTAACGACCGTCTGCATACAAATGGAGAGAAAGTGCTCTATCCTACTTTCGTGAATATCAGCGATAAAGAATCGCTGGAAGGCTCGTCCGAACTGTTCACGCTTACATTTAAAGCAAAACATAACGGTAAACTCCAGTTAAAACCGATAGATGGAATATTGGTGGATAAGAATTTGAATTGGAAAAAGAACGAATTCTCTGACACTTCGGCTAAGTGAAAAAGTCAATGAGTTGTTTGGATTCTTTTGCCGTCTTTATGGAGAATCCTGAACCCACGTAAGCACGTAATCAGGATGTACTTCGTAATCTATGGTAAAGGAGCGATTGCGACGGGTTCTGGTCTCCATAGCAGTGAAAATTCCCTTGGCTGCTGGAATGAAGGGATGGATATGAAGGTGATGCTTGAAATGGATCTCATTTTCTTCCATCAGCTTGAACATACTTTCTTTTGCCGACCAGTGCAATAATAGATGTACTATTTTCTGTGAGGGATCGATATATTCGTTCTCTCCAATGAATTTATGAGCTACTTTGCTCACCCGATCCGACCGGATCTCGATATCAATTCCTACCAGATGGTTTTCCTGCAGATAAATAGCGGCATAATCTTTTGTATGGGATATGCTGATATGGTGGGTTCCCTCTTCAAGATAAGGCTTACCGTCTGGATTATTAAGGATGGTTTTCTCTTCGTTCAAGAGGCGGAACAGCAGAATACGCGTGGAGAGCCATTCAATGGTACGTCTTTCGGAGCGAATCTCTTTTATATGTTCAATCGCATCAGAGCGCATATATTCCGGAAGAAGTTGTATCAATTCTTCGCATGATTCATCCATTTTCCAGATTCCCAGTAATCCTTCGTTATCAATATGTTCTCTTCTGATCAGCATTTTATTCCTCGCTCTTTACTTTGGGAGGGATGTAGCGCACTTTGGTAATTCTTTTCTTACTCAAATCTTCTGCCTGAAAAGTATGTTTCTTGTAAATGAAGCTCTCTTTCCGCTTTGGAAAATCACCTTTCAATTCCAACAACAGTCCGGCGAGAGTATCCACTTCCTCCGACATCTTCTCGAAATCTTTTGCCGGTAATTGGGTAATCTTAATGAAATCCTCCAATTGGGTTTTACCTTCGAAAATATAAGAACCATCGGATTCCACCGTATAAAACGGTAGTTCATCATCATACTCGTCGCTGATATCACCAACGATCTCTTCAAGGATATCTTCCATCGTAACCAGTCCGGAGGTACCCCCGTATTCATCCACTACGATGGCCATATGGATTTTCTGGGTGCGGAATTCCTCTAACAGGTCGTCTATACGTTTTGTCTGTGGTACAAAATAAGCTGCCCGGATCAATGTCTGCCATTTGAAAGAGGGCGCTTTTCCAAGATGCGGCAGCAGATCTTTTACATATAATATTCCTTTGATATTGTCTGCATTCTCTTCAAAAACGGGAATGCGTGAAAAACCGGCATCAACAATAAAATCAATCACTTCACTGAACGGTTTTTGTAGTTCAATGGCAACCATATCGCTTCTGGAGACAGATACATCGTCTACCAGTTTATCCTTGAAACGTATAATCCCCTCGAGCATCTCCTTTTCCTGTTCATGTGTGGTCTCGTTTGACCTGATCTCAAGCGCCTTGGAAAGATCATCAGCGGAAATTTCGTGGAGCCATGGTGAAGCATCGTGACTAAAATTCTTGGTGGTTTTCGCAAGTAGCCAGGAAATGGGCCTCATTATCGTATTTATAACCCTGACAAATAGATAGTTGTTGCCTGCAAAACGCAAGGGGTGATGCGAAGCATAGAATCGGGGGATGATATTTGACAGTAAGAGGATACCACAAATGGATATAATTATTATCGGCAGGGGGATATTCAGGTTCTCAACTCCAAAAAGTGACGGCCGGTTGAGAAGATAAATGATCAGTACGGTAATAGTAACTTGCAGGAATAATTGGGCAACTATAAGAGCTGCCATTAGTTTCTCCGGATTCTTGAGAAGGTTTGATATCCGTATTTTCTCTGGCTCTTCGGAAGTGTGGAGATCGTCTGCAAATTTCTTTTCGAGTGTGGAGAAAGCTACTTCAGCACCTGAAGCAATTATATTGAAGATAATGAACAATAGAAGCACCGCCGTTAAGATATAATCGGATAATGCATACAGGTTTGCCCTCAGGTATAGGTCTGATAACGATAAAGGGTCAGGGTCCAAGTGACAGTTTTTTAGTGAAACAAAGAGAGAATGTTTTAGCACTTGATTTCCACTGGAAAAAGTGGTAAAACATTCTCCTGCAAAATTACAATGTTTTATTTAAAATGGCAAATCATCTACATCTGAGATTTCGTCCTGCTCGTCGCGCGGAATCGGACCCGGCGATGAAGAGTAATTATGTCCATTTTCATTATCCCTATTCCCAAATCCTTCATCACTACCCCCTCTGCGGCCTAAAAGCTCAAGATTGTCGGCCACAACTTCGGTAATGTACCTCTTCACTCCATTTTGGTCATCATAGGTGCGGGAACGTATTTTTCCTTCCACATACACCAAGGTACCTTTCTTTACAAATTTTTCGGCAATCTGTGCCAATCCTCTCCAACAAACAATGTTATGCCATTCCGTGCGTTCAGGCACCTGTGTGCCGCCAGAAGTTGTGTAACCCCTTTCACTGGTTGCAAGCGAAAAATTCGCTTTTGCAACATCATTGTCAAAATACTTCATTTCAGGGTCTCTTCCTACATTCCCCACTAAAATTACTTTGTTTACCGACATAATTTAAAAATTTTTGGTTTTAGAATAGCTCTCACTGTAAAAACAAAATTAATCATTAATTTGTAATTAGCAACAAAGAACAACTAAATTATTTCGAGATATTTATGGATAAGTCTCGATACTGGAAACTCTGAAAGTTGTTCATTTTCAATTTTTAAAATACCTTCCGGTGTATTGTAAGAAACTTCATCGGGAATAGTTATCTGGTAAAAATGGGTGTGTATGGCTTGATGGGTAAGCTGATGTTTGATTGCCAGTCGGTGGTTGACAGATAAAGCAGGTATTCCACTGAAGAGTTTCCTGAAAGCTTCATTCCTTTCCAACTCTGCAAAATCGGATGATTCCGGAGTCTCGATCAACGGAAATTCGAACAGATTCTTCCATATATCTGAACCATTACGTTTTTGAAGATATGTGTTACCATTGTGCAGGATATGAAAATAGTAAAAATATCGATTCCTGATCAGGATTTTCCTGTCGTTTACCGGGAGTTTCCCGACTTGGTTCCCGGCAAAAGCGATGCAGTAGTCCTGAAGTACACATAGGGTACATTTGGGCTGTACTGGGGTACAGATTATAGCTCCGAAATCCATCACGGCCTGATTATATCTTCCGGGATCTTTGATGTCGAGCAGTGATTGGGCCATCTCTTTGATTACCTTTTTTCCTTCCGAACTGTGTATCGATAATGCAATGCCGAACAATCGAGCTATTACGCGGTATACATTGCCATCTACTACGGCGTGGGGTTCATGAAAAGCTATAGAAGCAATCGCTGCTGCAGTATATTCGCCTACACCCTTCAATGAAATGATATCGGAATATATTGAAGGAAATATACCGTTGAAGGTGTGCGTCACCTGTTTGGCTGCAGCATGCACATTACGGGCTCGGGTATAATACCCCAATCCCTGCCATAGCTTTAAGACCTCATCTTCTTCAGCTGTGGCAAGTGACACTATATCGGGAAATCTCTCGATAAACCGGAAATAGTAGTCTCTCCCTTGTGCGACCCTTGTCTGTTGCAGAATTATTTCCGATATCCATATTTTATATGGGTCGGTGGTTCTCCGCCAAGGCAGATCACGACCTTCTTTCTCATACCAACTCATTAATAGTGATGTAATCACTGAGTTATTGTCTTTCTCTGTCATTTCTTCTTCGTTGCCTTCAGTTGTTCCGGCAAAGCTAATGAAAAAGTAGGACAGTGGGAAGGTGGGATAGTGGAAAGTGGGAAGGCGGATGTGTGAAAAGTAAAAAAAGAGGAAATTCAGAAAAATTCCCTTCATTTATTTTTCGTGTTGAGAAAAAAGCTATATATTTGCAGTCCAAAATTTTACTAAGTAATAACCGAAGGTATTATTATTAATATTAAAATATAGATAAAATGACTAAAGCAGACATTGTAAATGAGATTGCGAAAAAGACCGGCGTAGATAAAGCATCGGTATTGGCAACAGTGGAGTCTTTCATGGAAGTGGTAAAAGATTCTTTGGCAAATAACGAAAACGTATACCTCAGAGGTTTCGGAAGTTTCATTGTAAAGAAGAGAGCACAGAAAACTGCTCGTAACATCTCCAAAAATACGACTATTATTATCCCCGAACATAATATTCCTGCCTTCAAACCGGCTAAGACTTTTGTGAGCCAGGTAAAAGGTGATAAATAACAATAATTAAATAAGGAGAAAAAGCATATGCCAAGCGGAAAAAAAAGAAAAAGGCATAAAATGTCTGTACACAAGCGTAAAAAAAGACTAAGAAAGAATAGACATAAGAAGAAGAAATAGCCTGTCTTACTTTTTTTACTCGACAATAGAGGAACAAACTTAAAAGAACCAATTGGCTATTAAGTTTGTTCTTTGTGTATAAAACAGGGTGAGGATTCTGGCGAGAATCTCCTTTCTGTTGTGACGACAGAAGCCTAACATATTGAAAATTAATTTATAAAACGAACAATTGTGACAAGCGAACTTGTTGTGGATGTTCAACCAAAAGAAATTACCATTGCGGTTCTCGAAGAGAAGAAACTGGTAGAATTGCAGCAGGAGAGCCAGGATGGTTCATTTGCGGTTGGAAACATCTACGTGGGCAAAGTTAAAAAACTGATGCCCGCCCTTAACGCTGCATTTGTGAATGTGGGACATAAGAAGGACGCTTTTCTTCACTACTTGGATTTAGGGGTTGAATTCAATTCTGTACTCTCTTTTCAGAAACAGGTTGAAGACAAGAAGAAGGTACCGCAGCTCCAGAAGATGAAGCTGCAGCCCGAAATCGAGAAAGAAGGGTCAATCGCGGATATATTGAAAGTAGGGCAGGAGATACTGGTGCAAGTCGCCAAAGAACCTATTTCAACGAAGGGTCCGAGATTGACGGCCGAAATCTCTTTTGCAGGACGATTTATGGTGTTAATCCCATTTATCAACCGGGTATCGGTATCACAAAAGATTAAATCGCGCGAGGAGCGTGCCCGGCTGAGACAGCTGATGCAGAGCATCAAACCGAAGAATTTCGGAGTGATCATACGCACCAATGCTGAAGGTAAGCGGGTCGCCGACCTCGATGCGGAGCTGAAAGTGCTGGTAAAGAGATGGGAAGACAATAACGGAAAGATACAGAAAGCCAAGGCGCCCTCACTGATTTATGAGGAGACAGGGCGTACCGTAGCGCTGTTACGCGATATTTTCAGTCCCTCTTTTGAACAGATCCATATCAATGACCGGGAGGTTGCCCGACAGATTGCCGATTATGTGAGTGTGATTGCCCCCGACCGTAAGAACGTGGTCAAGGAATACAAAGGAGCACTTCCCATTTTGGATAATTTCGGCATCACCAAACAGATTAAATCACTTTTTGGAAGGACTGTTACGTTCAAAAATGGTGCCTATCTAATTATCGAGCATACCGAAGCATTGCATGTGATCGATGTAAACAGTGGAAATCGTAATAAATCGAAACTCGGTCAGGAAGACAGTGCTTACGAGGTGAATGTGGCCGCCGCCGAAGAGATTGCCCGCCAGTTACGTTTGCGGGATATGGGCGGTATTATCGTAATCGACTTCATTGATATGAATAAAGGGGAGCATAGGAATAAGTTGCTCGCCAGGATGCAGGAGTTGATGGCAAAAGATAGGGCCAAGCATAATATCCTGCCATTAAGTAAGTTCGGTTTGATGCAGATTACGCGTCAGCGTGTCCGTCCCGAGATGGAAGTTGCCACAAGCGAGGTTTGCCCCACCTGCTTCGGTAAAGGAAAGATAAAGTCGTCGATTCTTTTCACAGACACTTTGGAAGGAAAGATCGATTATTTAGCTACCAAGCTACAAGTGAAGAAATTCAGTCTGCATATACACCCTTATGTTGCAGCTTTTGTTCAGAAGGGTCTCTTTTCGTTGAAATACAAATGGAGAAAAAAATTCAATGTAAGCATGAAAGTTATTCCCGACCAGAAACTCGGGTTCCTGCAATATGAATTTTACGACAAAGAAGGAAACGAAATAGATCTGAAAGAAGAAATTGAAATGAAATAACGTTTCGTAAGAACGAGACAAAAGCAAAATAAAAACCGGTATTCCAAAGTGGATATCGGTTTTTTTGCTTCACCGCTGTTCAATAGTTATTCATTCGCTTCGCTCATGTTATTCGTGCTTCGCACGTTGTTCGCTTCGCTGTTATTCACGCTTCACGTGTAATTGCCGAACAACCACTGAATAACAATCGAATAACAATCGAATAACCACCGAGTCAGGTCCAGTCCACGTTGTAGTATAAAAGGATCTGTTTGAAGTCATTGTTTTCCCGAAGACGGGTTTCGGCTAATTTTATGAACATCCTGACCTGTGAAGGAGAAAAGTGATGGTCGAGTTTCAATAAAATTTCACGAATATATTGTTGTTGAATACGGCTGACTATCGGTTTATTGGGTCCCAGCACGCTGTTTCCGAGGACTTGTTTTAGCTGCTGGGAAATGAAAACTGCTCCCGACTCTACTTTGTGTTCATCTTTATGTTTCAAAATAATAGAGATCAGACGGGTGAATGGAGGGTACTTGAACAGTTTCCTCTCTGCGATTTGGGAGAGATAAAAACCTTCGTAATCATTGCAGGTGATAAACCGGTAAATGGGTTGCTCCGGATCGGCTGTTTGAATAATGACCGTTCCCTGCTTATCTCTTCGTCCTGCACGGTCGGCCGCCTGGGTGATCAGCTGAAAGCCCCGTTCGTGGGAACGGAAATCGGGATAGTTCAACATCGAATCAGCAGCAATAATTCCCACTACCCTTACATTCCCGAAATCGAGCCCTTTTGAGATCATCTGCGTACCGACAAGTATCTGGATCCGGTTTTCCTGAAAATCGTTGATGATACGCTCGAACGAATCCTTACCGCGTGTAGTGTCACTGTCCATCCTGGCTACTACGGCATCCGGAAAGAGTTGAGCTACTTCCTCTTCCAGCCGTTCGGTACCGTTTCCCAGGGTTTTCAATTCTCCTTCGTGGCATGAGGGACATTCTGAAGGTAAAGGGTAGGAGCTGTTGCAATAGTGGCAAACCAGACTGTGTGCTTTCTTGTGATAGGTAAGCGTGACATCGCAATGGTCGCATTTCGGTGTCCAGGCACATGCTGAACATTCTATCATCGGGGCAAAACCGCGGCGGTTCCGAAAAAGAATGGCCTGTTCTCCGTTCTCGAGTGCGGTGTTAATCTCCTCCAGCAATAGCGGGGTAAGCAGGCTCTTCATTTTCTTTCGTAGGCGCAGATCTTTGGTGTTTTGCAGCCTGATCAGAGGTAGCTCAATCTTGCCAAAGCGTTCATTCAGGGTTACCAGCCCATATTTTCCACTCCGTGCATTATAATAGGATTCAATGGAGGGTGTTGCAGAACCCAATAATGTTTTTGCCCCGGAAATATGTGCCAGCATGATGGCCGTATCACGTGCATGATAACGGGGAGATGGTTCTTGTTGTTTGTAACTTGTTTCGTGTTCCTCATCCACGATCACTAATCCCAATCGGCTGAATGGGAGAAAAAGAGAGGAACGTACTCCCAGAATGATCTCATAAGGGGTGTCGGATAGCATCTTCTGCCATATCTCGACCCGTTCCTGATCGTCGATCCCTGAGTGGTAGATCCCGATTTTATTACCAAAAAGTGCTCGAAGCCGCTGTGTGAGTTGCGTAGTTAATGCGATTTCCGGCAGGAGATAGAGTGTCTGTTTGCCTTCATTCAACAGTTGGTGGATAAGATGGGTATAGATCTCCGTCTTTCCGCTCGATGTAGCTCCATGCAAAAGGATGGTCTGTTTGTCGGAGAAACGGTTTTGAATAGTATCCAGAGCCTTCTGTTGTTCTTCGCTTAAGGTATAAAGGCTACGGATAGAGTTATTATCCGTATGTAAGCGGCTTTGCTCTACGGTAAAATAATCTATGATTCCTTTTTTGCATAAACCCTCCAATGTTGCTACCGAGTACCCATTCAATTCTTTTACCTCTTTCTTACTGATACTTTTCCTGTCTCTCTTGGTGAGGAACCAGATGATCTCATCCAGCAATATTTGCTGTTTTTTTGCTTTCCTGATAAGCGTGGAGATGGTTGTATCATCCAATTCCGGGTTGATTCGCAGATGGGTCTCGCTTTTGGGGATGAATCCTGTTTTAAAGTCAGCCGGTATCATGGGAGAGGGGAATGCCGCTTTGAAAACATCTCCCTGAGCCGAGAGATAATAAAAAGATATCCACTCCCACAATTCCAACTGTTGTTCAGTGACAACAGGGCTGAAATCGATAAGGGTATGGATATCCTTGATAATAAAGTCACCCGGTTTTTGACCGTGTAACTTTGTAACGATAGCGGTGTAATATTTTTTACTTCCGAAAGGTACGGTTACCCTGATACCCCGTCTGATTCTGTCTTGAAATTCATTCGGAACTGAGTAGGTAAACAGAGGGGATAGTGGAAGCGGTAATATTACATCGGCATACATGCATTAAAAGTAGATAGCTCCGGTAATACTCCATGTTTCTGTTTTACCATTCAACGGATCTCTCCAGTTGGGTTCATTAACTGAATAGTTATCGGTTAGCTGTACCTTGTAGTTCACTCCTACCTGCAACATCTTGAATAGTTCCAGACCGAATCCCACATTCGCTCCTGCTTGAAATTCCTTCGCCTTGACATCATCCCGTATTTCTCCAAAATCGACCTTGTCACTCGAGATCAGGTAACCGGCATAAGGGCCTGCAGTGCCGAACAGTTTTATCGGTAGCCCACCCAGACCGAGTTTCACCTTTGCATTAAGCGGTAACGTGAGATAACGGTTCGACACATCGCTACTCTTCGGTTCATCGCCGGTCAGCCTGGAGATAGTCATCCGGTTATCGTTGTAAAGCAACGACGTTTCGAGTCCAAAATCCAATACAGCAAAGGGAAACATCATTTCAAGAGTGGGACCTACACTGTATGCTGTCATATTTTCCACTTTCAACGTCTCATTGTTGAATTTCGGATTATTTAAACCTACATCGGCCTTTACACCTATCTTGATCTGAGAGAAGGTAGGCAAGGCAAGCATAGACAGTAGCACTATCAACATGCTGCTTCTGATGATCTTTTCTTTTTTCATACTGAAAACTGTTTAGTAAAACATTTACATTGTCTTAAAGAGAAGACAAATGTACATATATGACTTCGTTTAAACAAAAAAGATTGGCTATTGGTTGTTAAATTAATCATAAATAGGAAATGGATTTATCCTCTTCTTCAAACTTTTGTGTGGTTAGTACTCTTTTTCAAGAAAAATATTGTAAAAAATATTCAGATATTAGTTAAAATATTTGCATCACTAAAAAAATGTACTTTTCTTTGTATGAAAATTCAAATTAAACACTATTAATTACTATATTAATAGGGATTCGAACTTAAAGACTATGAATACAAGTATCGTGTCCAAAGGAGAGGGTGTTATAGAGAAAATAAATTACATTAATTTGTGCGTCTTTAATTTAAAATGAGAATAAGACTGAATGTGAATCTATTCTGTGTTCGTACACATGTTAGAGCGTGTTCGTGCACAATCTGAAAAGATAAACACAAACGATTGCAAATTTGGCTGTGTAACTGTTAGAACTTAAAGAGAAGATTAATGAGGTGTGTACGTCTACAAGACCAATAATCTTTGAAACCAATATCATTCATTAAAAATAAGTTTATCTAATATTTTAGAATTATGAGTAATCTTTCAAAAAAAATGAATTTTGGGTGTTTGATACTCTTTTGTTTAGGTATGCTTTTCTTTATCAGTTGTAAAGAGGAGACTGAGAACAATAAGAATGAGTTTGATCCCAACAAACCGGTTGAAGTAACCGATTTTACACCCAAGAGCGGGTCGGCAAAGACACGCATGCACATTTATGGGAAGAATTTTGGAACCGACATCTCTCAGATATCCGTAAAGGTAGGAGGGATTCCAGCGAAGGTTATAGGGAGCAATGGTGATATCATATATTGCCTGGTTCCACACCGTGCAGTTGAAGGTACTATTGAGGTAGCAATAGGTTCTGGAGGTAAGCAGGCTATTGCTTCTGAGTTATTCCAATACCAAAGTAAAACTGTTGTTTCTACTCTTGCGGGATATGTTGATCCGACTGGGAAGAAAGAGGTTAAAGACGGTCCTTTTGATGACTGTGGATTTGAAGGCCCCCGCTGGATGAATATTGATCCGAAAAACAAGCATCATATTTACATGATCGATGCGAGTGGCGTCACCGGTGTCTCTATCCGGCTTTTAGACCTTGAGGCAAACACCGTCTCCACGATACTTCAGAGAGGCCAGGGAAATTGGGAGAATATGCGCCAGATAGAGTTTTCATTGACTGGGGATACCTTGTTGATTTCTAATGAAAGAGATGCGAATGGAGCAATTGCAGTATCTTATGTAACTAGGTCCAATGGTTTTAAAAGACCCCAACACCTCGTTTATTACAGGAAAAACAACACTTGCGGCATTCATCCGGTGAATGGGGAATTATATTACAATTCCCGTACAACCGGAGAGATCGTGCGCTATAACTGGCAGACGGGAGATTCTGAAGTACTCTATACTTTGAAAAGCAGAGATTGCCAGTTTTTTGTATTTTTTCATCCCACCGGAGATTATGCCTATATGACCATTCCGAATAAGAAATTAATCATGAAAGCGGAATATGACTGGGAAAATAAAACGTTGAAAGTCGCCAACAACTTTGTGGGAAGTGATGGCAAGGAAGGATGGCAGGATGGACAGGGTACCAATGCCTTATTGGGGAATCCGATGCAAGGTTGTTTTGTCAAGAATGAAAAATATGTACAGGAAGGCAAATCAGATCTTTATGATTTCTATTTCGCCGACCAGAATGCCCATTGCATCCGGTATGTAACCCCGGAAGGTTTCGTGTATACCTATGCCGGACGTGGTAGCAAGGGTGTGAACAGTAGCGCGAATGGATATGTGGATGGAGATCTGTTAAAAGAAGCACGGTTCAATCAACCTGTAGGAATCGCTTATGATGAAGAAAACAAAACCTTCTACATCGGAGATGCTAACAATGCACGCATCCGTACTATCGTAGTTGACGAATAATAATTTTAAATTTCTGATAATGAAACATTTTACAGTGGTGTGTACCCTTCTTTTCTGGTTTGTCCTGACAACTGGATATGCCCAAAATAACGGAGGGGGTAAAACACTTGAAGTTAGGGGAATAGTTACCGATGAGAATAATGAACCTCTGATCGGAGCTAATGTGGTGGTAAAAGATGTGCCCGGATTAGGTGCCATCACCGATATGGACGGAAAATACAAAATAAAGATTGAACCTTTTAACCGGCTTGTTTTTAGCTATATCGGATATGAAACGCAGGAGGTACTGGTAAAAACAGAGACCGTGATCAATGTGATAATGAAAGAATCGGAATCGAGCATCCTGGAAGAAGTAGTGGTTACCGGTACCGGAATACAGAAGAAGATAAACCTGACAGGTGCCGTCACGGCCGTCGATGTGGATGTACTGAAAGCTTCCCCCACTGCTAACATAACAAACGCGTTGGCGGGAAATGTCGCAGGGGTGTTGGCCATGCAGACCAGCGGACAGCCGGGACATACCACTTCCGAATTCTGGATACGAGGTATCTCCACTTTCGGGGCAAGCAATAGCGCCTTGGTTTTGGTGGATGGTTTTGAGAGAAATCTCGATGAAATAAACGTCGAGGATATCGAGTCGTTCCAAGTACTGAAAGATGCTTCGGAAACAGCCATCTACGGATCCCGTGGTGCTAACGGGGTGGTGTTGGTCACCACCAAGCATGGAAAACCGGGAAAGATCAATATCAACGCAAAGGTTGAGACAATCCATAACTCCCTGATCAAAGTACCCAAATATGCCAATGGGTATGATTACGCTGTCATGTTGAATGAGTCGCGTATTACCCGTAATCAGGAGCCGGTATATGCGGAAGACGAATTGATTTCCATCAAATATGGACTGGATCCTGATATATTGCCTAATGTAGACTGGCAGGATGTCATATTGCGGGATCATGCCATGAGTTACAGGGCAAATGTGAACCTTGACGGAGGGGGCGCCAATGCCCGTTATTTCATATCTCTCAGCTATATAGAGGAGGAGGGTATGTACAAGACAGATAAATCCATCCAAGATAATTATAGTACCAATGCCAATTCGAGACGATATAATTACAGGATAAACGCAGACATGGACATCACAAGTACTACTTCTTTGCATATCGGGATATCGGGGATGTTGAAGAAGATTAACGATTCCGGAAAAGGGAGTGATGCTATCTGGAACAGCCTTACAGGGCAGAATCCGGTACAGATGCCCGTCACTTATTCGAATGGTTATTTTCCCGGCTTTAACGTGAGTGATATCCGTGATAATCCATGGGTAGCCGCCACGCAGACCGGTTATAGGCAGAACTGGTACAATGAGGTGCAGACTAACGTCACATTGGAACAAAAGCTTGATTTTATCGCCAAAGGATTGAGATTTGTGGGAAAGTTCGGTTATGATACGAATAACAGCAATTGGATACACAAGCTAAAAGCTCCTGAACGGTGGACGGCTGAACGCCAGCGCGACGATAACGGGGAAATCGTTTTTAAACGGGTGAATGCAGAGATATTAATGGAACAGACTTCGGGGGGTGGAGGAGACCGCCGCGAATTCCTCGAAGCTGAACTACATTACAACCGGAATATAAGTGACCATCATTTCGGTGGCACAGTGAAATATAATCAGGATTCGAAAGTACAAACCTATAATTTGGGAAGTGATTTGAAAAACAGCATACCCCGTAGGCATCAGGGAGTGGCCGGTCGTATCACGTATGATTGGAAACATCGTTACTATGCTAATTTTAACTTCGGATATAGCGGTTCTGAAAACTTTGCCCCCAATAATCAATTCGGTTTTTTTCCGGCTTTTTCTGGGGCATGGAATATTTCAGAGGAGCCCTATATCAAAAATAAACTCAATTGGCTGGAAATGCTCAAACTTCGTTACTCATGGGGGAAAATCGGTAATGCCAATGTAGGAATCAGATTCCCCTATTTGTACACCATTGGGGAAAATATGGGCGGGTATCAATGGGCTGATTTTGATTTTAACCGCTCGTATCAGGGGAAGTCTTATAGCCAGGTTGCTTCTGAAGATATTACCTGGGAGATTGCGACCAAACAAGATGTCGGACTGGATGCCTCTGTCTTGAAGGGTAAGTTCAGCTTTATGGTCGACTATTTCCATGAAAAGACTACGGGTATTTTTATGTCACGCACCTCATTGCCGTGGATTGTCGGACTAAATGATGGGGATAATCCAAGGGCCAATGTCGGAAGCGTTCTGTCGCAAGGCATGGAAGGTAATTTCATTCTTAAACAGAAGATTGGCAATGTGAACCTGACCATCCGGGGTAATGCGACCTACAGCAAAAATGAGATATTGGAAAGGGACGAAGGTTTCAAACAATTCCCCTATCAATATGAAAAAGGATATAGGGTGAATCAGGCAAGAGGACTTATAGCCATCGGCCTTTTCAAGGATTGGGACGACATCCGTAACAGCCCGGTGCAGAATACATGGGGATCTGTAATGCCGGGAGATATTAAATATCAGGATGTAAATGGAAATGGAGTGATTGACAATAACGATAGGGTGGCGATAGGCGCTACCACCAAGCCTAATTTAATATACGGATTGGGAGCATCCGCACAATGGAAGAATGTGGATTTTAATATCCATTTCCAAGGTGCCGGTAAATCGTCTTTCTTCCTTTCGGGAGGTATCGCTCATCCTTTTTCCAGAGGACAATGGGGGAATGTTTTACAGGACGTAGTGGAAAATCGTTGGATTTCACGTGATATATCGGGCGACCCGGCAACAGAAAATCCCAATGCGAAATATCCCCGTCTGGAATATGAAAACTCCAATGGGAACAATCGCCAGCAATCCACTTTTTGGTTACAAGACGGTTCGTATGTACGTTTAAAAACACTTGAGATGGGGTATAATGTGCCGAAAAACTTTGCCAATAAATTTAAATTCAATAAAATAAGAGTCTTCTTTATTGGCACAAATCTACTCACTTTCTCCAAATTTAAATTGTGGGATCCGGAAGCTGCGAGAAATGACGGAGGAGGATACCCTCTCTCCAAGTCTTTAAATTTTGGATTGAGCGTTAACTTATAAAAAGAACAGAAAAATGAAAAAAGGATTAATTATATTTACTGTGGTGGCAATAATTTCCACATTTGTCTCTTGTTCCGATTTTTTAGAAGTTGACAAGGAAATAAAAGATCGGCTGACCCTTGAAGCCGTTTTCTTAAAAAGAGATTATGTGGAAGAATGGTTGGCGAATGCTTATTCATATTTAATTGATGATAACGGGGATATCGGTATCGGGAACTGGCACTTTGCTTTTAGTGACGATATGTATAATCCCAAGTACAAAAACATACGGGAAGCGGCCTATATTGAAGAGGACTATCAGAATTCCTGGGTAAATGCTTACAGGGGTATACGGCAGGCTTCCATATTCATAGAAAATATTAAGGTTTGTGAGGAGGTAATAGAAGAGGAAGTTATCGATTTCAAAGCGCAGGCGCGTTTTGTAAGGGCATTCTACTATTGGAAACTATTACAAAAGTATGGCCCTGTCCCTCTTTTACCCGAAAAAGGGTTGGATTATACTGAAACTTATACTGAGTTGTCGATTCCACGTAGCAGTTATGACGAATGTGTGGAGTATATTGTTTCGGAAATGTCGCTTGCTGCCAAAGATCTACCTTTGCGCAGGGAACTGCTCTCCATTAGTAGGCCTACCCGTGGCGCAGCATTGAGTGTCAGGGCGAAAGCCCTTTTATATGCGGCGAGCCCTCTGATGAATGGCAATAAGGATAACTATGCCGCTCAATTGGTGGATGATCAGGGTAAAAGGTTGCTGTCTGAAACCTATGATGAGGAAAAATGGGCGAAGGCCGCTGCTGCTGCAAAAGATGTAATGGATTTGAATACCTATCAATTGTATGTCTCCTATAAACGTGAGAGCGGCGACCTTGCTTATCCGGCGACAATTCCTCCCTATGAGGATGGTGATTTTTCGAACAAAAATTGGCCGCAGGGATATGCCGACATAGATCCTTTCGAATCCTACCGGTCGGTATTCAACGGAGAACTGACTGCCACTGAAAACCCGGAGCTGATCTTTACCCGCGCCCAAAATCAAGGAGGTTCCGGTGTGAATTTTATGGTATTGTCCCAACTGCCACTTAGAGCCAAAGGGTATAATCAAACCTGCTTGACACAGAAACAGACCGATGCTTATTACATGCTCGATGGAGCTGACTGCCCGGGTAAGGATATGGAAATTGGTAGAGGAGACGGTAGCCAAAGAGCACCCGGTTTTGTGACGGATGCCGATATACAAGCGGGAAACTATAAACCTTTGGTAAAAGGAGTTTCTCTTCAGTATGCTAATCGAGAACCCCGCTTCTATGCTTCTGTGGCATATAATGGAACAATGTGGAATTTGTTGAATGCCACCCTGGAGATAGATAAAGGGCCTTATTATTGCTGGTATTACCGTGGTGGAGAAGAGGGACAGAGTAATTCGGGCAATTGGTTGCTCACTGGTATTGGTGTGAAGAAATTTGTACGTCCCACCGATACCAACGACGACTTGAACACCAGCGGAAGCAATTCGCATATTACTAAAAAAGCGGATCCTGCCATCCGATATGCGGAAATATTGTTAATATATGCAGAAGCGTTGAATGAATTGACCGCAACTTATCAGATAGAGTCGTGGGATGGAACCACAACCCATTCAATCAGCAGGGATGTCTATGAATTGAAAAAAGGTATCCAGCCAATACGTATCCGAGCGGGAATACCTGATTATGATGAAAATATTTATGCGAATGCCGGTGAATTCCGTAATAAATTGAAACGGGAACGTCAGGTAGAGCTGATGGGGGAAGGACATCGTTATTTCGACCTGCGTCGATGGAAAGATGCGCCTGAAGAAGAGGCATTGCCTTTCTATGGTTGCAATACCTTAATGACGGAAAAAGAAAAGGAACAATTTCACATGCCTGTAGAAATTACAAGTGTACGCACATGTTTTGCTGAAAAGACCTATTTTTGGCCTATCCATAGGACTGAATTACAGAGAAATATTCGTTTAACCCAGAATCCTGGTTGGTTAAATAGTTATTAATTAGTAAAAGTTGCAGAAATGAAGAATATCATATATCTACTGGGAAGTATTTTAGCGATCCTGATTATATGTAGTGCTTGTAATGACGAATGGAAGGAAGAACAGTATATACAGTATGCTTGTCTGAAAGCACCTGCAGGTAGTGGTAGTACTGTAACCCAAATCAGGGTGAAATACAGGAGCGAAGAAACTACCCGTTATCAATTGCCCGTTATTATGTCTGGTACAACACTTAATAGCAAGGATAGAGATATACATATTGTGCTGGATCCGGATACATTAGACATATACAACAGAGAGCATTTCTACAGTCGTACGGATTTGTATTACCACTTATTGGAGGGCTCATTTTATGACATTCCCAATCCTGTGGTACATATTCCTGCAGGAAAACAATCAGCTCTTTTAGATATCAATTTTAAGTTAAAAGATATAGATCTTGTAGAACAATGGGTGCTCCCTCTCAAAATTGATGATGACCCCTCTTACAATTATCAGTCGCATCCCCGTAAGGATTACAACAATGCATTATTATGGGTGACTCCTTTTAATGATTACTCGGGAACTTATGGTACCACGAACTTGTCGGTCTATACCGAAACAAGCAATCAGCCGATCATTGAAAATCAACGTACAACTCATGTGGTGGACGAAAATTCAATATTCTTCTATGCCGGAGTGACAAAAGAGGAAAGGAGAGATCGTAAATATTTCAAGGTGATTGCTACCTTCAACGCCGAAACAGACAGTACGGGTACAGTCTCCTTAGAGGCTGCATATCCCGATGTGATCAAGCTACAGGTAATTGGGCAGCCCACATATCAGGTTGTTAAAGTGATGGATACAGCAAAACCGACTTTGCAAAGAAGAACCGTTACGGTGAGTATGGAGTATACCTTTGAGGATGCACTCGAAGTGCCTGATCATATTACTCGCTATTCAGTGAAAGGTACAATGTCGATGCAGCGTAATATCAATACGCTGATTGAAGACGAGGAGTTTGCCATTGAATGGTAGTACTGTTTATTGTTTTATCGACATAAAAAAAGCGACAAATGCCGCTTTTTTTATGTCGATAGATCTTAAATTCCAAGGAATAAAGTCATTGGATTTTTAAATTTAATCAGCAAATTTCGCTTTCAGGAACTCGCGATTCAACCGTGCGATATTGGTGATAGAGATGTTCTTGGGGCATTCCACTTCACATGCACCGGTATTGGTACAGTTACCGAAACCTAGTTCGTCCATTTTGGCTATCATCGCCTTGGCTCGCTGCTTCCTTTCTATGCGTCCTTGCGGAAGTAACGCGAACTGGCTTACCTTGGCCGATACGAAGAGCATCGCCGATCCATTCTTGCAGGCTGCAACACAAGCACCGCAACCGATACAAGCAGCAGCATCCATCGCCATTTCTGCATCGTCACGAGGGATGGGGATAGCATTGGCATCAGGTATACCACCGGTATTGACTGATACATAACCTCCAGCCTGAATGATCTTGTCGAAGGCCGAACGGTCTACCATCAGATCCTTGATGATGGGGA
Organism: Proteiniphilum sp.; assembly: GCF_034927365.1. Classification (GTDB taxonomy): domain Bacteria; phylum Bacteroidota; class Bacteroidia; order Bacteroidales; family Dysgonomonadaceae; genus Proteiniphilum. The sequence continues at coordinate 65,675 of NZ_JAYFQD010000007.1, read as the reverse complement.
ATCCGGCAGAACGCCATGGTTCTACAGTGATAGTATCGCCATCGTTGAAGCGGCGCATATGAAGCTGGCAGGTAGTAACTCCCTGGTCAGGCCCGTGTGGATGTCCGTTGATATAGAGACTACACATACCGCAGATACCTTCGCGGCAGTCGTGGTCAAAAACCACTGGCTCTTTTCCTTCGTTGATCAGTTGTTCATTCAGGATATCGAGCATCTCCAGGAATGAACTTCCCTGTGAGATATTTTGCAATGGGTAAGTTTCGAAGTGCCCTTTGTCTTTCGGTCCGTTCTGGCACCAAACTTTTACTTTTATATTGATATCTTTATCCATGATCGTTTTGTTGTTTTAAAGTTTACCCGTTTTAATCTGCCTTTACGATTTGTAGTTTCTCTGTTGACGAACCACAAACTCATAATCAAGAGGTTCTTTATACATCACCGGATCTTTATCTTCTCCCTGGTATTCCCAGCAGGAAACGTAGGAGAATTGATCGTCATGGCGCAATGCTTCACCTTCTGGTGTCTGATGTTCCAGACGGAAGTGTCCTCCACAAGACTCTTCGCGGTCGAGGGCATCGTGTGCCATCAGTTCGCCGATTTCGATAAAGTCAGCCAGACGTAACGCTTTTTCGAGTTCCACGTTGAGGGTCTCTTTGTCGCCGGGGATCCGTAAGTTGGTACAGAAGTCTTTTTTTACCTCTTTTAACTTCTCGATAGCGTTCTTCAGACCTTCTGCATCGCGACCCATACCTACGAAGTCCCACATGATATGGCCCAACTCCTTATGGATATGATCCACTGAGTGTTTTCCCTTGATGCTCATCAGGCGGTCGATCCTGTCGTTGATATCTTTCTCTGCCTTATCAAATTCAGGTGCATCGGTTTTAAAGCGTGGCACACCAATCTGGTCGGAAAGATAGTTTTGTATGGTGTAGGGAAGTACGAAATAACCGTCAGCCAACCCCTGCATCAATGCAGATGCTCCCAGTCGGTTGGCACCATGGTCGGAGAAGTTGGCTTCGCCGATGGCAAACAGTCCGGGGATACTGGTCATCAGTTCATAATCTACCCAGATACCACCCATGGTATAGTGGATGGCGGGATAGATCATCATGGGCGTTTCATAAGGATTATCGTCCACGATCTTTTCATACATCTGGAAGAGATTGCCGTAGCGGGCTTCGACCACATCCCTGCCGAGACGGTTGATCGCTTCGGCAAAGTCGAGGTAAACTGCCAGACCGGTGTTGCCTACTCCGTAACCTGCGTCGCAGCGTTCTTTGGCGGCACGTGATGCTACGTCACGTGGAACAAGGTTACCGAATGCCGGGTAACGACGCTCCAGATAGTAGTCGCGATCTTCTTCCTTGATATCGGTTGGTTTCAGCTTACCCTCACGGATAGCTTTTGCATCTTCTAATTTTTTCGGTACCCAGATACGTCCGTCGTTACGCAACGATTCCGACATAAGGGTCAATTTTGACTGGAATTCACCGTGAACCGGAATACAAGTCGGGTGGATCTGTGCCATACAAGGGTTGGCGAAATAAGCGCCTCTCTTGTAGCATTGCCACGCTGCCGAACCATTCGAAGTCATGGCGTTGGTTGACAGGAAGAAGGTGTTGCCGTATCCACCTGTACCGATTACCACGGCATGGGCGGCGAAACGTTCCAGTTTTCCTGTAACTAAGTTGCGGGCGATAATACCGCGTGCACGACCGTCGATGATGACCAAATCCACCATCTCGTAACGGGTATAGAGTTTCACCTGCTTCTTCTGTACAGCGCGGCTCAATGCTGAGTAGGCACCCAGCAGAAGCTGCTGACCTGTCTGACCGCGGGCATAGAATGTACGGGAGACTTGTGCTCCACCGAATGAACGGTTGGCGAGCAATCCGCCGTATTCACGTGCAAAAGGAACGCCTTGAGCTACACACTGATCGATAATGCTGTTCGATACTTCCGCCAGACGGTGTACGTTGGCTTCGCGGGCACGGTAGTCGCCCCCTTTAATCGTATCATAGAACAGACGGTAGACGGAGTCACCGTCGTTCGGATAATTCTTGGCAGCATTGATACCCCCTTGTGCAGCGATAGAGTGTGCACGGCGGGGAGAATCCTGGATACAGAAATTCAGTACGTTGAAACCCATTTCGCCTAATGAGGCTGCTGCTGATGCACCTGCCAGACCGGTACCTACCACGATAATATCGAGGCGGCGTTTATTGGCCGGGTTCACCAACTTTTGATGGTTCTTATAATTGGTCCATTTCTCGGCGAGAGGTCCTTCGGGTATTTTGGAATTTATCTTGTTCATAATATTCAATTGCTTTTGGTTATCCTAATAGGTTAGAGTATCCCAGGTAAATGGCGATCGGTACGATAGCAAACCCCAGGCATATAATGGTCGCTACTACGTTCCCAAGTACTTTGATCCGTTTCATCCAGACGCCGTTATCCACTCCTGCAGAATGGAGAGCGCTCCAGAAACCGTGTGTCAGATGGAACCATAGGGCGATGAAAGCGAGCTCATAGAGGATCAAGACCCAGATGTTGGAGAATACTTCCGCTACCAACACGGCGCTATCGTGGCGTGCACCGTCAATCATAAAGAGCTCCTTGAACTGCATCTGATACCAGAACTGATAAAGGTGAATGATCAGGAACAGTAGGATAAACAACCCCAGGACGAGCATGTTTTGCGATGACCAGGTGGTTTTGGTCTTAGTTGCGGAAGCGTACTTTTCTTTTCCGCGAGCCCTTCTGTTTTGTAACGTGAGGATAATCCCCCAAATAACATGAATCACGAAACCTGCCGCGATGACCGCAGTCCCTACAATAGCCCACCAGTTCGCACCAAGGATTTCATTGGCGAGGAAGTCGTATGTCTCATAGCTGAAAAGCAGCACCAGGTTCATCGACAGATGGAACAACAGGAACAGAATCAGGAAAAGGCCGGAAATACTTTGTACAAATTTCCGCCCGATAGATGATTTGATTAGCCAACTCATAAAGTTCTCTTTTTTTAATTATTTTGATGTATTGTTTCTTTACGTCCCGGTTTCGTTTTTTATCGAAAATTTCACTTTCGAAAAGGTTTTACAAAAGTACAACATTTTATCAGTTTACCGAGAACTATTTGAAGAAAAATTTCTTTAATAGCCTTTTCCTTGGCCTCCCAGAATTTATGCCGGATAATGTTTTTCAATTTGAGAGTTCGTTCAAACCTTTTTTCAATTAAAGTCATTTTTGCTGCTTTCTTATCCCTGCAATGGAACGAAAAACAGCAATATATACCTATGCAATGAAACAATTATTTGACTTTTTACCTATCTAATGAAACACTAAGGTTATATTTGTAGTTGAAATATAAATTATTACGTTATTTTTGTAAGGAATATGGAGTTTGAGTGATCTGATCTCCCAGCTACCTCAGATAGTATAAAATGGAAAAAAGGGTTACCTTTGTGTCTTCAAAAAGAATTCTAACTGATTATGGATATAGTATTAAGCGGTATTCGCTCTACTGGAAAGCTGCATCTGGGGAATTATTACGGCGCATTGCGTAATTTCATCAGGATGCAGGAGGAAAACAAGTGTTATTTCTTTATTGCTGATATACACTCTCTTACTACGCATCCCGACCCGAAGATGCTACATGAGAACGTGAAGAACGTGTTGGTGGATTATCTGGCTGCGGGAATTGATCCCGAAAAGTCGGTAGTCTATGTACAGAGTGATTTGCCCGAGACTGCGGAGTTGTATCTCTATCTCAATATGCATGCTTACCTGGGAGAACTCTCCAAAACCACTTCATTCAAGGAAAAAGCACGCAAGCAACCGGAAAATGTGAATGCGGGATTGCTAACCTATCCCACGCTGATGGCTGCTGATATCCTTATCCATAATGCAGATAAAGTGCCGGTGGGAAAAGATCAGGAGCAACACCTCGAAATGACCCGCCGTTTTGCCCGTCGCTTTAATAATTTTTATGGAGTAGAATATTTCAAGGAACCGGTAGCCTATAACTTCGGAGAGGAACTGGTGAAAATTCCGGGACTGGACGGAAGTGGAAAGATGGGTAAATCGGAAGGAAACGCTATCTATCTTGGTGAAAGCCCGAAGGAGATCGAGAAGAAGGTGAAGAGAGCGCTCACCGATTCAGGCCCGACTGAACCCAACTCCGTGAAACCCGATTATATCGAGAATCTTTTTACGATTCTCCGGGTAGTTTCCACTCCTGAGGTGGTACAGCATTACGAATTGCTGTGGAACACATGCACGATACGTTATGGTGATCTGAAGAAACAGCTGGCTGAAGATATCATCAAGGTTACCACTCCCATCCGTGAGCGGATTCTGGAAATAGAGAAAGATAACGCCTACCTGCGTAAAGTGACCCTCGAAGGAGCTGAAAGAGCAAGGGAAAGTGCCCGTAAAACCATTGATGCGGTAAGGAAAATCGTAGGGTTCAAACCATTTTAGAAACAGGTGCCCTATTGAACGGATTTGCTTCAAGGAGTAGTACCTTTGTCTTATCTCCAAATAATACCGATTTCGCCGGTAGGAACAGAATGATACTTCATCATTCTGTTTTTTATGAAAACTTTTCAGGCGATTGGTTGTTCACCAAAAGTAAAAGGAGACGAGCATTGTGACTGTTCTCATATAAGGAGATTATGCGCGTTCCATTGAAAAAGAAACTATGTCCTTATGCTGACATTTAAATCGATAGAATTAAAAGACAAAGATATTATCAATCCCTATCTTCGGCAGCAGAATTACAGGGCGTCGGATCTCTGCTTTGCTAATTTATATTGCTGGGGAGAAAAATTCGATACCCAATTTGCTGTAACCCCCGATTGGTTGTTTATCCGTTTTAAGGATAATAACGGCAGGAATTCCTATCTCAAACCGGTAGGTATGGGAGACCTCAGGGAGGCCATCGCGCTTATCCAGGAAAATCATTCATCATTCGCCACTCCTTTCCAAATGAGGGGATTGACCAAAGAGATGATAGCCGGAATTGAAGCGGTGATGCCCGGACGGTTCGACTACAAGCTGAACAGGTCAGTCTCCGACTATATTTACACGACAGAGAAACTAATCCATCTCAAAGGTAAAAAACTGCAGAGCAAACGAAATCATATCAACCGGTTCATCCGGGAAAATGACTGGAAGTATCATTCACTCACCGGTAACCCGGAACTGGTGAGAGAGTGCAAGAATATGCTTGACAAGTGGATGGAGGTGAATAAGGAAGAAAAAGATCCTTCACTGGTCTATGATGACCATGCCACCACGTTGATGCTCGATCATTTTGAATATCTCAATCTGAAAGGAGGATTGATTTGCGTGGACAACAAGATTGCCGCCTTTACCGTCGGCGAGCAGCTTACCGAAGATACCGTCGTGGTGCATGTAGAAAAGGCGTTTACTACTATTCATGGTGCCTATACCATCATCAACCAGCAATTTGTCGAGAATGAAGCATCAGAATATCTCTATGTGAACAGGGAGGAGGATATGGGAATGGAAAATCTCCGACAAGCTAAGTTGTCCTATCATCCTGATATACTGTTGGAGAAGTATAACGCAAGGTGTAAGTGATTAGCATTTCGTGCGTTGTCTGGCTCGTTTATTCAGTAGTTATTCATGCTTCGCACGTAATTTCTGAACATCAACTAAATAACAACTGAACAACAACTGAAAATCAATAGAATAACAATTGAACATCAATGATTCGATTTGCCGACGAAACGACCAGACCGCAGGTACGGGAGATATGGAAAACCGTATTCGGTGATCCCGATGAGGAGGTGGAACTCTATTTTCGTCATAAGTACCGTGACGAGAATACGCTGATCTATATGGAAAGCGAAAAGGTTGTTGCGTCGCTACAAATGTTGCCTTACCTGTTTACCTTCTGTGGAATGGAAATCCCTGTCATTTACCTTTCAGGTGTCTCTACCCTTCCCGAATACCGGAAAAGAGGGTATGTGAGGCAGTTGTTGATAAGGAGTTTCGAAGAGGCAGCCCGCAGAGATGTACCGTTAATATTGCTGGTTCCCCAGGAGGAGTGGTTGTTGAAATTCTACGCCCGTTATGGTTTTGCACAGACGTTCGATACCGGGACGGAGGAGTTGATTTCCCTGCAAGTATTGCTGGAGAGATATCCCGGAGACCTGCATATGGCGTTTAAAATGTTCAACAGCTTGTTCCGACAGGAAGATATGACCGTACAAAAATCATTTGACGACTTCCGTGCCATAGTGGAGGATGCAACGCTTTGCGGTTTTCCGCCCAAAAGAAACCTGTTGGGAATGGCGCGTATAATTGATGCTGAAAAATTGCTTTCCCTCTTTGCCCGTCGTTATGGAGATAAAACCTTTTCAATCACGGTTGAAGACGAGTTATTACAAGAGAATCACGTCCTGTTTAGGATTGCAGACGAAAAAATCCAGAAGGAATGCCCCGGCGTTGAATCTTCACTTACAACTGATATAAGGGAATTAGCACAACTACTACTTGGATATCATACCTCAGAAAAAGAGGCGCCTTTTAATACCCTCTTCCCTGAAAAACATCCCCAAATGCATTTTATGTTAGAGTAAAATTCAATCCCAATGAATCGGGACAAATAGTCACAATTAGTTAATTCAATCCCAATTTCATTGGCACATTGGCATATTGGTAAATTAGCACATTAATCATAGCCACTTCTTCTTCCTGAAGAAATAGAGAATTAGCAGTGATGAGAGAACCATCAATGCCATCGCCGCAGGATATCCCCATTTCTTATGCAATTCCGGCATCACGTCGAAGTTCATTCCATAGATGCTTGCGATCAATGTAGGGGGCATAAAAATTACCGAGACGATGGTGAATATTTTAATAATCTTATTCTGTTCGATGTTTACATACCCGAGGAAAGTATCCTGCAAGTAGTCGAGTCGGTCAAAGCTGAATTTGATGTGTTCGACCAGCGAGTTGATGTCCTTCACGATAATGGTCAGCTTGGGTTGCAATTCGGCAGGAATAAATTCGCTCCGTAACATGCTCGATACCGTACGTTGTTTGTCGATAATGTTTTCTCGCAGCATCATTGTCTTTTCCTGCAGGTTCTTGATTTCCGACAGCAACTCCTCGTCAGCCTCCTGCAGTGTGAGAGAGTTACTTAACTGGGTGATCTTCTGGGTCATATTCTCGATCATGTCGGCATCGAATTCCACGCGCGTTTCCAGGAGCGCTACCAGTACGTGTGCTCCCGTAGGGTAATTCCGCGGGTTGGCAGATATCTTTTTCACCGTCTCGTGGAACGAAATTAACTCTTCGCCACGGACAGTCACTAAAATGTTATTTTTGAGGATAAACGATACCGGATCGGTTTCAAAATTCGACAACAGGAAGTTGGAATTGACCACCAACGTATCGTTGGTTTCGATGTAGCGGGATGACATCTCAATCTCGATCATCTCTTCTTCTTCCTGGATATATATCTTGAGGAAATCTTCCAGTTCATTCTCTACTTCTTCGTCTACGTCGTTAAGGTCGATCCACAAAAAATTTCCAATGGGGTTTGATTTTAAGAAATCGAGGCTGCGGCTCAATCTCACGATACCGTCTTTATGATAAAAAAGTTTTACTTCCGCCATGGTGCTCTTTTTTAATCGTGATTCAAATTAGTTCAAATTGGTCTATCTTTTTTCCGGGTGAGCTTGTCTGACCAGCGGTTCCAATAAATTGGTCAGTTCTTCGAATTGCTCGATCGATAGTTGCTCGGGTCGTTTCATAAGCATAGGGTCGTCGGGCAAAGGGCTCTCTTCGGACAGTAGTGATTTTACGGAGTTACGCAGCATTTTTCGTCGCTGGTTGAAGCCGGTCTTCACTACCATTTTGAATAACTTCTCGTTGCAGTTGAGCTGCTTTCGCTTATTGCGGGTGAGCCGTACAACTGCCGATTTGACCTTGGGCGGAGGGATAAACGCCTGTTCGTTCACCGTGAAAAGGTACTCTATATCGTACCATGTTTGCAGTAAAACAGTCAGAATACCGTAGGCCTTGCTGCCGGGTGAAGCGATCATGCGTTCCGCAACCTCTTTTTGGATCATACCCGAACAGCAGGGAATCGTCTCCTTGTGGTCGAGTACTTTGAAAAAAATTTGAGATGAGATATTATAGGGATAATTGCCAATAATACAAAAAGGTGTGTCGAATTGTTGTTCGAGATCCATCCGCAGAAAATCCTGCTCCAGTATCCTGCCTTCCAATGTGGGATAGTACTCCTTGAGGTAGGTAACCGACTCACGGTCGATTTCTACCACAGTAAGATCCCTTCCCTTCTCCAACAGGAATTCGGTAAGCACACCTGTGCCAGGTCCCACTTCCAGCACAGGAAGGGAGGAAAACTGATCGAGCGTGTCGGCAATCCGCCGTGCGATCTCCTTGTCTTTAAGGAAATGCTGCCCCAGGTTTTTTTTTGCTTTTACCGTAAACATTGCAATATGGTGATTATTCCTTATCTTTACCGCCGCAAAGGTAACATTTTATTACGTAAAACAGGACAAATGCGTTCATAAAAGAAGAGATACGGGCGCCAGGCGATTTGTGTCGGCTTGTCTTTATGTTGAGGTGATAATCATAGTTGTATAAGATTAATTGATAACAGGTGAAAGTAAATAAGGATTCATTCAAGAGTCTGATGAAGATACTATTTTCCCTGTCGCTCGGATTGCTGATTATTTGGGCGATGTATAGAAATACCGATGTGAGGGAGTTGTGGCGTATCATCAAATCGGCCAATATCGGCGTGATTGCATCTTCTCTTATTTTTGGACTGATAGGGAATTATATCAGGGGATTGAGGTGGGAACTGTTTGTGAACTCACTCGGGTATCATCCGCCCAGGGCCAGTCTGGTCTATTCTACTCTGGGTAATTACGCTGTTAATTTTGTGCTTCCACGTGCCGGAGATATATGGAGATGCGGAGTGGTGAGTCGGTATGACAAAATCCCTTTTGCAAAGACTTTGGAGACATTTTTAGTAGATAAGATGTTGGATATTATAGCAGGACTGATTATCATTTTCGTCAGTATAGTGCTCTACATCGATTTTTTTGCCTCCTATCTACACGATAATGCTGAATTGACGGATAGCTTAACCGGTTTTTTCTCATCTGTCTGGATGTATGTAGGGCTGGCTGTTCTGCTGGTGGCTATCCTATTGATGTGTACTGTCTTCAGAAAAACCACTTTTGTGGAGAAAATCTATAAATTCTTCGGTACTTTGAAATATGACATGATGCTTATTTCGAAGATGAAGGAGAAAAAACGCATAATAATTTACACGATACTGGTCTGGTTCTGTTTTTATTTGTATTTTTACATTTGCTTCTTCGCGTTTGATTTTACAAAAGATCTTGGCCCATTGGCAGGTTTGATCGTATTCGCGATGACCAATATCGGTATTTCCGTCCCTGTGCAGGGCGGCATAGGACCTTGGCATTTCGTGGTAATCTCCTCGCTACTTATCCTGGGAGTTACGGAAAAAGAAGCACTCGCCTTTGCCGGAGCAGTATTCATAATCCAATCGGTATGGCAGATTCTTTACGGCCTTTTTGGTGTACTTGCCATGCCGTATGTAAAAAGAGAAAATTCGTCTAACTTAAATCAAGAAATAAAATAATATGGCTGTAGCAGAAATTTTGAATTTAGATCCGAAAAAAGTTTGGAACCATTTCTATTCACTTACCCAGATACCCCGTCCGACGGGCCAGATGGAAGATGTGACCCGCTTCGTGATGGAATTTGGGAAATCCCTTAACCTGGAAACGAAACAGGACGAAGTAGGGAATGTTGTGATCGGTAAACCGGCTTCCAAAGGGTATGAAAGCAGTAAAGGGGTGATCTTGCAATCGCACCTCGATATGGTACCTCAAAAAAATGCGGGTGTGAAGCATGACTTTGCCACAGATCCCATAGAGACTTATATTGATGGGGAGTGGGTGAAAGCCCGCGCCACTACGTTGGGATCCGACAACGGTATCGGTTGTGCTATGATGATGGCCGTGCTCGAAGATGAATCACTCCAGCATCCTCCGATCGAGGCACTTTTCACCATCGACGAAGAGGTCGGTATGGATGGTGCGAACGGTTTGGAGAGAGGTTTATTGAAAGGAGAAATGATGCTCAATCTTGATACCGAAGAAGATGGAGAACTCTGTATCGGTTGTGCCGGAGGTCGAGATGTGAATGTCTCTTTCCGTTTCCAACCCGACAAGGAGATCGAAAAAGGCGATGTGGCTTATAAGATAAGCCTGCAAGGATTGAAGGGTGGACATTCAGGAGTGCAGATCCATCTGGGCCGGGCCAATGCCAACAAGCTGATGAACCGCTTTCTGAAAGATGTGGTTGCCAATTACGAAGCCCGTATCGCTAGCATACAAGGGGGATCGCTACGTAACGCTATCCCGCGTGAATCATTCGTGGTACTGACTATACCCGAACAACTTTCGGACGACTTGATCGACTTGGTAAGTGAGTATGAGTTGTTGTTCCGCGAAGATTTTTCAGGTATTGAAGACAATATTTCTTTCAGTGCTGAGATGACTGATATGCCTGAAGCTCTTTTGCCCGAAGAGGTACAGGATGATATTATTAATGCGGTAGAGGGTTGCCCCAACGGTGTGATAAGCTATCTGGCCGATTTTCCCGGAATCGTGGAGAGTTCGTTGAACCTCGCACTTGTACATTCCGAAGGGGACAGTGTGGAGATAAAATTACTGGTGCGTAGTTCTTCCGAAAGCCGTAAGGATTGGATATGCTCTTCGGTAGAAAGCCTTTTCCTTCTGGCCGGAGCGAAAGTTGAGTTCGGAGGTGATTATCCGGGATGGCAACCCAATGCCGGATCAGAACTGTTACACACCATGGAGAGGATATATCTCGAGAAGTATGGGGAAAGGCCTAAGGTGGTGGTGATACATGCGGGACTGGAATGCGGTATCATCCAGTCGAATGTGGAGCAAAAACTTGATATTGTCTCTTTTGGCCCAACTATTACCGGTGCACACTCCCCCGATGAGGCGGTGCTGATCGCTACTGTAGGGAAATGCTATGATTATCTTGTTGAAACATTACAGAATTTGAAATAGTATTCATGGACAATACGCTGATTGTCTTTGCATCCAACCACGGTACAGTTGAGAAATGTGCCAGGGAATTGTTCAGGCGGATAGAGGGAAAAGTGGATATCTGCAACCTGAACCGGAGGAATTATCTGCCCGATCTTTCAGGATACGAAGCAATCATTGTGGGCGGATCCATCCATAACGGGAAGATACAGGATGAAATATCATCTTTTTGTAACGATAATCTGGAATTGCTTGCTTCGAAACGCCTCGGTTTGTTTATCAACTGCCTCTACTCGGGTGAGAAAGCGCAACAACAGTTAGACGATGCATTTCCGGATGTTCTTAACCGGAGGGCAGTGGTGCGCGATTACTTCGGGGGTGAGGTTGATAAATTAAAACTTTCTTTTTGGGAGCGTGTCGTGACCAGCCGGATGATCAGAGAAGGTGAGTTAGTGGTTGCGATCTCAAAGGAGAGAATTGAACGTTTTGCTAAAATAATCTCATCAGTCAATGAGCCGAAAAATTGAGAGACATATACTTTTACCGGTAGCACTGCTCCTCTATTTTGCCGTGATGGCCGCGATGGCCTATCCCAGATATAAGGTATCCGGTAACTGGGGCGAATATTTTGGAGTTATCGGAGTATGTTTACTGTTCGCGTTATTGCTCTTTTTTATCCTGAAAAGAAGGAAAAAAATAAGAGCTCGCTTCTCCAAAAAGGATTTGAACCAATGAAATACTTTTTTACATTTCTGTTTTTTCTCTTTACTCTTTTTTTATCCGGACAAACAACTCAGCATCCGCAGTGTTATAAATTCCGTGTCTACCTGAAAGACAAAGGGTATTCTACATATTCGACGGAAAATCCCAGAGCCTTTCTTTCCAAACGGTCAATCGAAAGAAAAAGAAAGGAGAAAATTATAATCGATAAATCTGATTTCCCGATCTCACGCGACTACTTCACGCTGGTAGAGAAAGCAGGAGGAAAGATCGTCACGCATAGTAAATGGTTTAATACTTTAGTGGTTGAGGTGACTGACAGTGTTGGGATTGGAAGTATTGAGTCCTTCCCGTTTGTCGACTCGGTGAAATATATCTGGCGGGGTAGTAAAACCCTTTCCGATGAGAAAGCCCGTCCCCGTCTAAGTTCAACCCCGTTCAATGAGATTGGCGATGCCGAAAACCAGGATTACACCGAATATCGCCTTACCGATGCCCAATTCAGGATGCACAATGCTACAGCCATGACTGAAGCCGGGTTTAAGGGTAAAGGTATGTTGGTAGGTGTGATAGATGCAGGATTTACCAATTTCGACGTAATACCCCTTTTTGAGTCTATCAAACTGGGTGGCTACAGGGATTTTGTCGTTGGAGGAAATATTTTCTCATCAAGCGATCATGGTACCAAAGTATTGTCGACTATGGCAACCGATCTCCCGGGATTGATGGTGGGATCCGCACCCGAAGCCACCTATTGGCTCCTGAGATCGGAAGATGTTTCAAGTGAATTTCCGGTAGAGGAGGATTATTGGGTACGGGCAGTTGAATTTGCGGACAGCCTCGGTGTGGATGTCATTAATACTTCGTTGGGATATAATAATTTTGATGATAAGTCATTGAACTATACGCATGCCGAATTGAACGGACGCAGTTCACTTATGTCGCAAGCTGCCGATAAAGCCTATGAAAAAGGAGTGTTAATCGTGGTGAGTGCGGGTAATGAAGGAGACAAACCATGGCGGAAAATCACCCCACCGGCTGATGCAAAGAATATACTGTCTGTAGGTGCGGTAGGGACGGACAGCATCATCGCCCCTTTCAGTTCTCACGGTTTGACTGCCGACGGACGTATCAAACCCGATCTGGTGTCTGTGGGATGGGAAACTATTACTATTGGAAAGGAAGGAGCGATCGGGTACACGAGTGGCACTTCCCTGTCATCTCCTTTCCTGACCGGGTTGATAACGTCATTATGGTCTGTAAATCCAGATCTACCCCGATCGGAGTTGATCGATATCGTCAGACGTTCGTCTGACAGGTATATGAATCCTGATTCGGTATATGGTTACGGAATACCCGATTTTCATCGGGCCATGAAGGAGGTATTGGCTAAATTAGAGGCTTATCCCCAAAATGTGAACGATAAGATTTGGATTATTCGTCCTGAAACTACTGGGGGTTATATGGTGAGTATATCTGATCCAGTCTATTCCCCCGCTTCTTATTCTTTTCGTCTACTCGATGAATCGGGATATCCGATCTCATCATATAGATTTAGTGTGGATAACCTGCAGCAGTTGGTCCCGCTTCCGGATGATATCCGTAAAAGTAATCGTTTTCTCTATTTTGTTGTTGAAGAGCCGTTTAAACAACGTGTATATAAGGTGGAAATCTGATCATGACCGAATCTTCTCTGACATTATCGGAACTCAACCGCCAGGTGAAGGATGCCATTCGTGATCACCTGCCGGAAACCTACTGGATGCGGGCCGAGACAAGTGATGTGCGTCGTAACCGCAACGGACACTGCTATCTTGAATTTATTGAAAAGGATCGTATAACACAATCCATCATAGCGAAGGCGAGGGGAGTGATTTGGTCGAATGTCTTCCAGATGCTGTTTTCCTATTTCGAGAACGAGACGGGACAGCAATTTACATCGGGTATCAATGTGTTGGTGCGGGTATCGGTAGAGTTTCATGAACTGTATGGTTACTCACTTACGGTAGTGGATATTGATCCCTCATTTACCATGGGGGAGATAGCCCGTAACAGGCAGCTTGTCCTGAAAAAGTTGGAGGAGGAAGGCGTTTTAGCACTTAACAGAGAACTGGTTTTGCCGGAACTGGCCAACCGGATCGCGGTGATCTCATCACCTACTGCCGCAGGGTATGAGGATTTTTGTAATCAATTGGAAAACAACTCTGGTGGACTTCTCTTTTATACAAAGCTATTCCCTGCCATTATGCAGGGTGACAGGAGTGAAGCATCTATTATTGCGGCATTGGAGAAGGTGTTTCAATATAGGGAACTCTTCGATGCGGTAACTATCATCCGGGGTGGAGGTGCCACTTCCGATTTGAGTTGTTTTGACTCCTACCTTCTTGCAACGAATGTAGCCCAATTCCCGCTTCCCGTAATCAGTGGCATTGGGCACGAAAGGGATGTAACCGTACTGGATATCGTGGCGCATACCCGTGCGAAAACACCTACGGCTGTTGCCGAGTTTTTTGTTGCTCATCTCACTACAACAGCAACGCATTTGATCAGTCTGGAAGAGAGGGTTGTCTCCGCAAGTGAATCACGGTTGATAAAAGAACAAACCGATCTTTTATCATTATCCAAAGAGTTGGTACATCAATCTTCCCTAATGATACAGAGAGAAGTAGCTACCGTGCAACATCTATCCGGTAAGATGAAATATGGGGTGAGGCATCTGATACAGCACCAATCCTATATTCTTGAAAATAGAGCGCAATTTGTAGAAATGGTTTCACCAGAGAATGTACTCAGACGGGGGTATACCCTCACGCTTAAAAACGGGAAAATTGTAACTTCGCTCCATGATCTTTCTGTGGATGATACTATTGAAACTCGTTTCAGGGACGGTCTTACCACTTCTGTCGTCACCAGGATAGAGAATTCTGAGCTGTAAATAAGACTTGCTTAAGTCCGTAGCTTTAGTTTCATAATCAACAAAAGAAAATAATATGCAAAAAAAGACCTATATTGAAGCCAAAAAAGAGCTCGAAGCAATTGTCGCTGCGATTGAATTGGGTGAGTTGGATGTGGATGCCCTTACCGAAAAGGTGAAAAGGGCGTCGGAACTGATTGCTTTTTGTAAGGAAAAGCTGACTAAAACCGATAAGGAACTACAGAAAATATTGGACGATATTGTATGATGCCTGAAAAAAAACTGAGTGTTATCATTGTGGCAGGCGGAAAAGGACTCCGGGCAGGAGGAGAATTGCCCAAACAGTTCCAACCTATTGGTGGTGTACCGATGCTGATGCACACTGTCCGTGCCTTTTATGGTTACGATTATAGGATACGTATCGTAGTTGTGCTTCCCGAAGGAACTCAATCGTTGTGGTCGCAATTGTGTGAGGAACATCAGTTTACTCTCCCACACAGAGTGGTTATAGGAGGAGAAACGCGGTTCCATTCCGTTAAAAGTGGGTTAGCCGAAATTTCGGACGATGAAACCGTGGGAGTACACGACGCTGCTCGTCCCTTCGTGACGTCGCAACTGATAAAACGTTGCTTCGATGCTGCATTTGAAAACCAATGGGGGGTGATCCCCGTGGTAGATGAGGTAAATAGTATACGTCAACTAACCGGAACAGGCAGTAAGATCATAGATCGGGGACAATTGAAACTTGTTCAAACTCCGCAAGTTTTTCCTGCCGGCCAATTAAAAAAAGCTTACGAGACCCCTTTCGATCCTTCTTTTACCGATGATGCGTCTGTGGCAGAGAGAGCCGGAATACAAATTCAATTGGTGGAAGGTGAAGAAACCAACATCAAAATTACCACACCCTTCGATATGTCGCTTGCCGGATACTATAATGAATTGATGGCAAATCGATAGATATTCGGTGTTTTCTTCATTAAATCACTCCATTTTGTCATAATATCATAGAAATTTATTATTTTTGAAGGATAAATCAAATGCAAATTTCTATGGAGAAAATAGATAAGTTAGACAGGCAGATTTTGGAGATCATTTCACAAAATGCCCGTATTCCTTTCAGAGATGTGGCGGAGCAATGCGGTGTATCGCGTGCCGCCATTCATCAGCGAGTGCAACGGATGATCGAAAACGACGTGATTACCGGATCAGGATACCATGTAAATCCCAAAGTTCTTGGTTACGCTTCCAGTGCTTATATAGGGGTAAAACTCGAAAAGGGATCGATGTATAAAAACGTGATTCCCGAGTTCGATAAGATACCCGAAGTGACCGAATGCCATTTCACCACCGGCCCCTATACTCTTCTGGTAAAGATTTTTGCACGCGACAATGAGCATCTGATGGATCTGTTGAATAACCGGATACAGGAAATCCCTGGTGTCGTAGCTACGGAGACAATGATTTCTCTGAGCCAGAGCGTAAAACGGGGAATTCCGATTATGAAAGAAACAAACGGAGAGTGATCGTCGCAGCTTCGTTACGATCTTTATTCTTTTACCAATACAACCATTTCTGAAAGACTTTTGATCATCTTGTTGAAATCGTCTTTCAGTGTCTGGTATTCTTCTGGTTGTATAATGTATTGCTTTAGATTGAAATGAGCATCGAAAGATAATTGATTCTCAATTTTTACTGCGTTGTAAGAGAATGAAATCAGCTCATTTTCGATTGATTGGTTTTCTGGAATATATTCAACTTTGTACCCTTCAGGTATGGTAACTGTACTTTTATAGGATTCTCCCCGTAAATAAATCAGATCAACCGGGAGTGCCCTGCTTGTTTGTCTGAACGGATTTTTATTTAAAGTCAGAGAGGTAAACGGGTTAAAGAACAATTTTCCGGAATGATTATCGATCAGATATTCAACTTTAAAGAAAAAGGTGAATGGTTTATTCAAAGCTACCATTTCCGGGACATTAATGTCGGTAGCGTTGATCTGTTCTTTCTCTTTTAAGAATTTAGCCAGATTATCAGTATTACCGTTATACGCTGAGCGAAACCTATATGCGTCCGGTCCGGTGGCCAAATAGATTGCTTCAGCCTGAACGTTATTCTTTTCGGAATTGATTGTCAACTTTAGGTTTTTCTGTATCATGGATGATGTCCTCTGGTGAATGGTAATCCATTCATCCGATTTAGGTTTTACTACCAACCCATTTACATTCATGCATCTTTCGGGTAACACTGTATAATACAAGAGCGGTTCTGTAGCATCAAGAAGCTGAATCCGTCCATCATCGTCAGCCATTACAATGACATAATTAAAAAATTGCTGGAACGGGTGATTCATACTGATGACCCCATTGCCACGGGTACTTAGTATGACAGGATACGCATCAACACCTGCTGAATTCAGTAGTCCTGCTAATAATAAATTGAGGTTCCCGGCATTGCCGCTTTGTTGTTTTAAGAAATTCTTCAATTCCAGATCTGCAAATTTCCCCAAAAAACCATTCCATACGTACTTTGTTTTCACAAATTCAGTAATAATTTCGATCTTCTCCTTTTTTGTTTTTCCTTTAATATCTACTTCGGCTAAAATTTTAGGAGCCTGTTTCTCTACATCCTTAATGTATTTCCCGAAATTATCATTCTTAAGAAATTCATCACACATAGCTGGCCAGGTTGACATAATTTCCCTGCTTCCTCCACGAGGATTATGAAATTTGGCGAGCTGGAAGTTGATATTGATCATATAATCATCCACCGAAGATATAAATTCTTCATCCTTAAATGCGGGGACATCATTCAGTCCAAAATCATAAGTTACTTCCCTGTAGGTGAGATTTCTGAACTGGAGCTCAGTAGAGGATGTGTGGGATTCTAAAATATCAAGTTTATTGCTACCTTTAAGAATGTAAACATACTCGTAATAAGGGATTGCCCTGTATCTTAAACCACTATAAATAACTGGTATCCGTTGCTGAAAATACCAACTGCGCATGTTGAAGAAGTAAGGCGTCACAATGGTGTAGCTCAGCTCGACAACCGAGCCGGAGCGTACGTCGGAGAGTGCAATTTTCTTGACACGCACATTGTCGTTCACTTTCTCTTCAAATATATTTTTCGACTCCAATTTTGTTTGAGTAAATCCCTGATCGATATTATAGGTTGTACCCTCTATACTTTCGATCGTTTCCCATTCCTGGTCTCCATTGAATAGAGGAATTTCGAAATTTGCATATTGAACCCCTGATTGCTTCAGGATTTTAATCTTGATTTGCCTCTTCATGCGAAGCTGAAATCCCCCTTGCTCATAATTCCCTGAATAGTAGTATTCTCCCTGATTATAAAGTACAACCGCATCTGCGTCAGGGTCGTGCTCATATTCTTTCATTATCATTTCATATTGGGTTACTTTGCCGAACTCACGCGAGAATTTTTCCTGCTGGGAAAATCCTGCCATTGATATAATGAGGGAAAAGGATAAAATAGTAATTTTTTGCATCGTATGTACAAGTTAGGTGTGTTGATTTAATTAAAGTGTTTCTATATGAATATTCTTCGTCTCGCTATTTTTCATCGTTTGGATAAAACGGAAGAACTCTTCATACCGCTCAAGTGGATATTTGCCGGCATATAATAAAAAAGATTTATAGCAAATCAATGTATTGTCTATATGGTCAAAAGAGATCTCATATTGTCCGAATTCGGTATCTATGCTAATCCCCTCCGGAAGTGAGGATATCTGTTTCCCTGGGATCTCATAGTAAACCGTATCTTTATAAAACTCAGGATAATCGATTTGTATACCGGTTTTCCTTTCATCAGGATTTTCAAAATTTTTAATTCCTGTCGGGAAAGGGGGAAGAATTATATTTTTTCCATATTCCCTATATAGATTTTCAGATTTGAAGCGGGCCTCCAGATCTATTTCCGGAGTTTGTCTGTCGTTCGGACTTAATTGATAATTCACAAGCTCTGCTTTCCCCGGGAAAATGTAACTGCGGATGATCTCATCCACTTTATCCTTTCCCAGCTCTTTGACTGCATAATTGAAAAATTCATACTTGTGTCCTCTCTGAACCTCCTGTAGATGGATCTCCTGTACTTCCGGTTTTATCCTGATAGTCCGGCTGCAGAGTACCTCCTCCGGTTGTAGTGAAGGTATATCGATCAAACAGCTGTTATTCTCATTGACTAAAAGTGCTTTCCTGCCTTGTGTAAACGTACCCATATATCCCAACGGGATATTTTTGTTGGTACATTCCAGGAAAATAGTATCTTTTTCCAGTGGAACGGTTAATATGACGTGGTTAAAGGCTTGTGACGGAAAATCAATGTCCAATCCCGGAACTTTAGTTCCGGCTTCAATGAGTGTGTAGTATGATTCTATACCGGCGTACTTTAATAAGGATTGAAGGTAATTACTGAGGGCTTTACAATCACCGTACTTGTAATTGCAAACATAACTTGCCGGATAGGTTTGAAGACCGCCTAACTTAATACTTACGTTGATATAACGTGTATAATCCTGAAGATATCTGTAGAGCGTTTCAACTTTTTGTTTCTTGCTGTCGATGTTTCGGAGCATGCTGTCTACTATTTTAATTTCTTCCGGCGTTAGTTTGTCTTTATTTTTATTCAGACGGAATATCCAATTCCCAAACGTTTGCCACGATTCAAAACTTCCGTTTTCACCATATTTGAAATTAAGGGGAACAATATGGATGGAGGGGGATGTCAAATCTTTGTCCCAACTATATGATTCGATGGAAGAGGGTGGTGTATGGCTATATTTCCAGATGTATTTCCTGAATCGATTTTGTATACTGATATCAGGACTCTCTACATTTTTATACTTGTATTTTATGGAATCGTTTTGTGGCACTTCTACGATCAGGATCCCCGAGCGAACCGGGGTTTTTGCACGAGCATGGTCTATATCTATAATATTGAGCGATTTCGCATAACTGATTCGTGATATATAGTAGATCCGATAAGGATATTTATCGTGTTTCAAATCAAAATATTTTACAAAATCATCTTCATATAAGGAGATGGATGAGATATAGCTCCGGTCTTTTATCTCATTTTTTTTTAAATTCCGGATAATATTGCCATGCTGATCTTCAATCCATACTTTCTCTACATTTACCCGATCCCCTTTGGAATAGGGGATGAGAATCTCTGTGTCTGCACTTCTGTCGTTTATTTGCATCAATACCGTATCGATTTGAACCATCCCATTGTTATGAAGTACAAAGTGGGATGTCCGGCTTATTATCTCGCTCGAAGATGGCTGAGAAAGGCAGACCAATGACTGGATAATGAAGAATGGAATTAATAGGTGTTTCATAGTGTGCAAATCTTCAAACCTATGTTTAACTTAATTGGACTACATGTTACTTTTTGTCGCAGTGTAGGATTGTTTCTCAATAATTTTTTCAAGACTCATGTGTGCCTTTACAAGACAAATGTAA
Source organism: Proteiniphilum sp. (assembly GCF_034927365.1). Classification (GTDB taxonomy): domain Bacteria; phylum Bacteroidota; class Bacteroidia; order Bacteroidales; family Dysgonomonadaceae; genus Proteiniphilum. The sequence goes on along the minus strand of NZ_JAYFQD010000007.1, from coordinate 45,429 downwards.
ACAATAATTTGATATTTACAAGAATTTGTAGGACTATTTTTATATATTCCGTGGGAAAAAAATAAATATGGTGAAATAATTCGAAATATATTAGGTTTATATTATAAACTGATTTATATTTGCAGCGTGATTATAGTTTAAAATATAAACCGATTTACTTTTATAAAAATTAAAACAATGGAAGAGAGACAATTAAATGAGAAAGAAAGTTTGGAACTTATCGCTCGAATGATTCAGAACACGCAACAGAAGTTGGAAAAAGGAAAGGGGATGACCTTTCTTGTCTGGGGGTACACTACTATTGTGGTGTCTTTACTGGTATGGTATTTTTTGACGACAACCGGTGATTATCGGATGCATTATTTATGGTTTCTGATCCCCATAGTAGCTGGTCCGGCAATGTTTTTCCTTATCCGCAAATATGAAAAGGGCGTAAAGACCTATATCGACAGGGTAGTGGGATATGTCTGGCTGGTGATGGGATTAGCCGGTTTCATGATATCGGTAACTGCCATATTTTTCTGGAATCTGCCTATTCTGTTCATTATTATTCTGTTGATGGGAAGCGGCACAGCAATCACGGGACTGGTCATACGATTTACTCCGTTAGCTGTTGCCGGATTTGTAGGGATAGCCTTATCGCTTGCATGTCTGTTTATGAAAGGTACGGAGCAGATACTGGTTTTTGCCGCTGTATTTCTGGTGATGATGGTCATTCCCGGCCATATTCTCAATGCAAAAGGGAGGAAATAATTATGTTTGCATCGCTCGATCCGTTATTGCATTCCGAACTGCGGTTGGCCGTAATGTCTATCCTTATTTCGGTAGAAGAAGCCGATTTCGTTTATCTTCGCGAAAAGACCGGAGCTACTGCCGGTAACCTCAGCGTGCAGATCGATAAACTCAATGAAGCCGGATATATTGATATGGAACGCGGATTTGCCGGTAAACGCACCCGTACTGTCTGTCGTATTACCCCAAAAGGCATAGATGCTTTTCAACAGTATGTGGAAGCATTGCAAAGTTATCTGAACCCGCCGAGAGAGGAATAAAAAAGGCTGGAATCCATCTTTTTCCTGAGCTCTATCCAGTATCTGTCCCGGTAAAAGAATACGACCACCTCTCAAAGGTAGTCGTAAGCCAGATAGTGGGTAATTATGTCGGGATGAGGTGACTCGAACACCCGACCTCCACGTCCCGAACGTGGCGCGCTAGCCAACTGTGCTACATCCCGATCAATTTGTGGGTGCAAAGGTAAATAATTTTTTTCGAATCGGAGAGGAATTCTATGAAAATTGATTATTTTTGCATCGGTAATGCGGCAATAGCTCAGTCGGTAGAGCATTAGCTTCCCAAGCTGAGGGTCGCGAGTTCGAGTCTCGTTTGCCGCTCAATCATTATTAAGCACTTATCGGTTAATTCTGGTAGGTGCTTTTTACTTATAACAAACAAATAACAAACATACGTCCAGAAAAACAATGAAAAGAAAAACAGCGTCAACAAAGCGACACACATTTTCAATTACGAAGTGATCTACATGTGGACAAATTGTTGAACCCGAATAAGAAATACACGACGATCAATTCCGGCAAGGCGGTAGAAGCCGGGTAAATGATCTGCCGGGAGAGATAATCGGTTTATATTGTATAGTATATTTGCAGTATGACTGCAACAGGACAGACAAAAATAAACTCATTGCTGCAGAGATTCCCACCGGGGGCATTGTACTTTGCCTCGTGGTTAAATCAAAATGGCATATCCTATTCCCTGCAGAGACATTATCGTAATTCGCAATGGCTTACGGCTATAGATGATGGTGTGATGTACAGGACAGGTGAAGAACCGACCTTGTTCAATGCTTTGTCGTGCTACAATAGCCAGTTAGGTAAGAAACTTCATATAGGGGCTGTATCTGCTTTGGAAATGCGGGGATTGGCCCATTATGTTCCACTTGGCCGGCAGACAATAGTAATATAATGTCCCCGGGGTGAATGGTTTCCAAAATGGTTTTCGGAATATGACTGGGGTGTTGATATCCTGAAGAAATACTCGGAATATAACGGGAAAGGAATATCAACAGTCAATGAAAACAATTTTGAGGTGGCGGTTTCGCTGCCTGAAAGGGCATTTCTGGAAAGTTTAGACCTTGCTCCAAAATATTACAATCTTACCGATTTGTACCAGATCATGGAAATGCTTACCGGTTTGAGGCCAAAATTACTGCAGGAATTATTAGAGGAAAACAGTTCGGTCAAGGTGAAACGGTTGTTTCTTTATATGGCAGAGAAAGCCCGACATCCGTGGTTCCATGATTTGAATTTGGACAGGATAGACCTGGGCAAAGGAAAACGCTCAAATGTGAAGAATGGCGTTTATGATCCGAAATATCAGATAACCTTACCGAAAGATTTGGCATATTATGAATAGAATGTACCGGCAACAGGTTTAATTACTCCTTAGAATTATCCCGATATTAGAGGACGTGGAGAGTTTTGCCATTCATGGTGGAACGGCAATAAACCTGTATATCCTCGACCTCCCTCGGTACTCCGTTGACGTTGACCTTACTTATATTCCAATAAAAGCCAGGGAAGATTCGTTTGCTGATATCCATAAAAAGAATACCTGTTTTTTATGTGGGAAATAAAAGAGTTATTTCAGCAGAAAATCGCTGAAAATGATTTATCTTTGAGTTCCTTAGATTGGTAAAAACACTGCCTCGGCGCGGGGTAATCGATATGAACCATAAAAACAGATTGAAAAATGAGAAGATTGTCATTACTATCTTTATGTATTTTTTTTGCCGGATTGGCTTTTGCGCAAACCGGCAATAAATGTAAATTGTTGAAAGTGGCAGATAATGGTCATTATCTTGAGTCGGAAGATGGAAGACCCTTTTTCTGGCTTGGGGATACCGGATGGCAACTGTTCAGGGCATTGACGGAAGAGGAGACCAAAGAGTATCTTGACAACAGGCAACGTAAGGGATTTAACATTATTCAAAGTGTCATTGAGGCGGGCAAGACAAACCGAAAGGGGGAGTTGCCTTTCCCGGACGAAGATCCTTCCGATTTCAATGAAAAGTATTTTGTGGAAATAGACCAAACAATTGCAGAAGCGGCAAAACGGGGTATCTATGTCGCTCTTCTTCCAACCTGGGGACATAGTATATCTCCCTTATGGGAGAAAGGTGAACGCGTTATCTTTAATGAAAAGAATGCCTATGAATATGGTGTGGCCTTGGGTAAAAGGTATGGCAATTACACCAATATTGTTTGGGTAGGGGGAGGCGATCGGCCTGCCTTTACCGATACCGCCGACTGGCGACCTATTTACCGTAGTATGGTAAAGGGACTCCGGGATGGAGGAGCAAAACAGTTGGTTACTTATCATCCTGCCGGAGAAACCTCGTCCACTCATTTCTGGAAAGATGAAGATATGCTGGATTTTCATATGCTACAGTCGGGACACCGTAAACACGATTTACCTACATGGGCTTGGGTAAGAAGGGATCGGGAATATATTCCGGCTAAACCCATTATCGATTCCGAGCCCAATTATGAGGCTCATCCTGTGAACTGGAAAGCTGAAAGGGGATATTTCACTGATTATGATGTCCGCAAGCAACTCTACCGATCCGTTTTCGCAGGTGCTGCAGGGGTTACGTATGGTCACCATTCGGTCTGGCAATTCTATCAGAAAGACAAACCTGCGTACGCACAACCGAAGAACTATTGGTATGAGTCTCTGGATGATCCTGCTTCTTTTCAGGCCGGTTATCTGCGCAAACTAATGGAGTCAAGGCCTCCCGGTAACCGTATTCCTGCCTGGGAGATAGTGATCGATTTCCCAACCGAAGATGATAAATTTATTACTTCCTTTTATCACGAAAAGAAGAGTTATGCAATGGCTTATATCCCTATCGGTCAAAAGGTCAAAATTAATACCAGATATGTCGGTGGAAAAAAAATTACGGCATGGTGGTATAATCCCAGGAATAATGAATCAATAAAGATTGGTACCTTCAGGAAGTCGGAAACAATGGAGTTTATACCTCCCTCTTTGGGTACCGGTAACGACTGGGTATTGGTTCTCGATAATGCTTCGAAGAAATACGGTATGCCCGGAAAATAGAGTACGGATATAAGTTCTTTTTCCTGAGCGGATTCAATCGCAGTGCATTGGATGCAAGCCATGCTTCAATTATTAAATATCGGAAGATAATATCAAAATAGTATAAATTTATTTCAACCTGAAAGCTTATGAATTTACGCATTTTATCCAATTTATTCCTCCTTGCGGTTTTACTTTCATGTTCTGTTGTAAAACCGAAACAGCCGGGTAAGGATACCTTTTCTCATGGAAAATTAAAAGTTTCTGAGAATAAACGTTTCCTACAACACGAAGATGGTACTCCTTTTTTCTATCTTGGAGATACCGCCTGGGAGCTTTTTCACCGTTTGAATAGGGAAGAAGCTGATCAGTATTTAGAGGACAGGGCAAAGAAAGGTTTTAATGTTATCCAGGCAGTAGCACTGGCGGAATTTGACGGACATACTGTGCCAAACGCTTATGGCTATCTACCTCTTCAGAACTTGAATCCTGCGCAACCGGCTGTAAAGGAAGGTGCTGATAATGATTACTGGGACCATGTGGATTATGTTGTAGACAAAGCCAACGAATTAGATATGTATATTGGTTTTTTACCAACCTGGGGCCGTTACTGGCATGATGACGGAATACGCTTTTTTACACCTGAAAATGCACGGGCTTATGGTGAATTCCTTGGAAAACGATATAAAGACAAGAAAGTGATATGGATATTGGGGGGAGACCGGGAAGTAAAGAATGACCATCATTATGCAATAATCAGGGCGATGGCGCAAGGTATAAAGGCGGCTGATGGCGGATCACATCTTATCAGTTTTCATCCACCCGGATCAAGAGGTTCTGCAGAGTGGTTTCATAACGACAACTGGCTGGATTTTAATATGCGCCAGAACGGACATGCTACTGATTATACATACAGATATAGTAAGACGCAGGAAGATTATAACAGGGAGCCTACTAAGCCTGTAATGGATGCGGAACCTTTATATGAAGACCATCCTGTAAATTTTGATGCAGGCAGACAAGGACATTCCATCGCTGCCGATATCAGAAGGGCACTATACTGGAATCTTTTTGATGGGGCATTTGGTCATACCTATGGCCATCATTCCATATGGCAGATGTATGATCCTGAAAAAGAAAGACATCCTATCAATAATCCCTTGATGTCATGGCAAGAAGCGCTTGATCAGCCAGGAGCCTTACAAATGGTCTATGGAAAGAGATTGATCGAGTCGCGTCCATTTTTTACGAGAATACCTGATCCTTCAATTATAGTGAAGGGGAGAGTTCCTACGTCTGTTCCGGGAGAAGGCCGTTATCGGTTCGTGGCAACCCGTGATACGAATGGTACTTACGCCATGATTTATTGTCCCGTGGGACGTGCTTTCACCGTTAATATGAAAGCCATCAAAGGGTCAAAAGTAAAGGTATGGTGGTATAATCCACGTAATGGTAAAGCAACTCTTTTTGATACGTTTGAAAATGTGCAGGACGAGAGGGTATTTATTTCACCTGATAAAGGAGAGTTAATCGACTGGATATTGGTATTGGATGATGCAGCATTCAATTATCCTGCACCGGGAAAGCAATAATGAAGGTAAGAGCTTATTATTGTAGATCATAAAATCTTTTGTTGGGTTGATGTCACCTATCAGGAAAAATTCTTTAGCGGTGAATTATATACAGGAGTTTTGTCTTGTTTTACTTTTTGTCAATAAATAGTCGGAATTGTAGCTGAGTATTGCCGGATTTTTTGTTTATTTGCAAGTAAAACAGCGCAAAATAATAATTCTTATGATTCGCGATTTGGATGAATTGCTGCGTAAAGCGAAAGAACGATCTATACGGAAAATGGTTGTCGCCGCTGCCGAAGACAAACATGTTTTGAAAGCTTTGCAGGATACCATGAGAGAGGGGATTATCATTCCTCTGCTGATAGGAGATAAGGAGAAGATTGAGCAGATAGCGCAATCGATCGGTTTTGTGCTGGATGGCATCGAATTGGTCGATAACCGGGAAGGAGGTGCTGTTTCCGCCCGTATCGCTGTGGCAAAAGTAAAAAGCGGGGATGCGGATTTTATCATGAAGGGTTTCGTGAGTACTGCCGATCTTCTGAAAGCAGTGCTGGACAAAGAGATCGGTCTGCGTACCGATCAGCTCTTGAGTCATGTGGCTTTCTTCGAATCGCCCTATTACCATAAGATATTTTGTGTGACGGACGTGGCAATGAATATTGCTCCCGATCTGGATGCAAAGGTGCAGATCATCCATAACGCAGTGAGAGCCTGTCAGGGGATTGGTCTTGAAAATCCCAAAGTTGCTGTCGCTGCTGCGGTGGAGATAGTGAATCCTAAAATGGAGGCGACGGTGCACGCTGATCAGTTGAAAGAAATGAACGCAAAAGGTCTCCTGAAAGGATGTATAGTCGACGGCCCCTTTGCGATTGATATAGCGGTGAATGCCACAGCAGCCCGAAATAAAGGTATCGGAGGCGAGGTGGCCGGTGATTGTGATGTGATTCTTGCTCCTGATATTGAAGCTGGAAATATGTTTTACAAGGCACTCAATTTTTTGGGAGGAGCTACGTCGGCCGCGGTGGTGATGGGTGCTTCCGTACCGGTAGTGCTGACATCGCGATCGGACGATGAGCGGAGCAAACTGCTCTCCATCGCTTTGGCCACACTGATAGATTAACAACTTATAAATAAGACATTCAAATGGGAATAAATACACGTATTTTAGTGATTAACCCCGGCTCTACGTCCACAAAGATTGCCATCTTTCAACAGGAAAAAGTGATTTTTTTGAAGACGATAAAGTATTCTCTCGATATGTTGAATAAATACAACCGTATCACAGATCAGGTGGAATACCGCAAAGGAGTCATTTACGAAGAGTTGAAGAATGCCGATATACCTTTGGAGACAATTGATGCGGTGATCGGCCGGGGAGGATTGGTGAAACCGATAGGTTCAGGTGTTTACCGGATAAACGAAGAGATGAAGAAAGATCTCCTGGAGTGTAAACGGGGGGAGCACGCCAGTAATCTGGGGGGATTGATTGCTGCCGATATTGCCAGTATGCTCCCGTCAGCCGTGGCTTTTATCGCCGATCCGGTGGTAGTGGATGAACTTGATCCTCTGGCAAGGTACTCGGGACATCCTGCCTTTGAGAGGAGCTCTGTCTTTCATGCATTGAATCAGAAAGCAATTGCCCGTTCTCACGCCAATTCCATCATGAAAAAATATGAGGATCTGAATCTTATCGTCGTCCATTTGGGAGGTGGTATTACGGTAGGTGCACATCGTAGGGGGAGAGTGGTGGATGTGAACCAGGGATTGGATGGCGACGGCCCCTTTTCTCCGGAACGTTCGGGAACACTACCCATGGGAGCGTTCCTGAAAGCTGCTTTCAGCGGGAAGTACACCTATGAAGAGATGTACTCGATGATCATCGGTAAAGGGGGTATGATGGCATACCTTGGAACAAATGATGCCTATCTGGCTGAACGGGAAGCAAAAGATGGCGATGAGAAAAGCAAAGAAGTCCTGGAAGCGATGGCCTATCAGGTAGCAAAAGAAATAGGAGCGATGTCCACCGTACTGAAAGGTGAAGTCGATGGAATCCTGATTACCGGTGGAATTGCCAACAGTAAATGGTTTTGCAACCTTATTATCGAAAGGGTCTACCGGATTGCACCTGTCCATGTTTATCCCGGACAGGATGAGATGGGGGCTTTGGCGGCCAATGCGTTGCTTGCGCTTAACGGCGATATCGAGATAAAGGAATACAAATGAGTTTCCTGTAACTGCAGAAAACAACCGGCACGAAACGAATCAGAAGAGTATAAAATCAGAAGTATAGGACGAGCCAGAACCATATAGTCGATGTATCTTTTTAATCCCGAGAATGACCTCGCATTGGCCAATTTTACTCCTAATTACACACCCCCGGCATCCGCAATCCGAATGGCGGAAGAGTTGGCAGTCTTGCCTATCTGGTACGCCGGGAAGGATACGAAAGTGATTGCCAGTGGAGAATTGAACCAGTCATATCTGGAGATAGTGAGAAAGGTTTTACCGGTGGAAGCGTCACTTATCTCGTTCTCCGATATCGCATTATACCCCAGTCGGAAGATTGTTCCCTGGGGATGGAATCCCACGTTAAGACGCAAACTCATATCGTACGGAGTAGATGAACGGGCATTGGTCTCACCGGAAGATTTAATGCGGCTAAGGAATTATTCTAGCCGTCGACATGCTGTGGAAATATTGCAAGAGCTGCAAACCGAAGAGACCGGATGCTGCGGAGAGTCTCGTTTTTTTACTGATACGGACGAATTATATGTATGGTTACAATCTGTTCCCGGAAATAAAGTATTAAAAATGCCTCTTTCCGGTAGCGGCAAAGGGTTAATATGGATATTGGGAGAGATCACCGATAAACAATGCGACTGGTGCCGGCGGGTCGTCAGGGAACAGGGTGGTGTGGTGGCAGAGCCGATGCTGGCCAAAATGCAGGATTTCGCGATGGAATTTTACCTGCACGAAGGAGAGGCCCGTTTTACCGGTTATTCCATGTTTAACACAGCCGCTTCGGGCGCTTATATAGGGAATGAATTGCTTAGCGATGCCCGGATTGAGGAAAAACTTTGTAAATATATGCCGATAGAATTATTGCACCGACTCAGAAAATCACTGGCGGAAAAACTATCCCGCCGTTTTCTGCTTTATACCGGTTATGCGGGAGTGGATATGATGGCCTGTGAGACATCAGGAGGATATTGTATCCAACCCTGTGTGGAAACCAATATGCGGATGAATATGGGGATGGCAGCCCGTATCTTTTATGATCGCTACGTCCATCCCGGTGCAGAAGGCCGGTTCGTAGTGGATTATTTTAAAAAACTGGAAAGCGCTTTATCGTTTCATGAAAAAATGCAACGGGAGTCCCCATTGATGGTAGAGAACGAAAAAATCCTTTCCGGCTACCTCTCGTTGACTCCCGTTACTAGGACTACGAATTATATTGCTTACGTAAATGTCTTTTAAATTACCAATTACTAATTACCAATTCAATCTTTCTCAATCTCAAATTCCAAGTCTTGGCTCTTGATTCTCTTAAGAAACAAAATGTTTCAACGCAATTTTTGAACGGATAAAAACGTTCTGGAATGCTTGGTTCTTCTTCACTTTTTTAGTTCACAAAAATATTGATAAAATAACGGCAGGGTCCTGATACCGTTATAGAACTGCTCCAGCGGGAAATTTTCGTTGGGAGAGTGAATGGCATCCGATCCCAGACCGAATCCCATCAGTACCGACTTCACGCCCAGTATTTCTTCAAATGTGGCGATAATGGGGATACTTCCTCCGGAACGTACTGGTACGGGATCTTTCCCATACACCTCCTTTAATGCTTTCTCTGCGGCTTTGTAGGCAGGAAGATCGATCGGGCAGACGTAGGAAGGACCGCCATGCAGGTATTCCACCTTCACACTGACCGATTTCGGGGCGATGGACTCGAAGTATTTGACAAACAGCTTCTCAATTTTTTTGTGGTCCTGGTTGGGTACCAGACGGGTGCTGATCTTGGCATACGCCTTGGAGGGCAGTACGGTTTTAGCTCCTTCACCGGTGTAACCGCCCCAGATACCGCATACGTCGAAGGTAGGACGGATACCGGTCCGTTCGTTGGTGGTATATCCTTTTTCACCGGACAGTTCCTTCACGCCGACAGATTGTTTGTACTCCTGGAGGGAGAAAGGGGCTTTGCCCATCATCGCACGTTCTTTTTTGGAGACTTCCGCTACGTCATTATAAAAACCGGGGATGAGGATTCTCCCTTCATCATCCATGGTCTGGGCGATCATCTTCGAGAGCACGTTGATCGGATTGGCTACTGCTCCACCGAACAATCCCGAATGGAGATCGGCCGCAGGTCCCGTCACTTCCACCTGCCAGTAGGCAAGACCACGCAACCCGGTAGTGATGGAGGGTACATCACGGGCGATCATCGAAGTGTCCGAAACTACGATTACATCGGCTTGCAGCATCTTCTTGTATTTTTTGCAGAACTTCGGAAGATTGGGCGATCCCACTTCTTCTTCCCCTTCTATCAGGAATTTCACGTTGCAACCCAGTTTGCCCGATTGTACCAGGTACTCGAATGCTTTGGCGTGCATGAACGACTGACCCTTGTCGTCGTCAGCACCACGTGCCCATATCTTGCCATCTTTTATGACCGGTTCGAAAGGTTCTGTCTTCCATTGGTCGAGCGGATCGACCGGCATCACATCCATATGGCCGTAGACCAATACGGTCGGCGCTTTCTTGTCGATAATCTTTTCTCCATAGGTCACCGGATTCCCGTTGGTCTCCATCACTTCTGCCTTGTCGGCACCGGCCGCCAGCAATATTTCTTTCCATTTTTCCGCCGCACGGTACATATCGGGTTTGTGCGCAGGGATGGATGAGATGGACGGGATGCGGATCAGTTCGAATAACTCATCCAAAAACCGTTGCTTGTGTGCTTCTACATACTTGCTGATTTCGTTCATGTTCTTTTATTTTTATAGTTGGATAATAATAATCTTGTTGATTGTCTGAAAAAATGAAGCCGTTACTTTACAGCCGTTAATTCTTTGTACCTTTTACGCCCTTCGCACTCTTTACACTCTTTACACCTTTTGCACCCTTCGTACTCTTCGCATTCATTACACCCCTTACATTCATTTTTAGGGTGTAGACCGAAGTGCGGGCTGTGATGAACAGTATATCCCGGTCTTTCCCGCCGAAGCAGACATTGGACGGGCTTTCGGGCACTTCTATCTCTTCTATCAGGCTCCCGTCCGGGGAATAGACCCACACCTTGCCCATGGTGAGGTAGACGTTTCCACGGTTATCAATGGTCATACCGTCGGATCCTTTGGGAGCAAAAAATATTTTTCCGGTAAGAGTTCCGTCTGACTGGATCTCATATTTCCATATTTTCTGATCGTTTATGTCGGCTACATACAGTGTTTTGCCGTCTTCTGTCCCAATAATCCCGTTGGGTTGCTTGTAATCATCGATCACACGTGTTACAACTCCTTCGCGGGAAAGATGATATACACCACGTACATCCTGTTGTTCGGAGTGACCCTCTTTCCAGTAATCCCGGTGATAATAGGGATCGGTAAAGTAGATATCACCATTGGGAGCGATCCACAGGTCGTTGGGGCCATTCAGGTGCTTATCCCCAAAATTCTCAAAGAGAACCTGCCTCTTCTTATTCTTATCGAAATATACCAGTTGATTTTGTAGATCGGCACAGGCGACTAACTGGCCGGCAGCATTGAAGTACATCCCGTTGGATCTTCCGGTATCGTCCGACCACAACTCAATTCCTTTGGTTTCATCCCAGACATAAATCCGGTCGTTGGGCTGGTCGGTAAAGAAAATCTTGCCGTCAGGATAAACAGCCGGACCTTCGGTGAATGCATATCCCGTTCCGACCTGTTGAATCTTTGCATTCCCGGTAATAATACCGGACTTTTGCCCGAAGAGGGAGACAGTTGCCATAAATAAAAGCAGGGTACTCGTTAATCTCATTTGAATTATTGTATAATGATTTCTTCCGATTTATGTTATGGCGTAAAACTATAAAAAAAATCCGTAACATCGGGTATCCCGAACATGATTTTTAATTGATTTTTATATCTTTGTGAATTATGCGCAATGTGAAGAATCTTTATGTATTTAAACTGATAACAGCGTCATGAAGAAGTTTCTGTTCTTTACCCTTTCTGCCTTTTTTATCGGACTATCAGCATGTAACAGTTCCGGTCAAAACAATACAAACGAGATGGAGACAATAGATTTTATCCCCAGTGCACGGGTTGATGAGGTAATCAAGCAATTGAAGGATTCTCTTGGAGAGTCTCACGCATTCCGTATCGAGCGGGGCGTACAACAGGTGGCCGGTTTGTGGCGGGATACGGATGGCTCTGTGGATGATTTCGCTACCTTCTGCAAATATTCGTTTATGGGTGATACGGCGGAATTTTCCCGACTTTTCAATACCCTGGAACGAAATTTCGAGGTGATCCAGGGGTATAACCATAAGATAGACGTGATGCTGAAAGCTCCCCTGCAATTGGAAGGTCCCGAGATCACGCCTGTAGACATGATGTTTGGCGGGTATGATGTTTTCGCCCATCTGACGGATGACATGTATGCCAACAAGATCGCTTTTCTTGCCGCCTTGAACTTTCCCTATTTTTCTCTGGAAGAAAAGACGGAATTGGGAGCAGGATGGTCCCGCAAGGAATGGGCTTATGCGCGTATGGGAGATAAATTTATTTCTCGGGTCCCTGCGGCCATTCAGCAGGATATCTCCAGAACGGTGACCGAAGCCGATGCCTATATTTCGGACTACAACATCTATATGGGAAAACTGCGGAATGACAACGGAGAGCAGTTATTCCCCGCTGCTATGAAGCTGATCTCTCACTGGGGGTTGCGCGACGAACTGAAATCGAACTATGCCGATCGTGATAGAGGGCTGGAGAAACAACGGATGATTTATCAAGTGATGCAGCGAATTATCGACCAGTCGATCCCTCTTCAAGTGATCAATAACGATAGCTATTCCTGGAATCCAGTCACAAATGTAGTGTTGGACGAAACCGGGGGAACAGTGAATGCTAAACCCGAAGATACCCGCAGGTACGAGGTGTTCCTGAAGAATTTCCGGGCGATGCGACAACTGGATGCCTACTCTCCCCATTATCCCACCCAGCTTGTACGTGCATTCGACGCTACGATGGAGATCCCTCAGAAGGATGTGGAGGAATTATTCAAAGGATTGCTCTCCTCGCCGCAGGTGAAAGAAGTGGCTGCATTTATCGAATCGCGCCTAGGGCGGAAACTCGAACCGTTCGATATCTGGTACAACGGTTTCAAGTCGGGTGGAGGCATCCCAGAAAATGAACTGACAGCCATCACTTCCCGCAAATATCCCGATGCGAAGGCGCTTGAGGAAGATCTTCCCAATATCCTCATAAAGTTGGGATGGAAGTCCGCCAAAGCAAGGGAAATCACTGCCCTGGTTACCGTGGACCCTTCCCGTGGTGCCGGACATGCCTGGGGAGCTGAAATGCGGAATGACGTGGCACGTCTGCGTACCCGTATTGGTGCCGACGGGATGGATTACAAAGGTTATAATATCGCCGTCCATGAGTTCGGGCACAATGTGGAGCAGACCATCACCATGAACGATATGGATTATTATATGCTGAACGGCGTTCCCAATACCTCTTTTACGGAAGCGGTGGCATTCCTCTTCCAGAAGAGGGATCTGGAGTTACTGGGACTGAAAAAGAGTAATCATGAAGATGAGTATTGGCTGGCATTGGATAACTTCTGGTCCTGTTACGAAATCATGGGTGTGTCGCTGGTCGATATACAGGTGTGGGAATGGCTGTATGCTAACCCCGATGCTACGCCGGAGCAGTTGAAGCAGGCGGTGATCAGTGCCGCCAAAGAAGTGTGGAATAGTTATTACGCTGGAATATTGGGCGGAAATGACGAGACCTTGTTGGGTATCTACTCGCATATGATCGACTATCCACTTTATCTCCCCAACTATCCGATGGGACATCTGATCGATTTCCAGATAGAGCAGCAGGTGCGGGGTAAGAACCTGGCCGACGAGATGGATCGGATGTACACGCAGGGAAGGATTATCCCCCAGCAATGGATGAAGAATGCTGTCGGTTCACCGATTTCCATTGAGCCGTTGCTCACCGCAACCAGTGAAGCATTGAAGGCGTTAAAGAAATAACCGGAGTGCAAATGTGGATGGGAAAATCCTCCCAGAGGTCATGTTGCAGTGAGTGATATTCTGATTTTATTTTGCGATTAACACTGTTTTACCGGAAAATAGCGTACTTTTGCACCTGATCAGGAAAGATGCCGGAGTGGTCGATCGGGGCGGTCTCGAAAACCGTTGTACTCTCACGGGTACCAAGGGTTCGAATCCCTTTCTTTCCGCTGAAAATATATAAGAGGGTGGGATCATAATTTTTGTGACTCCACCCTCTTTCTGTTCGTACTCCCCCTATCGGAGAATAATTTCAAATATTCAATTCTCAAAGGCTTATTTTTTATTTTGAACCTCTTTTTTCTGGAGATTGTATCCTTTCAAGCATAGAAAAGAGGGGATGTCACGCCTTGGCTCAAAGCTTGATCTTAGGCTTGTACATATCTGTCTGGGTTAATCCACATTCCTTCATCATCCGAATGCTGTAACTCAGATCACTTACTTCGGGTGTGATATTGTTGGATCCGAAAGTGAACTTGACACCTTCTTTTTTCGCCATCAATATCATGGTCTTGTTCGGAATCTGATACAGTTCGTTTACCTCTAACGCCTTGCCACTTTTCGACAGGGCATCTATCACCTTGTGCATTCGTGCTTCTGTCCAGAATTGGTCGTAGCGGTCGGACAAGGCTTCCGGCAGAAAGAACGGATTGACGAAAACATCGAACGGCTCCTGTAACACATCGCATGTCCTGTCGACAATCATGTCCATATATTGCTGCTCGTCGTCGATGATGACCTCTTCATTCACCCATAAGTGCACACGGCGCCCCTTATGGTCGTCGAACGTAAGCGCATCCGAAAAGACAAAATCAAATTCATCACGTGCCTTTTGGGAGAATGTGGTCACCCATTCCCGTCCCTCTGCCTGCATGGCCAATATGTAGGGCTGGCTTCTCATCGAATCGAGATAGGCGAAAATCTCTTCATCGTTGGTGATCGGAAATCCGATTCCACAGTTGGGTGCTACCGCATAATTTATACCGGTTCTGCGGGATTGTTCCGCAGCTGCTTCTTTCGTCAGGCCGCCCTTGAGGTGTACATGATAATCCAGCACGGGGAAGTCCTCCTGGTGCAACCGGATGATATTGTCTTCCTGCTCATTTTCGGTAGTCCTCAATTGATCTGCCATATTGATATCCCTGGAATTGATGGGTGCAATGGACATCCGACTGATTTCAATCGATCCGTTCCCCGTGGATACCAGCGACAAAGTGCCTTCGGATATCAAAGTATGATGATTGATTTCACTCCTGTAGGGATTGGCCGGCTCGATATAGTCGACGACAAGCTCATCATTTATTTTCACGGTGATGCGCTGCCCTTCCACCCGGATACGCATCTTGAACCACTCATCATCCTTCACAAAACTCTTCGTGAGGTTACGGACGGAAGCCAGACTACCGGTCATCCTCCACCAGACCATGTCATCCCTGTCGTTATTGATAAGGATACGATGACCTTTTCCGGTGTTGTCGGTGTGAATCCCCACAAAACCTTTTCCTCCCGAGAGGGTCCGCAGTTCCATGTCCAACTCAAAATTCTTGTAGCTGGTATCTTTCATAATGGATCGCGTAATGCCATCCAACACAAGGATTTCATCCTTCACATCGATGTTTCCGACGATAAGCCACTCATCATTGTCGATACTTTTAATAAGATCCTTACTCTTTGGACTATTACATGATGTAGTCAACAACCCGATAATAAGTACAATCAGAACAATATTCTTCATACAATTAAAACTATTTATTTTTTTATCATTCTCTATCCCGAAGTTTTTCTTGAAGAGAATCAATACAAAAGTAGGTCCAATTCCATGGTTTCGATTGTTCGATATTGTAATTTGATTGTTGTATATTTGTATTTTATACTTCGATATGGAAAATGATAGTAAAAATATCAAATATTGTCATATGCCGGATGAAGCGGAGACATCATTCACATTTGACTATGTACGTATAGTCTGGAATGAACATCTGTCCCTTCATCAACAAAAGACATGGGAGTTGGCGCATGTGATGATCGGGAAAGGTACAAGGATTATTGGCGATACGATAGAACCGTTTGCGCAAGGGGAAGTGATTCTGATTCCGCCTGACATACCTCATTCCTGGTCGTATAGTAAATCCCTGTCCAATGGTCAGGGTGAAATAGAGAATATTACCATCGTCTTTTCCGATTTGCTCCTTGATAATTTGGTGATAACCTTTCCTGAATTGTCGACGGTTATTTCAGCCATCCAGAAAAAAAAGGATGCCGTATCGTTTAGTGGAGACGCATTGAAACAGTTGCAGACACTCATGATTTCAATGATCAGGGAGACGAAAATTGAACAGATAGCTTCATTGATCAGACTGCTTGTATTGATCGCCTCCGCTGAAGATACCGATATTGTTGGGCATCCGGTGGTGGAGGACAAACACAATAAAAGGCTACAACAGGTGTATTGGTATGTGATGAATCATTTTCAGCAGGATGTCATACTCGACGAGGTTTCGAGATTTGTGAATATGGAGAAATCATCGTTCTGTGCATTCTTTAAAAAAATGACCGGCAAGACATTCTTTGGTTATCTCACTGAATACCGGATAGATTCATCCTGCCAGATGCTGCTGAAGACGGAAAAGTCAATCTCCGAAATTTGTTTTGCTTCCGGCTTCAGGGATGTGCCCTATTACAACCGGGTTTTTAAAAAATTAAAAAAAATTACGCCGACGGACTATAGAGCGCAATTCAGTTGATTGTCATGATTTCTTTGGTTTCTGCTCGGTTCTAGTTATTATACCATCTTCCATGAAGTTCAGAGGGATGCCTGTCTGTTCCTGCTTTACAATAAGAAGAGAGATTCTTGAAATCTATGTAGAAAGGGAAGAAACTGTTTTAATGAACTGTACAGAAAAGTCGAATGAGCCTGAGAACAAAATAAATCAGGAGTTAAATTTTTACCTTTGTCCGGTAATAACGCAACATTAGAAATTATGGTAGAGCAACAGGATGATTCATTACAAACCATCAGTTATTCGGGGATTTTCCTCTCATGTGCTTCCGAAACCGGAACACATTGCGTCCACTCCAAACCCGAACATGTTTTGGTGTACCTGTACTCTGGCGAGCAGGTCATCACCGACAGGAATAAAAAGATAACCATAAAAGCCGGAGAGTGTGCGTTTGTCAGGCGTGACCATCGGTTAACTATGTATAAGAACGGCAAAGGAAAAGAGGTATACAAAGGTATCTCGCTTGTATTTCAACGTAATGTGTTGCGTGATTTTTATAGTAAGATGGATAAATCCGAAATTCCGAAGGATCTGAAAATCTCCGATAAAAGCGTCTTCAAATTAAAGCCAACCCCTGCGATAGAAAGCCTGTTCCAGTCGCTTACTCCTTATTTCGATAGTAATGTAAAGCCCTCTGAAGCCGTTGTCCATTTAAAATTATTGGAGGGAATCCATGCCTTGTTGAGTAACAATGAATCACTCTACCCGATACTCTTTGATTTTGCCGAACCATGGAAGATCGACCTTCTGGAATTTCTGAACGAGAACTACCACGAGGATTTCTCCATGGAGCAAATTGCGTCATTGACCGGACGTAGTCTGGCGACTTTCAAGAGAGATTTCAAGAAGATCAGCAACCTTACTCCGCAGAAATGGCTGATCAAAAAACGGCTGGAGATGGCTTATGTAAAGCTGAAAGAAGAGAAGAAAAAAGTACAGGAAGTCTGTACTAAAGTGGGATTCAAGAATCTTTCCCATTTCTCTACGGCGTTTAAAAGGCAATATGGAGTGCCTCCGACAGAAGTGTGATTATGAAATATTGACGAAAGGAATCCGGTACAATGTAACAGTTTATGATCAGTCACATAAATTAGTAAAAGAGTAAAAAATATTACAGTTATTGAGCCTTATAGCAAAATAAATTGAGCCTCACAGCAAAGTTGTTGTGGGGCTTTGTTTTTAATTTTGCATTGTGAATAATAGAACAATGCAGATAACAGATATTTTTAAACGGTTACGAAACGGAGAAACCATTTCTCCCGACGACCCGCAAGCATACAGAATGCATGAGGCATCGTATAACGGTGGTAGGAGGAATTCCGGCGAAAATTATCAAACGCCTTGTGTAAGGGAGGCACAAATTGACTGTTTTACCGAATCCGGAATTAAAAACTGAGGAGCGAAAGCGACTTAAACAACCGGCTTTAGCAAACTAATTAAAAAATAACAGTAAAATGAAAAGATTATCACTTCTTGCAGTAGCAACCCTGATGTTCATAGGGCAATCCTGCAACCAGCCATCAAATAAGAACAACGAAAATTCAGAGAATATGAACGATACAGCAAAAACGGAATACTATACTTTTGAGTTAAGCGATAAGGTGACACGTCAGAAAGTGACTTTTATAAACCGTTATGGCATTATACTCACAGGCGATCTGTACAAGCCAAAGAATCACGACAACAGGCCTTTGCCCGCATTGACCATCAGTGGTCCGTTTGGAGCAGTGAAGGAACAATCGTCGGGATTGTACGCCAACCAAATGGCAGAACGTGGATTTGCTACATTGGCTTTTGATCCGTCCTACACCGGTGAAAGTGGAGGTGAGCCTCGTGGCGTTGCATCGCCGGATATTAATACCGAAGACTTCAGTGCAGCGGTTGATTTTCTGGGTATCCAGAAGAACATCGACCGAAACAAAATAGGTATCATCGGTATTTGCGGTTTCGGAGGTTTTGCACTGAATGCTACCGCTGTCGACAAACGGGTAAAAGCGGTGGCCACCACAAGTATGTATGATATGACGAGGGTCATGTCGAAAGGCTATAATGATACTATAACATCGGAACAGCGCACACATACGTTGGAGCAATTGGGAGAACAGCGGTGGAAAGATGCAGAAACAGGTACATTCGCATTGGGATCAAGGTTGAATGTCGAGAAACTGGAGGGTAACGAGCCACAATTTGTAAAGGATTACTTCGATTATTACCGTACTCCGAGAGGATTCCATGAACGTTCCCTGAATTCTGTCGGTGCATGGACTGCTACCAATGCCCTATCATTTATGAATATGCCAATCTTGGCTTACCTCAAGGAGATTTCGCCGAGACCGATGCTTTTAATTGCGGGTGAGAATGCGCATTCCCGTTATTTCAGTGAGGATATCTACAAAGACGCTGCCGAACCCAAAGAATTGATGATTATCCCTAGCGGTGTTCACGTCGATTTGTATGATAAGGTCGATATGATTCCGTTCGACAAGCTTGAAACGTTCTTTAATGAAAATCTACAATAACAGTATGAAACGACCATTTTTCATTATTCTGGCGCTTATGGCTATTTTTATCAGTAGCGCATTCTCCTGTAATAGGGAAGAGGATAAAGTCGACACGGAGAATAATATCCCAGGAACGCCTGGTAATCCTGGCACCCCGGGTAATCCCGGTAGCTCCGGCAATCCTGATAACCCAGGTACGCCCGGCAACCCCGATACCCCCAACACCCATGCAAAAATCAAGATAACGGTCAATTCCAAAACCTTTACGGCCACTCTTTTGGACAATAATTCCGCAAAAACATTCAAGGAGATGTTGCCCCTAACCATCAATATGATTGAGTTGAATGGAAACGAGAAGTACTTCGACCTGCCGAAAAGCCTCCCCACAAACTCCTCCAATCCGGGCACAATAAAAAATGGCGACTTGATGTTGTACGGCTCAAAAACATTGGTGCTGTTCTATAAAACCTTCTCAACACCGTACAACTACACCCGATTGGGCTCCGTGAATGATACAACCAGTCTGGCTTCCGCATTGGGAGGGGGAAACGTGACCGTCACTTTCGCACTTGAGTAGGAATTCTATTTGACAGATGAGCTAAAAATATCGGAGGAAGTGTCTTTACGTAAGGGCCGATGCATGAGAGAATTTGTCCGTTCCTTACACGTTCGAGCAGATTACCCTCTTTGCCGTTTTAAGAAATGGTGAATATTGGATTATCTTCTCTTCATTACAATGCTTTCTCTAACTTGGAAACTTCTCCTTTTAGTTCCATTAGTTTCTCTTTCCCTCTTTTTTGCAAGTTAATCGGGTATCCGGTTGCAAGAAAATCATACATTGCAGGGGAGATATCTTTTTTGCCTTGTTTCGATAGCACTTCTTGACTAATCATATCATTTTTACTCTGATAATATGCTCGGAACTCATCCTGAAATCCCTCTATTTGGTCATATACGTCCCAGATGGAGAGCTGTAAATCCTTGTCACTTATCAAACGCATGCTCCCCGAAGATTTAAACATCTCAAAAGCATTGTATTTTAATTTAGTATCTCTGATTTGAGTAATTGCGTATTGATATTCTTGTATAGTATAGCTGTTCAAGGTCTCTCTGTTATGGGATAAAACGTACCGTGAATAACTTGCGGATTTGTCTAATAGGTTGATTTCACTTTCAATTATCTCTACATTTTTCCTCAACTCCAACTTTAGCGTATTTAGATACTGCAGGTACTCCTTCTTGATGTCCCTATTGTTAATCCAACTGTTTATACCAAAGGTAATGGCAATACCTATTACTACAATGGAGAGACTTCACGCAGATACTCTCTAATGAACTTTATTGAATTCTTTTTCTTCATATTTTGTGCGTTTATAGATTTACACATTTTATCGGAAATCCGATTCGGGCAAATTCTTTTTTTATAATATCAAATCCTTTGCCCTCATTTAGTTCCTTATCCTTTTGGATTAGCCCATAATATAGGTCGTACCATTCAATTTTATCATGAAGTTTCTCGTCCTTGTTAGTTGTATAAAATTCACTGCGCATATCCATGAATTTATTCAAATCTAAAATAGTTTCGGCAACCAATCTATCTGTTTTTTCTTGGTTCAATTGCTCACGGATACGCCATAGGGTAGAAGTAATTATCATTCCCCCTCGGTGATTGTCAAGTATGTCGAGATAATCTCTATAAGTAGTCATATACGCATGACAGAACTTGGAAACATTGCTTTGAGGGTCTTGTGTTTTTTGAGGATAAGATGCAGCTATTCCCTCCAATAGACCTTTTAGTGACAATGAATCATGTGGTGGATAGCCATATATCCAAGCTGCATTTCTAAGTATTTTCACAGGCAGAAAATCTTCTCCGACCAAAGCAGAGTTGTTCAATGATACCGTAAAATATTCGAGTAATCCAGCATGTATATAGCTCTGCCCCTTAAATTTTATGCCTAATTCTCCTTCAATATACCAAAATGCCCGATGCCCAATCTCGTGGAAAAATAAAGAGGGAGACGGATTAGAATTTTCCTCAAAAATGAAATTATTGGGACTTGTTAAATATGGAACATCACCTATTGTCACTTCGATCTTTTTATACTCTTCCTGTGAGTTAAAATCAATCTTATTATCAAATAACTGATTATAATATTCGATTACCTTTGCGACATTGAAAGCTGTGTATGCCATATAATATTCTGGAGAATAGGGCTTAATCTTTTTCGTGAAATCAAGTGCAATGGGAGTAGAATAAATCTTTTGTTCGTCAGGATTATTCTCGATATATGCAAGAGAGTCCAAATAAGAGAACTTAACAGAATCAATATATTCCGACACTATTTCTCCGTTTTCATCTATAAAATCAAGAGGGATGGTTTCCGTACACAGCAATCCTTCTTTCAGATAATTCACATCGATTGTATTATTGTTGTTGCAACTGGTAAGAAATAAACCGAACAAGATTAGTGTAAGATTAAAGTTTGTACTCATTGTTGTATTCTTTAATTTCTCGAAAAAGTCTACTATTTGAGACCCATTCGATTACAGCCATAAAGGTACAATATTATTCGTAACGGCTGTCTCAAAATGGCGGCAGATTGCTGCAAAATATAAAGCGTCGAATGTCGAAATTGAACACAAATCGCCCGCATTTTTAGAACGGTAGGTCGTCAATATCCTCATTGGTTCCACTGAAAGGGTTTTCAGGTGGTGGTACCTCATCATAGTCGTTACTTGGGACGGGAGCGGGACCAGTTTTTTGTGCACTTTGTATTTCCATCTTCCAGGCTTTCACGTCGGTATACCATCTTCCGTTGAACTCCCTGCTTTCCACATCGAAATCAATAGTGTACATTTCACCTGCGTTGAGGGGCACATTTTGAAATTTCGTTCCCCATAACGATACACATACCTTCTTGGGATATTGGTCTTGTGTCTCTACGATAATATCCTGTTTTCTCCACTCCCCGTTTCGTCCGGTACCGGATTGAAGTGGCTGAACTTGAATTAGTTTTGCTGTCAGTTGCATTATTTTATCTTTGATTATGAATTACGGTCGTTGTCCGACGGAACCGTTTTGGCTTGCGAAATTAGCATGAAAAAGGGGAATTGCCAAATTATTCCAAAATCCCTTCCGGTATCCTCTCATTCCAAAAATAGGTATAGATTTCTTTTTCAGTCTCTACTTCTTTCATATTGAGTATTCTTGAACCAGTCTCCCGTAATGCTTTTTCTGACGGCTTTTGAATAAGTTTTTCCCAATCGATATCAAATAAGAAGGCTAGGTACTCATAAGCGTATGACGGATTTCCCGAAATATCTAATTTGTGAGAAGTAGGAGCGATAGATACGTCTGTTTTAGCAGCATCGGTGAAATGTCCTTTTTCGTCCGATGCATAAGTCAATGTCAGATAAGGTGTAGCTCCATTCTCTTTTGGTTCTGCCGTGAATTCATATTTCCCTTTAGTTATGATATTGCGTGGGTTATTTTCACCACCCGATATAAAATAACAGCTACGCTCTTCATCGTTTATCAGGAAGATTAAAATATCTTTTACCAAAGCCGGATGATTACCCCCTACTACTTTGAGGTTTAAATACTTTTCAATGACTTTTATTTTTAATTTTACGGTTTCGTGGGAGAGATTATCCGTTACCGATAAGATAGTTTCGCCTTTCTTTTTTCCTGTTACAAGGATGTCGCCCATACCGATAAGACTGCTCAGGTCCACATCTGCATCCAAGATTTCGGGGTCTTGGACTGATAAGGAATAATCTCGGTTGCCACCTCTGATCATGATAGGAGTTTTCCTTTTCAGTTGCACTTCATAAGATCCTTTCTCGAATGTTAGCTCATAGAGTTCTTTGCCGTCATTTTTATCATCGCAGGAAATTAGAACAACTGTCAAAACCAGCATTGATAAAATCTTTGTTATGATTGTTGGTTTCATTACAATAGGTTTTTAAGGGTTTTAAAGTGTAATCCCATAGTGCTATCGCTTCATACAATATGACTTGTACAAAACTGCATTGGCAAAGTTACTCCTATTTTCATAATTAGGGGTAGAGTTGCACAAATATTTCCAGATCATTTTTCAATATCGATGTCGTATTTATCCAGAAGACCTAAAACACTAGGAATGGAGAACTTTGCCTTTTTGATCCGATTGATTTCAGGGTCGATGGAATAATTGAAAGATGTCCTGAAGTCCACCTTTTCGAGTATGGTATGATCAAAAATGGCTTGAGCAAAGTTGCAGTTCTCGAACAGTGCATTTGTCAGATCGGTTTCTGTAAAGTCGGCCTCTTGCAATTGCGAGTTTTTGAAGATGGTCTTTTTGATTTTCAATTTGTAGAATGAAGATAGGTTCAGTTGACAACCGTCGAACGAAAAGGAAAGACCGAATTCGTTACAAGCGTCGAAATGAAGCCCTATCATTTTGCACTCTTTGAAATTCACGTCTCTGAATACTGTCTTGTCAAGCTTTGCCAGACTCAAATTGCAACCATTGAACGTGCAGTCTATAAACTTGAATTCAGAAAGGTCACTATCGGCAAGATTGCAATTATTGAAAATGCAGTTCTCATATTCCCCTTTTGTGAGTAAGTCATTTTTGTCAATGGTCTTATCGTATGTAAAAGTTTCCTGCATTCGATTGTTTTGTATTTGGAGTGGTTGTTGTTATGTAGTAAGTTGCAAAACTGTATGTTCCAAAATATTAGCTGTTCGGTTTTTATTTAGTCTTAAAGTTGACCTCATACGTTTTTAATGGGATACCTTGTTCTGTTTTGAAGTTTGTACCAGTTAATACAAATTGATATTCTGTATCCGCTGTCAACTGAACTTCCATTATAACTGATTTATTATCATTTGTGTAATAAATGTTGTCAAGTTTTGGAAAGGCAGATTGTCCTTTACTGCCATAATTTACTGAATAGCCTTTACCCGCTAATGGTCTGTCAAAATTTATCGTTATAGTTTTTATTTGAGGACTTACACTTTTATCGTTGTTTATAAACTCTGCTATTGATTTGACTTTAGGTCTTAGAACATCAAATTGACTTATTTTTTCAGCAAATATTTTATAGGCATTTGAAAGGACAGGCATATAGCTTTCAAGTGTCGGGTATATATCTCTTTGATTATCGTATTTCGTCAGTTCATCGACAAGTCCTTTAATCCAAATAAAGCCATTATTTATCTCTTTGTTTAGCATCATTTGAATTTCCGTTTCGTTAACACCATGGTCAATAAAATATTTTATTACCGATGCCCTTACCAGCGCTTCATTAAGCATTGTTTGCCAATTTCCGTAGGCTTGCTGGCTCATCTCGTATTCTACAGCTTTGTATATTTCTTTCCCATTTTCCTCAAATGCTTCCTCGTTTTCTGCTAAAAGTGGATTTATAAATGAATGATTAAATTCGTGTATAATGGTTGGTAAATATGCATCCTTTTCATAAATGGGCATTCCGGATTTATCTACTTTCCATATTCCCATAATGGCAAACATTTCTTTTTTTGCATTCGGAAGTGTGTAAGATGATCCATAATTCTGCCTGCCACAACCTGGACCTATTATAATATTGAAGTTTTCTTCTACCTTTTTATTATAAAACGATTGAAACCAATTCAAGTCTATGGTTTTATAAATCGGACTAAATCGATTAGAAACCTCCAGAAAAAATGCCTCATTTTCTCTGAAGAACCTTTCACACTCAGCGTCCTTATAAAATTCCTTTAGCAATTGGATGAATTTATTTGCATCATCTCTATTCCATCTTTTTTCAGGGAGAGTAGTTGAAAAATCAATCATAGAATTCAGATTGTCATCAAGCACAACTGCCATACTTACCACAGCATCATACGAGATCCCTTTATTTTCTTTTAATGTCTTTGCGAACTTTATTAATTCATGATTTTTATATGCATTAAAATGTTTTTCTACCCTATCGGTGTATTTTTTAAAGATAGTTGCATTGTATTCTTTATTCTCCGCTAATCGAAAAACAATGCTTAGCAACTCCACTCTTTTATCGACTTTTGGAGATTCAATAAATAGTTTTTCACCGGCATAGCTTTGCAAGCTTAAAATAATACATGTAAATAATATTATTGTCCTCATATTCATCGATTTATGTCTTTTTAAGCTGACTGCGAACAAAGGTCTTATCGTATATCAAAGTATCCTGCATTCGATTGGTTTGTATTCCCTTGTATATTTTAAGCCGATATTGGATTTATCCTGATTTGACCGCCAATCGCCTTCAAAACTTTCATAATGGTTTCAAATTGGGGTTTTGACCCTTCAGACAATGCTTTATACAGACTGGGTCTGCTCAATCCTGTTTCTTCTGCTATTTTGGTCATACCGATTGCTTTTGCTATATGACCGATTGCGTTAATCATATCAGCATTATTGCCTTTTTCTAAAACAGTATTAAGATATTCGGCAATCATCTCATTGCTGTCCAGATAGTCTGCTATTTCGAATTTTGAAGTTTTCATAACAAAGTACATTTTTTTCTGAATTGTATCCATTCGGATACAAAAATAAGAAAACAATTTTAATTCAGATGCATTTTTTCGACTGTTTTTGTTTCTAAGTCTTCAACTACTGCAAACAGAATATATGTGTGTATCCAAAGTGATATCTTCGTCGAAAATCAAAGTTCCACTGCAGATAATTCCGCAAAAGCTTTCTGAAAATCCCTTTCGGTTCCTAATACCTGATTGATGATGTCGTAGTACAACCCCATCTCGACCATATATTCCAATAGCGATATCTCTCCGGCATCGAGGGCTTTCTTCAACAGTTCGGTGTTATTGGCCATTTCCAACGATTGCTGGTATTTTTCGGTCGCTACTTTCAGACCGGCAGTGCGGTTGTAGAGCAGTTGCAGTTGGTTGTAGAACTGCAAGCGACTGTCCACTGCCCGTGATTCGGCGGCTCTGACCGATGCTTTGGCCTGCTTTACACGGTTCTTGTTTTCCCATAATGGGATGGAGATACCGACTGAAACGCCCTGAAATTGCTCTCCCACCACCTTCTCGCTCATATATCCGGCAGAGAGGGAGGGTAATGACTTCATCCTGCTGAGGGTGACTTGCTGTTTGCTTACCTCTATCTCCTGCCTGGCATAAGCCAAGACAGGGTTCTTCTGTGATGCCTGTTCGAACCAAGCATCGAAATGGGGTGGAAGCAACACTTCATCGTACCGGTTATCTTCGAACAGAATATCTTTTCCTCCGTTCAGCCGTTTGAGTTGTTCCAGCAACGCATTACGTTCCACATCAACACGGGATATCTCCCCTTGAACCGTAGAAAGGTTGAGTTGCACCTTGTTGTATTCCAGCCGACTTACATCGCCTGAATTGAGACGGCCTTCGTAACCGGCGGCAATCGTTCTGGCGTGCTGTAGGCGCAGGTCGAGTTCCTTTCTCAGTGCATTGTAGTAAATCAGGTCGATGCAGTACTGTTTCGCTTCCAGCAGGATATTCATCCGGTCGGCTTTGTATTGCCAGTCGACCAGCACATTCTGTTTGTCGGCTGCCTTGCTTTTCGTGCCGGTGATGGTCGCCATATCGAATGATTGCATCACGCTGAAATCGGTACGGTTGCCAATTGCCGTGGGACTCCCCCATAGGTAGTTGAACCCGACTTCAGGATTTTCGAGATAGATATCCGTTTTGTTCTCCAATTTCTGCGCTTCGGCACCTTCCCGAAGCGATTTTAATGTGGTATTGTGCTCCTCAATAGAAGCCAATACGGAATTGATACTTGTCTGCGCATTCAAGCCAATGCTCACAAAAAATATCAATAGGGTTATTATGTTTGCTTTCATCTGAATTTTATTTGTTGCCTATCTTATTTAATTTTCGTCAGGTGTTCCGTTGCTACTGAAGCTTCTTTGGCATACACCTCCCAATCATTTAAATCTCTTCATCTTTCACTGTCTCTGTCTTAGTTACCTTCCTTTCAGTAATCAGATACATGATCGGAATAATAAAACCGTTCAGAAAGGTAGAGGTGAGCAATCCGCCCAGGATAACTTTCGCCATCGGACTTTGTATCTCGTTACCCGGCAGGTCTCCCCCTAAGGCAAGAGGAATCAATGCCAGTGCGGAACAGAGCGCCGTCATCAATATCGGGTTCAGACGGTCCAATGAACCGTGCATCACACATTCCAACTTCGAATAGCCTTCACGCTCCAGATCATTGTAACGTGATATCAGTAACATCCCGTTTCGGGTGGCAATACCGAACAGCGAAATAAAGCCGATAATGGCAGGAATACTTAATGTGCCGCTGGTGAAGAATATGGCGAAGACACCGCCAATCAGCGCTAACGGAAGATTCAACAGCACGACGGTAGCCTGGTTGATGCTTTTGAACTGGGCAAACAGAAGCATGAAGATGATCATAATGGCGAACAGGGAAGTGACCAGCAGGGTGCGTGATGCAGCCTGTTCGCTTTCAAACTGGCCGCCATACTCGATATGATAGCCTTCGGGTAGTTTGATTTCATCACCGACTTTTTTCTGGATATCGTTGACAACGCCCCGTAGATCACGTCCTGCCACGTTGGCTGAGACAACCAGCTTTCGGGAGACATTTTCGCGGTTAATGGTGTTCGGCCCTGTGGATGAAGTGACTTCGGCAATGTTTTCCAGTGGGACTTTCCGGCCGTTGGCATCCACGATCAGGTTCCTGATCCTGTCGGCTGTCGAACGACTTTCATCATTCACCTTCAATGTCAGGTCAAATGAGTTATTCCCTTCGTAAACCTGTGAAACTACTTCGCCCGAGAGCATCACGTTGACGATCTCCGCAAATTCGGGCAACGATATCCCGTACTTGGCCAACAGCTCCCGTTTGGGTTCTATCTTCAGCTGCGGACGCTCGATCTGCTGCTCCACGTTGAGGTCGGCAATCCCTTCGACATCCTCGATGGATGCTTTGATTTGGTTCCCGAGGCTGTACAGCTTGTTCAGGTCGTGACCGAATATCTTGATGGCGATATTGGCCCTCGTCCCCGAAAGCATATGGTCGATACGGTGCGAGATTGGTTGTCCGATTTCGATATTGACTCCCGGAAGGATTTTCAGTTTCTCCCTCACCTCTTCCAATACCTCGTCTTTGGAACGCTTGTCGAGTATGAACGGTGCTTCTATCTCCGACAGGTTTACGCCCAAAGCGTGTTCATCCAGTTCGGCACGGCCGGTCTTGCGCCCTGTCGTTTGTATCTCCGGTATCGAGAGCAACAACTCTTCGGCTATCCGGCCCATTTTATCCGATTCTTCCAGTGATATACCGGGCATGGTGCTGACACTGATGGTGAATGATCCTTCGTTGAATGGCGGAAGGAAATCACGGCCGAACGAGAAGAACAGAAGCAGCGAGGCGATCAGCACGACGCCGGTTCCTCCAAGAACCCACTTCCGATGGTTCAGCGTCCATCTGAGTGCTTTTTCATAGATATATTTCAGTTTCAGGGCGACGAAAGACTCTTTTTCTATCGGGGGATTATTTTCTTCAGACTCATCATTATTCCCTCCCAGCTCTAAATTGTCCTCTTCTGATTTATCGTTACTTTCCACTGATACATCACTCTTCAACTTTGATTTGGCACTTCTTTTCCCGGGTCTCCCTAATAAGTAACTACACAATACCGGCGTCAAGGTAAGGGCGACCGCTGTGGAGACGATCATCGCCACGATAAAGGCGATACCGAGGGGGACGAGCATACGGCCTTCCATCCCTGAGAGAAAAAAGAGCGGCACAAAACTGGCAATCATAATCAGCGTGGAGTTGAAAATCGGCATACGCACCTCTTTCGATGCGTCATACACGACCGCTATCACGCTTTTCCGCTCGTCTTTTGGTTTTAGTCGATTCTCTCTTAATCGTTTGAATACGTTCTCCACATCCACGATGGCATCATCCACCAGCGAACCGATGGAAATAGCCAGACCTCCTAGTGACATGGTGTTGATGGTCAATCCCATATATTTGAGTACCAGGATAGAGACCACTAATGAAAGAGGAATGGTGACGACAGAGATAACGGTCGTCCGCACATTCATCAGGAAGATGATCAGGATAATCACCACGAAAATTCCCCCTTCGTACAGCACTTTCTGGATATTGCTGATCGAACTCTCTATAAAGCGAGCCTGACGGTAAATATCGGTGGAGACCTTCACGTCGGCAGGAAGCGACTGCTGAAGATCAGCCAGCGCATGATCTATCTTGTGGGTCAGCTCTACCGTGTTGGTGTTAGGCTGTTTAGTGACCGTTACCAGTACGGCCGGCTTTGCCTTCTCAGAGGCCACACCCAGTTTGGGGGCCTTGTCGCCAATTTTCACATCGGCGATATTTTCAATCAATATGGGTATATCGTTCACACTTTTTACCACCGATTTCCCTAATGCATCCACCTGGTTCGTGAAAAGCACGCCACGGATGATATACTCGTTCCCGTATTCGTACAATACGCCTCCCGAAGCATTCTGGTTCATACCTTGTACCACGTTGATCACCTCATCCAGACTGATGCCGTAATGCTTCATCTTTTCGGGATTCAACAATATCTGGTACTCCTTGATCTCGCCGCCGATGACGGTCACCTGTGCCACACCTCCTGTCGATAGCAGGCGTGTACGTATCGTCCAGTCGGCCAACGTGCGCAGATCCCGTAGCGAAGTCGAGTCGGAGGTCAATCCTATGGTGATCAGCTCACCCAGGATGGAGGATTGTGGTCCTAATGTGGGATTCCCGACATAAGAAGGGAGTGCGTCCCTCACTTCTGACAGCTTTTCGGATACGATCTGTCGTGCGAGGTAAATATCGGTTCCCCAATCGAATTCTATCCATACAATCGAAAATCCCGTGGTGGAAGAAGAACGGACACGGCGTACGTCGGTCGCACCATTCAGGGCAGTCTCGATGGGGAAAGTAACCAGCCGTTCCACCTCTTCGGGTGCCATTCCCTGCGCTTCGGTCATCACCACGACGGTCGGTGCGTTCAAATCGGGAAACACATCCACTTCCATATTGCTGGTCGTGTACAATCCTGCTACCATCAGCAAAACCGCGGCGACCAGTACAACCATACGGTTGTTCAACGAAAATTTGATAATCTTATTCAGCATAGCGTTTCGTCTTTGCGGTTAGTGATTATGGGTATGACCCTCCGGCATCACCGACGAAATCGCCGCCAGTTTCACCTGGTAAACACCTTTGGTAACCACCTTGTCGCCCGGTTTCAGCCCCGAAACGATTTGCACCCTCGTGCCGTCGCTTTGGCCGGGGGTGACTTCCTGTTTCTTATAGTGCTCCTCTTCGAGTTGCAGGTAAACGAAATAAAGCCCCTGCTCTTCGGTGAGGGATGAGGCAGGTACCGAAATCACATCGTTTTGCGGATTGGCCAGTAAGTAGACTTCGGTGAAAGCACCCGGAAGGAAGTCGCCCACGTTATCGAATTCAAAGGTGACGGGAATAAAGAATGACTGTCCGTCCGCCGATCTTCCGAACGACAACAGCCGCCCGTTCAAATCGGACAGTCGATAGACCTGGTCGTCATAAGCCGGCTTGAAATGGGCCGAGATGATGTTCCTGACCGTCTTGTAGTCTTTTTCCGATACCTCCGCACGCAGTTGCAGCCGCCTGTTTTGGGAGACCGTCGCGATGGGTTGCCCCACCGACACATATTCGCCCTGCGCCACCATCCTGTTCTTGATAAATCCGTGGATGGGGGAGGTCACCCTCACGCCGTTGGCGGTCATATTCGACGCCTGCGCATGGTAGGCAGTCTTCGCCGTTTCGTAGCGGAGACGGGCCTGTTCAAACTCTTTGGTCGAGATAATCTGATCCTTGACCAGCAGTTCCGCCCGTTGAAATTCCTTTTCGGCCGTCTCGAACTCTATTTTGGCTCTGGTCGATGGATCCCCTTCCAGAAGATTTCTGGCCGATATCGTCACGATGGACTGGCCGGCCTTGACAGTGCTCCCGTCGGTAAGGGAAGGACTGGAAAACGATACGATCCCGTTAGACGTCGCAGCGATAATTACCTCGTCGCCCTGCGCCACTTGGATATGTCCGCTGGTCTTGATCACATAGCTGAAAGGGGCAGGAGCGACCTGCTCCACTTCGAGACCGACCACTTCGGCCTGTTGACGGGAGAAATGGATTTCATCCGTATCGCCGGATGAATGATCGTGGTCATGTCCGTCATCTGTCGAATGGACGTGGGCGTCATTTGCCGAATGGCTGTGCTCCCCATCGGACGAGTGATCGTGATCATGCCCGTGTTGATGGTCGTGATTATGATCGTCGTCGTGACTGTGCCCGTCTCCATGATCGTGGTCATGGTCATGGTCGTGCAGATGTTCGTGCGCATCTTTTACGTCCGCAGGTGATGCGTTTTTATTTCCGGAATGGCAACCCGAAATAAGCAAGGCCATTGCGATCAATGAGCCTACAATATAAGTCTTCATTTTTGATAAATTTATTGCTCCGTGATGATAAATAAAAGAATGATGCATCGACAGCTATTGCGAGAATAGCCATCAACCCTGAAAGCTGGAATGCAGCCGGTCAGTTCAGGAAAGGATAAAAGGCGGAGCGCGCAAGCCATGGAAACGGCTTACTTCGGCAGAGGTGTAAAATTGCAGGTATTCCCCCTGCTTCGGTTTCGTGTAGGTATTATAAGCAGGGTTTATCAGGAAGTCCGGGACAAGATAAAGCAACGGGAAAAACTGGATATGAGCCGGGTTATCGCCATTATCGAAAGAAGGCGTCTTGATTTTTATCTTGCCCTCCGGATTGGTATAATAGGTCGTTTCAGCGATGCAGGTCGGATCGTCGTGGCAGCCATGGCCGTTTTGTGCCGTGTGGTCATCCCCGTCCGAAGCATTATGATCGTCGTGATTGTTATGATGATCCTGATCGTGATTCTGATGATGCGTCACATGAAAACAGATTGCCCCGTTATCGTGATGATGATGCGGTATCGCTCCCGCCACCAGCACGACAAGTATCGCTACTACAATGGATGATATGGCAATCTTCTTCTTCAATCCAGTCTGATTTTCAGCAAAAGTACACGTTTATTTTCTTTTCTCCAAGCAACCCGTTAGATTTTCAATGGGTTGGGGGAGTAGAACTAATGGAATTAAGATGTAATCATGGCTGTATCTCAAATATTTTGTATTTTTGATATTGAAAAGGAATCTGTAATGGATAACTGAAATAAATAAGCAGAAATGAAAACAAAAAATTTCCTGAAATGGATTTCAAAAAAATGGCTCTCCGCTTTTTCGGCTAATCTTCTGGGGGTAATTATCGGTATTGCTGTTACTTTTATGGTTAGCGATTGGATAAGTTCCCGTAATGAGAAGAAAGACATACAACGTCACTTGGACATGGTAAAAATGGAATTGGAAGATAATTTACCGATGGTTCAAGAACAGTCTATCTTTTACAAACAAACCAGAAGCCTTGCTAATTATTTGATTACTATTGGCAGACAAGAAAACTTACAAGCCGATAGTTTGAAGAAGTACGAAGATGTGATTAGGAATGTACCAATAGTGAGCTATCAATCTAACGCATATGAAATGCTGAAATCGTCGGGGACAATGCGTTTAATTCGGGACAAAGAGCTGTTGAAATCAATTCTCGACAGTTATTCCGCTTTGGAGGATGCTCAAAAAGTGGGAAACGGGGAAATGGAGAGAAAAAGTAATAAATTGTTCGATGTTATAACCGAAAATGAGCTGGATTACGAGCTATTACCTTTAATGCAAAAGCCTGAAAACAAGTCGTTATTCAATTATTTTTCCATTTATACAGGCGCAGAGGGTAATTTCCAACAGTGTGAACAACAAATCCAAAAAACATTGAAATTATTTTAAGCGGGTTTTACCTTTAAAAGGTCTATTATGAGAAAGATTTTAATATTGTTGACTATTTTAACGCTTACCATCTCTGTCCATTCACAAACCCAAAATGGCCTCAAAGAAGACTTGGAATACTTTGCGCAAAACTTACCACAGAAGCACATAAATTTATTTGCCAAAATAAGTAAAACTGAATTTGAGTCGAAAATCTCCCGAGTAGAATCTCAATTAAACTCGCTGGATAAAGAGGCTTTTCTCAACGAACTTTTTAAATTGTTGGTAGCAGTGGGCGACGAACACACAAGAGTAGAACCTGAAACTATGGGTAGTGGCAACGTGCCCGTTCAGTTTTCGATATTTACGGAAGGTGTTTTTATCACTGCAATTGATAGTGCTCATACAGAGTTGCTTTTGTCAAAAGTAATGAAAGTAAACGGAGAGCCGATAAATAAAGTTATCGACGAGCTCAAGACGATTATTCAGCCCGATAATCCGTCTTATTTTAATACGATGATGTTATATTATTTGGGCAACGCACCTATACTTAAAGGTATGGGCATTTCAAATTCAGCGGAAGAAGTAATATATACGTTGGAACGCGAGAGCGGAGAAATAATTGACATTTCTTTTAAATCTGGTGGCTCGTCGAAATTGGTAATGGCTAAACAATTCCCGAAAGCGGATATGTATTCGAATAGTTATTGGTATAAATACGATGCTGTAAATCAGTCGATTTATTTCAATTATTTGAATTGTAGAAACGACGGTCAACTTCCGTTTGAGAATTTTGCATTGGAATTATTCAAATCGATAGAAACGAATAAACCTGAAAAAATTATTGTGGATTTGCGTTTCAACGGAGGTGGAAGTTCGTATGTGCTACAACCATTTCTAAAAAAAATAAAGGAGAGTTACCTGAATAAAAAAGGAAGTTTTTATGTGCTTATTGGTCAAGGCACGTTTTCATCGGCATTGATGAATGCGGTAGATTTGAAAAGAGATTTCAATACGATACTCGTGGGTGCACCTACGGCAGGAAGCATAAATCATTACGGCGAAACACTCGTGTTCAGACTTCCGAATACGAATGCAAGCGTAATTTATTCCATCAAATATTTTGAAACTTGGAAAGGCAAAGAAGGGGCGTTATATCCCGACGTGAAAGTCAAATATTCGGTTGAAAATTTTAAGAACGGTACTGACGAAGCGCTTGAATATATCCATAAGCAATAAAAACCAGTATTATCTACGCAGCGAAAGAGCATAAAATGATAGATATTGGAGGGTGTAAATGAAAAAAGAATATAAGGTTGGCGATTTAATCTATGATGCAAATCATACGGTATTCAACGAATGGTCCTTTCCTACAACATGGTCACACTCGTTTTCCGGATTTTCTCCCACTTCTTTATGTTCTCGGTTTTGCTACGGGCCACTTGTAGGTTGTAACGTAGCTGCATGCGCACAAGAAGTTCGGCACTGATTCCCGTGGCAGCTTCTATCGTAAGCGCAAAATCGGTACTGACGGGACGTTTCCCATTCAGTATATCGTTGAGCATCGTATATGATACGTCGATAACTTCCGCAAAATGTTTTTGCGAAATTCCCCTATATTCGAGTTCCTCTTTTACGATTTCACCCGGATGGATGGGTATATATGAATCTCCTAAATTATCCATGACGTTACGTCTTATAATGATTTGAAATATCCAGGATTGAGCAGATATTGATTATCTCTTCGCCCGAATCATGATGCGAGACTGTATATTCCAACCGATACTGTTTGTCGATTCGAATAGGCGAAATCCCTTTTTTATCTCCCTTTAAATTCTCAAAATTCAAAGAATTCAACGCATATAGTTGTTCTATCTTACTTATACTTGCCAGCGTGATAACACGCTTCACATAGTTTCGAACAACTTGGGGTTGAAACCGGTGCTTCTTATCTTTACTCTTTCCTAAGTAATAGAGGTCGGAAAGACATTCTTTATCAAAACGTATGACCATAAGCTTTGCGTTTTGTCAAAAGCAAAGATAATCATTTTTCAGACAAATCATCTAAAAAAGTGGATTTTTTATTTTGCCAATATGATCGGTTATACATGGATATAGACGTAAAGGTGGAATAACATGTTTTTTGAAGAACCGATCAGCTTATAAAAAGAGTTTCAGAATTTATGTCACAACTTGTGGCACTATTAACCCATACTACGATTTGTCTCATAAGAATATTCGTTACTTCTAAAAAATAAGGATAATTCTCTTTCAGGTATTTCTCTCCTTATCAAATACCATGATTAGCTATTGTTATATAACTTGACTTAGATTCAATTGATAAAGAGCGTTTTTTTGCTATTATTGCGTACATTTGTAAGTTGGGCGTAAGTTTAAGGAATGCACATTGAAAAATTTTTGTAATTTATTCACTGACATAGTCTTGTCACGGAGGAGTAATAGATTTCGACATTAATCTTGTAACAATATAAAAATAAAAAGCATGAATCCACTTGAAATTTTTCAAAACGAGGCTCCGGAAGTCGCAGAAGCATTTAATGGCCTGATTGAAGCATTAAAAAACACATCAGGATTAGATGCCAAGACAAAACAACTGGTTTATATAGGGATAAAGTCGGCAATGGGTGATACTACTGCAATCTATTTCCATGTTCAAATGGCAAAAAAACTTGGAGCGACCAGGGAAGAAATTCGGGACACTATTTTAATTACCTTGTCTGTGTGTGGATTGAAAGGAGTAGCAAGCTGCCTTCCGACCGCATTAGAAATTTATGACAAAACAGAATAATTTTCATATATGGCGAGTGATTTATCAAATCAAATAAACATTGGCAAGGATACGGAAACCAAGCTAATACAAGTTGGCATAGATTCTTATGAAAAATTAGTGTCAATAGGTAGCGAGGGAGCATTTATCCGACTTCAAACAATGGACCCGGGCGCATGTCTGAGTTTGCTGTATGGATTAGAAGGTGCAATAGAAGGAGTTAAGTGGAATAAATTGTCAGCGGATAAGAAACAGGCTTTACAACAGTTTTATAAGATGACAAAAAAGAAATAAAGCCTGTGTTATCGTTGATTGATCTGGTAAGACAAAATGGGAAATGGGATAAAATGGATATCGGAGGAGATAAATGAGTAACGAATATAAGGTTGGCGATTTGATCTATGATGCAAGTATTTATGATGGGATGAATACCGGTCTGGTTGATTTGCAGTTTTATCGGCGATGGATGCCACAAGATAAGAATTCCCGAATACTTGAGCTTTGTTGTGGCACTGGCAGACTTACTCTTCCAATTGCAAGGGACGGGTATGATATCAGTGGGGTTGATTATACTGCTTCAATGCTTGAGCAGGCAAAGACTAAAGCTTCCGAAGCAGGATTGGAAATTCGTTTTATCGAGGCTGATATCAGAACTTTAGATCTACAAGAGAAATACGACCTCATTTTTATTCCATTCAACTCAATCCATCATTTATATCAAAATGAAGATTTATTTAAGGCGTTGAGGGTAGTTAAAAATCACCTCAAAGAGGGAGGTTTATTTCTGTTGGATTGTTTTAATCCGGATATTCGGTATATCGTAGAAGGAGAAAGAGAACCGGAGGAGATTACCAAATATACAACTGAAGATGGACGGGAAATATTGATAAAACAGACTATGGAGTATGAAAATAAAACCCAGATTAATCGCATAGAATGGCATTATTTTATCAATGGAGAGTTCAATTCTATTCAGAATTTGGATATGAGAATGTTTTTCCCTCAAGAGTTAGATGCCTATCTGGAATGGAGTGGCTTTACTATTATCCACAAGTACGGAGGATTTGCAGAGGAAGCGTTTGATGATCATTCTCAAAAACAGGTATTTGTTTGTCGATGTTAGCGCAAATATTGACGATCTATTAACCAGACAATGACCGGGTAGCTATCTTGAAATCTGTCTTATCTTAGGAGATTTCGTCATGTTTTTGCAGTTATGAATTCAATATATGGTGAATATGGAGATTAATGAGTTTATGAACTCATTAATTGTGTAGAAATTGATTTTTTTGAGCGTATGATTGCATTTTTTGTCATCTCTTCTCCGAAAATCGGTTATGGTGCTATTTAGATGAAAATTAGGAATTGTTTCCGGTTATTGAATGGAAAAAGGAGGTACTAAACCTCTTGCATTTGCGGTGAAAATTTATGTATAAACGATCGGAGGAGGCACATCCATACAGATTCTTTCCTTGTCTCCTCGTTTTAATCCTTCTTTTAGAATTCTTTTTAAATCTCCATTTAGGAAAAGTAAATGTCTAATTATTAGGTTAATACGGAGGTTATTCTTTTAATCTTTCTTGTGAATTTTATTTCTTGTCTTTTGCAAAGTTGGATTAGAGGAAAGAGAGCTTATATTTGTAACTCAAAGTAATAATAATAAAAAAGGGAAATGGGAAAGGTAATTGCAGCGATCAATATGACACTTGACGGGGTTTTCGACCATACGGCAGGGTTACCTGATGACGAAATACATCAATATTATACAGAATTATTGGATAAAGGGGATGTAATATTATATGGGCGGACAACGTATCAACTTATGGAATTTTGGAGAACGTTTTTAGAAAATCCATCAGAAGAGCAATCAATGAATGACTTTGCTATGGCTATTGACAAGATCCAAAAAATCGTTTTTTCCCACACACTTAAAAATATAGATTGGGAAAGTGCAAAGCTTGCTAACAGAAATCTTGGAGAGGAAGTTTTAGAACTTAAGAAACAATCGGATAAAGACATTTTTATTGGCAGTAGGAGTTTAATGATACAGCTAATGAAGCTTAATTTGATTGACGAATACCAGATATGTGTCTACCCTGTCGTTGCAGGAACCGGGTCGCTCTTATTTGAAAATATAAACGACAGGACAATCCTGAAACTTATCAAATCAAAAACTTTTAGTAGCGGTGCAGTAATACTTTACTATAAACCTACAGAAGAAAACCCAATAAACGGTTTGAATAATTGAAGTAGAGAAAGTGACTAAAGACTTGTTTATTGACACTTTATATTGTGAATATAAGTAGGTTACAAAGAAAAAAACGTAGTGCCTTCGTGTTAAAACTTAAAAAAACGGAACAATGAAAAAGAATAAGATCATTTTTTGGACAGCTACCATTGTCATTGCACTGTGGGAAGCCGTGATGCCAATGGGCACTTGGATTTTTGCACCTGAATATATGACATTCGGCACAAAAGCACTGGGTTATCCTGATTATTTCACATACGCATTGGCAATAGCGAAAGTGCTTGGTGTTATAGCCATTATGTATCCCAAAACACCTGCAAAGCTAAAAGAATGGGCATATGCAGGATTTTCATTTACGTTCATATTTGCATTTATCAGCCACGCTTGTGTAGATAAAAACGTCAGCTATATGGCAATGCCTTTGGTCTTCCTTGGCATACTTGCGGTATCGTATATTTACAACCAAAAATTAAATAACAGCAAATAAAGAAATAATGCGAGCACTAATAAGTTTCATAGCCACGAGTCTGGACGGATATATTGCTCAACCAAACGATGACCTTAGTTTTCTGTCATTAGTGGAAAAAGAGGGAGAAGATTACGGATATAAAGAATTTACCGATACCATTGATACCATCATTGTTGGAAGAAGAACTTACGATTATGTGTTCAGGGAAATCGGTACTTCCCATTATGATAATGGCGAACGGAATGTATATGTTATCACAAGGACAGAAAGACCAAATGTCGGGAGAACAACCTTTTACACGGAAAGTCTGATTGACTTGGTGAAACAACTGAAATCGGAAGAAGGAAAAAATATTTATTGTGACGGTGGAGCCGAAATAATTCACGAACTGTTGAAGAATGACCTGATCGACGAGTTTATCATTTCGGTTATTCCTGTATTGGTGGGTAATGGCACACGACTTTTCAAGGACGGAAGACCCGAGCAGGAGTTAGAACTTGTGAATGTAAGAACTTATGATACGGGATTAACCCAGCTACGTTACAAACGTAAAAAATAAGGATGGAACAAACTTTGATAGAGAAGATGTTGTTGATGATAGAAAAGTTCCTTGACAAAGATTGGACAATAGGAAGTTGCCAATTAAGAAATAAATGGATCACTGAATTATGGGAAAAGTAAAAAGTGTCGGGCAGACAAAAGATACAGGTTGGCAGTTTGGTATCAGAAGAAGTGTGCCATTCAACATAAATGAAGTTTGGGATTTCCTGTTTTCAGAAAACGGAACCCAACTTTGGCTTAAGGGTGCAGACAAGGAGTTTTCAACATTCAAGAATCTTTCACATATAAGGACAAAGTGGAAACTGAAAGATTGGACGAACGAAGCCACGCTTCAAATGCGGCTGATTGCCAACAAAGACAAAACTACTATTGCATTTCATATTGAGAATCTATGTGACGAAAGACAAAGGGAAGAAACAAAAGCATATTGGAACACAGTAATAGAGACAATAATCGAAAAAATAACAACGAGCGACAGTGAGATTTTGGCTGGGAAAAATCATTAAAAAATAAAATATAAATTTCAAGTGTGCTGCATCCATAGGTTAGGCTATCTGCATTAGTTTTAGTTAAACTGATTGCAGAAGCATTGTCACATAATAGACGACTGAAATGAAAGAAATCGAAATATATATTCAGCAGTTTCCAGACAGTGTTCAGGAAATCTTACGTAACATCAGGAAGCTGATAAAAGAGAACGCACCTGAAGCCGAAGAACTTTTTTCTTACGGAATGCCCGCATATAAAATGAATAAAAAACCTTTGGTTTATTTTGCCGCATTCAAAAATCATATCGGCTTCTATGCAACTCCCTCGGGACATATCGAGTTTCAGGACGAACTTTCAAAATATAAGCAAGGGAAAGGTTCGGTGCAGTTTCCGCTTGACGAACCAATACCCTACCAACTCATAGAAAGAATGGTGAAATTCAGGGTAGCCGAAAATAATGCAAAGGTATAAGTGTTGATTAATCTTTGGTTGTACGAGTTAAATGTCAAGACGGACATTTATTCCACCGGAATACACAAATGGACTTTATAGGGTTGAGAAAGTGGAGTGTTGTCGGCCGTTTTATACATTTCATAGATATTGGCATTCCTGAATGTATATCCATCTTCGATTAAAGTCCGGTAAATGGTATTCCATGCCTTCTCGAACTCCATATCCGACAGTTTAAAATAACCTGCCAGATATTTGCCTCCGTCGATCACCATCTTGCTGACAGGACTTCCGGGTTTGAAGTTGTCGGGTATCGTAATGCATACACTTTGGCGGAGTTTATCCATCTTTGTCACAGAGGGATCATCGTGATAGACAGTGAAAAAGGCTGATCCTTCCAGATGTAGCAGATCGTTTTGCTGCGATGCCCAACCGATTAGCTTGTCGTAAGTCTCCCCAATCTGATAGAAGTCGCCGACAAAACGGATATAGGCTACCTGAAAGGGCGGCATCCACCTGACTTGAATATCCGCATCCTGCATAATGGTATCGTTTCCAAATGCAAAGATCCCGGCTTTTTCATAGTGGATGGTCTTGCCGGTCCGATCGAGTAACTCTCCTTTGGCATTATAGAACTGCTTGTCTTTCGCAAAGACGGCCTTTTCGAGCTTCCGAAATTCCTGTGCAGTCACCCCGAAATATTTTTTAAAGGCCCGATTAAATGAGGTGTAGTTGTTAAAACCACAACGATAGGCGATTTCCGTTATGGATGCATTCTTTTGTTCTTGAAGTAACCTTGCCACCTTTTCGACACGCACTCTAAGGATGAACCCGGCAGGCGTTTCTCCTTCCAGCGCCGTAAATATCCTGTGGAAATGGAAAGGTGAGAAATTTGCATGACGGGCAATATCATCAAGGCTCAATGGTTTGTCCATGTTTTTTTCGATATAGAGAATAACCGAATTAATCCTTGATTTATAATCATTTATACTTATCTCTTGCCTGCTGTTCATCATCTGCAAAAATACATAATAATATCCTGATTCCATGTTAGCAAGATATGTAAGTTGATGATGTGTAATTTGGTCTACTTTTGCCGATACACGATATACGTAGATATGGATGCTATTCGGGATTTGACGATTTTCTATTTTTCGGGGACAGGCAACTCGAAAAAGATAGCCGTATGGTTTTCCGAATTTGCCGTAAAGAAAGGAATATCGTGCGAGATGGTTAATATTTCGAACGTGAATAGAGGCTCTTTATCAAAAATTCATCCGGATAGCCTGATTGTAATTATTTCTCCCATACATGGATTTAATTTCCCGAAGATCACGCTGGATTTTATCCGGACGTTTCCCGAAGGAAATAATCGTGTTGTATTGATGAATACCAGAGGCTCCGTGAAAATAGGCAAGATGATAACTCCCGGACTGACAGGCATCGCCTTCATGTTATCCTCCCTGATGCTGAGAAGGAAAGGCTATCGGATTGTCGGCCAGATTCCATTTGATATGCCTTCGAATTGGATTTCACTGCATCCAGCTATCAGGGAGAAGAGGGCTAAGTTTATTCTTGACAAGAATTTTTTCCGGGTAGGGAAGCACTTTGAAAGGATTTATTCGGGCAAAAAAGATTTTGCATCGCGAAAAGAGATCATCCAGGATATCCTGATATCGCCGGTATCGCTTGCCTACTACCTGATCGGGCGGTTCTTCCTTGCGAAATCATATTATGCGTCGTACAAGTGCATCAATTGTAACCTGTGTATCAAGCAATGTCCCGTGAAAGCGATCAAGAAAGTCGACGGCAGGCCGTTCTGGATTTTCCAATGCGAGAATTGCATGATGTGCATGAACAACTGTCCCGTAGATGCGATTGAGACGCCACACGGACTGTGGTTTATCGCCGTCTACCTCACATCAATCGTGACGACCTATCTTTTCTATGGATTATTGCCGGATTTTATCCAGTATTGGATCGTGAAGTTCCTGCTTTTTAATCTGCTACTGATTTTTTACGTGTGGATATTGTATAGGATCCAACAGCTCGAATTAAAGAACCGGTTCATCGCGAAGATAATTTCTCTCACATCACTTACCCATTACCGGTTTTGGGGAAGGTATAAGCAATAGATCAACCCCATCTTTTCTGCGAATCTGATGATTCCAAAGGAATTACGGGTGATTGTTTTTTGAAGAATGTGCCGTCGATGAATATCTCTTGGAAAACAAATGGATTTGGATGTGATGATTTCTGTTTATCGGATATTTTGTACTTTTGAGAATGGATATTCACTATAGCAAATATGTGTATTAATGACGTGGCATACATTATAAAAAACGGATGTTCAGCCTGGGCAACACACTGGTTAGGAATTGAAAATCAACGTAGTCAAACATGAGCGAAAGTGTGGTATTGAATGTTTACATAAGATTTAAACCGTCCGATA
Organism: Proteiniphilum sp.; assembly: GCF_034927365.1. Taxonomy (GTDB): domain Bacteria; phylum Bacteroidota; class Bacteroidia; order Bacteroidales; family Dysgonomonadaceae; genus Proteiniphilum. Next base: position 2,811 of record NZ_JAYFQD010000007.1, on the reverse strand, counting down.
AGGAAACAAATAGCAAGAAAGATGAAAAAAGCATTAGTTGTAATAGACATTCAAAATGATATAACAAAGAATTACAAGGAAATAATTGGTAATATAAATAAAGCCATAGATTGGGCAGTTGATAATGCCGTTCATGTTGTTTATATAAGACACGAGAATTTATCAGACGGCACAAGGACTTTTAAACCCAATACACTTGGGGCTGAATTAGTTTCGGATTTGAAAATTGTATCAAGGAATGTTTTTACAAAATACAAGGGGAACGCATTAAGTAGTGAGGAATTCGCAGACTTTATCAATAAAAATGGAATAGATGAATTCTATATAGCGGGAGCAGATGCAGTTGCTTGTGTCAAATCAACCTGTTATAACATGAATAAGGCAAATTATAAGGTTAATATCCTATCAGATTGCATTACGAGTTATGATAAAAAGAAAATAGACGAAATGCTTCATTATTACGAAAGTAAAGGCAGTAAAGTAATTGGTTTGAAAAACTTGTCATGACAACAGAGAATACAATAAAGTATTTTGAAAATCGGCAAGATTGGAGAAAGTGGCTAATGGACAACTTCGACACCGCCAATGAAATATGGTTTGTATTTTCCCGCAAGTCGTCTGGCAAAAAAAGCATTTTATACAATGATGCTGTTGAAGAGGCCCTTTGTTTCGATTGGATCGACAGTACGGTAAGATCGCTTGACAAAGAACATAAAATACAGCGTTTCACACCAAGAAAGCCTAAGAGTACCTACTCGCAAGCCAACAAGGAAAGACTTAAATGGCTATCGGAAAATAAAATGATACACCCTACATTCGAGGACAAAATACAACATGTCTTATCTGAGCCTTTTATTTTCCCCAATGATATAATTGACAAGTTGAAGGAAGATGAAATAGTATGGAAAAACTATCAACAATTTTCCGATTCATATAAGCGAATCCGGATTGCGTACATTGAAGCCGCAAGGATGCGTCTTGAGGAATTTGAAAAACGGTTAAACCACTTCATCAGCAAAACGAAGGACAATAAAATGATAGCAGGATTTGGCGGAATTGAAAAATACTATTAATAAAAAGAGAATGTGCAATCGCCTCTCGCTGTCGTGAGATTGTATCGCGTTACGATGCACAAACGATGTAACCATGCGATGCAATTGCGCGGTAGCAATCGTAGTAAATTAAGTTCGTTAAATATAATTTATAGCCATCATCAATTGTATGAAAGCAAAACAACCGGACAATACAGCATTACGGACAGCTCTGTGGAGAGCTTTGCACGTTTTGACAGATGATAAACCTTATATCATTGAGGATAGAGTTGGATATGACCTGATCAAACCTGAAAAAGATTGGCAGGAGCGTCCTGATATGAAATACACGAAACGACTTCGGACATCTATTGTTGCCCGTGCCCGATTTATAGAGGATATGGCCAAAGAGCAAATCGAAAAAGGCCTAAGACAGTATGTTTTGCTTGGTGCAGGATTAGACAGTTTTGCCCAACGAAACATGTCAATCAGCTCACAAATTGATATTTATGAAATTGACGAACCTGACACGTTAGCCTGGAAAAAAGAAAAATTGATTGAAAATGGCTATGAAGTTGCAGACAATCTTCATTTCGTCCCTGTTGATTTTGAAGTTTCATCATGGTGGGACAAACTGTTAAACAAAGGTTTTAATATCAATCAGCCGACTTTTATTTCTTGCACAGGTGTAACACTATATCTTACCAAAGAAGCTATTAGAGATATGCTAAAAAAAATGACGATGCTTGCGTCTGAGTCGGTAATTGCCATTGCATTTTATCTGCCAATGGAACAACTTGATGAGGAAGACCAGCCAATGCAGAAAATTGCAAATGAAGGAGCGGAAGCTTCGGGAAATCCTTTTGTCAGTTTTTTTCCTATTGAAGAAATTGTAAAACTTGCCAACGAAATAGGGCTGAAAGAAATACAGACTATTTCAACGAAAGATATGACCGAAAAATATTTCAAAGACAGGACAGATAATCTGGTTCCTGCGAGTGGCGAATTTTTTCTGGTTGCTAAAATATAATCCCTTGCTGTCACGTGATTGTAACAATATGGTCTATTTAATATATGTGATATTCAGCTTGTTAATTAGTTGTAAATCGTTCGTTGCTGACGGGAAATTTCGATAAATTGAGAAATAAGAATGAAACAAATTCCAAACATATTATCAATAAGTAGGATTTTCCTTTCATTATTGTTGCTGTTCTTCTTTAAAAGTCCTCTCGTATTCATGATCTTCTATTTATTGATCGGAATTACTGATTTTTTAGATGGCTTTATTGCCCGAAAGTATAACGTTGAATCAGTAAAAGGAGCAAAACTGGATTCGATCGGAGACTTCTTTTTCTACATCATTCTATCTGCCTATTTAATCATAGAACACAAAGAAGTAATCTTCACATTTTTAATTCCTATATTGCTGATTTTTATATTCCGATTTGGAAATATTGCTATTGGATTTATCAAATATAAGAAACTCATAATGATTCACACTTTTGCGAATAAGCTCACAGGCCTTCTATTGTTCATATTGCCAATAATGATAATATTGGGAGTGAAAGAGTTTTTATTTATAGTAGTGATTGTTGCATTATTATCGCCAATTGAAGAATTAATTATTCTTTTACGTAGTCCGAAAGAAAAAATAGATTTGAATAAAAGGAGTATCTTTATAAATTGAATGAAATGAGAACCATTATGAAAACTGATGTTCCTGAATTACTGTTTCCTTCACGTAGTGATTTTCGCACATGGCTGACTGAAAATGCGAAAA
>NZ_JAYFQD010000011.1:0-1796 GCF_034927365.1 Proteiniphilum sp. | reverse complement strand
CAGGTCAGGCATGTAAATAAGTGAATAGCCACATATTCCGTATCGATGCCAGTATATGCGGTCGTGAAAAAGGGAAAAACTGATATAGACAATTGGTTGGTATATCAGAATGGAAAAGTCATACGGACGATACCGGGAAATCAAATGCCTGGGCAGGAGGAGGAAGAAGATGACAAGCCAACATGGGGTGAGGTCTATGATTTTATGCGAAGGGCTATTAAAGCCAATCCGGGTATTGTAGTAAAATAAACACGAATATGAAAAAGATATCTATATTATTGAGTTTCTTTATTGTTTTCATTTCTTGTGCCAATAAGGTAAAAGAAGAGGAAAAAGAAGAGGAAAAAGTAGAAGAAACAGGAAAACAGCAGATAGCGGTAGATACTGTATCGGAGGAAAAATACCAGGAAATTTCGGGTGTAGGAGAGCCTTATTATCCTAAAACCGAAGAGGCATTAAAACGCTGCCAGAGAAGGGTACGGGAAGAAGGTGATGCGATCAGTTATGATGGATTAGTTTCCTATTATGCAGAAAACCCTCATTTGGAGGATGAAATGATAGGGTATACAGAAATAATGATAAAGAAGAAAGAAAGGAATGAGCCATATATAATGTATTATTATGAATACGTAGAACAAAGTAAATCAGAGAATAAAACTGAATTAATGAAGCGAGCAATCAAATACATGAAGGAAATGTTGAAACGAGAAGAAAAATTAGAAAATAAGAATGAGGGTTTTTTTTATCTTGCTAGAAAGGTTTTATCCAATATTTACAGGGAAGGAACTTATGTACCCCGGGATACTGTAATTGCCGAGTATCTGGATGCAGGAGGGAATAATCTGGATTCCATTATTCGGGTCCGTCAGGTCAGGCATGTAAAAAAAGGAAGCCTTCCATAACAGGACAGGGTAAACCCGGCCGAACGGCTGGACTCGGTCACGCACCAGTTGAACACGGCCCCGGAAGCCACCCTTGCCCGCTACAGCTATGATGAAGGCGGGAGGACTAAAACAAAAAAAGTGGCCAATGAAACCTCCACCTACCACTATAATATCCGAGGCTGGCTCACACAGGTTACCGGCACGAAATTCAACCAGACACTCCCACCTATAATGCCCCCGTGAACGGGGTCACACCCGTCAAGGCCCTATATAAGAATAAATTGATAAACTAGCCAGATGAAAAAGTATTATATCACTGCAATAGTATTAGTTGCCTGTATTGCAATTTACTGCGTATACTATAGGGGCAGAACTCCCAAGGAAGACGAATTCTCGCTGTTTGTTTACATGTTCGGAACGAGGACAGAAACCGAAAAATTGCAGCTATATCATAATGATATTCCGATATTCAGCCGGAAACTTAAACTGAATATATATGATGATGACCCGCAAATGATATTCGTATCCAATCTTAAGAAGGGGGAGGTGACGAATCTGAGATTCAAATTGGAGGACCGCTTAATAAATGGGCACAAAGTCTGGAAAGATATCGACACCACCTTCTCCATATCGACAGTGGATCCGGATTCAACCTGGATTTCCATGTGGTTTGGGGGACTTAGTATATCGGATATCTCGCCACTGACTGAATTCAAAAAGCGGGATGACGAGTTTGCCCTGTTCGTATACCTGCATCCTCCATACTTTTCTGAGGAAATGCAGGTATATCATAACGACACGCTATTGTATGATGGTAAAATCAGATCATTGTATTATGATCCTTATCTAATGTTTGTATCCAATGTCAAAAAAGGAGAGATGACCCGTTTGAGGTTGAAATCGGTGGATGTG
>NZ_JAYFQD010000004.1:0-32822 GCF_034927365.1 Proteiniphilum sp. | reverse complement strand
GGCTCAATTCTACCGCACTCTGTTTGTCATTACCCGACCTGATAAGGATAGCAAGGAGCTCCGAGTCGGAAAGGACCGAAACTCCTTTCAACAGTAATTTTTCACGGGGACGGTCTTCCTCCGCCCATTGTTTGATGCTTAGTTTATCCATAGATATGATTCTCTGATACCATAATCTACTTCAATATATTCTTTGAATCCACTCCAAGATTCATTATTCTGATAAATTTCTTTGCTCCCTTTTGGAACATATAACTTTACAGCACTCTGATTAGGTATATCACTCTGCATCTGAGGAGGAGTTGTCGCTTTTATATAAATCTCCTGAATATTCCAACAGGCATCGAACACAGAAGTCTGTATATTTTTTATACCGGAACCGATAGTAATCGAAGTTAATTCATAACATTGAAAAAATGCACCATATCCAATAGAGGTAACACTGTTGGGCAGAATGATAGAATTTAAACTAGTTTTAGCAAATGCATTATCCCCAATCGAACTAACACCATCAGGAAGTGTGATAGAAGTTAAATAATAACATTGATAAAATGCATATTCCTCAATGGATGTGACACTCTCTGGAAGGATGACCGCAGTTAAATAATAGCAAAAACCAAATGTCCCTTCTCCAACTGATGTAACACCATTGGGAAGTGTGATAGAAGTTAAACTATAACAGTTATAAAATGCATATTCCCCAATAGAAGTAATACCATTGGAAAGGACGATAGAGATTAAACTACGACAATCTTCAAATGCATATTTTCCGATAGAAATAACACTATTAGGGATAGAAATAGAAGTCAAGCTACGACAATTATCAAATGCATGTTCTCCTATAGAGGTAACACTATTGGAGAGAGTGATAGAGGTTAAACCTCTACAATCGGCAAATGCATATTTTCCAATAGAAGCAACACTATTGGGAAGGGTGATAGAAGTTAAGCTATGACAATTAGCAAATGCATATTCTCCTATAGAGGTAACACTATTGGGGAGGGTAATAGAAGTTAAATCATAACAATAAGCAAACGCCCAGTTTCCAATAGCCGTGATATCTCTAGGTAGAACTACGGTTTTTATGTTCCTGTAGCCCTCTAACATACGCTCAGGGATTGCATTTGTTTTTGTGGAATAAGACTGACCATCATCCAGAACAAAACTACCTCCTACAACAATAGAAACGTCAAGCATATCTAAATAATGAAGATTCTCCATTTCCCTGATTGTTTGAATATCATCTCCGTGAATTTCACCTGAAATTGTCAATTCCTCTGTTTCCTTATAGTAAATTCCCAATAATTTTTTCAATGTCCCCCGAATTCCAACGTGTACAGTCCGCACTACACTCTTCTGCTTTTGTGTAAATGTAACGGTTTTGACTGTTTTACCTGTTTTAATCGTTATGGTGGCACTCCTATCTTCATTTCCTGAGTTCTCTGTTGTGGCAATTATGTTAATTTCAACTTCACCGGCGGAACCTTTAGAAGGAGAAACAGAACACCACGAATCATTACCTTGGGGAAAAGACACAAAAACTGCCCATTCTTTATTTGTAGTAAATACAATTGAGCTATGAGTCACACTTGATTCAACAGTTAACTCCGATACAATTTCAGAGACAATATCCGGTTGCTCTTCTTTCCCACAAGATATAATCACTAATAAGAATAATAGCAATATAACACTCTTCATATTTCCCTGAATTGCCTGTTTGATATTTCTATACTTTTATAAAAGTTTTTTCTTCATTTTTCGCTTATCTCACGAACACCCAGGTATCTTCTTTCGAGAGCGCAGGATAGAAAAAATAGCCTTCATAATCGAATCCTTTTACCTCTTCCGGATCGACCAGCCGGTTTTTGATGATAAAGCGGGACATGAGACCCCGTGCTTTCTTGGAATGTACCACTATCTGTTTCAATTCATCATTCTCCTGCTGTAAAAACTGGATATCGATGATTTTCGTTCCTTTCGGTAACTTACTCTTCCGAACTACCTTTGCATATTCCTTGGATGCCACATTGATAATGGTCTTGTCTCCTTTCCGCAGTTTCTTCGAGAGATACTCATTGACCCTGTCTTCCCAGAAATCATAGAGCGTCTTGTATCCCTGCGGCACAATTCTCCGCTGTATCTCCAGCCGGTAGGGTTTGATCGCATCCAACGGACGGACAATACCGTATAATCCGGAGATGATATTGAGATGCTGCTGTGCGAAATCAAAATCTTCGACGGAGAAATCGTGGGCGTTCAACCCTTTGTAGGCAATCCCGTTATAGGCAAGTGCTGCCGGTTGCTCCGGAGTGGACCTGAGATCGAACATCTGGAAATATTCATATACATCATGTGCCATCCTGGCGTTGATCTCCATTTCTGCGGCGATTTTCTTATCAGACAGTTGTCGGCAGACGTTTATCAACTCTTTGGTCTTTTCCGGAAACAACGGCCGGGTGGGTTTTAGGACTCCGGTCTCAACTGAAAAATCCATCAGTTTCGCAGGTGAAAGAATAATTTGCATATTGCTAATTTTATCAGAACCTTCTTACATTTTTCTTGAACCATAATTTAAAAACAGGATCATTAAAACTGACGGTTTTACCCGAGATATCAATCAATTCCTTGTTTTCAAGCGATGTTTTGAGCCTTCTTATATTGGCAGAAGTCCCCAATTGATAACGTTGCAGAATCTCCTTCCGGGTAAATTCAGACGTAATCCCCTCCGTCACAGCGTAGAGAAAATTGAGCTGATAGGTAGTCAAACCATCAATATATTTAAAGTAAAGCATCGAATTCTGATTGAGCAAATCGGTATATGCCGCTTCAAATCCCGCTTCTATGGCTTCTTTATCCGTCTGTATCCACAATAGCCAGGCCAGTTGCTGTACATACGAAGAGTGGTTCTCGACGGTAACAGCCACTTTCTCTGCAAGCTCGGCCGATATTTGCTTTCCGGTAACTTCAAACCGGTGGCGAATAAAAGCAATCCAATCGGAAGTAGTAATTTTCTGTAGATAGATCACATCACCGAACTTATAAAACGGCATGCTCTGTTTCGAGAACAACTTGGTCATCAAATGCTTTTTGCTCCCGTAAAGACAATAGGTCACGTCCTGGTGTAACTGCCATGCCGAACGCAGTTTCCGCTGAAAATAGAGTGTATTGTCAAATTCTGCCACTTGCTGAAACTCATCCAGACATACCACGATATGGACACCTTTCTCTTTCGCGATCTTTTGGGACAGATTCAACACCTCTCCATTCAACTGCTTATCAGAAAAGTCAAAGGAGAGGGTAAAATCGGTCATCGGATCAACCCCGAAACTGATTTTGGGCACCAATCCCGACAAAAAACGCTTCGCATTCTCCACCCATTCCTCCCAACGGCTGGCAGTCTGCTTGATCAATTCTGTAGCATAAAGCGTATAAAATTCCTCCTCGTTACGGCAGGCAAACACATCCATATTGACCACCTTCAGATCCGCTGAACGGGTTTCTTCACTCACCTTTTGCACCAGTGATGTCTTACCCCAACGGCGCGGTGAGATAAGTATCGTATTCACCCCGTGCCTGAAATTCGCCGACAATCGCCTCGCATCTTCTTCACGGTCGGTAAACCATTCTCCTGATGTTGCCGAGCCAAAAACAAACGGATTCTCCATGCAATCTCCTCCTTTCAACCACAAAGATAGCCAAAAAATAATTACAAACAACTTTGTTACAAACAACTTTGTTACATTATAAAAGCTAATCTGACAAAGGATTTCAATGAATACTAACCCTTCACGGCCCTATTTAAAAACGCATTAAGAGGATACTGTATCTTGCAGAGTTCCATCAGACGGTCGATCAACCCGTCTTCCAGGAAAAACTCATTTGTAAGGGGATAATGAGTGATAAAATGTTTGTTTTTCAGTAGTTCGATTTCCTTAAAATCTTTGGGATAGCCGACAGGAGGCTTTTTCAACCGATCCTCATCGGATAATTCGGGGAAAGTCTTTTTGAATTTCCGGTTATCGAGGATATTCCTTATCTCATCGGGATGATGATAGATTTCATTCCTCACGGATTCGAGCGTAGCCGGGTCGGGACTATAGATACCACCGGCAAAAAACGATTCGTCGGGTTGTATATGGATATAGTACCCGGCATAACGTGTTTTCTTGCCGCCATTGGCGATAAAAGCGCTGAAATGGGTCTTGTAAGGTGTTTTATCATGCGAGAAGCGGGTATCGCGATAAATACGGAAAACAGACTCACCGGCCGTCGCCGATCCGATAGAGGGATCCAGTTGAGCAAGCGGCACAATGAGTCTGTTGATAAAAGTATCAAAATCGGACTTGGCTTCATCATACTCGAATTTATGCTCATGGAACCAGTTGCGGTCGTTATACATCTGCAACCGGACAAGAAAATCGAATATGCGGCCGAAGTCCATCTGAATAAAAGCTATTGATAATTAATTTCTGACACGTTCAACGTATGAACCGTCACGGGTATCCACCCTGATCTTTTCACCCGTATTGATGAACAGGGGAACACGCACTTCTGCACCTGTTTCCACGGTAGCGGGTTTCAGCGTGTTGGTGGCGGTATCACCCTTGATTCCCGGTTCGGTATAGGTCACCTCGAGCACTACATGTGTCGGCATTTCGGCAGTAAGGATAGTTCCGCTATCTGCATGGATCTGGACCTCCACGACATCCCCTTCTTTCAGAAACCTCACCCCTTCAATCTGTTCTTCGGGAATAGGAATCTGTTCGAAAGTTTCGGTATTCATGAAATTATATCCCATATCATCGCGGTAGAGATACTGGAAGGGGCGGCGTTCAATACGCACCTCATCTACTTTTACACCCGAGTTGAACGTTTTTTCAAGGATACGTCCTGTGGTCACATTCCTCAGTTTGGTACGGACAAAAGCAGCACCCTTACCCGGTTTCACATGAAGAAACTCCACGATAAAGTAATACTGGCCCTCCAGATCGATGCACATTCCGTTCCTGAAATCAGCAGTTGTTGCCATAAGCTATTTATTGTTATGATTTTATATTGGTTTAGGCCGCAAAAATAGTCATTTCAGCCGACATACACAAGCAATTCCGCACGTTACCATATTTCACTGCCCATTGGACTTGGTCAATCATCCATTGTCAATTGTCCATTGTCAATTAAAAATTAAGTCCCGCTAAATACAATCTAACGGGACTTAATAATAAAAAAACGGTATCCAAAACTTAAACCACGTTCATCCCATCCAGCACCATCTTCACGATAAACAGTACGAAGATGACCCACATGGTAACCGATACATGTTTAAATCTTCCGCTCAATACTTTCAGGAATACAAACGAAAGCATACCGAAGACAATACCCTGTGCGATACTGAAGGCGAACGGCATCATCACGATGGTGAGAAATGCGGGCAGCGCCTCGGTCATATCGTCGAAGTTGATCTTTACCACAGAAGAGAGCATGAACAATCCTACCAGGATCAGGGCGGGAGCGGTAGCTGATGCTGGCACCATCAGGAAAAGAGGGGCAAAGAAAAGCGCCAGTGCAAACATACCGGCAGTAGAGAGGGCGGTCAATCCGGTACGGCCTCCCACAGCCACACCCGAAGCACTTTCCACATAAGCGGTAACCGTACTGGTTCCTAATATAGCACCAAAGGTAGTGCCGAGTGCATCGGCAAACAGGGCGCGTTTCAGTTGTGGAAAATCTCCGTTCTCATCGGTAATTCCTATTTTCGAGGCTACACCCAACAGCGTACCGATGGTATCAAACAGATTCACAAAGAGGAAAGTGAATACCACGATCAGCATGTCAAATGTAAAAATATTGGACCACTCGAACTGTACGAAAATAGGTGAAATATCGGGAGGAAGAGCGATCAGGCTTCCTTCGGGCAAATGGACTTCTCCCAGGATAACAGCAAAGATAGTAGCCACTGCGATACCGATAAGAAAAGCTCCGTGTACTTTCTTATAATAGAGTACGGCCGTAAGGATAAGACCCAGCAAAGCCACCCACACATGGGGGTTAGACATAGCTCCCAGGGTCACCATCGTATTTTCATCCTTCACGATCAATCCCGCGTTTTGCAGGCCGAGCAGAGTGATAAAGAGGCCGATCCCCACCGGAATGGCATGCTTGATGGTGTGGGGAATACTTTTCACAATCAGTTCACGGATATTGAACATGGTGAGAAGTATAAAGATAATACCCTGGATGAAAACAGCGGTCAGCGCCATTTGCCAGGTGTATCCCAGTCCTATCACGACAGAGAATGCAAAAAAGGAGTTCAAACCCATACCGGGAGCCTGAGCGACCGGCAGATTCGGGATAAACGCCATGAAGAGCGTACCTACCAGAGTGGCGAGTGCTGTCGCAGTAAAAAGCGCCTCCTTGTCCATACCCGTTGCGCCAAGTATGTTGGGGTTCACCACCAGGATATAAGACATGGTGAGAAAGGTAATCACTCCCGCCACCAGTTCCGTGCGTACGGTTGTCTTATTTTGTTTGAGTTTAAATATTTTTTCCAGCATGATATTAATTGGTTTAGATTAAAAATTCCATTTGGTGGCTATGGTAGGGATGGCGTAAAATTTATCCGGACCGTTCCCGTTAACAAAATTATAGCTTAATTCAACTTCAGTACCAATGGCAAACTGAGACGTAATATTATACCAGCATTGGGGTTCGCTCAACAGCACCATTTTTTTACCCTCTACATCTCCCGTTCCTAAACGATTCTTGTTTTCACTCCAGATATCCAGGAAACCGCCCAGTGAAATCTTACCGTTGGCAAGAGTGGAGTTCCAGGTAAGGGTCCACTGTGCATCATGGCTCAACTCCTTAAAAGCATTCAACTTATAAGCCACATAGGTACTCATAAAGAAATTACCCAATTGGAAAGGATAACCAACTCCACCCAGATAGGAACTTGGGATGGAGAAACCACTTCCTGTTCCTCTCACCAATCCCAATCCTCCGTTGTATTCAATATGAGGCAATAAAGGGAAATCACCGATCTTGAATTCACGGGCTATTTCAGCATAAGCAAGGCCGGGATTAAGCTTATCAAAATTAAAATCGCAATCCACGAACATAAAAGTACTCCCCCACTGGTCGGGTTTGAACATCTCGAAGGTGGCGGTCAGGTAATTGATAGGAGCTACTTTATCGCCATACAATGAATTACGGGAGTCGAAGTGCAGTTGTAGGTTCTGCGCTTGAATAGTCCCTGCCGCACATAAAATCGCGACGGATAGAACAATGTTTCGTACCATAAAAGACTTTTTGTTTTTAGTTATTAAGTTTATTAACATCAGACCATTCCAATTATACTTGGGATAGTTAATTAGAAGAAGCGACAAAAATATTAAAAAAATACAAAGGACCATCATAAAAACGTTACTTTTTTTAGATTCAAGAATCAAGAGCCAAGACAAAAAAATTGAGATATTAAATTTGAGATTGAACAATTCAACATTCATCATATTGGCACATTAGTTTTAATTTGTATTTTTGTCTATCTGAAAAAAATCATTAGTCATTATGAGCGAAATAAAAGAAAAAAGGTTGACCATTTACAACACACTTAGCAGGACGAAAGAACCCTTTCAGCCATTACACCCTCCTTTTGTAGGGATGTATGTGTGCGGACCTACAGTCTATAGTGATATTCATCTGGGTAATTGTCGTACCTTTATCTCTTTCGACATGATATACAGATATCTTCTCCACCTCGGCTATAAGGTGCGCTATGTACGTAACATTACCGATGCCGGCCATTTGGAAGGTGATCGAGACGAGGGAGATGATAAATTTGCCAAAAGGGCGAAACTGGAGCAATTGGAACCGATGGAGATCGTGCAGAAATATACCCTCGGATTTCATGAAGTACTGGGGCTTTTCAATACATTGCCCCCCAGCATTGAACCGACAGCTACCGGACATATCCTGGAGCAGATAGAAATGATAAAAAAGATTTTAGCCGGAGGCTTTGCCTATGAGGTGGATGGTTCTGTCTATTTTGATGTGGAAAAATACAGTAAGGAGCATGACTACGGTCAACTTACCAACCGTAAACTGGAAGATTTGCTGGAAGGCACACGCGAATTGGAGGGGCAGGACGAGAAGCGGGGAAGGCTTGATTTTGCCCTTTGGATCAAAGCGAAACCGGAAACGCTGATGCAGTGGCCCTCTCCATGGGGATGGGGTTTCCCGGGCTGGCATATTGAATGCTCAGCCATGAGTACAAAGTATCTGGGTGCTACTTTTGATATACACGGTGGTGGCATGGATCTCCAGGCAACCCATCATACCAATGAGATAGCACAATCGGAAGCCTGCAATCATACGGCCCCCTGCAAGTACTGGATGCATACCAATATGCTGACGGTGAACGGCGTCCGAATGTCCAAAACGGCCGGTAATGGCTTCCTGCCTAAAGAGTTGTTCACAGGCGATCATCCGCTGCTTGAAAGAGGCTATTCACCCATGACAGTGCGCTTCTTTATGGCTCAGTCACACTACAGGAGTACGCTCGATTTCTCCAACGAGGCGCTCCAGGCTGCTGAAAAAGGATACAAAAGGCTGATGGAAAGTTTATCGATACTGGAGAAATTATCTCCTTCGGAATCTTCCACGGCGGATATTGCAGCACTGGAAGAAAAATGCTATGCTGCTATGAACGATGATTTCAACAGTCCCGTACTGATCGCGAACCTGTTTGAGGGAGTACGCATCATCAATTCTGTCAACGATAAGAAAGAAGTCCTGACTGCTCCCGATCTGGAAGCTCTGAAAAAGCTGATGTATACCTTTATTTTCGAGGTGCTGGGATTGCGTGACGAGTCAAAGAGCATGGGCGGAAGCGATGTGATCGAAGGGTTGATGAATTTGATCATCGATATCCGCAAATCGGCAAGGGAGAACAAAGACTGGAGTACATCCGACAAGATACGGGATGAACTGAAAGCAATCGGAGTGGAGATAAAGGATACCAAAGAGGGTGTAGAATGGAGAATCTAAAGAGATATTATCAGAACCAATAAAAACGTAAAAGCCAAAGTAAACCTCTCAACCTTCGGTTTAAAATATTATTTTTGTAACACTATTTCATACTACAATGCCTTTACAATATAAAATATTTCCACCTGATACGCTGCGCACGACTGTACAACTTCCTGCGTCCAAGAGTATGAGCAATAGAGCTCTCATTTTGAATGCCCTGAGTTTAAGCCCCCATTCAATTAAAAATCTTTCGGATTGTGAGGACACACAAGTACTTATCGACGCATTTAATTCCAAATCCAATCAGTTCGATATAAAGGCAGCCGGCACTGCGATGCGTTTCCTGACAGCCTTTTTGGCAGGAATGGAAGGAGAATGGATCATAAAAGGCTCCAAAAGAATGCATGAGAGACCCATTTATCCACTGGTGGAAACTCTTATTGGCTTAGGAGCAGAGATCGATTACCTGGAAAAAGAGGGATATCCTCCATTGAAGATAAAAGGCAGAAGATTGAGAGGAGGAGAGGTATATCTATCAGGAAATATCAGTTCACAATTCATCTCCGCCCTGCTGATGATCGCCCCTGTGATGGAAAACGGGATCATCATGCATATTGAAAATGAAATAGTGTCCAAACCCTACATCCATCTCACGGTTAGCATGATGGAGAAATGCGGGGTACAGGTGAAATGGGAGGGTAATGACATCACGGTGAAACCCCAAAGGTATAATGCAGTAGAGTTTATAGTGGAGCCGGACTGGACTGCTGCTTCTTATTGGTATGAAATGGCCTCTCTCATCCCCGGTGCTGAAATAACATTAAAAGGGTTGGGAAGAAACAGCCTTCAGGGTGATTCCAACGCAACTAACCTGTTCAGCGATTTGGGTGTAGCTACAGAATTCCTCCCTGACGGTATTATCATCAGAAATACAAAAAAAAGAACCAAGAAATTTTTCCACGATTTTGTCAATGAGCCTGACTTGGCGCAAACTTTTGCCGCTACTTGTTGTTTTATGGGTAAACCGTTTCTTTTTTCAGGCATTCAAAGCCTGAAGATAAAAGAGACAGACAGGGTGGCCGCGTTGATCAACGAGTTGAAAAAGTTAGGTTACCTGCTCAAGGAAAATGAGATCGGGATGCTGGAATGGGACGGAGAACGTTGTTTGCCGCAAGAAGAACCGGCTATCGACACCTACGACGATCACCGGATGGCGATGTCGCTGGCGCCGGGTGCCATTGTAACCGGATCTCTGATTATTAATGATCCCAAAGTGGTATCCAAATCCTATCCTGAATTCTGGAACGACCTGAAACAGGCGGGATTTACAATCGAGGAAAGGTAATTATTATGCAAAGTTTACTTCTTTTTATAGGTATTATACTCTTTTTCATTGTGGCACTCACTATTTCCAACTACCATCAACGCAGGAAAGGAAACATCAAAGAGCGTGAGGCCACCCCTTCTCCATTAGATCTGGGAAATGGAGGCTGTTGTGGTGCGCATGAAATATGTGAACGGGACAGCCTGATCGCTGCTTTTGCAGAGAAACCCGAATACTTCGATGATGAGGAACTCGATCAGTACGCTCATCGCGATTCCGGCACTTACGGGACCCACGAGGTAGACGAGTTCCGGGAAGTTTTTTATTCGGTACTCGATGAAGAAAAGCCTCGCTGGATAAGGAGTCTCCAAATGAGGAATATCTCTCTGCCCAACCAATTGAAAGATGAGGTACTGATGTTCATCAATGAATTGAAAAAGCAGAAAATGCACGTATGATATTATTGAACAAATGAATATCATCGAACTTCTGGATTACGCTTTCTTTCGCAATGCACTGCTGGGCAGTCTTTTTGCCAGTATTGCCTGTGGTATCATAGGTACCTATGTTGTCACAAAACGATTGGTATTCATCAGTGGTGGTATCACCCACGCCTCCTTGGGAGGACTGGGGATCGGCTTTTACTTCAGCCTCTCTCCTATTATCTCCGCGATGGTCTTCTCCATATTCTCGGCATTCGGGATCCAATGGTTATCACAGAAACAAGGCGTACGTGAGGATTCTGCGATCGCTGTCTTCTGGTCGTTGGGAATGGCCATCGGGATCGTGCTCACCTTCCTCACACCGGGGTATGCGCCCAACCTCTCGGAGTATCTTTTTGGCAACATTCTCACTATCACCCGGGGAGATATCGGTGCACTGTTGGTTTTATCATTGGTACTGATACTTTTCTTCACCCTTTTTTACCATGCCATCGTATCCGTATCGTTCGATACTGAATTCGCACGAACCCGACGTCTGCCCACCCAATTCATCGAATATGCGATGATGTTTTTTATTGCCGTCACCATCGTACTAAACATCCGGTTAGTGGGGATCGTCCTCCTGCTCTCATTAATCACTGTACCACAGATGACAGCCAACCTCTTCACAGTGAACTACTCAAGAATGATCTGCCTCTCAGTCCTGATAAGTTTTGTTGGCTGTGTAACAGGGCTATTGCTCTCCTATTACCTGAATGTACCTTCCGGCGCATTTATCATCTTTGTACTTATCATGATGTTCTTTATTGCCAAAGGCATTAAAGTTGTTATCGGAAAGTAAAGCGCTGGCCCTCTAAATAATCTGCCCTGACATTGTCAAACTTGTGTTGTATTGGTAAGAAAAGAGACCTTATCCACATCAAAAAGACAATAAAATCGTTTTTTTCGAGTTAAGTAAAGGTAGAAAAAATCGGGAAAAGAAGATTATTGGTGTTGATAAGAGATTTTCTTGGGACTTATTTTTCTTTTTCCAGGCAGTGGTTTGTGCGATGGAAAGAAAGGAGAGGCTGTATTCTCTGGATATTGGCCTGCACTACGTTTTTTGCCGGATGCTCCACTGGCAGAAATACAACCGGCACACGAGCCTATCATGAGTTAACCACACGATATAACATTCACTTCAATGCCGAAGAGATATATCAAGAGATACTGAAAGGGCAAGTCGAAAACCCACAGGATAATAATGGTGAATTACTCTCTTTCTATCCCCCACTTCCCGATGCTGAAAAATCATCTCCCGGTGGCCGTTTCGATCCGGTGATTGAAAAAACAGGGAAAGCCATCAAGGAACACTCTATCAGGGCAAAACCACGTCGCAATACCTCTAAAACCCATTCACAGGAATACCGCCAATGGCTCGCACAAGAGGAATTCAACCCGTTCATCAAGAATGTTTGGTTGTTACGGGGAAAAGCCTATTTGCAGAATGGCGATTACAACGAAGCGCTTTCGGTTTTCTCCGGAATGCTGCGACAATTCAGTCATGACCCAGAGCTGGTGACCGAAACTGAGATATGGATGTTACGGACATACACCGAGATGGGAAGGAGATATGATGCCGAGAAAACAGCCTATAGCTTAAGAAATAAGAAGTTGACTACTTATTTAGATAGACTGCTTACAGAGCATTACACCCACTTTCTTATCCGAAATAAGGAGTTTGTGGAAGCGATTCCTTTTCTACAGAAGACAATAACACAGGAACCCGATCATCTAAGAAAAAAAAGATTACAATTCCTGCTCGGACAAATCTACGCGATAACCGGCGATAAAAGCAAGGCGTACCTGGCCTTCGAAGAGGTAAAGGGGATTCGCACTCCCACCCAACTCACTCATGATGCTACTCTATGGCAATCGGCTATAGCCAATGACTCACTGGCACAACTCTTGCAACCCTCCCAGCGGGATAAGGATACGACACATCAGACAACCAGGATGACAGTCACAACCGACTCGATATCCGGCAATATCAAAGATATAAATAACAGCACCTCTCGCTTTTCACCGGGAAGGACGATGGCCGAAAACGCTACTCTACATAGGCAATGGCGGTCCCGCAACGGATTATGGCAATCATCCCCGGTCAGCTCCTCCAAAGGAAAAAATGAAGAAGAGTCCCGATTCAGTGCCGACAAAAGCGGAGTACATTTTCTTCTGCTCACCTTTGCACCCCATTCGGTCAATAAAAATCAACTCCTTTTCTCCATAACCGATTTCAACTTTTCACATTTCAAACTCCGCAAGTTCAATGTTTCATACAGTTATCTGGGAGGGAAAGAGATGCTCCAAATCGAGCCTTTCAGGTCGTTCGGGGAAGCATCGCAATATGCGGAGATGATGCACTCCGATACTCTATTCCTTTCTACTATTCCAGAGGTAATCCCCATCATCATCTCCGAGAAGAACATGGAGTTTATCCGGTCGGGAAAAAGTATCGATGAATATAATATTTTCTATGCGGAGAATATGGGAGGATCGGCATTCCCGGCACCAATAATAAAAGATGAGATAGCAGAAATTGGAGAAAAAAACAGGCAGGAATCAGAAAAGATTGTATCTTTGAAGGAACCTCCGTTTCTCATTCCTGAACAGAGGGAGATAGATACTCAACCGTTGACTGCAGATCAGACGGAACAGGATACAATCCGGAAGAAACCTGGTTGGAAAGAACCAGCCCATCAGATGGAAAGGGAAACTCCCGAAGCATTGAAAAGGAAGCTTGAGATGAATGCTGCCAACGTATTGCAACAGCAACAGGAAATGATGCCGGGTAAAAGCAGGCAACAGATCCTTAAAGAGAGGGAAAAACAACGGAAAGAAAAAATCCGCCAGAGGGAACGGGAACTGAAAGAGAGACAGCGCCAACGCGAAGATGTACTGAAACAACGTGAAAAAGAAAGAGCTCAAAAGATAAGGAAACAAAAATGAAAAAAATGGTTTTTGCCACTAATAATCAACATAAACTCGACGAAATACGGAAAATTACTGAAGGGAAGTTACATATCCTCAGCCTCACCGACCTCAACTGCATTGAAGAGATCGAAGAGACAGGGACCACCCTTGAGGAGAACGCGCTGATCAAAGCAAGATTCGTCAAGGAGAAATATGGTTACGACTGCTTTGCAGATGATACAGGCTTAGAGGTGGAGGCACTGGATGGTGCTCCTGGCGTTTACTCGGCACGATACGCGGGAGAAGGATGCACATTTGCCGACAACATGGACAAATTACTCAACGCACTACAGGGTGTCGAAAACCGCGCGGCACAATTTCGTACCGTAATTGCGTTATTGATCAACGGTGAAGAGCTTCTTTTCGATGGCGCGATCAACGGAAAAATCATCAAGGAGAAGCGAGGTACCACCGGCTTCGGCTACGATCCCATCTTTATGCCTGAAGGCTATGACCAGACTTTTGCTGAATTGGGCAACGATATAAAAAACAGCATCAGCCACCGCGCACTCGCAATGGAGAAACTGGTCAATTTTCTATTAAAAAACTCTTTACCCTAAACAGTTGAGTCTTGAATCTTGGCTCTTGAATATTAAAAAAACAACCTATGGTAACTAACATTCGCACAGGCATCATCGGCTACGGACTCTCCGGCCGTGTATTTCATGCTCCTTTTATTGATATGGTAGAAGGATTTGAATTGACGAAAATCAGCACATCCAATCCGGAGAGAAAAGCATTAATCGAGGAACGCTATCCGATTACCGCAGTGGTTCCCGATGCCAAAGGAATTATCGACGACCCCGAAATCGATCTGGTGATTGTCACCTCGGGCAATACAGACCATTTCCGTTCAGCGCGGGAAGCATTGCTGGCAGGAAAGCATGTAGTAGTGGAAAAACCATTTACAGTGAATGCGGAAGAAGCGGCAGAACTGATTGAGATCGCGAAGCGGCAGAAGAAGATCCTCACCGTCTATCACAACCGCCGGTTCACCAGTGATACCAGGACAGTAAAAAGACTACTCGACAGTGGCCTCCTTGGAGAGATTGTCGATTACGAGACTCATTTCGACCGCTATCGTACCGATCCCCGTCCCAACGGGGCATGGAGGGAGCAACCCCTTCCCGGGTCGGGTATTTTTTATGATCTGGGTTCCCATCTTATCGACCAGGCACTCTGGTTCTTCGGCATGCCGGAAGCGGTGACAGCCGAAATCAACAGCCAACGCCCCTGGGCGAAAGCCGACGACCATTTCGATGTGCGCCTTCACTACCCCACCTTTACCGCCACACTCAAATCGGGTATGATCTGCCGTATTCCCGGAGCTACCTATATGCTCCATGGCACCAATGGTTCGTTTGTGAAATATGGTCTGGATATACAGGAAGCCACGCTCGATGCAGGCGCCAAACCCGAGGGAAAAAACTGGGGCCGTGAGCCCGAATCCATTTGGGGTACCATCAATGCCGAGTATAAAGGCGTGAAAATACAGGGGAAATTAGAAAGCGAGCATGGCGACTACCGCGATTATTTCATCAATCTGCGTGATACCATCAGTGGCGTAGCACCTCTTGCTATCAAACCGGAAGAGGCTCTCAACGTAATGAAGATCATTGAACTGGCTTTCCAAAGCAGCAAGGAAAGAAGAACAATTACAATCAAATAATCGTTTAAACAAATATCCTCTTGGCAGGTGAGTTTTATCCCGTAAAATGGCTGTAAACGCGACGGTTTTAATCTTCTCCTAATTTTTTGTACTTTTGCAATTCGATTTACTGTTGGTTGCAAATGAGGAATTTAGAAAAAAAGTTCTCCGACTCTTTCCATGCTTATTACCGTCAACTTTGCCTGCATGCCCTGCATTTTATGGGTAACACAGAGGAGGCTGAGGATGTGGTGCAGGAAACATTCGTGAGCCTTTGGGATAAAAGGGAGCAGATAGAGACAATCAAGTCGTTGAAGTCGTACCTCTACACAGCCGTTCGAAACAATTGCCTGACACGTATCCGTGATGCAAAGCCCACCACATCCCTGGAGGTGCTCCCTACCGATACCCTTCTTCCGGAAGAGGAGCAGGAGATGCGGGCAGAAATGGAAGCCCGTATCTGGAAAATGATCGACGAGTTGCCGGAACGGCGGCGCGAAATATTTCTTTTGGCAAAACGTGACGGTATGAGTTATAAGGAAATTGCCGAACAGACCGGATTGACCGTCAAGACCGTCGAGAATCACGTCTTCCGTGCTATGCAATCGCTTCGGGCCAAAGACTTCCAGGCATATCTTTTCTTCTTCGCCTAAAAAATTTTTACTTCCGAATGAGGGATTCCCGTTTATTATGCATCTTATATACACAAGGACACAAGTTTCGCATGTAAATCCGGATTGTGTGCGACTAAGACGAAGACCTTTATAAACTGAATATAAAAAGTATGCATAGAATAATGATAACCCTTCTGCTGGCCATATTTTCGTTCTCGGCCATCAATGCTCAAAGCGGCGACAAGGATTTGGACATTCGGGCCGGTTTGGGAATGTCAAAATTCAAATCAGGGGGCGGTCTGTTGACCATCAGTGAATATGAGTTGAACGTGAAATGGACCGACTATTTCACAGTGTCTCCATCCATCGTCTTGAATCACAACGGTAGTTTGGATACAGAATTGGCTACTTTTTTCCAGGCAAACCTGAATGCATTCGGTTCACCCTTTCGCAACGACCGCAAAAATGATTTCCGCATAGGAAGCGGATTGAGTTTTTACAAATTGAACAGGGGAACGGCATATGCCTCCAACAATTCGTTCGGCCTTAATTTCATCGTCGAAGATCGCTATATGATCAGCGAGCGTTTTTTTATTGGCGTAAAAGCCTTTATTCAACCCTATTTCGATAAGGAGATCCATTCGGGTATCATACTAAAAGCCGGTATAAACCTATAAACAATCCGGAATAGAGAAAATTTCATAATGGAGACGAACAGGAATAATATCGACGAATCTGTCCGCTTTGTCGCACGACATTACCAAAAAGGGGTGTTCGACACCTCGAAAGGATGGGAAAAGTTGATGGTCTCACTTCCGGATTTGGGAAGAAAGGGATTCCGGCTACCGTTGACATGGGCAGTGGCAGCAGTGGTATTACTGTTCGTAATTGGCGTAGGCGTGTTGAAAATAGTGAACCAGCCGGAGCAGTTGATCGCTGAAAATTCCAATACAACCTTCACCCTACCCGACCAGACCGGGATAGTGATGCAGCAAGGGGCTACACTACAATATGGCAAAGATTTCGACAAAATCGACCGGCGCGTCTCGATGCACGGCGAGATCACCTTCGCTGTCGCCCGTGATGAAACCAAACCGTTTATCGTTTCCACTCCCGTCGCACAAATAGAGGTGCTCGGCACCGAGTTTACCGTCACTGCCGACGATGATGAAACCCGTCTGAGTGTGACATCAGGAAAGGTGAAGTTTACCCCCGACGATCCGGTAATCCCATTACTCTGTACAGCCGGCATGACCGTCCATTATGTCGCAGAGACGCAAATGGTAAAAGTGACTTCGCCCGACCGACAAATGGAAATCAACGGAAAGACAAGATCACTCACTTTTGACAACATGGCATTGAATGAGATTGTAATGGTACTGTCAAATTTCTATCATGTAGAAATTGAACTTCCGGCGGAGGAGTCGGAATTAACATTCAGTTCCTCTTTCACACAAGAAAGTATTATTGAAATCGTCAACATCATCAATCTCACGCTCGACACGCATATTACTATTATACAACCATAATGAACCGTTGCATTCTACTTCTATTACTGACTATTACCCTTCCTACGGTAGCGGTCAGTCAGAAAAAATTTTCTCTCAATTTCGAGAAAAAGCCGATAACCGAAATTCTTCGGGAAATTGAGAAACAGTCGGATTATACCTTTTCATACAGTCCTTCGCTGTTTAAAGAGTTCCCCCGTGTAACCATACGGATTAAGGAAGAATCTCTGGAGAAGGCGCTACAGATTCTGTTCGGTAAGACCGACATACAATATGTAATAGAATCCAAATACATCATCCTGAAGAAACGCCCGAAAGATGTCACCATCAGCGGATTCATATACGATCTGGAATCACGGGAATCGCTCATCTCCGCCAATGTATACGATCTGGTTTCGGAACGGGGTGCTGTCAGCAACAATTTCGGATTCTATAGCCTTCCCGTGCCTCCCGGTGAGGTAGTACTTCGTCCCAGTTACGTGGGATATGCCTCTAATACCCACTCCTTCACAGCAACGCAAGACACGGTAATTCATTTTTTTCTGAAACCGTCCTCACTACTGCAGGAAGTAGTGGTGGACGGAAACCTGAAAAATCCGGTACTACATACAGAGACAGGCAAGATAACTCTTAACGCCGCTACCTTGACAGCCATCCCGACCATCCTGGGAGAAAACGATATGATCAAGACACTGCAGCTAATGCCGGGTGTGGCTGTGGGAACCGATGGTCTGGCAGGACTTTATGTACGGGGTGGGAATGCAGACGAAAACCTCTACCTTGTAGATGGTAATCCGCTCTACCATGTTCACCACCTGCTCGGCCTCTTCTCCACCTTCAACCCCGAAGCGGTAAAGACGATGGACTTCTACAAGGGCAGCTTTCCCGCCCGCTATGGAGGCCGACTTTCCTCGGTAGTCGATGTGCGGATGAACGACGGCGATATGAAGAGGTTCTCCGGCACAGCATCTATAGGTTTGATTTCATCCCGTATAAACCTGCAAGGCCCCATCATCAAGGATAAGACATCTTTTTCGGTTTCGCTCCGACGTACCTATCTCGATTTGCTCGCCCGTCCTGCGATGTATTTCATCAACAGGAGAGTCCAAAAAGAGGATCCGTATAACTACAGTAAAGTCGATTTCGCCTATTATTTTTATGATTTCAACACAAAGATCAATCATAAGTTTTCCGACAAGAGCCGTATTTACCTGAGTGTCTACGACGGAAAAGACAAGTTGTTTTTTAATAATCAATCATATTATGATTATTCCAAACAGAACTGGGGAGGATATGGAGAACAGGGAGGATATGGGACAACCGTTACCTCCGAGGAATACCCATACGCATACGATCGCAGTACTGAAACAGCAGGTATCGATATCGGCTGGGGAACACGTATGGCATCACTGAGTTGGGCGTATGCCGTCAACAGTAAACTGTTTTCAAATGCCACACTGGTCTATAACCGTTACAGGTCGGACATCTCACTTTACTCCGACAACGAAGAATTCTACACATGGAAAAATCCAGATACGGGAACGGATGAATTGGTACGCAGTTATCATTTTGTCAAACCCTTCTATAAATCGGGGATAGAAGATCTCGGTTACCGGCTCGACTTTGATTATGCATATGACAATAATCACCTTATCCGCTTCGGAACAGCATTACTGCACCACAATTTCCGTCCCGAAGAAAGCCGGATCCTCAAGATAAACGAAGAAGGGAAGAAAATCAAAAACGATACCATCACCTACGCAGACGAACGAGTCACGGTAAAAGAAGCATCGCTGTATGCAGAAGATGAAATAAATCTCGGTAAACGATTGAGGATGAATGCCGGCCTTCACCTGTCGGGCTTCTTTGTGCAGGGGAAATCTTACCTGAGTGTGCAACCCCGCCTGTCGGCGCGTTATCTTCTATCTTCCGACCTCTCGTTGAAAGCCTCTTACGGAAGGATGAGCCAATATGTACACCTGTTACAAAGCAGTTACCTGAGTTCACCCAACGACTTATGGGTACCGATTACCAAAAATGTAAAACCGTTGTCGTCCCACCAGTTCACAGCCGGTATCTTCGGCCGGTACCATGAGTTCGATCTCTCGGCGGAAACCTACTATAAAAGATCATCCAATCAGGTTGAATACAAGGATGGAGCAAATATCCTCGCAGGCAACACCAACTGGGAAGGTCGTATCGCCCAGGGAATCGGGAATGCATATGGAGTGGAGTTGATGGCAAAAAAGAGTTTCGGGAAGACATCGGGTTGGGCTGGATACACCCTCTCGTGGGCAAACCGCCGCTTCCCCAATGGCGAAATCAATCAGGGAAAAGTATATCCGGCCAAATATGACAACCGCCATAAATTCAACGCGGTCCTCATGCATACATTCAACCGGAAATTCGACCTGAATATTTCATGGATCTATGCTACCGGCAACTGGACAACCCTTCCGGAGGAAGATTTTATCGATATGAAAGATCAGCGGCAACAATATGTCTATCAACGGAACAACTACAAGATGCCGAATTACCAGCGGCTCGACTTGAGTTTCAATTATTACCGGCATAAGAAGAACGGCAGGATGGGCATCTGGAATTTCAGCGTCTACAACGCTTATGCCCATCACAATTCATTTATCATATTACCGGCCGAAGGATACCTTCCCAATCCTGACAGCCCGGATGGCTACCCGATGAGCAGTTACCCCGCTTTTCAGAGCTACTCCATCTTCCCTGTTATCCCTTCATTTTCTTACACCTATAAGTTTTAATAAAATGATGAAAGCAAAACAGATATATTTATCCATTGTACCAATCGCCTTACTGGCTATTTTATTAGCCTGCCAAAGGGAGATTATCCTCGACAATAATGGTTATATCCCGAAAATAGTGATGAACGGGATTATATCACCCGACTCGCTGATTGAGATAAGAGTCGGCCGGAGTTTTTTATATACCGACAGGCGTGATGACAAAAGCCTGCTCAAGGATGCCTCGTTGACAGTGTTTATCAATGGTGAAGAACGCGACAAGATGCAGATGATCAGGATCGATACGATTAGCGATACGGACTGGCGTGGTAATTTCACCGGATACAAGACCCTATACCGCTCCTCGGTACGACCCAAAGTGGGTGATCGTGTCCGGATTGAAGCATCGGCAGAAGGATTCAATGACGCCTGGGCAGAGACCTCCATACCGGTACCACCCCAGATTAATCGGGTCGACACCTCTACATTTTTCACTTCCAAGAAGATAGTGCATGACGGCTATGGGGAATATTCCAATATTGATTATTCCAGTATCTATCCTGAGAATATCAAGGTGGAGGGGCAGTACAGGAACCTGCGCATAAAAATGGCAATCACAGCAAGTCCTGAGTCAAGCCAATATTACCAGCTCCGAGTCAGGCAGATGACGGAAAACCTCGGTTTAGAATACTACCCATTGGAGAATTATTTCTATATATATACCGATGATGATCCGGTGTTTGATGAGAGCTATGAAAACAAAATACTGGAAGATCTCATACTGGAAGGTATTGATTTTGAAGGAACAAAAAACTTCACTTCTTTGCTCTTTTCGAACAAACTGTTCCGCAATAACGAATATACACTCGACTTCTCGCTCACCAATTATTACTTTATCCACACCGAGTACGAAAAAATAGAGAATGAGAATGAAAATGAATGGGGATGGGGGGTTCCTCCCTCTACCTATATACCTGTACATACAGAAACATTGAATCCTCCTCTCGAGGTGCGATTCACCCTTATCTCGCCTGAGTTATATCCCTATTACCGTAAATTCAATGATGTGACCAATCAGGATGAGAATCCACTCTTGATTATTTCGGAACCGGAGATCACCTTCAGTAATGTACATAACGGTATCGGGGTTGTAGGTGCGGTATCCAATGTAAAAATACAAATCGGGATTCCTCCGTTTCCGGGAGGGAAAAACATGGTTCCGCGAACATTCTGAGAAGAATGCTCTGTCTATAAGCCTGCTATAACTCTCAAAAGATAATTCCATTGAGTAATTCAATTTTCTTCATTTTCGGATGAGTGATTTTAATTTTTGTGCGTCTTAGAGATATCGAGTATTAACTATTAAAATATTAGGTTTATGTTTCATAAAATGCGTTTTTTGAGTATTTGCCTTTTAGCAACATTATGCTTTTCGGGATGTGAAAAGGAGTCTCTTCCTGATGAAATATACGGAAAAGAAGAATGGCCAACAGATCAGAATGTGTTTGTAGCAGGATTTGAAAATAATCCGGATGAAAAACCGATCGCCAGGCTCTGGAAAAACGGGAAGATGGTAAATCTTGCCGGCAGTACCGGTAAGGTAGTCCGCGCATCAGAAGAAGTAATCACCTCGGAAGCACGTTCCGTTTTCGTATCCGGCAATGATGTCTATGTAGCAGGATATGACATCATCGCAGGTGAACGAGAAGGCGAGAGAACCGGCCGGGCACGCCTCTGGAAAAACGGCGAAGTACAGGAACTTGAAGCCGGCACTTATTATGAACAGGCAGCAGGCATTTTTGTATCCGGCAATGATGTCTATGTACTTGGCGTTGAATCGCTCCACCCTGACCCATCCGCACGCAAATGGGCTTATAAGTATTGGAAAAACGGAAAGGCAGAAGTTTTTGCCGAAGGGAATTCTCTTGACGGCGTGAAGTCGATTTTCGTCTCGGATGGCGATATTTATGTAGCAGGCGGTTATGACAAGCAGGCCAAACTTTGGAAAAATGGCGTAGAGGAAAACCTTCCCGGAGGGGACTACTCCAACTCGGTTTTTGTATCGGGGAGCGATGTCTATGTAGCTGGTACCGGTTCTTCCGCCGCGAAATTCTGGAAAAACGGGAAGGCAGAGAGTCTTACCAATGGCACGAAAGATGCACATGCATTTTCTGTTTTCGTTTCCGGAGAGGATGTCTACATTGCAGGATTTGAGGGAGATGAAGCCAGGTTATGGAAAAATGGAGTCGTACAGGAAATCGCGGATGATAAGGACGCAAGAGTATTCTTTTCAGTTTTCGTATCCAATGAAGATGTATATACATCGGGCTATACAGAAGTGGTTGAACCGATAGCCGGATCCTCGCTCAAATATGGATATATGAAAGCCACCCTCTGGAGGAATGGTAAAAAACTAAATCTCAGAACTGAAAGTAAAAATAATTCACGGGGAACATCTATATTTGTAAAATAATTATTTCACAATATCTAAATCATATGAAACGAATCTACTTAATTACACTTGCCGTCGCCATGATTGGCGGATTGGCGGTCTCTTCTGCTACTGCACAGCAAAGAAATTCTTCAGAAGTGAATGTATCTCCGCAGAGTTATAAGGATTTCCGGATTTCGGTGGGAGGAGGTTATGCTTTCCGCCTGGGAAAGGTACAAAAGACAGGTGATGCCAAAGTCGATGATGTGAGCAAGCAGTTGAAACACGGATTTACCGTTGATGCCGATGCGCAGTATTTTTTCAAAGAGGGTTGGGGTCTGGGGCTTAATGTAAACTACTGTTCATCACCTGCCTCCGGGGAGGATCTTGATCTCCAATTCATAGATGGAACGAGGAGGGTAAATAAATACAAAGAGTCGCAGAACATGTTATTTGTTGGTCCCTCATTTGTGGGTCGCAATGAATCCCCAAAGTTCCTACTGGTATCTTCTTTTGCCATCGGCCCCATATTTTACATGGACAATATAAATATGGATGGAATAGACGGTAGCATGAATGCGACTACTTTCGGATATAACGCCGGGCTGGCAGGGGAGTACAAGTTAAATGACAAAACGGGTCTCGGCTTAAAACTCTCTTACACTATGGGGTCCATTAATTCCATTAAATCAGGAGGACAAACTGTAAAATTGGACAAACCAATAAGTGTTTCCAACCTGATGGCTACTGTTTTTATCAGTTTCCGCACATGGTGACAAGAGGCCGATATGGGGATTTTGAAATACAGACATCTACATCATGAAAATAAAAATCATTGTTTTTATGGCGCTGCTTCTCCTGGCAGCGCCCTTGTCTGCTCAACTCCGTACGGGATTGAAGGGAGGGGGAAATCTCTCCAATATCAATATGTATTGGGGCGATGTTGATCTTGATAATTACAATCCTCGGATAGGTGTCCAAGCCGGACTGATGGCCGAATATATGTTTATGCCCCGTCTCGGGTTACAAGTCGAGTTGCACTATCTGAACAATGGAGCCACCATCAACCCGGAAAAACACAGGCAGTGGTTTACCTACTCCGATGAAATCTCCTTTGAAGGATTTATCAATATGCATACCTTTCGGTTGCCGGTTTACCTGAAGACGAAATTGGCATTATCCTCCGACTGGAAGATATATGTGATGGGAGGAGGTTTTGTCTCTTTCTCGACCTCGGCAAGTCAACACCAAAAGTTCTCCGGTCCTTTATCCCTGAAATTGAGGTGGAGTTTGTATGAGCCTGAGGTACGCATACTCGAGGATGTAGGAGATAATCTTTTTATGCAACATTGTTGGGCCGTAGGGTTTGCCGCCGAAGCAGGCGTAGAGGTCATGGACCGGTTGACCGTGGGAGTAGGTTTCGCCCCGGTACTCAACAATATGTCGGCATTAAGCTATCTACCGGGCACCTCTATCCAGCCTGTCACCCGTATGTGGACAGCCACCGTTTCGGCAGGCTATTTCTTTTGATTCATTTCAATGGCAAGGAAGCCGAATTTCGGTATGGACATTTGATAAATATGGAATAATGCAAAATGATAAGAGAAGTTGGACTAATTATCGTTGAAAATTGACCGATCGATTTTGACAATTACGGCAAAGAATTGCCCAAAGAAAAGAAGATATTAAAAATATAGTTCAAAACCGGTTTCAATAAAACAAAACAATTCGTACATTAGCACAATGAAAGAGAAGACATCGAAAAAGAAATAGCAAATAGGAAAGATATGGAAAGACTATTTACAATTTTGACTTTATCTTTAGGCTTTATTTGTGCTGCTCATGCACAAACGGTAATAGTCAACCCGGACGGGACACACTCAATAGTAATTAGCAGTGGAAACACATCAACAGTAGTGAATTCCGACGGAACACACTCGACTGTCATTAATAATGGCAGTACTTCTACTATTGTGAATTCAAATGGAACCCATTCAACGATGATTAATAATGGCAATACATCGACTATCGTGAATCCTGACGGATCACACTCCACAGTTATTAATAGCGGCAACACTTCAATTATTGTCAATCCGGATGGGTCCCACTCAACGGTGATCAAAAACAGGAAGAGATCGACAACTGTAAATCAACACCCGATAGTTACTAAAAACGATGTAACAACACTCTCTGCAGACACGGTTAAGACAGATTCTGCCCAGGTTAATATTGCGGATAGTGTAAAGACCGTCAATCCACCCTGCAAGAAAAACAAAAAGATAGAACGGTTTCCGGGCACTCTATAAATCGTATGCTACGCTGTATTATCTTCTTCTTATTGATTATCGGACTGAAGACATCCCTCTTCGCCCAGGAGAGAATTACAGTCGATGCAGAGAAACGGCCGGTTATCGAGATTCTTCAACAGATTGAAAAACAATCAGGATATACCTTCTCATATACTCCTTCGCTGTTGACAAACTTACCTCCAGTCACCCTGAAGATTGTGGACGAGCCGCTCGAGAAAATACTCCTGCTTCTTTTCGATAAAAGCGATATCCAGGCTATCATACAGGAGAAGTATATCATCCTGAAAAAGAAGCCAAAGGAGGTTACCGTCAGCGGATTTATATACGACCGGGAATCACACGAGTCGCTGATCGCCGCCAACCTCTACGACAGAATCTCGGGACGGGGCGCCGTCACCAATAACTTCGGATTTTACAGCCTTTCCATCCCGCCCGGAGAGATCGAACTCCGTCCCAGTTACGTGGGATATGCCAACGAAAACTATCTACTTACCGTAACACGTGATACGGTGATCCATTTCTTTTTGCCACAATCGTCACTACTGAAAGAGGTAGTGGTGGAAGGAAATCAGGAGGATATCCTGCACCACACCGAGACCGGGAAAATAAGCCTTCATTCTGCGACATTAAAAAGTATCCCGGCTTTGTTGGGAGAAAGCGATGTGATCAAGGCATTGCAGCAGATGCCCGGCGTAGCGGTAGGAACCGACGGCCTGGCCGGACTCTATGTCCGTGGCGGGAATGCCGATGAGAACCTATACCTTGTCGACGGAAATCCTCTCTACCATGTACATCACTTGCTGGGACTCTTTTCCACCTTTAATCCCGAAGCGGTGAAAATCATGAATTTCTACAAGGGTAGTTTTCCCGCCCGGTATGGAGGACGTTTGTCGTCGGTTGTAGAAATGCGGATGAACGACGGGGATATGAAGAAATTCTCGGGGGCAGCCTCCATCGGCATCCTCTCATCGCGCCTGAACCTGCAGGGACCTATCATCAAGGACAAGACTTCCTTTTCAGTCTCGTTACGGCGCACCTACCCCGACCTTATCGCACGTCCTGTGTTGCAGTATAACAACCGGAGGTCAGAGAAAAGAAATCCGGACAAGTACTTCAAAACCGATATCGGTTACTATTTCTATGACTTCAACGCGAAGATCAACCACAAGTTCTCCGACAGAAGCCGTATCTACCTGAGCCTGTTCGATGGGAAGGACAAACTCTTTTTCGATGAAAACAGCGTTACACGATTCCGTAACGAGTATCCCACGCACAGTTACGATCCGGATAACCCGGAAGGCAGGATCCAGTATGATTATAAAAGTAAATCGGAGAGGATATCGAATACAGATATAGGCTGGGGAAACAGGATGGCTTCACTGAACTGGGCGTATGCTGTCAACAGCAAGCTCTTCTCGAATACCACCCTGGTCTATAGCCGATACAGGTCAGATATCTCCTATTCCCAGGAAAACAAAGAGACTTTCACCTCCAAGGGTTATGATGATCCCAAGGAGAAAAACGAGGAGGACTCCCAGCTTTTTAATTCGATCTACAGATCGGGTATCACAGATATAGGGTACCGGCTCGATTTTGATTATACCCGCGACAATAGCCACCTGGTCCGCTTCGGCACCGCGCTGTTGCAACATAACTTCCTGCCGGAAGAAAGCCGCATCTTTCAATTGGACAAGGAAAAGGAGAGTAAAAAGAGCGACACCATCACCTATGCCGATGAACGGATCAGGGTAATGGAACTATCCCTCTATGCCGAAGACGAGATGGACCTCGGCCGGCGGGTGAAGGCAAATGTCGGCATCCACTTCTCGGGGTTCTTCGTGCAGGGAAAAAGTTACCTGAGCTTGCAACCCAGGCTGTCAGCCCGCTATCTGCTCTCGAAAAATTTCTCGTTGAAGGCATCCTACGTCAGGATGAGCCAGTATGTACACCTGCTGCAAAGCAGTTACATAAACACCCCCAACGACTTGTGGGTTCCCATCACCCGAAACGTGAAACCACTGTCTGCCCACCAGTTCTCGGCTGGCATCTATGGACGGCATCATGGCTTCGACCTTTCGGCAGAGGTTTACTATAAACGGTCGACCAACCAGGTCGAATACAAGGACGGCAGTAGTGTACTCTTCAGCAACACCAACTGGGAAAATCGCATTGCCCAGGGGATCGGCACGGCATACGGGATAGAACTGATGGCCAGGAAAAGCGTTGGCAACACATCGGGATGGATAGGCTACACGCTCTCATGGGCAAACCGCCAGTTCCAAAACGGAGAAATCAACCAAGGGAAGGTATATCCGGCGAAATATGATAACCGGCATAAGATCAACGCCGTACTCACACACCAGTTCAATAAAAAATTCGACATGAATATCTCGTGGATATATGCTACCGGCAACTGGACAACGCTGCCGGTGGAAGATTATATCGATATGGAAGGCATTAAAAGAGAATATGTCCATCAACGGAATAATTACAAGATGCCCAACTACCAGCGGCTCGACCTGAGCTTCAACTATTATCGGCATAAGAAAAACGGGAGGCAAGGCATCTGGAACTTTAGCGTCTATAACGCCTACGCACACCACAACTCATTCCTTATATCGCTTATGGAAGGAAAAACACGGGTACCGGAAGGTACAGGCACTTTTCCGAACACCCGTTACCCAACCTACCAGAGCTATTGTTTCCTCCCAATTATCCCCTCCTTCTCATACACTTACAAGTTTTGAAGACATGAAGAATTCAAGCAATAGATATATGGCGATGCTGCTGGTTGGGATATGGGTCTCCTTACAGTCATGTGTGAAAGAGATCCAACTCGACCTGGCCGATCACACCCCCAAGATCGTGATGAACGGGATCATTTCTCCCGATTCACTGATCGAAATCGGTATCACCAGAAGCTTTTTATTCAACAACTACGCGTCCGACAACAACCTGTTGGGGAACACCTCGTTAACCCTCTTCATCAATGGACAGAAGCGGGAAAAGATGCAGATGGCACGTATGGATACCATCACCCATCGCGACAGATTTGATATCGATTACACGGCAAGGATCAGCATCTTCCGTTCCACGGTACGCCCGAAGATAGGCGACAGGATCAGGATAGAAGCATCGGCAGATGGATTTGATACCGCATGGTCGGAAATCACCATCCCGTCGCCACCGGTAATCCACCGGATCGACACTGCCACATTCGTCTCACTAAAGAAAATCATCAATCCTGTCAACAAGGATTTTTATTATCCCTATGATTCCCGGTATATTTCAAATTTAAAGACTGAAGAATTTTACCGTAACCTGCGGATCAGGATGGAGGTCACTTACGACTCTCCCGCGAAGGGCCACTATTTCTCCCTCCGGCTCAAGACCATGTTCCGCCCCGAGAAGGAGAGCTATCTCTATCTATATTCGAATGATGATCCGATATTTCAGGAAAGTTACCACAACAGCATCCTGGAAGATATTATAAACGATGGAGCCTCCACCCGGGGAGTCAAACATCTCGACCGGCTCTTTTTCTCCGATAAACGATTCAGTAATAACCGCTACAGGCTCGATTTCTCGATTAGCGACTACTATGATATGCAGACGACCACCAACGTAGGAAGTGATCCGGGAGAAGGTGTGTACGATCCCCTTCTGAGTACCGTCACCAAAATCCTCAATCCTCCCGTAGAAGCCGAGCTCGCGGTCATATCCCCCGAATTGTACTCCTACTTCAGGATGAAGAATCACGACCTCAACTCCGAACCGCAGGGCTTCGTCATGTTCTCCGAACCGGAACCCACCTTAAGCAACGTACACAACGGTATCGGCATTGTTGGCGTTCTTTCCCCCACAAAATCGATGATTGATATACCGTCCTATCCGGGAAGCAGGGAACGGATTCCCAAATGGAAATAAGGAACATGTCAATGTAATGCGGATATATATTTTTTTTCAACCAATTTATTGGCTCTCGCATCCGTTACGATTTGATTACATAGATCAGTCATTTTAAGGGCAACATCTCGAGGGTGTATAATAGACAATGACCACACCTCGTGCCCTACCACATTGCGAAATACTACCTCATTATCATCAACCAACAGTGTACCCACGCCTTTCGCTTTATAAGTGTCGATGAACGAAACCATTTTTTGATATAGTTTCTCGGCAAATTGATTGCTGATGGGGATTGATGACGACTCAATTTTTAGGAGGGCAAGCCTCTCTTCTTGTTGCTTGGCGAAGGCAGCCCGGTTATGATTAATAATTTGTTTGCGGCGATCTTCCGGCATCCCGGCCCACTCGCTTCCTGAAGCGATGGAGGGGTATTTCATGCTTGCCATCTCACTCGCTTCCGCGTAATTCGAAACGTATTTGACCTCAAGAATATAGGATTTACGTAATGAATCTCTTACGATACGAAAACCGGAAGGCGGTCTAAAGGCAGCGTTTTCACCAGCAGGTAAATAAGAAAACTCAACAGGAGCATTAAAATCTCCGAAAAATAGTTTTTCGATCTCTCCTTTGCTCTCCAGGTTGGCTATAGGATCAATAGGTCCATGGAAATAGAAATTATTCTCTATCCTTTTTACAAATACACTTTGTCCGTCCTGTTGTGAAAATATAGATACGATAAAAAAGGCATAAAGCAAACAGCACATCATAAATTTTGTCATAATTGTCTTCTTAATGCGGATCAGAGGTTTGCACTGTCCCTATTCCATAAAAATAGCTATTCTTGTTCATCACTGCAGGATATAAAATTTCAGGAGCTTCATATCTTAATTTAAGAAAGCACAGTATTGGTATCATTTTTTTCATAAGCATAGTCTTTGTATCCATATTCTTTTGGAAAGCAGAAGCAATCATAAGGTCAGATGGCATAAATTTCCTAGTCTTGTACCGGTCTTAAGCTACTGACGATCTTCCCATTTTTATATACCCATCCATTTACAAATTCCCCGTCCAGATTATGGAATTTAATCTGTCCGGAGAAACGCTTATCGCGATCGATATAGCCTACTTTGCCAAAAGGTTTGAAATCAGTCAGCTCCAGATACTCAACCGATGATACGACACTCATAAAGAAGCCATCCGTTTCTCCATTATCCAGTCTGGTTTTTATTACCAGACGTGTATACGAAGAGGTATTCATGTAACGTTTATCTCCCGTTTCATCAAACTTCTGTTTGGTCTCAGGTAGTCCAAAAATCAAACCACCCTTCATGTAGAGATAGGTCTCCACGACCCTCTCTTTGGCATTGGATGAAACTGTAGCCTTTTCCCAGTCAGGTTTAACTTCCAGTGGAGATTTGTTTAATCCAATCTCAATGAATGAACTTTCATCGGGCCGCTTCAACTCATACCATTCTTTTGCCAGCATAACCTCCTTAGAATAGTGCGATTTTCCAGGATTAACGTATAATTCGCTCTGGCAGGCGTATATACATCCTGTCAGGATGATATAGGCGAATAGCTTTATTGATTTATTTTTCATATTTTCAGGTATTTATAAATTTGTCTATCTCTTAAAAGTATTTTTTATCGTTTCCTCGAAGGAGATATCTTTCAACGTGTACTCATCCGTGTTAGCAACATCCTCTTTCTTCCAGTTTTTGATCAGAGCCACCGGCTACCATGGAAAAAACAGTAAAGAGTCTTAACCTCATAATACTAAACCTTTTATTTATTGATTGATTAAAAATTCACTATGCATTTCAAAATTCTAAAAATACTGAATTTTTTTTACATATCATCTCTATCTGCGTAAATTTTCAATATATATATGTAGTTCTTCTTCCGCTAAATTATCACC
This sequence comes from Proteiniphilum sp., assembly GCF_034927365.1. Taxonomy (GTDB): domain Bacteria; phylum Bacteroidota; class Bacteroidia; order Bacteroidales; family Dysgonomonadaceae; genus Proteiniphilum. The sequence goes on along the minus strand of NZ_JAYFQD010000004.1, from coordinate 1,926 downwards.
ACAAGCAGTGGAAAATAAGTACAAAAGTATACCTTCAAGACTTGAAGAACCGTATATGTCCGGCTATATATCCTGATGCTGCTTTTTCTCCATTGAATCGCAAATCCTCTATCATCAGTTCCTCCTTTACCCTTTCATTCAACTTCTTCAATTTTTTTGTGTCGATAACGGATGGATCCGGTAAATTTTCAAAATAGAACCGGGTTGCCATTATCTTTCCATCACTGGCCCTGACCGCAATTAATGCAATGGGTTTGTAATTGGTGCGCATATTGTTCCGCTCTTGTTCACTAAATAACGCGTTTTCTATCCTTTTAAGTTTTTCTATACTGGAAAATCTTGAGGATGGATTGAAAAGGTCCTCCCTTTTTTATTCAGGGGATAACCCCTATAATTATTCCAACTCAGATCTTCAAAGACAATATCCTGTTTTTCTCTAAAAATCTTAAACCCGTCTCTTACCTCCTGGGAAAGTACGACAGAAACAAAACCCTGCAGTACAATCAATACAATGATATTATACGTTTTCATATTATCACAATCACCCTCGAGATCCACGTTGAAAATATCAAATAAACACTATTGCTTCAAATTCCCAATTCAAACCGGGAGTTAATTACCCGGGGCATCTTTACCGCATTAAGAGATGCCCCGGGATAGAAGAAGACTTGTATTTGCTTAAAAAGCTTTAATTATCAACTCAATCCATAAATACGCGCAACATCTGATAAAAAGATCCGGAAACTACATCTCCTCTTCTAAAAGATATTTTATCGAATTTTATATTTCTCTTGATTTCTTCCCGATATTTCGCCAACTTCTCAGTATCAAACTTAAAAGAATCATCCACAGGGCCGAATGAGAAAGAGACACAAACAACATTCCCGGAAACTGCTTCTATAAGAACGTTTGCAATTATAGGCTTAGAATTATATTTTTGTATTTGCTTCCTTTCTTCGGGAGTGAAAATCGATTTCTCTATGGATATCAACTCTTCCCGTTGATTTTTGTATTGAACTGCATGCACTGACAATTCTCTCCCCTGTCTATCTTTTAAAGGAGCTTCGTACTTCTCTGTATTTATATCTTCATAATAAAAACGATCAGAAGACAATTTCACTAACTTGAATCCATTCTCTGTATTTTGAGCACAGACTAAAAACGCAAAGGACTCTATCAGCATGATAAATAACAAATTACATATTTTCATATCACTAATTATTAAAACAGTTAGACACATCGATCAGTTCACTCAATAAAGAGAGTAAAAATAGACCGCACCATCTTTTGCCGAAGAATATCCGGAAGTCTCCGTAAAGAAAATTTCAATGCTTGAAGAACCATATATGTCCAACTATATATCCTGATGCCGCTTTTTCTCCATTGAATAGCAAATTCTCTATCATCAGTTCCTCCTTTACCCTTTCATTCAACTTCTTCAATTTTTTTGTATCGATAACGGATGGATCTTGTAAATTTTGAAAATAAAATCTGTTCGTTACAATCTTTCCATCACTGGCCCTGACCGTAATCATCGCTCGGGGTCTGTAATTGGTGCGCATATTGTTCCGCTCCTGTTCACTAAATAACGCGTTTTCTATCCTTTTGAGTTTTTCTATGCTGGAAAATCTTGAGGATGGATTGAAAAGTCTCTCCCCTTTTTTATTCAGGGGGTAATCTCCATAATCATCCCAATTCAGATCTTCGAAGACAACCTCCTGATTTTCTCTCAAAATCTTAAACCCGTCCCTTATCTCCTGCGAGAATATCACAGAAATAAAACCTTGCAGTACAATAAATAGAATGATATTATACGTTTTCATATTATTTGATATTCATTTTATCAGAAGTGAGAATAGATATGGTTTTCTGTCTATCCGTGGATAACTTGTTTTTAATCTTGCTTTCAAAGAGGGAGCAAGCAAT
>NZ_JAYFQD010000019.1:0-10239 GCF_034927365.1 Proteiniphilum sp. | reverse complement strand
CAAGAGAATTTAGGGCTTCCATTACAGGGAGTTTATAGGTAATCGCCATATCCGCATTGAATTTTTTACGGGCCTCCCGTTTGGAAAGGAATTTCACATTCCTCTTCAAATCCCTTCGGGTAAAATCCTCCCGTTGATTTTTATCATACTTCCCGGCATCTATCAAATTATCTCTTATGTGGTTAAAATAATAAGTATTCCTCCCTTCTCTGGTGAAAAGGGGGCCCAGGCCTTTAAACCTCTTTATATCGTGGAAAATATGTATCAGGCAAAAGAAATTACTGTCTTCGGCATGGATGATAGAAGATGGCATTTGAGAAGTATATGGTTTGCCCCATGATACAAAATCATCGTTTAACGAGAAACCCCTGGCAGGGACATACTCAAAATCCATATGGTCATGTACGCTTTTTGGAGTCCTTACCCCCATATTGTCTATCAAATACACTTCCTCTTTTATCGTTGGGTAATCCTGCCCACTTATAGGGCATTGACATGCTATAACAAAAAACAAGAATGGTATAATCGTTTTGTAAAAATCGAGAGGCTTCAAAGATCCGCAATAATATGTCGATTTCCATTTACAGAAGCCGGAAAAATTGACAACAGGAGGTATAAACAACAAGCTATCACTGACATTAGATATATTTTGCTCGATATTCATTCTGAAAAATCAAGAAATAGAAAATCGGCGAAATATAAATATAAAATTCAATACAAACAAAACAATTATATTAATTTTATACAATTATCATGGCAGGATCAAGGCTAAAAATCGTATATAATTAAAAACAAACCACTTACAAACCAACGGAAACAGAAAATATTTCCAGCTAAATCAGTCGATCCAGCGTTTGGTCAATTGTCTGTATTCATCGATACGGCGATCACGGAAGAAAGGCCACCAGCGGCGTACATTTTCAGTACGTACCTTATCAATCTCAATAATTTGCACTATTTCCTCGCCATGGGCACGGTATAGGAACTCCCCCTGTGGTCCGCAAACGAAGCTATTTCCCCAGAACTGGATTCCGTTGGTGAGTCCTGAGGGGTCCGGCTCGAAGCCGGTACGGTTCACAGCGATAACGGGCAAGCCATTGGCTACCGCATGTCCTCTCTGCACAGTAACCCACGCATCGAGTTGCCGTTGCTTTTCCTCTTCAACATCGGTAGACTCCCAACCGATAGCTGTGGGATAAATCAAGAGTTCCGCACCTGACAGCGCCATCAGGCGTGCTGCTTCGGGATACCATTGATCCCAGCAAACCAGTACACCCAACTTACCTACCGATGTCTCAATAGGATGAAAGCCCAAATCGCCGGGAGTAAAATAGAACTTCTCATAATAAGCAGGATCATCGGGGACATGCATCTTCCGGTATTTGCCTGCAATAGTGCCGTCTTTCTCAATCACCACCGCTGTATTATGGTAAAGGCCTGCCGCACGTTTTTCAAACAGAGAAAGAACAATAACCACCCCCAGTTCTTTTACCAGCAGGCCAAAAGATTCGGTAGATGGTCCAGGAATAGTTTCCGCCTGGTCGAAAACGACCGTCTCTTCCGTTTGACAGAAATAGAGACCATTATGCAATTCTTGCATTACAATCAGTTCCGCACCATCTTTTGCCAGCTCTCTGATCTTTTGCTGCAACCGATTTACATTTTCTGCCCTATCGGAGCTGTTAGTCTGTTGAATGATTCCTACTTTCATTGTTAACTTAGTTAGATTGTTGTTCAGTTGTTATTCGATTGATATTCGGCAGTTATTCAGTTGTTGTTCGGTTGTTGTTCGGTTGTTGTTCGGTTGTATTTATCCCGCAAGACGGGAAATAACATGAACGAAGTGAATGAATAACCATTGAATTATCCCGCAAAGCGGGGAATAACCAATGAATAACATGAGCGGAGCGAACGAATAACGGCGAAGCCGAATATCAAACAAATCCAATCGGGAACTGCATGGTCACGCAATGCAGAGAACCGTGCTGACGGATAAGCGGGCGGCAATCGATTCCGGCTATCTCCCGGTCAGGAAAGGCTTTTTGAAGTTGATCCTTTGCGGTTTGGTCTTTTTCAGTACCATAAAATGGTATCAGGACCGCCCCGTTGATAATCAAAAAATTGGCATAAGTGGCCGGCAAGCGCTCTCCCTCGTAATAGGCGGCATCCGCCATGGGGAGATCGATCAGGCGATAAGGCCTACCATCGTTTGTAGTAAACGATTGGAGTTCTTTCTCCATGGCGTCCAGCTCTTCATAATGTTCATCCTCCCGATCGTCACATTTCACATAAGCAATGGTGCTCTCATCACAGAAGCGGGCAAGCGTATCGACATGGCTGTCGGTATCATCACCGGCCAGATAACCATGGTGAAGCCACAAAATACGTTCGACACCAAGGGTAGTAGTCAGGTAATCTCCAATCTCATCCTGTGTCATCGGTTGATTGCGGTTAGGTGCCAGAAGACAGTGTACAGTAGTAAGCAGTGTACCTTTACCGTCCGACTCTAAAGATCCTCCCTCCAGGATGAAGTTCAGATTATTACGATAGTCAATTCCAAGTTGAAAAACATGCTTTCCAAAAAGCTTACCCGTGATCTGATTATCATGGTTAGCAGCAAATTTCAATCCCCATCCATTGAATCCAAAATCCGAAATTACAGGTTTATTATCAATGAACAGGGAAATAGCTCCATGATCCCGCGCCCAGGTATCGTTACTCTCTATCTCCACACAGATAAGGTTTACCTGCTCGTCCTTTGTGAAATATTTCTTCACTTCATCGACATCGCAACAGACTACCAGCAATTTTTCCCGTTTGAGTATCTCTTTTGAGAGTGCCACATAACAGGCAGTAACCTCCTCCAGAGTGTCTGTCCAGTCGGTATCACGGTGCGGCCATGTAAGCTGCACACCGCTCTGTGGATACCACTCTGCAGGAAAAACGGTGCCGGACATCAGTTATCCCTCCATATTTCCCCGAACAATACCGCGGCTCGATGAACGGATAAATTCCAGAATATGATCCCGATCTTCCGTTTCCGGCAATTCTTTCTCGATCCGTTCTGTTGCCTGAGTAACATTAAATCCGGATTGATAGAGATAACGGTATATCTCCTGGATAGAGTTGATACGTTCACTGGTGAAGCTCCTACGACGCAACCCCACTACATTCAGTCCCATAAAGACAATAGGTTCACGTCCAACCATCACATAGGGAGGGATATCTTTGGGAACCTTAGCTCCGCCCTGAATCATTACATGCGCTCCAATTCTGGTAAACTGATGTACTAAAGCTCCTCCGCTGATAATGGCATAATCATCAATCTCCACTTCTCCTGCCAGTTGGGTTGAATTCCCCAGAATGATATGATCGTTGAGTACACAGTCGTGCGCTACATGGCTATAAGCCATGATCAGACAATCAGATCCCACTTTTGTGAAGCCTTTTGAGGCAGTGCCCCTGTTGACGGTAGCACATTCGCGGATGACCGTATTATCTCCAATGATCGCCACGGTATCTTCACCCTGGAATTTGAGATCTTGCGGGATACCGGCTACTGTGGCGTGAGGGAAGATGGTGCAGTTTTTTCCTATCCGAGCTCCATTCAATACCGTTGCTTGTGTCATTACGCGAGTGCCATCTCCTATTTCAGTACCTTGATCGATGTATGCGAAAGGCTCTACAATCACATTCTCCCCAAGTTGGGCCTCGGGATGCACATAAGCTAACGAAGAAACAGTGTTCATATATATATGATCGGTTTATATTATTTATTTTTGATGATTTGTGCCGTAAAATCGGCTTCAGAAACTACCTTATCCCCAAGGAAAGCGAGCCCGCGCATGGTAGCAATCCCTCTGCGCATTTCGCTTGAGAGTTCTACCCTGAAGATAATGGTATCTCCAGGAACCACCTTGTGACGGAACTTCACATTATCGATCTTGAGAAAATAGGTAGAGTATCTCTCGGGCTCATCCAACCCGGAAAGGACGAGAAGTCCTCCCGTCTGTGCCATCGCCTCTACCTGTAATACGCCGGGCATGACCGGCTCCTGAGGAAAATGGCCGACAAAATAAGGTTCGTTGGTCGTGATATTTTTCACACCCACAATATACCTTTCCGTCATCTCTATAATTTTATCCACCATCAGGAAAGGATAACGGTGCGGCAACAACTCACGGATACGATTGTTATCCATCACTGGTTCTTTATATATATCATATACAGGAGGCTGCACCTCGTTCATCTTGATATCTTTACGGATCAGTCGTGCCAGTTTATTATTGATCTTATGCCCGGGACGCGTAGCAATGAGCCGTCCTTTGATCGGTTTACCGATAAGCGCCATATCACCTATAATATCGAGCAGTTTATGACGTGCCGGTTCATTGGGGAACATCAGCTTACGATTATTCAGATAGCCTAACTCTTCAGCATTATGATGAGGCACATTCAACTCATCGGCTATATCATCCAGTTCTTTCTGCGATAATTTCCGCTCATATATCACGATTGCATTATCCAGATTTCCACCTTTAATAAGGCCTAAATTACGTAACTGTTGAATCTCACGAACGAAGACAAATGTACGTGAAGGAGCGATCTCTTTTTCATAATCGGTGAGATTATCCATCGAAGCCGATTGATTGGGGATGTATTGAGATTCAAACTCAATAAAGGAGTTGATGCAAAAAGAGTCGTCAGGTAAAAGCGTTAATTTTGAGCCGGTCTCCGGATCCGATACTTCGATCTTGTTGCGAACAACGTAGTAATCCTTGTCTTTATCCTGCTCCTGAATACCAACTTTTCGGATCTCTTTTACATATTCAATAGCACTTCCGTCGAGGATAGGAAATTCGGATGCATTGACCTCGATCAGACAATTATCAATACCCAAGGCGAACAGCGCTGAGAGTCCGTGCTCAATCGTGCTTACCGTAGCATTGGCCTTACCAACGACTGTACCACGCTGCGTATTCACGACATTTTCCGCCAATGCTTCAATCACCGGTTGATTTTCCAGATCGATTCTCTTTATCTTATATCCGTGGTCTACAGGCGCAGGATTGAAAGTGACAACAATATCCAATCCGGTGTGAAGACCTACACCACTCAACGTAAAGCTATTTTTTAATGTTTTCTGTTTCATATAATTAAGCCTGATGCTCGTTTCACCTTATATTTATTACTCATTTTGCCTATTTTTGTGCAAAGATAACACCAACTAAACAATTTCACCTCATTACAGTTCAATAAAATGCATATTGCACATTGCGAATAACCACCTGCATAGATTATTTTCAAATTTATGGGATGGATGGTATTTCTTAACGAAGTAATGGTTTAATCCTCGGCTGCTAACTTTTTCTTCAATTCCGACAATTCTTTCTCCAGTGCATTCAGTTGTCGGTACATATCAGGTAGTTTAGGAATGATGATACTCGATTTGAAGAAACTCTTCACAGGAACAGCAGGGGAGCCCATGATCTCAGAACCCTCTTTGGTATTGCTTATGATTCCCGACTGTGCACCTATCTGGCTATTCTTCCCGATCGTGATATGCCCGCCAAGGCCTACCTGCCCACCAAGCACACAATTCTCACCGACTTTGGTAGAACCGGCAATACCTACCTGGGAAGCCATAGCCGTATGTTCACCGATTTCACAATTATGCGCTATTTGTATAAGGTTATCGAGTTTTACACCCCGATGGATCAGGGTAGAACCCATTACAGCACGATCAATGGCAGTATTGGCTCCAATCTCCACATCATCCTCGATGATTACATTTCCCATTTGAGGGATCTTGTGATACACACCTCCCTCTCTGGAATAGCCAAAACCGTCTGCTCCGATTACAGCACCGGAATGCACAATACAATTATCGCCAATCACACAATCGTGATAAATCTTCACACCGGAATAGACAATCGTATTTTTTCCGATCTTCACATTATCACCGATATAGGATTGCGGATAAATCATACAATCATTCCCGATCTCCGCATGTTCCCCCACATAAGCGAATGTTCCTACATAGACCTGCTCACCGATTATGGCAGTAGGAGCAACAAAACTCATTGTTTCTATACCACTCTTCCTGGGAGTACTTTTATTGACCATTTCCATCAACGTAGCCAATGCAGCATAAGCATTGGGAACCTTGACGAGGGTAGCCTTAATAGGTTTCTCCGGCTCAAAATCACTGTTTACCAATACGATATCAGCAGAAGTAGTATAAATATAGGAAGTGTATTTCGGATTGCCAAGAAAAGTAATGGTGCCCGCTTTGCCCTCTTCGATCTTCGAAAAACTGGACACTTTTACTTCCGGATTGCCGATTACCTCACCTTTTAGAAAATCGGCTATTTGCTTTGCAGTGAAAGTCATTGAATAACTATTTCTTTTTAAATATGTTGAGATCTTTGTGGAATGATCTGCTCATCATTTCCCCATCCAGATATCACAGTAACGGATAATCTAAAAGACAACAACAATCTCTCTATTTATAATTTAAGCCGCAAATTAACAACTATTTTTTTATCCTGTCACAAATAAATTCATAATATACATTAAACAAAGCAGAATCTAAATTTGCGTAATTCAAATTTAAATGATACTTTTGCACTCAGTTTTTCGGGGTGTAGCTCAGCCCGGTTTAGAGTACTCGTCTGGGGGGCGAGTGGTCGCTGGTTCGAATCCAGTCACCCCGACAACACTAATAAATTAAGCGATTACAATTAAAAGGTGATCGCTTTTTTGTTTATTTAGCCCCTGTTTTATCACTGTAAAACTTCAATAGCCAAACATCTTTAGCCGGTATTGTAACATCTAACTGACTCTGCACCTGTATCTCCAATCCGCGCCATAACTCCTTTGCCTTATACAGGCTATCAACGGATAATCCCAACCGTTCTATCGGGATATTCAATGGCATTTCTTCATCGGAATAATTAAAGAACGCAAAGTCTGATGTGCCGTCATCGTTCATTCTACAAAAAAGATTTTCAGATTTTACCCCGTCACCTTCCACAGGCCTGAACGCACATCCATTGGCGAGCAAGTTCACTTCCCGATGGGTGGCATACTTCAATGTTCTCTCTTTGGCTTCCGCATCTCCCTGTTCACTGTAATCATCCCCAAGTATCAGCATCCCGGTTATTACAGCCGATGTGATTCTGGCTCTGTTTTCTCCTTCGGATGCATCCCTCAACACGATATGGTCCGGATCATTGAAGCTATAGATTCGATCCTGCCACCATCCGTAAGACAATGCGTTCATTGTATATTCGGTATCTTTTATCTTGTTCCATGCATCACATGCGATACGGCGGGATTGTGCATAATGGGCCGGGAAGATGGGAGAAATAGATAGATTGATATACATATCAGTGAAATATTTATTCAGGAGTGCCATACCGTAATTATATCCTTGCATTCCGGTCGTGACACGGTCATTATGCCATCTATCCGCCTCCATGGCTCCGTGTGTCATGAAATCCATCTTCACATATCTGAATCCCGTACGGCGGAACAGCTCGGAAGTCTGCTTCATTGCAGCTTCCACGGCCGGATGGGTAGGATCCAGGGCATAAGCACCGTCAAGTTCCTGGGGTTTGCCGTTGGCATACAGATATAGATCTTTATATTTATATTCAGGGGCAGCTTTAAATACCCGTTCGGGATCTTTGGCCCAATCAGTGAAAGGTGTCCAATAGATTCCGGCAACCTGTCCGTTCTCTGCACAACGATCGGCATATGCCTTCAACTGCTCTTCCGAAAAACTGTCCCAGCCGGAATCGAGCCCCACATACACCAGGTTATCGGCATTGGCAAAATGATTATTCTGCAGATTAATGGCAAAGAAATCTGAAACCTGCAACGCCTTGTCATAGGTGAGATTAAACTGCAATACGCCCCAACTGTTCCAACCGAACGGTACTGAATGGCTCCATTCCCGGGGAGGATTAACCCTCGCATTTACTTTTGCGAATGATTCCAGACCTGTGCGCCAATCCTTAAAATAACCGAGAAATATTTTCGGCGATTTAATGTTCTTTCCTCTCAGTGAACCATGTGGTTTTACATCCCTCGTCGTTTCATTGGCAACACCTCCATAGCAAGTTAGCGAAGAGAGTTGGTTCGCTTCTGATGTGAGATCAATGCCTGTTTTCCAGTTATCATGTTCTACCGAACCAACCACGATCCCATTACGGCTTCCATTATCAAAAACAGCACTCACCTCGTAACTGGTCAACTGTTGGAAGTTCAACGGATGCGACTGATAACGGATCCATTTGTCGTTATCAAAAGGAATAAAGAGTGCACGGTTATTCCCTCCACCTTTAAAAACTCCCGACATATCCTTCACATTGACAGGAGCCATATAGTTAGTTTCCACACCGTCCGCATCTCTTAACTCAAATTCAGTCAGCACATAATCCCTGTTGAGATAAAGATAGAACGACTGGATTAAGTCGGGAAAACCTTTTTTTGAATAGGTCAGTTCATACAGAATCCCTTGGCCAAGATGATCAGAAACTCTTTTTATTTTTATTTTTGCAGGATTATAATTCTTTGTCGAGATCAGCGTATCGGCAAGTTTATAAGAAGCATACAGATCATTATATATTAATCTGTTATCATTTAAAATATCTACACTCTTCGAATAAGAATCATAACGTATGGTCCAATCATCGATAGTGAATTCCAACTCTTTCGAACAGGACACACAGATTACCCACAAAGAAAGAACAGCAGCAACCGATAGTTTTTGTTTCATTTTGTCAGATTATTAAAATAGAATGTATTGCAACAGTTTATGGGCAAAAATAGGAATATTCGGGCTGATGGCATAATATTTCGGTTTGTTTTCTATCGGAAGTAAAAGTAAAAAGGATTAGATCCGGTACATAATGGTTTCACTCCAAATATCACCCTCCGCATAGACATCCTGTGGGAAATGAGGTCGGTTCGGCGTATCCGGATAATAATGGGCTTCCAGGCATATTCCGGAGAATGGTGGATGTAAACCCGAGAGATAATCTCCCGTGTAAATCATAATTCCGGGCATGGTGGAGAAAACCTCGACAGACCTGTTTCCGTTGTCGTTTTTTAAAATAGCGAGTCTTTTCAGGCTTTTCTCTTTATTTTTTGATATAAAATATGAATTATGCGAATCAGTAGTTGAAACTGTTCGCGAGTTTATATAGTTAAAGTATTTAAAATCAATGAAATAAACGTGCCGGATATTTGCTCAATCCGCTGGAAATCATTAACTTAGAAGAATAATCCCCATTATTTTTCCAGTATGATTCCCAGCGAGAAAGAGTTTAAACTGATACAGATTTATATGTATATATGTGATTTATACGACAAGGAGCTCAAATATTATTGCCAAAGATACAGCAATAATTCGAAACCTGCCTTCACCGACCAGGAAATAATGACGATCTACCTGTTTGCAGGTCATTGTCAGAAGTATTTCCAGATCAGGGATATATACAGCTTTGCATCGGAATATCTCTCCTCGTGGTTTCCCAGACTGCCTTCATACCAGACCTTTAATCTCAGGTTGAACCGTCTGGGGGAAGCATTCCGGATATTGTCCGACAGATTGATATCTTCATTCATGCCGGATGACTGTGACAATGGTGCATCCCTAGTCGATTCGATGCCGGTGATAACCTGTGCCGGAAGGAACAGGAAGGCAAGAGTGGCCCGTGAGATAACCTCCAAGGGGTACTGTTCGACAAAGAACCAGTACTATTACGGGTTGAAGCTTCATGCGCTGACTTCGCGCAGGGAAGCGACAATACCCTTTCCCCGATCCCTGATGGTTACCCCCGCCGAGGACAATGACCTGACAGTCTTTAAACAGGCCTGGGGTGATCATATCCGGAATACCAATATCTTCGGAGATAAGATATACTCTGATTTTGAGTACTTTAATGATGAAAGAAAACAAAAACAGCATATCGAGATGTTCACTCCCGTCAAGGCTGTCAAGAGGCAGTCCGAACAGGAAAGACAGGCAAGCAAAGCCTACAATGACCTGTTCTCTACGGCTGTTTCAAAGGTCAGGCAACCCATAGAGTCATTCTTCAACTGGCTGAATGAAAAAACAACTATTCAAAGAGCGCAAAAAGTAAGATCCACAAAAGGATTACTTATACATACGATGGGAAAAATCGCCATCGCATTCATTTATCTAATTTTTTAAATACTGATTCGCAT